>PHDD01000013.1:0-73060 GCA_002840905.1 Bacteroidetes bacterium HGW-Bacteroidetes-4 | reverse complement strand
TTATGCGGGAATACCGGGTATGCATTGGAATAAACCAACAGGTTTAGCAGAGATTTCCGATACAGTCATGCCTATAAAAAACCATTCCTTCAGTTTGGGCATAACTTTCCCGTTTGCGTTTTTTTTCACATCATATTAAGTTTTCTCATTTACATTCATTAGCATATTCCAGACAATACATTTACAAGCTGGATATTCTTGACCATGTTGACCCCCCTGGCAGGACAGCAAAAACCAGGTAAAAATAGCCTGACATTCCGGCGTATGCTCACCCCCTTATTTTAAAAATTGTGGTACCCGAGTTCCAAAAGTAAAGTTTCGCATGCGGAGCCGGAGTCGGAAAACGGAGCATGTTGACCCCTCAAATTAGGTTTTTGTTAATAAATATCTCTATAGTTTGGCTATTTCGGTCAGACCCCTGCCAGAAAAGGGGCAAAATACATAGCTAAGGGATTAAAAAAACAACCCTTTTGGTATAAAACTATAGCTTTTACTCTAAATTCATCCCAATTTGGGCAAAAAAGTGACCTTTTTGTATAAAAATCAGACCAAAAGGTACCTAAATCGTACCTTTTTCTCTAAAATCAGGCAAAATTGCCTAAATTCAGGGAAATTTGCCTAAAATTGGGCAAATTTACTTAAAAACAGGCAAAGTTTACTGTAAAATACACCCTTTGCTCCCCATCATTCACTATAAAAACCCTGAGTTTTTTGTTTAAGCTATTATTTTTTCAACGATTTTCTATTTTACCGCAACCCCGAAAGCATCGAGGTCAGCGACGCAAAGGAAATACTACCTGCACAAGTGTAAGGAGTTTCAGCAGCCCTTAATTGGGTGTCCTGGTAACTATTGTTCTATCATTGCCGCTGCGTACTGCCGGGCTGGACTTTCCAACCCGCAGGGTTGAATCACAATAGCCGTAGGTGCAACCTACGGATAGATGGCCCGCCCAAAACCCTGAACCCGGAAAGGGTTCAATCGGGAATAATAAGAGAAGGTAATTAAAATATCTCTTTAACATTTGGATTCTAATAAACACTTGTGTAACCTGCGGTGCAGAAATGGCTTCCATTCCATGGTATTTATGCTACCTGCACCGCATTATTAGGTGGGGTTCTTTAGTTCTACAAAAGTTTCGCCCTGCCAGGGCTTGTTTTTAATTGATGCTGTGGATTGCCTACTACCTGTTTGAAATTAGAATATAGACTTAAGACCAAAGACCAAAGACCGTTCACTCTTCACTGTTCATTGTGGCCGGAAAAAAATCTTTTTAAGCCGTCTTATCCCATAACCACTTTCACCTGGTAGCTCTTTATTTCTTTGCTTAACGGAATTTCGTTTCCAGCAATAGCCTGTCCGTTAACGGTAATTGTGGCAATGCCTTTTGAAACCTGATTGGGGTTTTCAACTTCAATACAGAATGTGCTTCCCCTGAAATTGCGGCTAATTTTAAATCCCTCCCAGTGATTTGGTATGCAGGGATCGATAAGCAGGCCATTGTAATTGGGTTTAATTCCCAAAATATACTGGGTTATTGCGTAATAATTCCAGGCTGCAGTTCCGGTGAGCCATGAGTTTTTTGCTTCGCCCGGTTTAAAAGCGTCTTTCCCGGCAATCATTTGCGAATACACATAGGGTTCGGTTTTATGTAAGTCGCTAATTTCTTCAAGATAGGCGGGACAAATTTTTTGATAGTATTCCCAGGCACGGTTTCCATTTCCGATTAGGGTTTCGCCAATCATTATCCACGGGTTGTTGTGGCAGAATATCCCCGCGTTTTCTTTGTATCCCTGCGGATAACTCGATATTTCGCCGTATTCAATGTAGTATTTGGAATATGGAGGATTGTTTAATACAATACCGTGTTCGCAATCGAGGTGTTTTTTTACCGAATCCATAGCTTTGGCAATCAAACCTTCTTCTTTTCCAATGCCTGCCATGGCACACCATCCGTTCGATTCAATAAATATTTTTCCTTCTTCGTTTTCGTTGCTTCCAATTTTATTTCCATAATAATCGTAGGCCCTTAAAAACCATTCGCCATCCCATCCGTGTATTTTTACCGCTTCAATCATGGCGTCCACATGTTTTTGTGCGCGGTTGGCCTCGTCGGTTTTTCCCAAGTGGAGGCAGAGGTCGATGTATTCTTGTCCGTAAACTACAAAAAGGCCTGCAATCATCAACGATTCAGCGTTTGAGTTTTCGGTCTTATTTTCGGTTGTTTGAAACGATTCGTTGGGATCGGTCGAGAAACAGTTCAGGTTAAGGCAGTCGTTCCAGTCGGCACGTCCAATCTGTGGCAGGCCATGAGGCCCCAGGTGATTTATTACATGGTTGAACGAAACCGTTAAATGATGAAAAAGGCTTTGAGCCGTGCCCGGGTCGTTATCAAAAGGCACTATCTCGTCGAGAATGCTAAAATCGCCGGTTTCTTTCAGGTAACTTACGGTACCCAGAATAAGCCACATGGGGTCGTCGTTAAAACCACCGCCAATATCGTTGTTTCCGCGTTTGGTCAGCGGCTGATATTGATGGTAACATCCGCCGTCGGGGAATTGGGTCGATGCAATATCGATAATCCGTTCGCGGGCGCGTTCCGGAATCTGATGTACAAAGCCAATCAAATCTTGGTTCGAATCGCGGAAGCCCATTCCCCTGCCGATTCCGCTTTCAAAATACGAGGCCGATCGTGAGAAATTAAAGGTTATCATGCATTGGTACTGATTCCATATATTTACCATTCGGTCCAGTTTTTCGTCGCCCGAATTTAACACATAACTACCCAGCAGTTTGTCCCAATAAGCATGCAATTCGCTAAGTGCAGCGTCAACTTTAGCAGCGGTATCAAATTTTGCCAGGGTTGCTTTGGCTTTTTGTTTGTTAATTATTCCTTTGGCTTCCCATTTTTCATCGTGGTTGTTTTCCACATATCCCAAAACAAAAATAAAATCTTTCGACTCGCCGGGTTTGAGTTCCACTTCAAGATAATGTGAGGCAATGGGCGACCAGCCATGGGCAACGCTCATGCGGGCTTTGCCTTCAAATACGGTTTGGGGTTCGTTGAATCCGTTGTATAATCCAAAGAACGATTCTCTGTCGGTGTCAAAACCCTGCACGGGGGCATTCACCGAATAGTAGGCGTAATGATTCCTGCGTTCTTTGTATTCGGTTTTATGGTAAAGCGTTGGGCCATCAATTTCTACTTCACCGGTTGAAAAGTTGCGCTGAAAATTTTCCATATCGGTGGCGGCATTCCAAAGTGCCCATTCGACAAAGGAGAATAGTTTGATTTTTTTAAGCTGGTCGGAATGGTTGGTCAGGCTAAGTTTTTGCACTTCGGCCCAGGTTTTTAAGGGAACAAAAAACAGGGTTTCGGCAGTTATACCGTTTTTGGCACCTTTAATCTTGGTGTAATTCAATCCATGGCGACACTCATAATGGTCGAGCGGTGTTTTCACAGGTTTCCATCCGGGCGACCATACTGTACCGGCATCGTTAATGTAAAAATACCGTCCACCGCTGTCCATGGGGACGTTGTTGTAACGGTAGCGTGTTATGCGGCGAAATTTGGCATCTTTGTAAAAGCTGTAACCCCCGGCAGTATTCGAAATCAGCGAGAAAAAATCCTCGTTTCCGAGATAATTGATCCAAGGCCAGGGTGTCGCCGGATTGGTAATTACGTACTCCCGGTTTTTATCGTCAAAATATCCGTATTTCATGTATGTTGTTATTTTTATTATCTGTTCGGTAGATTAATTCTTATTATAAAAGTTTTTCTTGCACACGCCTGTTTTCGAGCGTAGCAGTAATTTCATCGAGTTTTGACTGAGTGAGCGGGTAAATAGTCATTAGGATGGCAGCCATCAGGGCTATCAATGCCGGAATCCAACTCATCAACATCTTTATTCCGGGAATAGTATTTTCAATGGTGCCTGCATCCATTCCGTCATAATGAAAAGCAGCCAGAACCACACCGATAATTGCTGCTGCCAGACCACCTCCGAATTTGGTAACAAACGATCCGGCAGAATACACCAGGCCGGTGGCCCTGCGTGCGTTTACAAATTCGGAATAATCAGCCACATCGCCAAGCATGGCAAAGAACAGGGTTGGGAAAATAGCCGCACCAAATTCAGAGATAATTCCTAAAGTGAAAATGGCACTGATATCCTGTGGCCCACAAAAAATAAGCAAAGCGTTTACACTGCCTGAAAATAATAAGGCAAAAATAAATAATTTTCGTTTTCCAAGCTTCTTTCCCAAAGGAGCTGTTGCCATGGCACCGGCAATGGAAGCAAGCATTAATCCTACCAGATAGGATGCTGCCAATAGTTGGTTGTTCAGGTAGAGGGTGAAATAGTACATCACCATGCCCTGTTTCATGGAATTGTAAATGGTCCATAGTAAGCCAACTCCCAGTAAAATCAGCCAGGGTTTGTTGCTTATTAAATCGCTTAAATCCTGTTTAAGATTAGTAGTTTGTGTTTTGGGGGGGAGTACCCGTTCTTTGGTGCTGGCAAAGGTTACAAACATAAATAAAGCCAGAAATATTGAAAGCACATAAATGGAATAACTATATCCTTTTTTTTGATTGATAAGGCTTATTTTATCCCGGGTTAAATCGGCTTCGCCTTCAATAATAAAGGTGTAAGTGTTGTCAGGTTCCATAGAAAAGCTAATGTAAGGAGCCGGTTCAGCGTTTTTGCTTTCGTTACTTTGCGACCAATAAAATTTAGCAATGCCATCTTTGGTTTTGATGTTTGCATTGGGTACGGTTTGTGATGATGAAACGCTTACTTCATATTTTTTTTTGTCCAGCCTTATTATTTCAATAGCTGGATTTACATTTCCAAAATGAGCTACGAGAAATAATAAAGTTCCCTGTACTAACATACCACCGGTAAAAGCTCCAACCATCCGGTACGAACCAATGCTGGTGCGTTCTTTATTGTCGCCGGTCATAACTGCCATTAAGGCTCCGTAAGGAATGTTATTGGCTGTATATATAAGGGTGAATAAAATATAAGTGATGTAGGCGTAAATAATTTTACCACTGTAACTCAGGTTGGGCGTGGTAAATAGCAACGATAAAATTACCGCAAGCGGAATGGCTGTCCAAAGTATCCACGGGCGGAATTTCCCATATTTGGTTTGGGTTCGGTCTCCAATAATTCCCATGGCAACATCACTGATTCCATCGCTAAAGCGTGCAACTAATAATAGCAGGCCGGCGGCTGCGGCAGTAATGCCAAATACATCGGTATAAAAAAACAATAAGAAAGTGGATACGCCACGCCAGGCAATATTTGCGGCTCCATCGCCAAGGGCGTAACCAATCTTTTCCTTTACAGATAACTTACCACCCGCTATAGTTGTCATATTTAGGGTTTTTATAAATGCTAAATAAAGAAGTCGAAGCGTTCTTTGTGGGTTTTATCATACACATCGCGACTAAACATAAATAATTGAGCCGGTTTGTGTGCTACGCCTATCTGTTTTTCTTTTAAAGGAACCACATAATTCATTTGTGAAACTTTTTTTCTGAAATTTCGCTTGTCGAATTGGGTTCCCAGTATGGCTTCGTATAATTTTTGCATCTGCGTAAGCGTAAATTTAACAGGCAGTAATTCAAAACCGATGGGTTCATGACGTACTTTATAGCGCAAATGTTCCAGAGCTTTCTTTAAAATTTGTTCGTGATCGTAAGCCAGGTTACGAACTTCGTTTACCGGATACCAGGCTACTTTTCTTCCTTTTTGAATAACGGGCACTTCGGTTGATGGCAAAAGCGAATAATAGCCTACAGTTACTACGCGTTTACTAAAAACATCGCCAAATTGTTCGAGCCAAAGCTGATCGTTGGGATGCTCAAGCCGATCGAGTGCTCCAAAGGTGTAAAATTGTTCCAATACCAGGTTGTTTAATCCGGTTAGGTCGAAGACAATTCTTGCAGCAGCCTCGTCCAATTCTTCATCTTTATAGATATGATAGCCGGTAAGTGTAAGATCGGTGAAAAGAATTTTATCGGAATTGGCTTCGTTCATGGTTCGCTCTACAAGTAGCACTTTAAGCTGTTCGGAATCAAAACCAAAAACTACACAATCTACACTAATGTTGTTCATTAATTCTCGTCCCATCGGATATTTTTATTTCATTGGTTAAACTTGAACGGGGTTGAAAAACCTCTTTAAACGCATGAAATAAGCTTTCCACTATTTGCTATTTAATGAATGCTTATTTTATAGTGTTAAAGATACACATTATTGGTGCAAATATAGTTTTATTAGCCGTCGATGCAAGTAAAAAGTGGCTTTTTATTATTGTTATTATTCAAAGTTTTGACAAATAGTCGAGGGAGATGTTGGTGTTCATTGAACGATTTTAGTTTGATTTTACTGATTTATTTTTAATTAAAAATTGATTAATGAAGCTAATAAGGTGCTTTAAATCTAAAATTTGGAAAAGAATGACGGGAGTTCTGCATTTTTTTTCCATTTTTGGTAGGTAATTATATTATGGCAAATATACTCGACGAGAATATTACTTACCTGAAAGGTGTTGGTACAGCCCGTGCTAACTTATTGGCAAGCGAACTGGGGATTAAAACCTATTACGATTTGCTGAACCATTTTCCCTATAAGTACCTCGATCGCACTAAATTTTACTCGGTTAGGGAATTAAACAGCGACATGAATTACATTCAGCTCAGGGGAAAAATTCTGAATGTTGAGGTGTTGGGTGAGAAGCGAAAACAGCGTATTGTGGCCTCCTTTTTTGACGGAACCGGAACCCTAAAGCTGGTTTGGTTTCAGGGATTAAAATGGGTTCAGCAGCAAGTGGTTCCCGGTAAAGAGTATGTGATTTTTGGAAAACCTACAGAATTCAATGGAGTAATGAATTTTATGCATCCTGAAATTGAACTTGTCGATAATTTTAAGGATAAACCCGATTTTTCGTTGCAGGCTTTGTACAATACAACAGAGAAAATGAAATCGAAGTTTCTGAATTCAAAAGCCATTCACAAACTGCAACAAAACCTGCTTCCACTTTTAAAAGGGAAATTACCAGAATCGTTACCGGCTTATTTAATTGAACAACACAAACTCATGCATAGGTATGAAGCTTTGTATAATATTCACCTGCCCCAGAGCCTTGACTTATTGCAAAAAGCCCAGTTTCGCCTGAAATTCGAAGAGCTGTTTTACATACAGTTAAAACTTTTACACTTAAAACATTACCAAACTACCAGTTTGGGAGGTTTTCGTTTTGAGCACGTTGGCGATAAGTTCAATACTTTTTATATGCAATACCTGCCCTTTGAATTAACCCGGGCGCAAAAAAGGGTACTACGCGAAATAAGGCACGATACTAACACGGGCCACCAGATGAATAGGTTGTTGCAGGGTGATGTTGGAAGTGGCAAAACCCTGGTTGCCTTAATGTCGATGCTGTTGGCCATCGATAATGGGTTTCAGGCTTGTATAATGGCGCCTACCGAAATTTTGGCCAATCAACATTTTAAAAGTATCACCGAACTACTTACTGGATTGGATGTGAAAGTGGAACTTTTAACGGGATCGACAAAGCAAAGCCAGCGTCGTTTAATTCATGCGGATTTGGTTTCGGGCGAAATTCATATTCTGATTGGAACCCATGCATTAATTGAAGATACCGTTCAATTTAAAAATTTAGGATTTGTAGTAATTGACGAGCAACATCGCTTTGGTGTGGCGCAACGGGCCCGTTTGTGGAAAAAAAACGTGAATCCGCCTCATGTGTTGGTTATGACAGCTACTCCAATTCCCCGTACCTTGGCCATGACACTTTATGGCGATTTGGACGTTTCAATAATTGACGAATTACCGCCGGGGCGAAAAACTGTGAAAACCTTGCACTATAACGATTCAAAGCGGCTTAGGGTTTTTGGTTTTATAAAAGAACAAATAGCATTAGGCCGGCAAGTTTATATTGTTTATCCGTTGATAAAGGAATCGGAAGCCATGGATTATAAGGATTTGGAAGACGGCCTGGAAAGTATTTCCCGGGCATTTCCACCTCCCGACTATGCCATTAGCGTAGTTCATGGAAAAATGAAACCCGAGGAGAAAGATAAGGCCATGGATTTGTTTGTTCGCCGGCAAACCCAGATAATGATTGCAACCACAGTTATCGAAGTTGGAGTAAATATACCCAACGCTTCGGTAATGGTTATTGAAAGTGCCGAGCGTTTTGGTCTTTCGCAATTGCACCAGCTACGAGGCAGGGTAGGCCGCGGAGCCGATCAGTCGTATTGCATACTAATGACGGGAAATAAACTAACTACTGATGGTCGCACCCGTATTAAAACCATGGTTGATACCAACGACGGATTCGAGATTTCAGAAGTAGATTTAAAACTGCGTGGCCCCGGGGATCTTGAAGGGACACAACAAAGCGGCATTCCCCTCGATTTGAAGATTGCCAACCTGGGACGTGATTCACAAATTTTAACCTTTGCTCGCCAGGTGGCACAGGATGTTCTGGCTGATGATCCCCGCTTAACCAAAACTGAAAACTTTGTGCTTAAAAAGCAAATGGAATTAAAATGGAAATATGAGTTCAATTGGAGCCAGATATCCTGATCGAATTTGTTTTTTTTAAAGTCAACCCCTTATTTGGTATGATTATAAATAAGCATTGAAATTGATTTTTAAGAGCATGTATTCGGGGTGATTTACATCGGTTTTTTTATTGATTCAAAACCAAACAAACTTATCCGGATACTTTTTATATTCACATTATCAGTTTATTAATTAATTAATGTATGTAGATAGTTCGCTATTTAAAATCATCCTAAATTAGCAGTGAGGAGTGAAAAAGAAAAGCAGACGTTTCCAAAACATTTACAAACATTATACTTTTGCCTCAAAATAGTGGGAAGGTAATGAAAGACGGAACCATATCACATCAGGGCCTTGTTGAATCGGTAACCAACGATTTGGTAAAGGTACGAATCACCAGCATGTCAGCGTGTTCGGCCTGCCATGCCAAAGGAGCATGCAATGCATCAGATCAGGAAGAAAAAATTATTGATGCCCTGCCCAACGGAAAAACCTTAAAAGTTGGTGATTGGGTAACTGTTTGGGCCAGAGAATCGATGGGTTTCAAAGCCTTATTTTTAGGATATCTGTTACCTTTTCTCCTGGTTCTTACTACATTAATAATTTGTACTTCACTTAATTTATCTGAACTAAAAGCCGGACTATTTTCGCTGGCTGTTTTGATTCCTTATTATGCGGTATTGTATATTACCCGAGATACCGTAAAAAGATCGTTTATTTTCGAAATCAAACAATAAATATTTGGTTATATGAGCATTACAGTTATTTATACCATTCTTTCATTAAGTGCTTTGGGAGTAGCTGCCGCTATTATTCTTTATTTTGTGGCGCAAAAATTCAAAGTAATTGAAGATCCCCGCATCGACGAAGTGGAAGGCATGCTTCCGGGGGCAAACTGCGGTGGTTGTGGATTTCCGGGTTGCCGGGGTTTTGCTGAAGCCATGGTTAAAGCCGACGATATTTCAAACCTGAATTGTCCTGTTTCTGATGCTACCGGCATGACAGCAATTGCTACTTACCTTGGACATACAGCAAATATTACCGAACCTCAGGTAGCGGTTGTTCGCTGTAACGGAACCTGTGAGTTTCGCCCCAAAGTAAATCACTACGATGGAGCCGGTTCGTGCGCTATTTCAGCAGCTTTGTACTCGGGCGATACCGGTTGCAGTTATGGTTGCCTGGGTGAAGGCGATTGTGTGGCTGTCTGTAAATTCGACGCCATGTATATGGATCCGGTTACCGGCTTGCCTGTAATTATTGAGGAGAATTGCGTAGCCTGTGGTGCTTGTGTTAAAGCCTGTCCAAAAGACATTATTGAACTTAGAAACGTTGGGAAAAAGAGCAGGCGTATTTTTGTCTCGTGTGTGAATAAAGACAAAGGGGGAGTGGCAAAAAAATCGTGCGAAGTGGCTTGCATTGGATGCAGCAAATGTTTTAATGTTTGTCCGTTCGAAGCCATTACCATGGCAAACAACCTGGCATATATCGATTACAATAAGTGTAAATTGTGTCGCAAATGTGTTGAGGTTTGTCCGACCAATGCCATTCATGAGATTAATTTTCCTCCACGTAAGCCGGCAAATGTTGCAGACATTACCGGTGGAGCAAAAGCTGAAGAAAAGAATGCATAATCTATAAATAGGAGATTCTATGTTAAAAACATTTAAAAAAGGTGGTGTTCATCCGGCTGAGAATAAGTTATCGGCCCATGCTCCTATTGTTACCGCCGAATTACCTAAAGTGGCCATTATTCCTATGGGACAGCATATTGGAGCACCTGCAAGCCCATTGGTACAAAAAGGCGACGAGGTTAAAGTAGGGCAACTGATTGCACAAAGCAGTGGGTTTGTTTCGGCAAATATTCACGCTTCCGTTTCCGGAAAAGTACTAAAGATTGATAATGCTATGGATGCCAGCGGTTTTTCGCGTCAGGCGGTTCATATTACAGTCGATGGCGACGAATGGATTGATATCATTGATCGTTCACCGGAAATTGTTAAAGAAATAAAAGCAACTCCTGAAGAGATAATTAAAAAAGTTCAGGAAGCAGGAATTGTTGGGCTTGGTGGAGCAACTTTTCCCTCGCACATCAAACTTTCTGTCCCTCCGGGGAAAAAGGCCGAAGTACTTTTAATTAACGGGGTTGAGTGTGAGCCTTACCTTACCGCCGACCACCGCTTAATGCTTGAAAAAGGTGAAGAAGTGCTTATTGGAACCAAATTGCTGATGATGGCTTTGGGCGTTACCAAAGCTTATGTGGGCATCGAAAATAACAAACCCGATGCAATCGGCCATTTAAGAGATATCGCAGCGGCTTATGATGGAATTGACATTGTTCCTTTAAAAGTGAAATACCCACAGGGTGGTGAAAAACAACTGATTAAAGCAGTTATTAACCGCGAGGTTCCCTCGGGAGCTTTACCCATTGATGTAGGTGCCGTTGTGCATAATGTGGGAACTGCTTTTGCCGTTTACGAAGCGGTGCAAAAAAACAAACCTTTGTTTGAGCGCGTGGTAACCGTTACCGGAAAATCAGTAAAAAATCCTTCTAATTTTTTAGTACGCATCGGAACCCCAACCAGCCAGTTGATTGAAGCTGCCGGCGGTGTTCCCGAAGATACCGGTAAAATAGTAAGTGGTGGTCCCATGATGGGAAAAGCCTTAAAATCGTTAGATGTTCCCATTGCAAAAGGATCGTCAGGCGTTTTGCTTTTTCAGGATGCCGAAGCCGGCAGGCGACCTGTTGAACCCTGCATACGCTGTGGAAAATGTGTATCGGTTTGTCCCATGGGTTTAGAACCCTACCTGCTTATGACTTATTCCGATAAAAAAATGTGGGAAGAGGCCGAACACGAACGTACCATGGATTGCATCGAATGTGGTTCGTGCATGTACACCTGTCCGGCCGACCGTCCGCTGCTCGATTACATCCGTTTAGGAAAATCGACTGTGGGTAACATCATCAGAACTCGTAAACAATAACCATAATAGCATTAACATGGATAGATTACTACATGTAGCACCCTCGCCCCATATAGCCGGCGAGTATTCTGTAAAAAAAATAATGTTTGGGGTAATCCTGGCCTTATTGCCCGCTTTTGCTACTTCCATTTACTATTTTGGAATGGGAGCCCTAATTGTTACCCTTACAGCCATTATAAGTTGTGTAGCTTTTGAATACCTGATTCAGAAGTTTATTTTAAAAACCACGCCAAAAATAAGCGACGGTTCAGCCATCTTAACCGGATTGTTGTTGGCTTTTAACGTTCCCAGTAATTTGCCGATAGGTATTATCATTATTGGAGCCTTGGTATCTATTGGCATTGGTAAATTATCGTTTGGTGGTTTGGGACAGAACCCATTTAACCCGGCTTTGGTTGGACGTGTTTTTTTATTGATTTCATTCCCGGTTCAGATGACCAGTTGGCCTGTACCTAAGGGATTCGCTACCGGATATGCCGATGCAATTACCGGTGCTACTCCCCTGGCTTTGGTAAAAGAAGGCGTTGGAAATGGTGAAAAAATAAGCGAAATGATTGGAATACCGCAGCACATGGAACTGTTTTACGGTCACATGGGCGGAAGTATGGGTGAAGTTAGTGCAATAGCCTTGCTACTGGGTTTTGCCTTTATGCTTTACCGAAAAATAATTACCTGGCATATACCCGTTTTTTTAATTGGAACCATATTTGCTTTTACAGGAATTTTAAACCTGACAAACCCTGAAAAATTTGCTGATCCCCTTTTCCATATTCTTACGGGGGGTGTAATGCTGGGAGCTATTTTTATGGCTACCGATATGGTTACTTCGCCCATGAACCCGAAAGGGATGGCTGTTTTTGCTATTGGAATAGGAATAATAACCGTATTAATCCGGATTTTTGGTGCTTATCCCGAGGGTATCTCCTTTGCTATTCTGATAATGAATGCATTTGTTCCCATTATTAACCGCTACATAAAACCTAAACGCTTTGGAGAGGAGGTAAAAAATGGCAAGTAAAAAAGAATCAACATTTATAAATATGGTACTGGCATTACTTATTGTATCGCTGGTAGCATCGGCCACCCTGGGATTTGTTTATGAGTCGACAAAAAAACCGATTGAAGACGCTCAGGTGAATAAGAAAATAAGTGCAATAAAAGAAGTTGTTCCTGCATTTGACAATGATCCGAATGCCGAAATGTTTTTAATTGAGGTTGAAGGAGGTGAAGCATTGGAAGTTTATCCGGCAAAAATGAACGGACAACTCGTGGGTGCTGCTGTTAAAACATATACCAATTTGGGTTTTTCCGGATTAATACGGGTTATGGTCGGTTTTACCCCCGATGGAACCATTTACAATTATCAGGTACTGGAACACAAAGAAACACCTGGATTGGGAACAAAAATGGCAGACTGGTTTAAACCCGCACTTGTAACCGATTCGCTACCAAAAGAAGCCTCGTTTTTTGATTGGCTGTTTGGTATTAAACCCGGTTCAGGAGGCGATGGAAAAGTTATTGTAGGGAAAAATCCAAGTCAAATGAATTTAACCGTTAGTAAAGACGGTGGCGATGTGGATGCTATTACCGCTGCAACAATTAGTTCTCGTGCATTCTTAGATGCAGTAAGCCGCGCCTACAATGGATACATGAAAAAAAATGAAGCCATAGAAAATAAGGCCAACCCAGCCGACTCGTCAGCTGTTAATACTGAAATTAAGGAAATGGCTCAAAACAAAGGAGGTAACTAATGAATCAGATAAAGAATTTTACCAAAGGATTATTAAAAGAGAATCCGGTATTTGTACTTTTATTAGGGATGTGTCCAACTCTTGGGGTAACTACAACTGCCGTTAATGGAATGGGCATGGGTTTAGCTACTACTTTTGTGCTGGTCATGGCCAACATTGTGGTTTCACTGGTTAAAAACGGAATTCCCGATAAGGTGCGAATTCCTGCTTTTATTGTAATCATAGCCTCGTTTGTTACCGTGGTAGAACTTACCATGCAAGCCTATCTTCCTTCACTGTTTGAAAGTCTGGGATTATTCATTCCGCTTATTGTGGTAAACTGTATTGTATTGGGAAGAGCCGAAGCATTTGCCTCAAAAAACAATGTGCTATCGTCGGCAATTGATGGCCTGGGAATGGGCCTTGGTTTTACACTGGCCTTAACCATATTGGGAGCTGTTCGTGAATTTTTTGGCTCAGGCATGGTTTTCGGATTTCAGCTATTCGATTCTAATTATGGCATGCTGGTATTTATTCTGGCTCCCGGAGCTTTTATTGCCTTGGGATACCTTATTTTACTGGTTAACAAACTGAATAAAGTTTAGGAGGAAGAAATATGGAATATGTGTTTATAGTAATCGCCGCTATTTTTGTTAACAATATTGTTCTTAGTCAGTTTTTGGGTATTTGCCCGTTTTTAGGGGTTTCTAAGAAAATTTCAACGGCGGCAGGTATGGCTGGAGCCGTAACTTTTGTAATGGTTATTGCCACCATTGTTACTTACCTGATACAAAAAACAGTACTCGATAAATTTGGCATTGGTTTTATGCAAACCATCACCTTTATTTTGGTGATTGCATCGTTGGTTCAATTGGTCGAGATTATTCTTAAAAAAGTTAGTCCTGCTTTATATCAGGCCTTGGGTGTTTTTTTACCTTTAATTACTACCAACTGTGCCATTCTGGGAGTGGCCATAATGACTATCCAAAAAGATTACAATTTGATGGAAGGGGTGGTATTTGCCATTTCCTCAGCACTGGGTTTTGGATTAGCACTTATTATATTTGCCGGCCTTCGTGAGCATGTTGATTTAATGAATGTGCCCAAAGGAATGAAAGGTATGCCCATTGCATTGGTTGTTGCTGGTATTTTAGCCATGGCTTTTATGGGCTTTAGTGGTTTGGTTTAATTTTATTCTCTAAATATACTTAAAGAGGCTGTTCCACTTGGAGCAGCCTTTTCTGTTTTATACAACATTATAAAAAACCGCTTGTTTATAGTATCTTGTGTTCTATTAATAAATACCTTCCGCTTTATGGTGATAAAAATTTCAAAAGTATTGGTTGCCAATCGGGGCGAAATAGCACTTAGAATTATGCGATCGTGTCGCGAAATGGGCATTAAAACTGTGGCTGTATACTCTGAAGTAGATAGAACATCAATGCATGTTCGCTATGCGGACAGGGCTTATTCTATTGGACCAGCCCCATCGAACGAAAGTTACTTGAATATAGAAAAAATTATTGAGGTAGCCAAACTTTCAAAAGTAGATGCCATTCATCCCGGATACGGTTTTTTAAGTGAAAATGCCACTTTTTGTCAGCGGTGTCAACAGGAAGGGATCATTTTTATTGGACCTTCACCCGAAGTGATTCGTACCATGGGCGATAAAATTACGGCACGATCAACCATGCTTAAAAGCGGTGTTCCCGTAGTTCCAGGTACAAACACAAAACTTACTGATGATGAAAAAGTTGTTGATATAATAAATAAAATTGGACTTCCGGTAATGATAAAAGCATCGGCCGGAGGAGGGGGAAAGGGCATGCGCTTGGTCGAAAAAAAATCAGAAATACTGAGCTCGCTTCGTGGTGCCCGTTCCGAAGCCAAAACGGCTTTTGGCGACGACACTGTTTATATTGAAAAATACATTGCCTCACCACATCATATCGAATTTCAGATATTGGGCGATCAATACGGAAACGTGATTCATCTGTGTGAACGTGAGTGTTCGGTTCAGCGAAGGCATCAAAAAGTGGTTGAGGAAACTCCTTCACCCATTATGAATGCTGAATTACGCGAGAAAATGGGACAACATGCTATTGCCGCTGCAAAAGCGGTTAATTACTACGGGGCAGGTACCATTGAGTTTTTGGTCGACGATCAATTAAATTTTTATTTTCTCGAAATGAATACCCGATTGCAGGTGGAACATCCAATAACAGAACGTGTAACCGGCTACGACATTGTAAAGCAGCAGATTCTGATCGCCGAAGGGAGTCCTTTAGAAATAAAACAAGAGCAGGTAATTCAGTTTGGCCACGCCATTGAGGCGCGTATTTATGCCGAAGATACCGATAACAATTTTATGCCCAGTCCGGGTTTGGTAACTCACATTACCGAGCCCTTGGGTTTGGGTGTTCGTACCGATGGTTATGTTTTCGAAGGATACAGAATCCCTATGGATTACGATCCCATGATATCGAAGCTGATAGTTTCGGCACCTACACGTAATGAGGCCATTGAGCGCATGCGAAGAGCTTTGTACGAGTACAAAATTACTGGTGTAAAAACAAACATTAAATTTCTGGAACGTATTATGGACTGCCCGGACTTTAAAGAAGGAAATTACAATACCCATTTTATTAAGAACAACGAGACCTTTTTACTGGCCAGCGACGAAGCCAAAATTCAATTTGAAGATTTGGCTATTGTTACCGCTTTTATGGATTATCATCATAAGACTAAAAAGTGCCGGAATGGGTTCAATCAAACAGGAAAACCCAGCCGCTGGAAAGACTTTCACCGGAGTCAAAATGTAAAACGCATCAATTAACAGTAAATTTAAACCATTCACAACTAAAAATATTCAGGTATGGCTATGGAAGTACAATTGGATGAACGCCTGGCAAAAGTGGAATTATTGGCCGAAGATGGAAATATGATCACCATTAAGGTCGATGATAAAGTTTATCAATTAGACCTGATTCAGGTAGAACATGGGGTCTATTCGGTTTTATATCATGGATTATCATACAATGTGGAATTAATTGCTACCGAAAGTCCCAAAAAATATGCAATAAATACTTTTTACCATTCCTATCAGGCCGAGATTATCGATGCCGAAACGCGGTATCAGAGGGCCCGGAATGCAGGAAATGAATTTGAAGCTGAGAGCACCCTGGTATCGCCCATGCCCGGAAAAGTGGTTAAGATTCCTGTAAAACCCGGCGACAAAGTACAGAAAGGCGACACCGTAATTATTATTGCAGCCATGAAAATGGAAAGCGAATATAAAGCCATGAAAGACGGAGTAGTAGTTGATATCTATGTAAAAGAAGAACAAATCATTGATGGAAATCAACCGCTAATTAAAATTGAATAAGCTACAAAAGTAAAAGATACACCTATGCAAACACTCGACGATAAATACCGGATTTTTGATGAGAAAAACAAAGCCGCTGAGTTGGGCGGAGGAACTGACCGGATTGAAAAACAGCATGCCTCAGGCAAAAAAAGTGCCCGTGAGCGTATTGCCGATTTGCTCGACCCCGATACTTTTGTTGAAGTAGATAAACTGGTTACCCATCGTTCGTACGATTTTGGCATGGAGAAAAATCGTATCCTGGGCGATGGCCTGGTTTGTGGCTATGGAAAAGTCGATGGTCGTTTGATTTATGTTTTTGCCCAGGATTTTACCGTATTCGGAGGCTCACTCAGCCGGGCCAATGCCGATAAAATTGTAAAAATTACCAAACTCGCTATGAAAATGGGAGCCCCCCTGATCGGTTTAAACGATTCGGGTGGTGCACGCATACAGGAAGGGGTGGAAAGCCTGGCCGGATACGCCGATATTTTTAATCTGAATGTAAAAGCTTCGGGAGTAATTCCCCAGATTTCGGTAATCATGGGGCCATGTGCCGGGGGTGCTGTTTATTCTCCAGCACTCACCGATTTTATTATGATGGTAAAAGATACCAGCTACATGTTTGTGACCGGCCCCGATGTGATAAAAACAGTTACTCACGAAGAAGTTACCAAAGAACAACTGGGCGGTGCACTTACGCATAACAGCAAAAGCGGTGTGGCTCACTTTACCGCCGACAACGACGAGCAGGCCATGATGATGCTTCGCGAGTTAATTGGTTTTATTCCTTCAAATAATTTGGATGATGCACCGGTTCGTCCCTGCAACGATAATATTTATCGCGAAGATGAAAAACTGCAAACCCTGGTGCCTGCCGATCCGAACAAACCCTACAATATTAAAGACATTATAGAATCTGTTATTGACGATCACAACTTTTTTGAAGTGATGCCGCTGTATGCGCAAAACATTACCATTGGCTTTGCACGCCTGGGCGGATTTTCCGTGGGTATTGTTGCTAACAATCCTGAATACATGGCCGGAGTGCTCGACATTAACAGTTCTGTAAAAGCCGCCCGGTTTGTGCGCTTTTGCGATGCATTTAACATTCCTTTAATTACTCTGGTCGATGTCCCCGGCTTTTTGCCCGGTACCAGTCAGGAATTTGGAGGAATTATTAAACACGGAGCCAAACTTTTGTATGCGTTTGCCGAAGCCACCGTTCCCAAAATTACCTTAATTACCCGAAAAGCTTATGGTGGTGCTTATGATGTAATGGCCAGCAAGCATATTGGAGCCGATATAAATATGGCCTATCCAACAGCCGAAATTGCTGTAATGGGAGCCGAAGGGGCAGTGAATATTCTTCAGCGGGGCTTATCCGAGGCAGAACGAACTGAAGCCATTGAGGATTACCGGATAAAGTTTGCCAATCCATACAAAGCTGCCGAGTTAGGTTATATCGATGAAATTATAAAGCCCCGCGAAACGCGGTTTAAGTTATTTCAGGCCTTGGAAATGTGCCGGAATAAGAATGAAAGCAATCCACCTAAAAAACACGGTAATATCCCTTTATAAATAAGGTATTCCATGATACAGTGTAGTTTTTAAGGCAAAAATTATCAATTAGCGGAAACTTTAAGTTTTTGTTAACAATAATGTAATTGTATTTTCGTTTCTTGGAGCAGTCAAAATTAACCTTTATGATAAAAAGATTACTGCTCATTTCCTTTTTGTGTGGATGGTACAATGTTTTGTATGCACAAAAATATACCATTAGTGGATATATTAGCGATGCTGAGAATGGCGAGGTGCTAATTGGTGCCAACGTATATAATGCCAACGATTACCTGGGAACCATCACCAACAACTATGGATTCTACTCCTTAACCCTTCCGCAAGGAACGATAAAATTAACCATTTCGTTTGTAGGGTATTCCACCTTTCAGCAGGAAATTCAACTTACCGAAAACAAAACTATATCAGTTGAATTAAAACCCACCATTGAAATTGAGGAAGTTGTGGTTGAGGGAACCCGTAGCGAAGGGGGAGTAACCAGCAGCCAGATGAGTTTAATTGAAATTCCCTTGAAAACCATCAGCAAACTGCCTTCCTTACTGGGCGAAACCGACATAATTAAATCCATTCAGTTGTTACCGGGAGTTCAATCGGGTTCTGAAGGAATGAGTGGTATGTATGTGCGCGGTGGAGGACCCGACCAGAATTTAATTTTACTCGACGGAGTTCCGGTTTATAATGTGAACCATTTGTTTGGTTTTTTCTCGGTTTTTAATGCCGATGCCATACAAAACGTAAAATTAATAAAAGGAGGTTTTCCGGCACATTATGGAGGCCGGTTGTCGTCGGTTCTCGATATCAGCATGAAGGAGGGAAACGCTAAGGAATTTCATGGTACCGGTTCGGTTGGAATTATTTCTTCAAAATTGGCACTCGAAGGGCCTATTGGCGATAAAACATCATATATAATTTCCGGACGACGCACTTATATTGATGTGTTAACCTATCCAATCATTCAGGCGGCGGCAAAACAAAATGGAATGGATGAATTAAAGGCGGGTTACTTTTTTTATGATTTAAATGCCAAAATCAACCATAAATTTTCTGATAAAAGTCGTTTGTATTTAAGTGCATACACCGGAAAAGATAAGTTTTATTTAAAAGAAGCCAGTACTTATACCGACGAGTATTATAATCCGGAAACCGATTCGTACGATACCGAAAAAAGATACTACCGGAACGAAGCCGGATTCTGGTGGGGGAATCTTACTACTGCTTTGCGCTGGTCGTATGCACTAAGCGATAAATTGTTTTTAAGTACCACAGGCACTTTTAGCAGCTATAAGATGGTTACTCTGGCCGAAATGGTCTACAATAATCAAAGACCAAACAGGGCTGAGTATATGAGCGGAATTCTTGATTGGGGAGCTAAAGTGGATTTTGATTACTACCCGGTACCCAATCATTATTTTAAATTTGGTGTTTCGGAAACCTACCACACTTATAATCCGGGAGCACTGGCCGTATCGTACGACAGTGGAAGCGGAGAAGTTGAAGAAGCCGAGTTTGGCAATAATAAAATATTTACCCACGAATTGGCGGCTTATGTCGAAGACGATATTCGTATTGGCGATTTGTTAAAGGTAAATGCAGGATTGCGATGGTCGGGTTTTAAGGTTCGTAATGAGTTTTTTAATGGTTTGGAACCCCGATTGTCGGCACGTTTTCTTTTGTCCGAGAACTGGTCAGTAAAAGGTTCCTATGCACAAATGAGCCAATACATTAATTTGCTTACCACTTCAAAAATTGGTTTACCTACCGATTTGTGGGTTCCGGCAACTGATATTCTAAAACCACAAAAAGCCCGGCAAGTAGCTCTGGGTTCCATGTATAAGCTGAAAAACGAATACGAAATAAGTGTCGAGGGTTTTTATAAAACCATGGATAATCTGGTTGAATACAAAGAAGGAGCCAGTATTTTTTCACTCGAAAACGACTGGGAAAATAACGTGGCTCTGGGTAAAGGATGGAGTTATGGTTTGGAGTTTTTGGTTATGAAACAGCTGGGAAATACCACGGGTTGGATTGGATACACCCTTTCAAAATCCGATCGGCTTTTCGATAAATCCGGCCAGGAAATCAGCTTTGGTGAAAAATTCCCCTATACCTACGATCGCAGGCACGACATCAGTTTTGTTTTATCGCAAAAAATAAACAAGCGCATGGATATAGGCCTTACCTGGGTTTTTGGAACCGGTAACGCCACCACGCTGGGTTTTGAATCCTATCCGGAATACAATGCCAATAGTAACGATTATTATTACGACATGTGGAGAGGTCAGGTAATTAATTACAAAGGCCGGAATAATTATAGAATGCCGTCGTACCATAGGCTCGATGTGGGAATAAACTTTCACAAAGAAAAAAAATGGGGAAAACGAACCTGGAATTTTTCAGTTTACAATGCCTATAACCGGAAAAACCCGTTTTATCTCGACTGGGGCTACGACAACAATACCAAACAAACAAAACTGTATAAATACAGTATTTTTCAGATAATGCCTTCGTTTTCATATAGTTTTGAATTTTAACAGATTAATGAAATGAGAAAAAGTAAATGCTACATAACCTCCCTACTGGTACTATTATTTTCAAGTAGTTGCAAAGAAGAAATTCCATTCGACATTCCTGTCAGTGAACGTAATCTGGTGTTAAATTCGTTAATTACCAACGATAGCTTAATAAATGCACACGTATACAGAAGCAGCTTAGTTACCGATAATTTTACTGATGATTTGTATGTAAATAATGCAACGGTTGCCTTGTTTCAGAATAACGAATTGGTCGAAAACTTAACTTTTTTAGCTGATGGAACCTACCAATCGCAGGTTACCAAAGCCAAAGCGGGTGAAACTTATGCCTTGAAGGTGAATTCACCAACCGGGCAAAACGCCGAAGGAAGTGTTAGCGTATTATATCCGGTTCCCATAATGGCTTTCGATTCAATTGGCATAGTACGCGATGGAATAAATGGTGAAAAAGTCTTGCTGCAGGTTAAATTTAAGGATGATGGCAACACAAAAAACTACTATAGGGTTTCGGTGGCTGCGAATGAGACTCATAGTTATTACGATCCGGAAAACCCTGAAATGCGTCAGCAAATATACTTCCTTAGGCAATGGATAGAATCAAACGATCCGGGTCTGGATGCCGACTACGACAACTATTTATACTTTTCCGATGTGTTGTTTAATGGAAAAGAATACAGTTTTGATTTGCTGATGAATACCTATGATTTTGATTATAATAACGATTATTTTTACGTTTTGCTCGAAAACCTTTCCTACGATTTTTATCGCTACTCGGTGGCTATCCCGGCTCATTTCGATGCCGAAGAGATGAAATTCTTTATGGAAGCCGTGTTGGTTTACAATAACATTGAAAATGGTTTGGGAATAATTGGTTCCTCAGCAGCTTCAGTCGATTCGCTGTATAATAGCAACTACAATCCGGATTTGTTTCGATAAAGTACCAAGGTTTCCTTATTCAAATTAAAATAACTTTAGCCAAACTTATAAGCATACTGAAAAGCAGCTTCTTCAGGCTCATTTCAACACTTATGTTGAAAAACCTGAAAGATATTGTGTAACCGAACCGTTTTTTTAGCGTTTTATGCTTGTATTAAAAAATCAACTAAATAATATTATATGAGAAAATTATTTACCCTTTTACTTACCACAGTTTTTTCTTTTGGCCTTTTTGCGCAAAGTGTGAATTATAAAAGCAGAGAAGAGGTTCCCGTTGAATACACCTGGAATTTTAACGATTTGTATTCCGGTTGGGATGCCTGGCAGGCCGATTACGATAAGGTGTTGACTTTAATTCCCGAATTAACCCAGTTTCAGGGTAAACTTAAAGAAAGTGCCGAAAACCTGGAGTTGTTTTTCAAGAAACAGGAAACCATGTATAAAATTATTATGCGTTTGTATCCTTACGTTAGCCTGCAACGCTCTATCGATTCAAAAAACACCGATTTGATGAGCAAAATGCAGTTGGTTTCCACCTTATTTTCACAGTACGGCATGGCCACATCGTGGGTTGAATCAGAAATGATCGCTATTCCCAAAGAAACCATGGGTAAATGGATTAGTCAATCGGAGTACCTGAATAAAAGCCGTTTTGCCCTTATGGATCAATACCGCTTGCAGGATTTTGTTTTAAGTGCTGAGAAAAATGAAGTACTGGCCTATTATTCAAAGGCTTTGGGTTCGCTTTCGGAAACTTATGGGGCTTTGGCCAACTCCGATATGGAATTTCCCACAGTTACACTAAAAGATAGTTCTATAGTTGTGGCCAGTCCGGTGGGTGTGCGTCAGGTAATGGCTGAAAACCCAAACCAGGACGAACGCTTGTTGGTAAGTGAATTGCACCGTAAAGAATATGCAAAAAACAAAAATACTTACGCCAGCATTTATTCCGGAATTCTTGAAGCACGCTGGGCCAGTGCCAATGCACGGGGTTTTGGTTCCTGTTTAGAATCCGCTTTATCGGGCGACAGCATTCCCACCACAGTGTACACTTCGTTAATAACTACCGCAGGTAAAAATACCCAGCCCTTGCAAAAATATTTACAACTAAGAAAACAAGCGCTGGGTCTTGAAAAATATTATGGCAGCGATGGTATGGTTGAATTGGTAAAAGCCGAAACCAAACTAACTTATCCTGAATCAAAGAAACTGGTTCTCGAAGCCATTGAGCCTTTGGGCGAAACCTACAAAAACAGGGTTGATTTTATGCTAAAAAATCGTTGGATCGATGTATACGAAACTCCCGGTAAAGAACCCGGTGCCTACAGCTTGGGATTGTATGGAATTCATCCCTTTATAATGCTTAATTATGCCGGTACCCTCGACGATAGTTTTACTTTAGCTCACGAACTGGGACACAGCATGCACAGCATGTTCTCGAACGAGAAACAACCCTTTGCCACAGCTCAGTACAGCCGCTTTGTTGCTGAAGTTGCCTCTACATTTAACGAACATTTGTTGATGGATTATTTGCTGAAAACCACCAAAGATGCCAATCAACGTATTGCTTTATTGGTGCAACAGATTGAGAATATCAGTGGTACTTTTTATACCCAGGCCATGTTTGCCGACTACGAATTGCAGGTGCATACCCTGGTTGAAAAAGGCCAACCCATAAATGAAAAAATACTGTCTGATATATGGGAATCACTAAATCAGAAATACTATGGCAATGCCGTAGAAAATACCGAATACGGAAAATACAATTGGGCCCGTGTTATGCACTTTTATGAATTGTACTATTACGTTTATCAATATGCAACAAGTTATTCGGCCTCAGCAAAATTATCGCACGATGTGTTAACTGGCAGTAAAAAAGATAAACAAGCTGCCATAAAACGGTATATCGATTTTATAAGCGCCGGAGGAAGTAATTTTCCAATAGAAATTTTAAAAGATGCAGGAGTCGATTTAACAACCGCCGAACCTTTCGAAGCGGTGGTAAATCAAATGAACCAGTTGGTAAATCAGTTGGAAATGGAATTGCGTAAAGCAGGAAAGATAAAGTAACACCGGTAAAATAATTCTATAGTTTATTCAACGAGAAAGGTCGCTATAGCGGCCTTTTTTTATACTATATTCGCTAAAAAAGCGTTAATCACCCTGGGAATGTTTCAAATCACATGGGTAATGATTTGTAATACCCAGGGTCACTATCAAAATTAATGGGTATTCTGCTGCTTAAAAGTAAACTGTTTTTAACTTTGCCTTGACAGGCAAACAATTTTAAAAATCAAATTTTTAAGGCTTCCGTACCCAATTTTTTTGTATTTTGGCACAATTTTAAAAACTACAGAACGCTTAAAAACTATGGCATTTATTAATGATAAAATTATTGGCGAAGGGCTTACTTTTGATGATGTGTATCTGGTACCGGCCTATTCTGATGTGTTGCCACGAAACGTGGATATTACTACACAGTTTTCGAGAAACATACGCTTAAATACTCCCATTGTTTCTGCAGCAATGGATACCGTTACCGAATCAACCATGGCTATTGCCATTGCACGTGAAGGAGGAATAGGTGTTATCCACAAAAACATGAGTATCGAGGAGCAGGCACGCAAGGTTAAAATGGTAAAGCGTGCTGAAAACGGAATGATTATCGACCCGGTTACCATTACCAAAGATAAAAGCGTTTCTGATGCCCTTCAGTTAATGAAAGAATTTAAAATTGGTGGAATTCCCGTGGTTGACAATTACAATACCTTAATTGGCATTGTTACCAACCGCGATTTGCGTTTTGAAACCATCGAAAAGTCAATTGCCGATGTAATGACAGCCGAAAACATTGTCACCACCAAGCAAACCATCGATTTGGAGCAGGCAGCTAAAATTCTGATGAAACACAAAATTGAAAAACTGCCCGTGGTTGACGACGACAATAAATTAATTGGCCTGATTACTTATAAAGACATTACAAAAGCCAAAGATCGCCCCAATGCCTGTAAAGACAGCAAAGGTCGTTTGCGCGTAGCTGCCGGGGTTGGCGTTACTTTCGACACCATGGATCGCATTGCCGCTTTGGTCGAAGCTGGAGTCGATGCTATTGTAATTGACACTGCTCATGGTCATTCAAAAGGCGTAATTGAAACCTTGAAGATGGCTAAAAAGAAGTTTTCACAAGTCGATTTTGTTGTAGGAAATATTGCCACCGCCGAAGCGGCTTTGGCTTTAGTTGAGGCCGGAGCCGATGCGGTAAAGGTCGGAATTGGTCCAGGTTCCATTTGTACTACCCGAATTGTAGCCGGAGTGGGTGTTCCGCAATTATCAGCCATAAGCTGGATTTCTGAAGCATTAAGTGGAACCGGAGTTCCCATTATTGGTGACGGGGGTATCCGCTATTCGGGCGATGTGGTAAAAGGCCTGGCAGCAGGTGCCGATTCCATTATGATTGGTTCTCTTTTAGCCGGTACCGACGAGTCGCCTGGCGAAACCATTATTTATCAGGGACGAAAATTCAAATCGTACCGTGGAATGGGTTCGGTTGAGGCCATGCAGCAAGGTTCAAAAGACCGTTATTTCCAGGATACTGAAGACGATATCAAAAAACTGGTTCCCGAAGGAATCTCAGCCCGTGTTCCCTTTAAAGGAACTCTGCAGGAAGTTATTTACCAAATGGTTGGTGGTTTGCGTGCCGGAATGGGCTATTGCGGGGCAGTTAATATCGAAGCATTGAAAAAAGCGCAATTCGTACGAATTACCAATGCCGGTATGGCTGAAGGTCACCCTCACGATGTAACTATTACCAGCGAAGCTCCCAATTATTCTCGTTAAATAAACCTATTGTAATAACTCAACTAAAAAAGCAAACAATGATGCATAAATCACTTATTACCTTGTTATTTTTTGTTAATTCTTTTTCATTTTTAATGGCTCAAACCAATTCTTACGATGTATTGCTGACTATTGGTAATAAAGATGTTACGCTGGATGAATTTGAACGAATTTATACCAAAAATAATCAGGAGCCGGCTTACGATAAAGCTTCACTTGAAGAATATATGGAGCTGTTTGTGAATTTTAAGTTGAAGGTAATGGAAGCCGAAGCCTTGGGAATGGACACACTGCCTGCATTTATTTCGGAACTGAAAGGGTACCGTAAGCAGTTGGAAAAACCTTATTTTACCGATGAAGATACCGACGAGGCTTTGATTCGAGAAGCCTATGAGCGAATGAAATGGAATATTCGCGCCAGTCATATTCTAATAACTTGCAACGAAGATGCATTACCCGCCGACACATTGAAAGCTTATAATAAAATTAAAAACATACGTAACCGCGCAATTAAAGGTGAGGATTTTGCTGAATTGGCAGTTCAATACTCTGAAGATCCTTCAGTAGCAAATAACAAAGGCGATTTGGGTTACTTTACTGCTTTCAACATGGTATATCCTTTTGAAAGCGGTGCATACAACACCGAAGTTGGTAAGATTTCTGAAATTGTGCGTACACGTTTTGGTTATCACATAATTAAAGTTGCCGATAAGCGTCCCGATAAAGGTCAGGTTAAAGTGGCTCATATTATGCGAGCCGTTCCGCAGGGAAGCAGTGCTGAAATTATAACCAAGGAACGTGAAAAAATTTATCAGATCTACGATTCCCTGCAGGCTGGAGCAAACTTTGAAGATATGGCGCGTATTTATTCCGATGATAGGGGAACCAGCGCCCGGGGGGGCGAATTACCCTATTTTCAGGCCGGACGAATGATTCCGGAATTTGAAAAAGCAGCTTTTTCAATTGCTGAGATTGGAGGATTGGCCGAGCCGGTTCAAACGGCTTACGGTTGGCATATTGTAAAGCTTATCGACAAAAAACCTTTGGATGCCTACGAAGTATTGAAGCCTTCAATTAAAAGTAAAGTCTCGAAAGATGTTAGAGCACAAAGAGCCCAGCAAATGGTAATTAATCGTTTAAAAAATGAACATCGTTTAGTATGGAATAAAAAAGCGGTGGAAGTGTTTTATTCATTGGTCGATTCTTCAATTTACGAAGGAAATTGGAACAGCGAAAAGGCCAAAAATTTGAACGAGCCGGTTTTTACTATTGCCGATACCCTGGTTTATACCCAGGCCGATTTTGCTGAATTCCTGGCTGAAACCAAATCTCGAAGGGTTAAAAAACCTATTCCAGTGTTAATCGATGCCGAGTTGGAGCGCATGGTTGAAACCAAATTACGCGATTATGAAACGAACTTACTGCCGGCAAAGCATCCCGAATTTAAACATTTGTTGCAGGAATATCACGATGGAATCTTACTTTTTAACTTAACCGATAAAATGGTTTGGTCGAAAGCCGTTGAAGATACAGCCGGACTTGAAAAATTTTATGAATTCAACAAGCAAAACTACCTTTGGGGCGAACGTGTTGATGCAACCATTTACACCTTTAATAATAAAGCTTTTGAGAAAAAGATTATCAAGCTGGCTAAAAAAGCCGGCAAGAAAAACACGAATCTGAATCAGCTTAAAGTCGATTTTAATTCCAGTGCATTGGCCAAAGATTCCACTTTTAATCTGGATATAACCAGCGATTTGTATGAGAAAGGAGCCAATGAATGGGTCGATGCGGTTTCGTGGGAACCCGGCATAAAAACAGTGATGAAGGCTGATAATAAATACATATTGGTTTATATTAACAGGGTAGTTGCACCGGAACCTAAAAAACTGAACGAGGCCCGGGGTCTTATTACAGCCGATTATCAAAACTTTCTGGAAAAAGAGTGGCTAAAGGAACTTCAGGATAAATATCCGGTGACCATTCATCAGGAAGTATTTAATGCCATGGTAAAACCATAAACCAGGCAAGCAATTGCCGATTTTTTACAAAAATGAATATAAAATTTAGTGTACTTATACTGTTGGTAGTTTTTATTACCGGATGTTCCCAGCTTTTTAACGGGAATCATCACGATAAAATTATTGCAGTGGTAGGCAGTAAAAAGCTTACCTATTCTGAGATAAAAATGGCTGTTCCTGCCGACATGAAAGAAATCGACAGTATCTCTTTTGCTCAGAATTACATCGAAAAATGGGTTCGTAACCAATTACTGCTTGAAAAAGCCGAATTGAATCTGGATAAAGAAACCCAGCAAAGTATTGATATCATGATCGAGAATTATCGTACGTCGTTGTTTTTATTTAAGTATCAGCAAATGCTGATTCAGGAAAAACTTGATACAATAGTTACTGAAGCTCAGATTGAGGAGTACTATAAAGATCATGCCGGTAATTTCCGGCTCGACAGCAATGTGGTAAAAGCTATTTTTGTACAAATTCCAAAATCGGTTCATGACGGCTACCAGGTTAGTAACTGGATAAAAAAACAAACCGAAGAGAATATGATTTCGCTCGAAGATTATTGCTATCAGAATGCACGAAACTTTTATATGGGCGAAGAGTGGCAGTATTTTAATACTATTTTGGAATACATTCCCCGCAAGGTGAGCGATCAGGAACAATTTTTAAAATACAACCGTTACCTCGAGGCCACCGATTCATTGTATCGCTATTATCTGGCCATTACCGATTATAAGCTGAAAACCGATACCACACCGCTTGTTTTTGTTAAGCCACAAATAAACGACATTCTGATTAATCACCGTAAGGTAAAGCTTATAAAAGACCTCGAGATAAATATTTATAACGATGCGGTTAACCAGCAAAAATTTACCATTCATACCAATTAAAACCTTATTTATGTTATTAAGAAACAGTATTTTAATCGTTTTAACCATTCTATTCATCAATCCAACATGGGCCCAGAATAAGCAGATTATTGACCAGGTGGTGGCCATTGTTGGGAAACAAGTTATACTCCAGAGCGACATCGAAAATCAGGCTTTGCAGCTTAGGGCTCAGGGTTATTATACTACGGGCGATATTACATGCGAAGTTTTTGAGGAAATGCTTTACGCTAAATTGCTGGTTAATCAGGCAATTCTCGACAGCGTTGAAGTTAGTGAAGCTGAAGTGAAGTCTGAAATGGAGCGTCGGCTGAATTATTTCATCAATCAGATTGGAAGCGAGGAAAAACTGGAAGAATACTATAAAAAATCAATCCCTGAGATAAAAGAGGAATTCACTGATGTTATTCGCGAACAACTTTTAAGTCAACGCATGCAGCAACAAGTTACCACCGATTTAAAAGTAACTCCCCAGGAAGTAAAAGCCTTTTACAAAAGCATTCCTACCGACAGTTTACCCATTATCAACACCGAATTCGAAATGGAGCAGATTATTGTTAATCCAAAAGTTCTGGAAGTTGAAATTCTTCGGATTAAAGACCGTCTACGTGAGTTCAAAGAACGCATTACCAATGGCGAAAGTTTTGCAACTTTAGCCGTTTTGTATTCTGAAGATCCGGGTTCTGCTGCCCGTGGTGGTGAATTGGGATTTGTGAGTCGTGGCGATTTGGTTCCCGAGTTTTCGGCCGTTGCATTTAATCTTAAAGTGGGAGAAATCTCAAAAATTGTAAAAACCGATTACGGTTACCACATTATTCAGTTAGTTGAGAAAAAAGGGGAACGCATCAATTGCCGGCATATTTTAATGAAACCAAAAATCAGTATCGACGAAAAAACCAAGGCTAAAAACCGGCTCGATAGCGTTCGTACTGCTATTCTAAATAAGGAATTAACTTTTAAAGAAGCCTGTTGGAAATTCTCAGAAGACGACAATACCCGTTTAAATGGTGGCGTAATGGTTAATCCGGCCACCGGAAACTCCCGCTGGGAAGCAGGTCATTTAACGCCTAAAATTGCGTTTGCCATTAAAGACATGAAAGTAGGTGATATTTCCTTACCCTTCGAAGATCAAGACGAAAATGGACAAACCGTATATAAAATAGTTTTGCTAAAAAGTAAATCAGAACCTCATCCGGCAAACTTAAAAGACGATTATCAGCGTATTCAGGATATGGCGCTGAATAAAAAAAGTGGAGAATTTATGGAAGAGTGGATTAAAAAGAAGTCGAAAGGAACCTATATTAAGATTGACGAGGAATATAAAAACTGTAAATTCCAGAACGAAATTTGGAAAAACAGGTAGCGTATGAATTATAAAAGCGACGTGGAAGCCGTAGATGCTTTAAAAGCATCGTTTGAAAAGCTATTGTCCGAAGTCCAAAAGGTTATTATTGGGCAGGATGAAATAGTTAAAAACACCCTGCTTTCAATTTTTAGTGGCGGACACTGCATGTTGGTTGGTGTTCCCGGTTTGGCAAAAACGCTGTTGGTAAATACCATTGCCGGAGCGTTGGGCTTAAATTACAAACGTATTCAGTTTACTCCCGATTTAATGCCTTCCGATATTATTGGTGCCGAAATTTTAACCGAAAGCCGTAACTTTAAATTTGTTAAAGGGCCGCTTTTTGCCAATATTGTTTTGGCCGACGAAATAAACCGGACACCTCCCAAAACCCAGTCGGCTTTACTCGAAGCCATGCAGGAGAAATCAGTTACGGCAGCTGGAAACACTTACAAACTGCAGGAACCTTTTTTTGTTTTGGCTACACAAAACCCTATTGAACAGGAAGGTACCTATCCTTTGCCCGAAGCACAACTCGACCGTTTTATGTTTAATATTTTACTCGACTACCCAAAATTGCACGATGAGATTGCTATTGTTTCTGAAACAACCTCCGATGCAGTAAAAACGGTTGAAAAAGTAATGAGTGCCGAAGAAATACTTTATTTTCAGCATTTGGTAAGGAGGATTCCGGTAAACGAGCATGTGTTGAAATATGCGGTGTATTTGGCAGCCAAATCACGTCCAAAAACCGAACATGCCCTGGCTATTACCAATCAGTATGTAAATTGGGGTGCCGGTCCCCGCGCATCACAGTTCCTGATTCTTGGAGCTAAAGTTCATGCAGCGGTTTCTGGAAAATATTCACCCGATGTAGAAGATGTTAATGCCGTTGCCTTCCCAATTTTACGCCATCGTATTGTGCGAAACTACAAGGCTGAGGCTGAGGGCGTAACTGTCGACAATATTGTGCAAAAACTTATCGACAGCCAAAAAGATTTTAATTAATAGACATTTGTGTTTTGTGGAACAGCATTTGTTATGCACTGTGAGCTTTATCATATTTGAATGAAACCAATTGTATTGAAAATAGTCGTTGTATTTTTTCTTACTTTGCTAACGTTGGGTAAAGGTTTTTCTCAAAAAACATCAAAAATTGAAATCCGAAAAGCCGATTATTTCCGGTCCGATAAAAATATTCGCGACGGTGCCCGGCGTTTGATTGGCAATGTGCGTTTTTGGCAGGACAGTACGGTTATGACCTGCGACAGTGCCTATTTTATGGGCGACAAAAATAAATTTGAAGCCTACGGTAACGTGCATCTTTTTAAAGAAGGCGATGCAACCATCGATGTTAAAAGCAAGTATCTTTTTTACGACGGAAATAAAAAAATGGCACATTTCCGCAACAATGTGGTTATGCGCGATACTCAGGTGGTTTTATACACCGATTCACTCGATTACGACACCCGGCGCGACATTGGTTATTACCTGAACGGAGCTCAGATTGTTGATAGCGCCACTACCTTAACCAGTACTATTGGTCATTATTACCAGAACAATAGCATCGTTTATTTTACCGATAAAGTTACTGTAAATCATAATCAGGGCGAGTTTCAGATTTATTCCGACAGCATGCAATACAATACCAAATCGGAGGTTGCTTATTTTTATGGCCCCACCGAATTTTACAACGATTCAAATTACATGTATGCTGAATTTGGGTGGTACAACACCACAAACAATGTGGCATTTTTTAAAAAGAAAGCCTACTTTTCAAATTCAGAACAAAACATTCAGGCCGATAGTATTTATTACGATCGCGACAAGGAAATTGGAAGGGCGTATTCGAATGTTGTGGCCACCGATACAGCTCAAGACCTTATAGTAAAAGGAAATTACCTTGAAGTGTTAAAAAACGAAGATCGATTTTTTGTTACCGATAGTGCTTTGCTTATTCATATAATGCAGGGCGACAGCCTTTTTATGCATGCCGATACCCTTTATGCCGAAATGGATACTTCGGGTGAACACCGTATTTTCAGGGGATATTATCACACAAAAATTTATAAATCGAATTTTCAGGCTAAAACCGACAGTTTGGTTTTTTCCATGGCCGACTCCATTGTCAGATTTTATGGTTCGCCCATTTTGTGGGCCGAAGAAAATCAGATTACAGCCGCCTATATAGAAGGTTTTGTAGTGGATGAAAAACTGGATCATTTTAAGCTCTACAATGGCGGATTGATTATCTCAAAAGAAGATTCGCTGCATTTTAATCAGGTAAAGGGCGTTGAAATGATTGGTTACCTGAAAAATAATCAATTGTCGAAGATTGATGTGTTTAAAAAGAGCGAAACCATTTACTTTCCGGTCGATGAATATGGAATTATGGGGGTTAATAAAAGTACAAGCAGTAATATTACTATTACACTAAAAAATAATAAGTTGAACCGGCTTACTTATCGGAAGAATTACGAGGGGGCAATGTATCCATTAGAAGATTTGCCACCCGCTGAATTAAAAGTGAAGGGCTTTGAGTGGCATTTACTATTCAGACCTAAAAAGCCTATTGAAGTATTTGTTTGGCCTTAAACCAAAAAACCAGCTGGATTATAATTATCATTAATCACACCTGTTGAACAACAGACAGGCATCTGACAATTAAAATATAAACAGAAAAAGCCACTTTATTCGAGTGGCTCTTAACTTATTTTTTTAGTATTCATCTTCATTAAAGAAGAAATCATCTTTGCTTGGATAATCAGGCCAGATGTCGTCAATACTTTCGTAAATGTCGCCTTCATCCTCAATCTCCTGAAGGTTCTCGATAACCTCTAGCGGTGCACCTGAACGGATTGCGAAATCAATCAATTCTTCTTTGGTGGCAGGCCATGGAGCATCTTCTAATTTTGAGGCTAATTCAAGTGTCCAATACATAGTTATTTAATTTAATTACCGTTTTTTTTAAAAGTTGCAAATATATACAAAAAAAATCCTTACTTGGATCGCGGAATCCAACTTATTTCATCAATAGTTAACTCTTTTGTGAGTTTTCTTGATAAAACAAAGAAATAATCGGAAAGGCGGTTCAAATATTTTACCACATCCAAACAGGGAGCTTCCCTATCGTGAACTTTCAGTACCAGTCGTTCGCAACGACGGCAAACGGTTCGGGCCACATGGGCATTCGATATCGCCGGATGTCCCCCGGGCAAAATAAAATTGCTTAAACGGGGCAAGTCGGTATCCAAATCATCAATTTCTTTTTCAATGGCTTCAATATCGGCATCAGTAATTTCAGGAAGTTTAAAATCGCAGTTCTCACAATCGGCTGCCAGTATGGTGGCTAAAGTCATTAGCCGGTCCTGCACTTTAAGTAAAAAAGTTTTGTGCCGGGGGTTTTGAATACTGTCGTAAAGCACGGCTGTAAAAGCCATCAGTTCGTCAACCGTTCCGTAAGCTTCAATTCGCAAATGGTATTTTGAAACCCGCTTGCCGCTTATTAAAGCAGTTGTTCCCTTATCGCCTGTTTTGGTATATATTTTCATAAATGCTTAGTTAATATTTTCGTTACTGATTTTTATATATGCTATTATGTTAAATTTTTTACTTTATTGTACCGGTCAACCACTTCGTCTATTTCTATTATTCCATCGCGTAAGCGCACAATTCGTTTTGCATTCAGGGCAATTTCCTCTTCGTGGGTAACCAAAACAATGGTATTGCCTTTTCGGTGCAAATCACCCAATAAACGCATAATCTCTACCGATGTTTTGGAATCTAAATTTCCTGTGGGTTCATCGGCTAAAATAATCGATGGCGTATTAACCAAAGCTCTGGCAATGGCTACTCTTTGGCGTTGTCCACCCGACATTTCGTTGGGTTTGTGATCCATCCGGTCGTGCAAGCCTACTTGTGTGAGCGCAGCTTTGGCCATTTCAATCCGCTCTGGGCGGTTTATTCCAGCGTAAATAAGCGGAACAGCTACATTTTCAATAGCATTGTATCGTGAAAGTAAATTAAAGGTTTGAAAAATAAAGCCAATCTCTTTATTTCGGATGGCAGCCAGTGCTTCGTCCTGCAACTGGCTTACATCGTTTCCGTTTAGCCAGTATTCACCATGCGACGGAGTGTCGAGGCAGCCAATAATATTCATTAAGGTTGATTTTCCGGATCCTGAAGGCCCCATAATGGCCACAAATTCGTTTTTATTTATCGTAAGATTTAATCCTGCCAGGGCATTTACTTCCTGAAAACCAACCTGATAAATTTTTTTCACATCCTTTATGATAATTACCTGCTCCATCTTGGTAGGGCTTTAGTATTTTTTATTTTGATTAACGCAAAAGTACGGGTTTAATTCCCTCTTTAAAGTTTTTTAGTTAAAACCTTAGGTTAAAATGTTGTTTGGTAAGCTCTTTTCTGAAAAACACAAGTCCCAGGTGAAATAAATTTAGGCTTACCCTAACTTGAGGATACTTTTTTATTGCTTCCCAGGCGGCCACCATGTCTTTATTCAAATAAATATCGTCAAAAACAAACAAGGTTTCGTTATGAATCTTTTCGAGGCAGCGCTCAAAATATTCAAGCGTTGCTGATTGGGTGTGATTGCCATCGAAAAAAACAAAATCGAGTTGGTTGAATTTGTCAAGAGCCTTGGGCAGGGTTTGGCTAAAATTACCAACCATTAGTTCTGTATTGTTGATATTCAGTTTTTCAAAAGTTTCTTGAGCAAGTCCGGCAATGTTAGCACAACCTTCAAGTGTAATGAGTTTTGCCCGACTATCGGTTTTTGCCAGGTAACTGCTGGTAATTCCTAGCGAGGTGCCTATTTCGAGCAGGTTCCTGTAAGCGAAATAATTTATTAGCCTGAAAAGAAGTTGCGCCTGTTTAGCCGGTTTTAATGAGTTTTTGGCTATGGTCGAAATACAACGTTCCTTAGTTTTGTTGTTAATAGTACCGGTGCCTAAATCGTTTACTTGAATGGTGGTGTTATTTTTAAGCAGCAATTCGCGTACTTTTTCAATTTCGGCATAACAATAATACGGAGTGTAATCATGAATTACCTGGGTAACCAGCTTAAATACAAAAGGCGAATGAATGCCAAATCCTTTGCGGTTTTTTGCAGTAAACCAGAATTTTATGTAGGCTGAAACGGTTTTTTTCCGGTGCATTGTTTTTTTTTGGCAATGATAAGGATTCTTAAAATTAAAACTCAATGATTACTCCATAAATTGTTTTTTTACCAGTTCTTTTTTTTTAACATAAATTATCGGTTACCACATAGGATTTGCATAATCTTCAGTCTTGTGTTTTTCGTCTTTAGTGACTATGGTCAAAGTTCAAATCAACAGTAAGCAAACCTGGATTAATAAAAATCCCCAACGAACCGAAATAAACAGAAACCCGCACCATACAACAATTCATCGTATAAATACCACCTTTAAATATGTATAAACACGCTTATTATTTAAGTAATCGTACTGAAATACAGCTGTTCGTTTACTTGTATTTTAGCTAATATATACCACCAATATTATATTACCAATGAAGCCGCTATTTGAATTGCTGTTAAGTGATGTTCGTTTTGTTGAAGGATACCATACCTGCATGAATTGCGGTGTTTGCACGGCAATTTGTCCGGCAGCCGAGTTTTATGATTACGATCCGCGAAAATTATTGAATCAATTGCAACAAAAATCTGATGAATCCATAATTGAATTGTTAAAATCAGAAACCATATGGTATTGTGGTCAGTGTATGTCGTGTAAAACTCGCTGCCCAAGGGGAAATACACCCGGATTTGTAATTCAGGCTTTACGTAAGCTGTCGGTTAATCTGGGGTATTTTGTGGAATCGGAAAAAGGTCGCCAGCAATTTGCCATTAAACGTACAGTGGGCGACAATATTCTGAAATTTGGGTATTGCGTCCATCCACAGGGAGTTGCACCGGATTTGCATCCTGAGCAGGGACCGGTTTGGCGCTGGGTGGTCGACAATGCTGAGGGCATTATGGACCGATTGGGAGCCAATTACAATAAACCCGGTGCCGGAACTTTAAGAAAAATTGCCCAGGAAGATTTAGACGAACTTCAAGCTATTTTTGATGTTACCGGAGGAACTGCCATGTATGAATCCATTGAAAATTTTTCCAGGGAAAAGGCTAAACTGATGAATCTGGATTTCAACGACGATACACCGAATGAATATTTCAATGTAGTTTATAGTGAGAATTCTAATCAACACAATAAAAACAACTAACTATTTTGGAAACAAAGAACAGCACCAGACTTTGGAAAAGCTATCAAAAAGAAATTGCCGATGATCACTATTATTACGCACGCAGTTGCATACGGCAAAATTTCTTTCCTGCATCGGAAAAAGTATTTTTAAAAATTCTGCAAGAGGAATTGCAAAAAGATATTTACGACGATCCACACCACACTACCTGCACTGGTATAGCTTATCATTCCGACATTATACCGCAGGAAACTACGGCAACGGTTATTGCCCGTCATTTTGCATTAATGACTGAATTGGGGTACGAGAATCTGGCAATTTCTTGCGTTACTTCGTTTGGGCTTTATACGGAATTGTTGGAAACCTGGAAACATTTTCCTGAAGAGGAAGCAAAAATACGCGAACTGCTTTGGAAAGCAACCCGCAGGGAGTTTTCAATTCCCAAAAATCTGGCGCATAGTTCCGATATTATCTTTCATAACCGGGAAGAGATAAACAATAAATCGAAAAGGAGATTGGTAAATGCAAAAACCGGACAACCATTAAAGGTAGTTGATCATATTGGTTGTCATTATGCCAAATTGTTTCCCGAGAAAGGTATTGGAGGAGCAGAATTTCCTTATGTATTAACCGGTATGGTTGAATCCTGGGGAGGCCAGGTGATCGATTATCCGGAACGTCGCCATTGTTGCGGTTTTGGTTTCCGGCAATATTTGGTTATGGCTAACCGAGGCTATTCGGTTTCAAACTCAAAAAAGAAATTTGATTCTATGGCACCTTACGAACCCGATTTTATTGTATCAAATTGCCCGGGATGTAGCATGTTTATGGATAAATGGCAATATACCATTGCCGAAATGGAGGGAACAACCTATGGGAAGGGTGGTTATGGAATTCCGGTTTTAACTTATGAAGAAATGGCCGGATTGGTTCTGGGTTATGATCCCTGGGACCTGGGTCTTCAAATGCATCAGGTATCAGTAGAACCTTTACTCGACAAAATGGGAATCGATTACAGCAAACCCAACAAATACAAGACACAACAGCCGAATTCTTTTCCCAAAAAACCTTTAAAACTGATGGTTTAAAAATATGCAAACAAAAACAATAGCAATAATAGGAGCAGGGCCTGCTGGTATGGAAGCATCGGCCAGTCTGGCAAAACTGGGGCACCAAGTAGTTCTTATCGAAAAAAAAGCATCGACTGGAGGGCATTTAAACAACTGGCACCATTTATTCCCCGACCGGCGTCCGGCCAAGGAATTATTGCAAAAACTCAAACAGGAAGTAAATCATTCGAACATTGAAGTCATGGTAAATACCGCTGTTCACGAGGTAAAACAAAATGATTACCGGTACGAACTGGTATTGAGTGAAAAAAATGTCATTAATGCCAATGCAGTGCTCATTACAACTGGATTTGAATTGTTTGATGCAGCCAAAAAAGAAGAATATGGTTATGGTATTTACAATCAGGTAATAACGAATAGTGATTTAGAGCAACTATTTCAGGCTGATAATTTGGCGGCTCAATTCAAAAAACCCGTTAAACGCGTTGCCTTTGTGCATTGTGTGGGTTCGCGCGATGCTAAGGTCAATAATCATTACTGTTCAAAAGTTTGTTGTGTAACGGCTGTAAAACAATCCATTGAATTTAAAGAGCGCATGCCAGAAACAGAAGTTTTCTGTTTTTATATGGACATGCGCATGTTTGGCCCTTACTATGAAGAACTGTACCGCGAGGCCCAGGAAAAATGGGGGATCGTGTTTATTCGGGGAAAAATATCTGAGGCTTCACAAACCAGGGACGGATCGCTTCAAATTAAGGCGGAAGATACCCTGGCATCGAAACCTTTGCGTATGAATACCGATTTGTTGGTGTTAATGGCAGGAATGGTTCCGGCTGAGGGAAACGAACACATTTCCCGGCAATTTAAACTCGCAATAGGCGATAACCGGTTTTTTAAAAGCAAGGACAATCACTTCGACAATCAGCTGAGCGATACACCCGGAGTGTTTTTGGCCGGAGCCTGTTTGGCTCCAATGAATATTACCGACACCATTTCGCAGGCAAGGGCAGCTGCATTACGCATTCATGAGTATTTAACAAATTAAGTAGTATGTGGGGTTATAAAATTATAACAACCAATCAAATAGATTACGATAAAAACAATCGGGCCATTAGGAATAAAATTTTAGCGCTCGAACCCTCGCTTCGTATCTGTATCGCCTGTGGAGCCTGCACGGCAACCTGCACTGCAGGCAATCTTACTCCATTTAACATCAGGCGTATGAATGTATTGCTTCAACGAGGCGAATACGACGATTTAAAATCGGAATTGGGAAAATGCATGTTATGTGGAAAATGCACACTGGTTTGCCCCAGGGGGGTGAATCTGAGAAATTTGATACTCAAAACACGTGAAACCTTATTAAACGATGAATGCCATGTATTATGATCCTTTTGTCCTTCCGTTTACCCTGGGATTGCTTTTGCTATTGGGTTACTTACTGGTTAAGTATGGAACCTGGTTTTGGCAGTTAGATGCACAAGACAAAAAAAAGATTAGGTATCGACTCTTAACCCGACGAACACTTATTGCGCTTCGTGAAATAGTTGCAGAAGGATTAATCCACCGAAAAATTTTTAAAGTGAATCCCCGCCTGGGATACATGCATATGAGCCTTGCTTTTGGCTGGTTTTTACTTATTGTGGTCGGAGCTATTGAGGCCCATATTTTTGTAAAAGGATCAGCGCCCTTATATTTTCCAATTTTCTTTCGCTACTTTGTACCTGATCAACACCACTTCTTTTTCTCTTGGGGTTTTGCACAATTAATGGATTTACTTTTGTTATTTGTGTTATCGGGTTTGTTTATGGCTTTTGCTAAGCGTTTCAATGCAAAAACTGTGGGGCTTAAAAAGACAACAAAACTCAAAGTGGTCGATAAGTTTGTACTTACTGCTTTATGGCTCATTTTTCCCTTGCGATTATTGGCCGAGAGTTTAACTTCGGGATACCATAATTCGGGTGGCTTTTTAACTGGTTCGCTTGGTGCAGTTTTTCAGTACTTGTTTCCAACAGAACCCTTTATTTACCCGGCTTGGTGGGCTTATTCACTTTCATTGGGAGTGTTTTTTGTGGGATTGCCTTTTACCCGCTACATGCATATTCCAACCGAAATGGTGCTCATTTTTTTTCGAAACTGGGGATTAAAGCTAAAAGTGAATAATCCGGTTTTAAAAGCAGTTGAAATTTATTCTTGCCCTAAATGTGGTATTTGTATCGACACCTGCCAACTTAACGAACTGCAAAATACTACAAAAAGTCAATCGGTATATTTTATTCAGCGCGTGCGTAATGCCGAAAATTACCGGGAATTGGCTGAGAATTGCTTGCTGTGTGGGCGCTGCGAATCGGTTTGTCCGGTTGGAATCGATTTAACCGCACTGCGCTTAATGCATAAAACCGATTTTTCTGAAAACAAAAAAGATCAATTTGCTTTTGTGTCCGAACGAACCAATACCGCCGATGTAATTTATTTTGCCGGTTGCATGACCCATTTAACCCCAACCATAAAAAATTCCATGGAGCAGATTTTTAAACAGGCTGGCGAAAATTATTGGTTTATGGATAAAGAACAAGGGGCTTGCTGTGGTCGCCCATTGAAACTGGCCGGTCAGTTTCAGGCAGCTTCAGAATTGGTTTCGCTGAACCGGAACATGATTTTGCAGAGCGGAGCCCATACTTTAGTTACCTCTTGTCCCATTTGCTATAAAATATTTAAAGAAGATTACCGCCTGCCTTTGCGCGTATTGCATCATAGCGAATACATTAATGAGTTGTTGGTGTCTAAAAAAATTCAAGTAAAAAAATCTACGATTTCGGTGGTTTACCACGATCCCTGCGAGTTGGGACGTGGGGCTGCCGTTTATCAGGCACCAAGAAATGCACTTCAGTTTGCATCAAATGTAATTGAAAATGGTAGCTCAGGGCAAAATTCCCTGTGTTGCGGAGGAAGTTTGGCAAATCAATCCTTGTCTGAAAATAATAAGCAAAATATAGCCCATACTACGGTTCATAAGCTAACTGATAACAATCCAGAACTAATTGCTACTGCCTGTCCCATGTGCAAAAAAACATTGGGAGCCGTTTCAGCAGTGAAAGTAGTCGATATTGCTGAACTTGTTGCAAAACAAATGATAGTGAAGCCTGTACACCAAAAGCAAAAAGCAGTTTCTGTAGCTGAATTCGCATAATATTTTTTGTAAGGCTTCATTTGAGTAATTATACTATATTTTTACTTCTGGTTAATTTTTTAAATAAATATTATTCAGTTTTTCGAGAATTGTATGCTTGCATTTATTAACGGAATTTTTGACTACGATTCACACTTGAATTTCCCGGTTCATAGTCTGGCAGTTAATCGCGGGTATGCTGCCTATGAGTTTTTTGAGGTCTTGTCGGGCAAGCCTTTGTTTATCGAAAGGCATCTGGCACGTTTTCGAAACACACTTCAGCTAATGCGACTTACTACTGCGTTCACCGACCAACTCGAAGATATTATTCAGGAATTGTTGGCAAAGAATCAAATAAAAAACGCCTTCATTAAAATATTGGCTTTACCTCAACAATCTACCGGCAGTGAAATCCAGTCCGACTTGTTTATTTTCCCGGTTAATTTTACGGCTTTTCCCGAATCAGCTTACACACAGGGAATACCTCTTTTAATGAAAGAATACCAGCGCTTTTTACCCGAAGCCAAATCAACCGACTACCTGGCATCGGAGTATTATAAAAAAGAAATGGTCGAAATTGGAGCCGTTGATGTGCTTTATTATTCCGGCAATCTATTGCGCGAAACCTCACGGGGAAATGTTTTTTTGGTAATCGATGGCGTTGTTTTTACACCCGCTTCGTTGATATTGTCTGGCATCACACGCAGTGTTGTAATTGAATTGATTTACGAATTAAAGTTGCTTTTGAAAATAACCGATGTTTCTGTGGCTATGCTTTCCGATGCTCAGGAAGTTTTTATAACCAGTACCACAAAAAGAGTAATGCCCATTGTTTCTATTAATGGAAAGCCCGTTGGAACCGGGGTGTCGGGAATTTTCACCACCCGATTAATTAAACATTTTTTTGCCTATCGCAACGCATCAGCTAAATAGGATTATCCGCTGAAGTTGATAAAGATTTAGTTTGAACACAGTGCAAACCTGGTGACTTTTTGAACTAAACCCTTTTTTACCTTTTTGTCGCTTTTATCTTTCCTTCAAAAGGAAAGATAAACATTGAACCTGCAAAATAACAATATCAAAATTCCTGAAAAGTTTATGAATCGTAAATTATTATATAGGCGTGATAATTTCTCATTATGCACCTAATACAAACCGCTTACCTAAAAGCAAAGTAATTTTCAGATTTTTTTTTGCCCCGATTATTAGGTATTTATTTTTTTATTAGGGAGGATAAATGTCCAAAACAGTGGACAAATAATTATTTCATTAAAAGCTATTGTAAAAGATAAAGGTATTAACGACTTTTGTAAATACAAATAACAATAAACAAATAATTATCGTGACTTATACCGATAAAGATACCTTCTATTTAGCTGTCGATTGCGTAATTTTTGGATTCGATGGGGCGCAACTAAAGCTCCTGGTTTATCAGCGCGACTTTATGCCCGAGCAGGGTAGTTGGTCTTTAATGGGTGGCTTTTTGAAAAAAGGGGAGAACTTAGATCAGGCAGCCAATCGCGTTTTAGCACGTATATCCGGTTTAAAAGATGTTTATCTCGAACAATTAAGTGCTTTTTCAGAGGTAAATCGCGATCCGGCAGCTCGGGTTATCAGCATTGGTTATTATGCTTTAATAAATATTGCTGATTACGATAAAAAATTATTAGATCAATACAGTGCCCGATGGTTTGCACTCGATCAATTACCACCTTTAATTTTCGATCATACCGAAATACTTGAAAAAGCCTTACGACGCTTAAAGCGAAAAGCTAAAACACAACCTATTGGCTTTGAGCTTTTGCCGACACAGTTTACCATAATACAATTGCGAAACCTTTACGAGGCAATTTATCAACGGTCGGTCGATCCGGCTAATTTTCGACGCAAGTTTTTATCGATGAAGTTATTGGATAGGCTCGAAGCTAAAGACAAGACAAGTTCGCGAAAGGGTGCTTATTTGTATGCTTTTAATCGCGAAAAATATGAAGACCTATCAGCCAAAGGTTTTGCCTTTGATGTGACTGGTATTTAATCAATAATTATTAACCATAATAGAAACGCAAAACTTATAATTTATGGCAGCATTAGATTGGATTGTAATAGGCCTTTTTGGTCTTGCACTAGTTGGAATAATTGTTTGGGTGTTTAAGCAAAAGCAGGATAGTTCCGGCGACTACTTTTTGGCTGGGCGCGATGCCAGCTGGATTGCTATTGGAGCTTCAATTTTCGCATCTAACATTGGTTCCGAACACCTGATTGGTTTAGCAGGAGCCGGAGCATCAAGTGGTATGGCTATGGCTCATTGGGAGATTCAGGGGTGGATGATTCTGATACTGGGTTGGGTTTTCGTGCCTTTTTATTCCCGAAGCATGGTTTTTACCATGCCCGAATTTCTCGAAAAACGGTACAATTCCGAATCGCGAACCATTCTTTCATTAATATCGCTGGTTAGTTATGTGTTAACCAAAGTAGCTGTTACCGTTTATGCCGGCGGATTGGTTTTTAAAGAAGTGTTTGGTATCGAAAGTGTTTGGGGCATCGATTTCTTTTGGATTTCAGCCATAGGGCTGGTTTTACTTACGGCTGTTTATACCGTAATTGGCGGAATGAAATCGGTATTGTATACTTCGGTTTTACAAACACCCATTTTGTTATTAGGCTCTTTAATAATAGTAGTTCTTGGTTTGCGTGCTGTGGGCGGCTGGGACGAAGTGCTCGCAATTACCAGCGCTGTTCAGGTGAACGAATACGGCGACAGTATGGTGAATTTGATAAGAAGCAATCGTGATGCTGATTTTCCATGGTTGGGTGTCTTTATTGGTTCCGCTGTAATTGGTTTCTGGTATTGGTGTACCGACCAATTTATTGTTCAACGGGTGCTTTCAGGAAAAAACCAAAAAGAATCGCGCCGTGGAACCATTTTTGGTGCTTACCTTAAATTAACCCCTGTATTTTTATTTATGATTCCGGGAATGATTGCATTTGCCATGGCACAAAAAGGCGTGGTAATTAACGGTGAAGTATTTACTTTAACTTCGGCCGATGCCGCATTCCCGACACTGGTAGCAAAATTATTGCCGGCAGGAGTAAAAGGCCTTGTAGTAGCAGGAATTTTAGCTGCCCTTATGAGTTCATTGGCTTCGTTATTTAATTCCTCATCGATGTTGTTTACCATTGACTTTTATAAAAAATACCGTCCTCAGGCCACAGAGAAAAAATTGTTGAACGTTGGCCGTACCGCTACGGTGGTAGTTGTTGCGCTCGGAATCTTGTGGATTCCTGTTATGCGTAGCATTGGCAGTGTTTTGTATACGTATTTACAGGATGTACAATCAGTTTTGGCACCGGGAATTGCAGCAGCCTTTTTGTTAGGGGTTCTTTCAACGCGGCCAACACCTAAAGGGGGCATGTGGGGTATGATTGCCGGGTTTATTGTTGGAATCATGCGTCTGGGTGCAAAAGTATTTTATAGCACAGTTGCCGGTAATGCCGGATATACCGATGTTAAAGCATGGGCAGCCGATATGGGCGTAAACAATCCATTTTATGTGCTTTTTTACGACGTAAACTGGTTGTTTTTTAGTGGTGGTATGTTGGTGTTTAGCATGTTGGTTATTATGGTTGTAAGTCGTTTTACCTTAGCCGCACCGGCTGTTCAAATTGTGGGGCTTACTTTTGGGTCGGCTACCCCTGAACAAAAAGCAGAAACACGTGCCAGCTGGGATAAGTGGGATGTTATTCATTCGGCGATTATTATCAGCATTACGGTTGCCTTTTATATCTATTTCTGGTAAAAAAATAATTAATTAAAATTATTGCTATGAGTAATTTATCAAATAAAACTGTTTGGTTTATAACAGGAAGTCAACACCTATACGGAACTGAAACCTTAAAACAGGTTGATGTCGATTCTTCAACCATAGTAGATGGATTGAATAAAAGTGGAAAAGTTCCTGTAAAAATTGTATTTAAGCCGGTAGTTAAAACTCCGGACGAGATTCTCGAAATTTGCATCGAAGCCAATTCCGATAAAAACTGCATTGGAATCATTACCTGGATGCACACCTTTTCGCCCGCTAAAATGTGGATTGCTGGTCTTAAAGTGTTGAATAAACCTTTCATGCATCTGCACACCCAGTTTAACCGCGATTTACCCTGGGATAAAATTGATATGGATTACATGAACCTGCATCAGAGCGCTCACGGCGACCGGGAGTATGGTTTCATAAATTCGCGCATGCGGAAAAATCGTAAAGTGGTGGTGGGCTATTGGCAGGATAAGGCTGTGCAGGAACAAGTGGGAGCCTGGTGTCGAACAGCCATTGGTTGGGACGATTCTCAGGGATTAAAAGTAGCCCGTTTTGGCGACAATATGCGTGAAGTGGCTGTCACCGAAGGCGATAAAGTGGAAGCACAAATTAAGTTTGGCTGGCAGATTTCAGCTTTTGGTGTGGGCGATTTAATTGCTTATGTAGATAAAGTAACCGACAACGAAGTAGATGCACTTTATCAGGAATACGAAAAACTTTATCAGGTGGCCAATAATTGTAAACCCGGCCAAAAGTATCACGAAAATGTAAGAGTACAGGCACGATATGAAATTGCGCTAAAACGATTTATGGAAGCGGGTAACTTTAAAGCCTATACCACCAATTTCGAAAACCTGACCGGATTAAGTCAGTTGCCGGGACTGGCATCGCAGCGCTTAATGGCTGCCGGATACGGCTTTGGAGCCGAGGGCGACTGGAAACAGGCTGCCATGTTGCGCATAATAAAAACCATGTCGCAAGGTTTATCGGGAGGTAGTTCTTTTATGGAAGATTATACTTATCATCTCGATCCGGCCAACGAAGGGGTGCTGGGTTCACATATGCTCGAAATTTGCCCATCCATAGCGTCAGCTAAGCCTCGACTCGAAGTACATCCTTTGGGAATTGGAGGTAAAGATGCTCCGGCACGCCTTGTTTTTGAAAGTACTACCGGACCTGCCATGAATGTAACCTTAATTGATATGGGTAACCGATTCCGGTTTATTGTAAACACGCTCGATGTAATTGAACCTTTGGGCAAACTACCCCTTTTGCCTGTTGCTTCGGCTTTTTGGAAAACGCATCCCAATTTAGCCGATGGAGCAGCTGCCTGGATTTATGCCGGAGGTACGCATCATTCTGCATTTACATTGGCTCTTACTCCTGATTTTATCGAAATTTTTGCTGAAATGTCCGATGTGGAGTTTGTGCTGATCGATAAAAACACTCAAGTGACGGAATTGAAAAAAGAATTGCGCTGGAATGAGATTTATTACATGCTGGCCAACGGACTAAAAGCATAATTACAGAGACGAAATTCAAAAAACAGCTATCATGTTGGAAGAATTAAAAGAACAGGTCTATCGGGCAAATCTTGATTTGGTGAAGCATGGTCTGGTAGTTTTTACCTGGGGAAATGCAAGCGCCATCGATCGCAAACAATCATTAGTGGTAATAAAACCCAGTGGGGTTGATTATCAAAACATGAAAGCCAACGATATGGTTGTGGTTGATATGGAAGGTAAGGTTGTGGAAGGTAGGTTAAAACCTTCATCCGATATGCCTACGCACTTGTACCTTTATAAGCATTTTGAAACAATTGGCGGTATTGTGCACACGCATTCAACCCATGCAACCGCATGGGCTCAGGCGGGTAAGGGAATTCCGGTTATTGGCACAACCCATGCCGACTATTTTTTTGGAGAAATTCCCTGTACCCGTCAAATGACTGAGCAGGAAGTATTTGGTGCATATGAAAAAGAAACCGGGAAAGTTATCGTAGAACGTTTTAAACAATTGAATCCCAACGAAACTCCCGGTGCACTGGTGCAAAACCACGGACCGTTTTCGTGGGGAAAAAATGTTGACCAGGCGGTTCACAATGCCGTGGTAATGGAAGAGGTGGCTAAAATGGCAGCTCTTTCATTTGCCCTAAATCCCGACTTAATAATGAATCCTCATCTGGTAAAAAAACATTACTTGCGCAAACATGGACCCAATGCTTATTATGGTCAGTAGTTTATGAATTAAGATATAAAAATGATGAAAAAATATGTAATTGGAATCGATTTTGGCAGCGACTCGTGTCGTGCATTGGTGGTCGATACATCCAACGGTAAGGAAATGGCCACATCGGTAAAATATTATCCCCGATGGATGGAAGGCCGGTATTGTAATCCTGCAAAAAACCAATACAGGCAACATCCTCTCGACTACCTCGAGGTAATGGAATCATCGATAAAAGAAGCCTTACAACTTTGCGATGCTGAAATTAAAGACAACATTGCAGGAATATCGTTCGACACTACCGGCAGCACACCGGCATTAACCGATGCGCAGGGAACTCCGCTTGCGCTGTTACCTGAGTTTTCTGAAAATCCGAATGCAATGTTCATTCTTTGGAAAGATCATACTGCTGTAAAGGAAGCCGATGAGATTAACGAACTGGCTCGAAAATGGGGGGTCGATTATACCAAATACGAAGGTGGAATTTACTCATCGGAATGGGTTTGGGCCAAAGTTTTGCATGTGCTTCGCAACGATAAATCGCTACATAAAAAAGCAGTTTCGTGGGTAGAATACTGTGATTGGTTACCAGCTGTTTTAACCGGAAAAACCGGATTAAAATCGATCAAACGCAGCCGCTGTGCCGCCGGACATAAAGCCCTTTGGCATCCTGATTGGAATGGGTTACCACCCCAAGCTTTTTTAAACCAGTTAGGACCTGAATTAGCGGGAATGCGTGATAACCTGTTTGTTGAAACCCATACCAGCGATCAGTCGATGGGAACTCTTACTCCTGAGTGGGCCGGTAAACTAGGTTTGAAAACCAATGTTGTAGTGGGAGTAAGTGCTTTCGATTGCCACATGGGTGCTGTAGGCGCACAAATAGAACCCAACATGCTGGTTCGGGTAATGGGTACTTCAACCTGCGATATTATTGTGTCGCCCTACGAAGCTATGGAAGGCCGGTTAATTCCCGGAATTTGTGGCCAGGTTGACGGTTCGGTGATTCCCGGCATGGTTGGTTTGGAAGCCGGACAATCAGCATTTGGGGATGTATATGCCTGGTTTAAAAACTTGTTGAGTTGGCCTTTACAGTTTTTGGATAATGAGAACCAAAGAAAAGCTATTGAAGATAAAATTATACCAGCGCTTGCTGATGAGGCAATGAAAGTTCCGGTTGAAGAATCAACATTGATTGCAACCGATTGGTTGAATGGCCGGCGTACACCCGATGCCGATCAAAATGTTACTGCAACCATTTCGGGATTAAACCTGGGTTCTACGGCCCCTTTAATTTTTAGGGCTTTGGTTGAAGCCACTGCTTATGGTTCAAAAGCTATTGCCGACCGCTTTAATGAAAATGGCATTAAAATAAAATCCGTAGTGGCAATTGGAGGAGTAGCAAAAAAATCGCCTTTTGTAATGCAAACCATGGCCGATGTTATGAATATGCCTATAAAAGTAGCCCGTGCAGAACAAACGGTAGCATTGGGAGCAGCTATGTTTGCCGCTGTGGCAGCAGGAGTGTATGCAACAATTGAAGATGCACAAAATGCCATGGGACAAGGTTTTGAAAAAGAATACCTGCCCATTCCGGATAATGTAAAAACGTATGAGCAGTTATATAAAAAATACCTGAAATTGGGGTACCAATAAAGGTTTTTGCAAGGGAACACACTTTTAAAGTATGCTTTCCATTTTTAGAATATTATTATTGAACTTATAAAACTGAAGAGCGATGAAGAAATTTACCTGGAGTTTGTTTACACTGGTGTTTTTAATGCTATCGGTAACAGCTCAGAACACGTTGACACTGCATGTTGATCAGGCAGAAACCAAAATCAACAAAGAAGTTTACGGCCATTTTGCCGAACATTTGGGGCGTTGTATTTACGGAGGAATATTTGTTGGGGAAGATTCACCGATACCCAACACCAGAGGGTTCCGCAACGATGTGATTGATGCTTTAAAAGAAATGCAAATTCCTTTGTTGCGTTGGCCCGGGGGCTGTTTTGCCGATACCTACCATTGGAAAGATGGCGTGGGACCGCGTGAAAACAGACCTTCGATTGTAAACACGCACTGGGGAGGTGTTACCGAAGACAATAGTTTTGGTACTCACGAATTTCTCGATTTTTGTGAATTAATTGATGCTATGCCTTACATTAACATTAATGTAGGCTCGGGAACCGTTCAGGAAGCTGCGGAATGGGTTGAATACGTAACCAGTAGCAATGAAAGCCCGATGACTGATTGGCGGAAAAAGAATGGCCGCGAAGACCCCTGGGAAGTTAAGTATTGGGGTATTGGTAACGAGAACTGGGGTTGTGGCGGACACATGACACCTGAATATTATGCCGATTTATACAACCGTTTTGCTACGTATTGCGGAGGAGCTAAATACAAAATTGTAGGCGGCCCCAATGTGGCCGATTACAACTGGATGAAAGTGGTAATGGAAAAAACCATGCGTTATCCCTGGCTGGTTCAAGGCGTTTCGTTACACAACTATTCCTTTGCCCACAGTTGGGAAGTTAAAGGTAATGCCACCGGATTTGATGAAGCGGAATGGTTCTCAAACATGAACGATGTAAGACGGATGGAAGTACTGATTAAACGCCATACAGCCATTATGGATCAATACGATCCCAATAATCGTGTGGGGCTGATTGTTGACGAATGGGGTAATTGGTTTAATGTGGAAAAGGGAACCAATCCGGGCTTTTTGTTTCAGCAAAATACCTTGCGTGATGCAGTTTCGGGTAGTATTACCATGAATACCTTCAACAATAATGCGCATCGGGTTAAAATGGCTAATATTGCTCAGATGGTAAATGTTTTGCAGGCAGTAATTTTAACTAATGATGAGAAAATGGTGAAAACACCTACTTATTACCTGTTTAAAATGTATCGTGTACATCAGGATGCAACCCTGATTCCATCGAATTTAAAAAGCGAAGCTTATGAATTTGAAGGTCAACAAATTCCGGCCCTTAGTTCTTCGGCATCGATAAAAGACGGGGTGGTAAGTATTTCGCTGAGCAATGCCAATCCCAATAAAGAAATAAAAGTTGAGCTTACCATTACTGGCCAGGATTTAAAATCGGGAACCGGGCAAATTATTACTGCTCAAAACATTAATGATTTTAACGATTTTGGTCAGGAAGAGAAAGTTACATTAAAGGATTTTAAGGTACCAGCACCCAAAAATGGTAAATTAAGTGTTGCCATACCGGCTCATTCGGTTGTGTTGGTGCAATTAAAATAGGTTTAGGTTTAGGTCCCCGCCACTTATTGTGGCGGGGGTTTTATTTGTATTACTAAAACACACATTCAATGAAAAAACAATGGATAAAATGGACTGCTGTTATTGGCCTGGGTTTACTGCTTTTTGCTTGTAATACCCTAAATAAAAGTGTATTTACCGAAACGGTTGCAGCTATTAATGAGGCTGCGTTTAACCAAACCATCGATGGAAAACCAGTGACCCTTTATACCTTGACCAATAAAAACGGGATGGGAATGAAAGTTACAAACTTTGGTGCCAGGGTTGTAGCACTTTGTGTTCCTGATTCTGATGGAAAACCAGTTGATGTGGTATTGGGCTATAATACCCTGGATGAATATGTGAATCAACCTGAGAATTTTTTGGGAGCAGCTATTGGACGCTACGGAAACCGCATTGGTAGTGCTCAGTTTAGTATCGACGAAACAGTGTATGAATTAACCATAAACGAAGGAAACAATCAGTTGCATGGAGGACCAAAAGGTTTTTTTGATGTTGTTTGGAATGCTCAACAGCTGAGTCCGTCTGAAATTGAATTTACCTATGTTTCTGTCGATGGTGAAGAGGGCTATCCCGGTAATCTTTCGGTAACAATGGTTTATGAACTTACGCCTGAAAATGGGTTTAAAATTACCTACCAAGCTACTACCGACAAAACCACGGTTTGTAATCTCACGCATCATTCTTACTTTAATTTATCGGGAGAGGGAAGTGAAACAATTAATGATCATATACTAACTATTCGTGCCTACGGTTTTACACCGGTAGATAGCACCTTAATTCCAACCGGAAGAATAGCTCCTGTAAACGGGACTGCTTTTGATTTTAACCAACCGGTTGCTATTGGAGCGCGTGTGAATGAAGAAGATCAGCAATTGGCTTATGGAGCCGGTTACGACCATAACTGGGTATTGAATAAAGAAAGTAAGGGAATAGAGCTGGTTGCTTCGTTTTATTCGCCCATTAGCAAAATAAAAATGGATATACTTACCGATCAACCGGGTCTGCAATTTTATGGCGGTAATTTTATTGACGGAACTTTGATAGGGAAAAGTGGAAAAGCTTACAAGCATCGTAGTGCTGTGTGTCTTGAAACGCAGCATTTTCCCGATTCGCCAAATAAAGCAAATTTTCCATCCACCGTATTAAAACCAAATCAGACTTATTCGCATACTTGCGAATACCGGTTTTCTGTTGAATAATAATTAGTTGATTACAAATTTAGGTTAAGTGTAAAAGCCTCTGAAATATTTATGTTCAGAGGCTTTTTTTTAGTTTCTTTTTTTTACCAAATCAGATGGCGCTTGTTTGTAATACTTTTTAAATATCCGGCTAAAGTATTTGGGGTCGTTAAAACCGGTAGTATAAGCAATCTCGCTAATTTGCAATTCGCCCTGCTGCAATAATTCATGAGCTTTTTTCAGGCGACAGGTATTAATAAATTCGTTAGCCGAAAGGTTGGTGATGGCCTTAAGTTTATTGTATAGCTGACTTCGGCTTACAAACATTTCGGAAGCAAACTGATCGACATCAAAAGTGGGATCGGTGTAAAATTTCAGAACCACTTCGTTTGCTTTAGTGAAAAAACGGGAATCGAGGTTCGATAAAGCCAATTCATCCGGATTAACATCTTCGAGTTTGCCAAATTTGGCACGTAGTTTATTTCGGTTTTCAATAAAGCCTTTAATCTTGGCTAAAAGTAAATCCATATTAAAGGGTTTTACCATATAATCGTCGGCTCCTTGTTTAATGCCTTCAATTTGCTCATCGGTGGTTATGCGTGCGGTGAGCAAAATTATTGGAATGTGACTGGTGTAAAAGTTATTTTTTATTTTTTTGCATAATTCCAACCCGTCCATTTCGGGCATCATAATATCGCTGATAATAATTGATGGTGATTCTTTTTTAGCCAATTCATACCCAATGCTTCCGTTTTCGGCTTCAATAATTGTAAAATAGGGAGCCAGGTTTGAACAAATAAACGAACGCATGTCGGTGTTATCTTCAATAACCAGAACTTTTTCAATAACATCGCCATGATTGTTATATTCTGCGGCTTTTGTTTCAATAATTTGTTCGCTTAACAGGGCCACTTTATCTTTCAGATTCGATTCAAAAATTTGTCCGGTGGTGTCAATCTCGTGGCTAGCAAAAACATTTCGGTTTACCGGAATTTCAACTTTAAAAGAGCTTCCTTTTCCGGGTTCACTTTCCACTGAAATGGTTCCGTACATTATTTCAACCAGACTTTTTACCATCGATAAGCCAATGCCCGTTCCGGCCCGTTTATGCTTTCGCGATTCGGTGACCTGCAAAAAACGGTCGAACAACCTCGTAATCTGATTGGCTTCAATGCCTTCGCCTGTATCGCAAACACTTATGGTAAGCATATCGTAAAGGCTCTCTTTTTTTGATGAGGCTTTTAGTTGAATGGAATGGCCCTGAGGGGTAAATTTAAAAGCATTCGAGAGCAAATTGTAAAGAACATTTTCAAGTTTTTCTTTGTCAATCCATGCGGTTTGCGACACCTGAATGTCATGTGTATAGGTAATCTGGTTTTTTTGTGCAAGCTCCTCAAATGAATAGAAAATCTCCAAAAGAAAAGGTTTGGTTTCGGTTAATTCAACCTGAAGGCTTTGGTTGCCGGTTTCAATTTTTCTGATTTCGAGCAGTTGCCTTATAAGCATAAGCAGGCGTAATGCATTTCGGTTGATAATGTTTAGCAGGTGGTGGGTTTCTTTATCGTCTTTAAATTGCTTAAGTAAACGCTCAATGGGCGATAAAATAAGTGTTAACGGTGTTTGAAATTCGTGCGAAATATTGGTAAAAAACCTTAGTTGTAGCAGATTTATTTCGTTTACTTTTTGATTCAATACAATGAGTTCGTCGCGCTGTTTTGATATTTCGGAGTTTTTCGATTCCAGTTCTTCTTTTTGATGCTCAATTTGTATTTGACGTTTCTCAAGCTGATGGTTGGTTTCGATAAGTTCGTTTGCCTGTTGTTCCAAAATTACTTTCTGATCTTCAATTTTTTGGGTTCTGCGCTGTACTTTTTCTTCGAGTAATTTTTTCTGAAGAATAATTCGCCGCATCTGATACCGGATAAAGAGATAGGTTAAAAGCGTAACAAATAAGAACAGTGAAATGGCAAACCAAATAGTTTTCCAAAAAGGTGGTGTAACAATAATGGTAACTTGGGTCGGTTCTTCGGTCCATATTCCATCGCAGTTCGAAGCTCTTAGCCAAAAGGTATAGGTTCCGCCCTCCAGATTGTTGTAACTGGCAAACCGGCGTTGCGACGAAACATTCACCCATTCTTTGTCTATTTCGCTCAGTTTATATTCATACTTCGATTTTTCGGGCTGGTAATAATCGAAAGCTGAAAAATCGAACGATATGTTATTGTCTTTATAAGTGAGAAAAATGGTGTCGGCATCGTAAATGGGTTTAGTAATAACTACTTTTTTGTGAAATTTTACCCCCGGATCGACTTCCTGATTATAAATTTTTAGTCGCGTTATTTTAGGGGTGGGAATGTAAGTGTAATCGTAAAAGTGGTCGGGATTAAAATAATTCAATCCCTGAATTCCTCCAAAATACAAAATTCCATCTTCCGATTTATGCGAAGCCGACCAATAAAACTGGTTATTAAGTAAACCGTCTTGTTTAAAAAAATTACGAATAACGTTATTCCGGGTATTTAATACACTTAAGCCATAGTCGGTACTTATCCAGATTTTTTTGTGTCTGTCTTCCTGAATGCCATATACTACATTGTTGGCAATACCATCATCGCTGGTGTAGGTCTTAAAAATTAGTTCGCCATTTAAATTGAAATACGAATGCGCAAGGCCATGTCCATAAGTTCCAATCCAAATATCTCCATTGGAATCTTCCATTAACGAAATAACATAATCACCGGGCAGCGACGATTCGTTGTTGGGTTGATGTTTGTAAAACTCCAATTGACTGATTATTATATCGTCGTCTTTGGTTTCGCGTAAAGAGCTTTGCGGAAAACGAAAAAGTCCGTTTCGGGTACCAATCCAGTAATAGCCTTTTGAGTCGAGTAATACACAGCCAATTTCAGTTAACAGGGGGTTGTGGTTAGGCGGTGTTTTTAATGTGGTAAATTTGTGATTGTTGTAATTTAACATCGATAAACCACCTTGTGTTCCAATCAATAAATAACCCAATGGATTAGCAGATAGTGAAGATACAAATCCATCAACCAAATCGTTAGTGTAATTGGGATCGGACAAAGTAATACGGTCAATTGTAATGCGGTTGCCATGGGTTGTAAGCGCATTTAAACCTCCGCCCCAGGTACCTACATACAATACGCCGTTTTTTCCTCTGACAATGGATGTTACATAATCGCTGCTTAATGATTGAGGATTAGTAGAACTGTAAGTAAAATGTGAGAATTTATTCTGTTCAATATTGAGCAGGTTTAAGCCTCCTCCGGCAGTACCTATCCAAAGCTTGTTGTTTTCGCGCAGTACTGAGTTTATGGTGTTGTTGTTCAGGCTGTTTGGGTTGTTTGGATTGTTGGTGTAAAACGATAGTGGATTTTGAAAAATATTAAATTTATTGATGCCTCCTTTTTCTGTTCCAATCCATATATTACCGCTGGAATCGCAAAATAGTGCATTTACAAACTCGTTGTTTATCGAAAAGTTTTCCGGACCATCTTTACTGAAATCTGAAAAAATACCTGTCTCAATATCCAGGCTTTGTAAGCCACCCAGCGAGGCAACTAACAGCTGTCCCGAGATATCCTGCCGCACCATATTTACAGTGCTGTGTTTCAGTGCATTTGAATTATTTGTCGACGGATACCAGTTTAATATTTTATTCTCGAAAAAATAGATGAATAGTCCGTTGTTGGTAGCAAAGTATAAATTGTTGAGGTTGTCGTCATATATATCGTTAACGTAAGATTGAGGAGGTAAAATTCTATTGGCCTCAGGTTCAATAAATTTATTGTTGATTGAATCAAAAATAAAATACCCATCACTGCTTCCGGCAAAAATATTTCCATCACTTGCCTGGTACAATACATTTACCTGATTGTTTGCCAGTTTATTATTGGCCTGACTATATTGGGCCTTAATTTTATACGAATGTTTTTGTTCCTGTAATATAAAAACACCCTGATTTTCAGTAGCTACCCACACTTTGTCTTTAATTGAAATAATTGAGCTTACTTTCCGAATTGGTTCTCCAAGCTCAGAGCTATCGGTAAATTGCGTGATTTGTTTTTTATTATGGTCAAAATAAGATAAACCTTTTGATGAGCCGACCCATACCAGATTCCGGGTACCGGGATTAATAGTTCGGATTAAATTGTCGGGCAAAGCATGTATGTTCGATTCATCAGCCTGAAACAATTCAAAATTATACGAATCGTAACGACAAATACCATTATTGGTACCAAACCACATAAAACCATAATGGTCTTTTGCAATACAGGTAATGGTGTTTTGTGGCAGGCCATCTTCAATCATAAAATACTGAAAACGATAATTCCGGGAGCTATTTGATTGGCCATGAAGAGGCCGCGTAGTTGGTAATAGAAATAGTAAAACACTAAGGAGGATAATTTTAGACATGTTGTTTTTTTTACCTCCTAAAAATACAAATTCTTATCAAATTATTCTAATGCCGAAAGCTGCTTTCATTTGGGTTTGTTAATGATGTTTGAGAAAGAATTTTGTTAAAAATTAAGAGTTTTTTTACACGCACATAAAGGAATTTGTTTCGAAACGCAAATCGGAATTTTTTCCAATAGAACTATTTGTCCACTTAATTTACCTGTGTATTAGGAATAAAATTTTATTAAGTAATTGTTTGCCATGTAGTTCATGTGCTTGAGTAAGCTTGTGTATAGGCCTTATATTAAAAAATAACCGTACTTGTTAGTTTACCCGTTGTTAGTTTTAGTTTTGAATAATTTGAAAGTTTCTTAAAGGGGGGAATTTAATCAAGTAGCGTGTTTTGGCTAAATAACAATATTTAATAGGGTAACAGCAGCTTAGATAGGTTCTGTTTTTGCATTTTTATCCATTTGTCCACCTCAAATACCTATCAGTACACTTTGTTAAGAATGCTTAAAATTAATTTTATACCGGATTGAAAAAAACTAATACAATGTATAAACATAAAATATAATATGAATTAAATCTAATTTTAATATATGAAAACAACTAAACTAGGGATTTATGAAAACAACTAAACTAATGATGTTCGTTTTGAGCGCATCAATTTTGGTAGCATTTGGCTTAGTTGGGTGCGATGATTTGGATATTTATTCAATTGATGCGCCCGCTGACCTGCAAGACAGAATTGACTCTATTGCTGCTGCAAAACCAAATACAGGTGACACAACTTACCTAACCATTTCTACCGCAATTGTAGGACCTGAAGATAACAGTGCCGGTTGGTGGGCTTATTTCTCTGATTATTTTGCCGTACCTACAAATAAATTATTGCATATGGATTTTATTAACCATGGTACCGGTGTGAATAACTGGAATAACTGGAACCTTTGCATTGCGACTGCAGAACGCGATGCCGAAGGCTATGCCGAATACTTTGTTCTCCGTTCTGATGCCTATGGATGGGGTAACGTTGATTTCAACTTAGCCCTGATAGCTCACAATTATCCCGACACCGACGAAGATGGCGATATTTGGAACGATTTTCGCACAACCATGCAAGGTGCTCAGGTTACCATCGACGTTGACCACTCGGCTACCGGCTATGTGTTTGTAACAGCCAAAGCTAAAGGAACTAATGGTACAGAATTGGTAATGACCTATAACCAGCCGGTTTCTGCCAGTGCTGATATCGTAGCATTCTTAATTTGTGATGGCAGTTATTTTGAAATGAAAAAAGCCTACCTCATACCTTCAAAAGTAACTGCAGTAGAGGATGTAGCCCCTGTTTCAATCGCAGTGGAAGGAACTCCTGCTTTTGTTGAATTAGGCGACGAGGACTTTTGGGGTGATGCCGTTGCTACCGTTACTTTTGCTGATGGTTCTTCTTCAGAAGTTGATACTTCAGACATAACATTCAATGTGGTTCCTGATATGACTACAGTCGGAGAAAAGACCATAGTTGTTGCTTATAGCAAAACCAAGCAGGGTGCATATAGCCAGGCCGTATCAACTTTCTACACTTTGGAAGTAACAAATGCGGTTACAGCTCTTGAGGTTACTACTTTGCCCAATATAACAACTTATACTTTCCCTGGACCAGCTGCACCAGTTTTTGATCCTACAGGCATGGTTGTAACTGCTACTTATTCTGACGGTACAACAGGTGTATTACCAAATGAGAATCTTCGCTTTGAGAATCCGGGAGGAAATGGGGCGCAGGATGCTATTATCACTTATGTTGGTGCAACAAGCACCGTTACAACAACGTGCCCAATAACCAACGTGGTAGGAGGAACCTATCAGGTAGGTACTGATTTGTTGACCGCATGGTGGACAAAATTCTCAAATAACTATCCAGTCCCTTCAGGGGAAAGCAGGACTTTTAAAATGAAATGTTACTCCGATAATGCTGCAAATTGGCATAGCCCAAGTACCATTCTTCGCAAAACGAACATGGCAGAGTATGCTGTAGTCCGTATGGATAACTTTGGATGGGGCGATGGATATGCTACTGCTATATTAACATCAGACTGGAATTGGGATGTGTTTACATCAAGTATTAATGATTCGTATATTGAAATCACAATTACCAATAACGGAGACAATACGGCTGATATACTATACAATGTTACATACGCTAATAGCGAGACCCATTTCCAAAAATATGAAGGGATAACTGTAAATAGTTCTGACTTAACTACAGCACTTGTAATTGAGGGAGCTTACCTCGATATAACATCAGTTGAATAACACTATGATAAAAAATATTTAGACTATGAAATATTTATATTTAATTCTTTTGGGATTGCTGGCTCTTGTACCGGCAACCTACGCCGAAGGCAACAATGATGCTGACCAGAGGACAATAGCTCAAACAGACGACATTACTGTAAAAGGTAAAGTCGTTGATGAAAACGGAGAACCGCTTCCCGGCGCAAGTGTAATACAAAAAGGTACTTCCATGGGTACTATTTCCGATGCTAATGGTAGCTTCCAGCTTTCAGTTCCTTCAGATGCTACACTAATTGTTTCTTTTATAGGATTTAAAAGTGTTGAAGTACCTATTGAAGGACGGACTGAACTTGGTACCATCACATTGGTTTCTGATTTAATTGGAATCGAACAAGTGGTAGTTATAGGTTACGGTACACAACGCAAGGTTGACCTTACCGGCTCAGTGGCCGTTGTTAATACCGAGGACATGAAGAAAGTATCCCACTCAAACATTTCAACAATGCTTGAAGGAAAAGTTGCCGGGGTGCAAATTACCAGCGACGGACAACCGGGAGCTGACCCTACGGTGCGTATCCGGGGTATTGGTTCATTTGGTAATACGTCGCCGCTATATGTTATCGATGGTGTACCCATGGGAACAACCATACGCGATTTCTCACCAAACGATATTGAAAGCCTTCAAATACTCAAGGATGCTTCTGCTGCCGCAATTTACGGTTCGCGGGCTGCTAATGGCGTGGTTATCATTACCACAAAGCAAGGTAAAAAGAACCAGCCCATGAAGATTGACTATAGTGGCTACCTGGGTTTCGACCGGGTACAGAATGGGGTGTACGATGTTATGAATTCGGAACAATATGGACAATACATCAACATGGCCTACACGAATAGTGGTATGGATGCTCCTTCCGGTTACGATCCGGCAAGCGAAAATTATTTGTATAATGCCGATGGTTCAGCTAAAGTAAACACCAATTGGTTCGATGAGGCATTCAAAACAGGTATCCGTCAGAATCACAACATTAACATGTCTGGAGGAGGCGAAAACAATACATATAATATTGGTATTGATTATTATAGTCAAAATGGAACAATGGTAGGTGCCGGTCCAAATTTCGATCGGTATACGGCCCGTATCAATAACAGTATGGATGTTAAATTCATCAAATTCAAAACAAATATTGTTTATAGTCACAGCGATCAGGACAATATGGCCCTGAGTAATGCCAATGAGTATGTTCAGGGTTTGTACGGTGCACAATACCCGGTAATGGCTTCAGCCCTTTTATTGCCGCCAACCATAAAGGCATACGATGAATCGACCTGGGTTCTTGACGACAAAATTTCGGCCGCGTCAGGTTACAGCTACGACTCGTACGGGTTTGGTACTTATTATGACGATGTTCATGGAGACTTGCGCGTAACGAACGTATTGCTTACCAATAGTTTACTAAAAAGAAATTCCATTGTTGATCGCGTGGTTGCTTCCGGTTCATCAACGGTTGATTTCATTGAAATGCTTGGGCTCCAATCAAGCAATCACAAGTTAAATTACAACCTTAACCTGTCGTACAGCAAAACTATTGCAAAAGATTTTACATTCGTTCCTGCTTTTATACAAAGTACAACAAACTACCTGTCAAAAAGCAATGAAAACCTGGAAGAGGGCTATCGTAGCTATAGCGATGCACTGGTAGAAAACACCATAAACTACGACGGAAATATGGGGAGCAATCACATCAATGTGGTGGTTGGGCAAACCTTTGAACGTGAACTTTTTCACACACTTACGGGTAAGGGTGTGAATATGCCGGAGCCCTATTACCTGCAGGTAAACAACGCAGAGGAAACATCGGCAACCAGCTATGAAAGCGAACACGTTTTAGCCTCATATATTGGTCGTATTAACTACGATTTTGATGAGAAATACCTTATTTCGGCAACCGCACGTCGTGATGGTTCCAGCCGTCTTTCTTCAGAAGATCGTTGGGATTGGTTTCCTTCTGTATCAGCAGGCTGGCGTATCGATCGCGAGAGCTTCTTCCCCGTAGCTGAATCTACGGTCAACCTATTCAAACTACGTGGTAGTTATGGTGTACTGGGTAATGAGAACATTGGTGAATATCAATATATGGATGTGATGTCGAGAGGTAACTATACTTATAGCTTTGGAAATAATAAAGTTACCGGTTCAGCCATTTCAAACTATGTAAACACAGCCATCCGATGGGAAAAGAAGAAAACATTGGATTTTGGTTTCGATCTGGCTATGTTAAACAACCAGTTGGAATTTACTTTCGACTGGTATAAATCTACATCAGAAGACCTTCTTTATGAAGTTGCCGTCCCAACTAATGCTGGAGCTACCAACGGAACAGTTACAATGAACGCTGCAACTATGGTAAACTCAGGCCTTGAGTTCCTGCTTGCCTATCACAATCATAATAACCCTGTTAAGTTTGATGTTTCGGCAAACTTATCAACCCTCAAAAACGAGGTTACAAAGTTAGGTGTTTCAGGTGAACCTCGCACCGATGGTTTTTCTCGCACAGAGGTAGGTCGTGAAGTGGGTTCATTCTACGGTTATGTTTATCAGGGAATCTTCCAGTCTCAGGGAGAGATTGATACCCGAGTGAATTCCGAAGGCAATTACATTACTCAAAACGGAGCAAAACCGGGTGATGTGATATATGCCGATATTAATGGTTTTGATGCTGAGGGTAAATTAACGGGTGTGCCCGACGGTCAAATTAACTCTGCTGACCAAACCTATCTGGGTAGTGGTTTGCCGAATGTTAATTTTGGACTGAACATACGTGCCGAATGGAAAGGTTTTGATTTGAGTATATCCACATATGGGGCAGCAGGTTTTAAAGCGGTTGATTTTGTTGATCTTACGCTGCATAGCTCACTGGGTTCACTCAACAAGAGCGCTGATTTATTGAATGCATGGACTCCTGAGAACACAAGCACCAATGTGCCTCGTGTATCATACAAACCCGAAGGTGCAGTTACCAACGATTATTTCAGCGAGCGTTTTATACAAAATGCATCTTATCTGAAAATTGCCAATGTTGAATTGGGTTATAATTTTCCTGACAGCTGGTTTAGCGGCTATGTTAAAGGACTTCGTATTTACGCGTCGGGTCAGAATTTGGCAACCCTGTCGAAATACAAAGGCTACAATGTTGACTTTGCCGGAGGTACGTTCACCCCGGGATACAACTACGCTTCGTATCCAACTCCACGAACCATTATGTTTGGGGCTCACTTCTCATTCTAAAAATTTAATTTTAATACAATATCGATATGAAAAGTTTAACGATAATTCTAATAATGTTGGTGTTTATTGGAGGCTTTACGGCCTGCAATGACGAACTCGATGTTCAGAATCCGAACAATCAGACAACCTACGATTTTGGTGATTCTGAATTGGAACTTCAGGAAGCTATCATTGCCTGCTACAACCGTATACGCCTCGAAGGAACCTTTGCCCGCGTTGGATACACCCTCGATGCGGTGCGTGGCGACGAAGTCTGGAACTCATCGCAACAATGGTATTTGGAATACGATAACCTCAATTCTCCGGGTACCATTGGAATTGGTGACGAATGGATTTGGCGCGACAACTACCACGTTGTAAACCGTACCAACTTTGTATTGTCGAAAGTTGATGGTGTCGATATGTCGGAAGATGCCTACAATCAGATAGCCGGACAAGCCCTCTTCCTCAGATCATTGGCTTACTATGAATTGGCAACTTATTACCAGACTGTTCCATTGATTACAGACTATGCAGATTATTCAGACATCAACACCATGTATGCATCAAACAATACACAAGACGATGTGTTTGACCAAATTGATGCTGATCTTAAAAAAGCCATGCAAATGTTGCCATCACGTGATGAGGGAGGCGAGTGGGCTCAAGGACGAGCTACACGCGGCGCTGCTGCCGGTTATTTGGCTCGTTCCCTAATGTTCCGCCATAAATTTGACACGGCCTTGATTGTTTTGAAAGACATTATTGCCGGCAAATACGGACATTATGAACTTACCGCCGATTATGGCGATAACTTCAGGGAAGGCGCACAATATGAAAACAATTCAGAAAGTCTTTTCGAAGTTCAATTTATGGATTATGGTACAGGTGGTACCGACGAAGAGTGGACTCCGGTTAATATTAGTTCGGAAGCAACTCAGGGTCATGCGGTTGAAAGCAATTATGCTTCTCAGGATTTAGGTAGCTGGGGCGACCTGGCTGGCTCACCTTGGTTGTACAACTTGTTCAAAAAAGAAAACAGTACCGATGGTCGTCTTGATCCGCGCTTGTATTGGACCTTGGTTACTTACGAAGCTGAATACAACAGCTATGCCGGCCTGAATACTGCAGCATATCCGAATGGAGATCCGCGTAGTAACACCATCTATCAGGAAGACATAACGGCAACTCCATTATCAAATACTTCACAAGGAGGAATATCTATAGCAAAGTTCACCAATGCAAGAAATAACATCTATAGTGCTATTACAAACGGATTACACTGTGGCATCAACTTACGCCTGATGCGATACAGCGATGTTTTACTTCGGGCAGCTGAATGTGAAAATGAAGTTAATGGTCCAACACAAACGGCAATCGATTACATTAACGAAGTACGTCGTCGCGTTGCGCTTCCAGACCTTCAACTTGCAGATTTCCCGACCGCTGATCATCTTTTTGAGCAGATTGCAAATGTGGAACGTCCAAAAGAATTTGGTTGTGAGAATGGTCGTGGTATCGACTTGCTCCGTTGGGGGTTCTTTTACGATGCAGCTCGTTTGAACCAGTTGGTACAACATGGTTATTATAAGCTCGATGGCACAGCCTCAACCGAAGAACTTACTGCTGAAACCGCTAGTGCTTCTTCGTTCCAATACTATACTAATGGGCATGAATACTTTCCCATATTTCAATCTACGCTGAATGCTAACCCCAACCTTGTGGGTAATTCAGCAAACAAAAATGAAGATAATGGTCCTGCTTTCTTAGCTAAATGGTCTGTTCGTCCTGTTGTTGAGTAGCGATTATTCTCTTAATTTAGTAACTTCCTTATCAACTTATTTTTGTAGGTTGATAAGGAAGTTTTACAATAAGTTAACATGTTTGATATGAGATTAAAGTATTTATTGATTTTACCCATCACCCTATTTGCTTTTTCTTTTGTAGGATGTGAAGATAATGGAGTGGAACCTGAAGAGAATGAACCCGATACCCTTGCACATTTTACCATTCCAACCTATGCCGACGATTATTCACCGATAGCCTCGTGGACAAACCGAAACAAGTGGAACCTGGCCAATGTACACGATCCATCGGTTGCCTACTATAATGGCTATTACTATATGTATGGCACTGATGCTTCCTATGGTAATGAGGCCGAAGGACATGGACATTTTCAGGGCAAACGTTCAACCGATTTGGTTAATTGGGATTGGGTAGGAGGGCCTTTTTACGATGCCCCCTCCTGGGTAGCCGACTCGCTCAATGCCATTCGTTTACGTATGGGGCTCAATGCCATTACCAATGAAAACATAAAATACGGTTACTGGGCACCGGTAGTGCGCCGGGTTAACGTGGGCGGAAAAGATATTTTGCGGATGTACTACAGTATAATTATCGATAACTACATCAAAACCGGAAATGCCAACACTCCGGTTAACTTTGATGGAAGCTGGACCGAACGTGCCTTTATCGGTATGTGCGAATCAACCGATCCTGCCGGAGCTGTCTGGACCGACAAAGGGTTCGTTACCAGTTCATCTTCAGACAGGGGTAAAGATTACAGTCGTACCAGTTTATCGGATTGGAGTGCCTATTTTTACTACAATGCCATCGACCCAACATACATTGTAACACCCGAAGGAAATCATTACCTGATACATGGCTCGTGGCATAGCGGTTTTGCCCTATTGCAGGTCGATGCAACCACAGGTAAGCCTTTAAACACACTTGGGGAACCTTACGCAAGTAGTGTTAGTGAGTTAACAGCCCGGTATGGTTTGCGAATAGGTACACGCACCGACGGGTCGCGTTGGCAAGGCAGCGAAGCGCCCGAAATAATATACAAAGAGGGTTACTACTATTTGTTTATGGCATACGATGGTCTTGCAGTACCTTACAATACTCGAGTGGTTCGAAGTACAAACATCGAAGGACCCTACTATGACATTACCGGACGCAATTTTACCAATGGACGTGGTGACTGCTACCCAATTGTAACCCACCCATACAAATTTAACCTGAGCTACGGATGGGTTGGCATATCACACTGTGCTGTTTTTCAAAAAGAAAATACCGATGAATGGTTTTACATGTCGCAGGGTCGATTGCCTGAAAACGTTGGTGGCAACGCTTATTCCAATGCCATTATGATGGGGCACGTACGACGCATTGTTTGGTGTCCGGCATCGGTAAGCGAACCCGACAACCTTTGGCCAATAGCTTTACCCGAACGCTATGCAGCGGTTCCTGATTACGGTAACATTACCAAAGACTCTTTAATTGGAACTTGGGAGCACATTAACCTTAAATACAGCTATGGCCAGCAAAATGGAGCTACTTCTCTAAGTCTTAATGCCGACGGCACTATTACAGGGGCTCTTACAGGTAATTGGAGTTACGATGCCTCAACAAAGTATCTTACGCTGGGAAACGTTATTGTTTGCGTTGAACGAGAAGTCGATTGGGAAGCAACTCCACGCTGTGTAACCTTTGTTTATGCAGGAACTGAAAAAAACCTTAATGCAACCTATTGGGGAAAAAAGAAAAATTAATAACCGGTTGAATTGAATCAGTTCAATATTTATTAAAAGACGGATTTGTTTTAAAGGATTGTGTCCCGAATTTAACCGCCACTTGCAGTGCATGCATAATAAATTTAGCGCGTGGTAAGTTTACCAATGAAAGATGAATGCTATGATACGATTACAACTTTACAGTTTACTTTTCCTGTTAGTTGTTTCAGGATGTAACAATACGCGTGATGATAAATTGCATGCGTTTAAATTGTCAGAAGTCCGGATACATGAGGGTCCCTTTTTACAGGCACAACAAGCTGATTTAGCTTATTTACAAGCTTTGGAACCCGATCGCTTGCTGGCCCCTTTTTTAAAAGATGCCGGATTAAAACCCATTAAGGATAATTATGGCAATTGGGAAAATACCGGGCTCGATGGACATATCGGAGGGCATTATCTTTCGGCTTTATCTTTTATGTATGCAACTACCCGAAATAATGAATTGTTGCATAGAATTGAATACATGCTCACCTGGTTAAAACGTTGCCAGGATAAAAATGGAAACGGTTACGTTGGGGGTATCCCTATGGGCCAGGAGATTTGGAAAGAAGTAGCTGAAGGTAACATAAATGCGGGAGCTTTTTCGTTAAACAACCGATGGGTTCCTTTATACAATATGCATAAACTTTTTGCGGGTTTGTATGATGTTTATGTAAATACAGGGAATTCAGATGCCAGGGAGATGCTCATTAAACTTACCGATTGGTTTTATGAAACTACCAAGAACCTAACTAAAGAGCAGGTGCAAACAATGCTTATCAGCGAACATGGCGGTTTAAATGAAGTATTTGTTAATGTAGCAGAACTTACTGGTGATGAAAAGTACCTCGAAATGGCTCGAAAATTTTCTCATGAGGCTATTTTAGAGCCTTTAATTCAGCAAAAAAATGAATTAGCGGGTCTTCATGCCAATACACAGATACCTAAAGTTATTGGATTTGAGCGTTATGCCCAAGCAGCTAATAATTTAACCTGGGATAGTGCTGCTGTCTTTTTTTGGAATACCGTAATTAACGATTGGACCATTTCCATTGGGGGAAACAGTGTGCGGGAACATTTTCATCCAGCCAATGATTTTTCGAGCATGATTGAATCGGAGCAAGGGCCTGAATCTTGCAATACTTACAATATGTTAAAACTAACCAAATTGCTCTATTTAGCGCATCCCGAACAAAAATATCTCGATTATTACGAGCGGGCCCTGTTTAATCATATTTTATCATCGGAACACCCCGTAAAAGGTGGATTTGTATATTTTACACCTGTGCGTCCCCGGCATTATAGGGTATATTCCCAACCTCAAACCAGTTTTTGGTGTTGTGTGGGTTCCGGAATTGAAAATCCGGGGAAATACAGCGAAATGATTTATCTAAAAAGCAATAATCAACTATTTGTAAATATGTTTATTGCATCTGAAGTAAATTGGATAGAAAAACAGGTAAGCCTGATACAGGAAACAAAATTTCCCAATCAATCGGCTACTCAGTTCACGGTGCATACCAATAAACCCCAACATTTTTCACTAAATATTCGGGTGGCTCCCTGGATGAATACTGATAAACTGGAAATTAAAGTAAATGATAAGCCGGAAAAGAATTTGAAAATTTCCGATGGATTTATCCGCCTGAAACAAAAATGGAACAATGGGGATAAGGTTTTGATGCATTTTGCAATGAAAACTTACGTCGAATTTTTACCGGATAGTTCTCATTGGGTTTCCTTCTTGCATGGTCCCATTGTTTTGGGAGCTGTTACCGACACTACAGATTTGGTTGGGTTATGGGCTGACGAGAGCCGGATGGGGCATGTAGCTAAAGGGCCAAAATACCCTTTAGATAAAGCACCAACGATTATTGTCGATGATTTTAACGACTTATCATCTCTGGTAAAACCCATCGATTCATTACCCATGCATTTTACCCTGTCTCATTTAAACAATACTACCAATGGTACGGAAGTTTTAAAACCTTTCTACAGCATTCACGAAGCCCGATATATGGTTTATTGGCCGGTTTATTCGCAAAATGAGTACAATGCTATGCAAGCAGAATTAGTTCAAAAGGAGAAAGAATTTCAAGAACTGAATCGAAGGACCATTGATTGGGTTTGGCCAGGCGAGCAGCAACCTGAAGCCGACCATTTTATTAAATTTAAGGATTCAAGAACAGGAGTGCATAAAAGCAGGCATTGGCGCGATGCTACTGGCTGGTTTAGTTACCAGTTAAATAACCCTAAAAATGAAAAATGCGCCCTCGAAATTACCTATTATGGGTTAGACAAGCAAAGAGACTTTAGTATTCTTATAAATGGTGTTATAATAGCTGAAGTGCACCTTGATGGTACTAATGGCGATAAATTTTTTACACAAAATTATGCTATTCCAAACGAGCTGATTAGCCAAAACAAGCCGATTGAATTGAAGTTTGTTGCTCATTTTGGCTCAGTGGCTGGCGGCATTTATGGCATTAGATTATTACGTATTAATAAGTTATGAAATACAGCGAGTCATTATTTTTTTTCCCCCAATTAACAGATTATTGGCTATTAATGGGAAGTTCAAGCAATGTTAAATGCAACTGTTTTACAGGTCTTTAATGTGTAACCTTTAATACAGTGAAAAAGTTTTACTGGACAAAACCGGCCGACAGCCAATTTTTTTTAAAAACAAATTTATGAATATTAGATGCTTAACCTTAACCACGGAAATTGCGAATACGTCCACATACCATGCATAAAAATCCACCTGTTTAGGAGGCATATAAAGTAGTTTTGGAAACAAGTAAATATTTAAAACGGAATTATAGAATGAAAAATACGGTAAATAAAGGTATAGTACTTCTGACCACCCTTTTATTAAGTGTAGGTTATTCATCAGCTCAAAATGCGCGCATAAAAATTGATGTGGACCGCAAAGTGGGTGAAATTGATAAAAAACTTTACGGAAATTTTGTAGAACATCTGGGACGCTGTGTTTATGGCGGAATTTACGAAGAGGGCTCTCCTTTGTCCGACGAGAAAGGTTTTCGAAAAGATGTGCTTAAGGCAGTTCAGGATTTGAACGTTTCCATTACCCGCTATCCGGGAGGAAATTTTGTTTCCAACTATCATTGGAAAGACGGTGTTGGATCCAAAGATGAACGTCCGCCCAGAATGGAATTAGCCTGGAACAGGTTGGAAACCAATCGGTTTGGCACCAATGAGTTTATGGAATATGCTCGTTTGATGAATACCGAACCCTATTTCTCAGTAAATATGGGTACCGGAACCATTGAAGAAGCACAACAATGGGTGGAATACTGCAACGTTAAAGAGGGGCCTTATTATGCTGAATTACGAAAAAAACACGGTTATACCGAACCACATAACATAATTTACTGGAGTTTGGGTAACGAAATGGACGGCTTCTGGCAAATGGGGCATTTGAATGCTGAAGATTATGCCAAAAAAGCACGCGAAGCCGCAAAACTTATGAAGTTAACCTCGCCCCAAATAAAGTTGGTGGCTGCAGGTTCTTCAAATTACCGCCCCGATGCTGACCCTAATGAATGGAATGCTACTATTTTACACGAATTGCGTGATGTGGTCGATTACCTGGCTTTGCATATGTATGTGGGCAACCCCAACGATAATTACTACAACTATATGGCAACGCCCATGGTGCTCGACGAACGCACCCGCGTAGTAAAAGGATTGATTGAACGCGAAATGGCCAATGCCATCCGCAACGGACGCGATCCTATTTACATTGCCTGGGACGAATACAACTCGTGGTATCGTGCACGTGATGCCGAAACCATGTCGGGTACCCGTGCTTTAGAAGAATTGTATAATCTCGAAGATGCGCTGGTTATTGCCGGATTCCTGAATTCATTTGTGCGAAATGCCGACATAGTAAAAATGGCCAATATGGCTCAGTTGGTAAATGTAATTGCACCCATTTTCACTAGCGAAACCGATATGTTTCTTCAAACCATTTACTATCCCTTGCAGTTATTTGCCAAAAATGTACACGGTACATCACTCGATGTTTTTGTAGATTGCGAAACCTACAAAACCGAAGAGTTTTTTGTAGGTCTGGGTGAATCAACCACACAGCAGAATGCCGTTCCTTACCTCGATGTTTCTGTTGCTTATCAGAACAGAGAGTTGATTATAAATGTAGTGAATCGACATCACGACAAAGCCATCACTACCGATCTGATTTCGCAATCAGGTGCCTTCGATGGGGCAATTGAGGTACTCGAAGTAAATGGTAAATCGGTTAAGGCCAAAAACGATTTTGGAGTAACCGAAGTAAAAACCCAACAAAAACAGTCGGTAAAAGCCAAAGGAAATGTATTAACTTATAGTTTCCCGGCTCACTCGTTTACTCAGTTGAGGGCTAAAATTAAATAAGTAAAAACAATGCTCAAATACTTAGTAACTTTATTCTTGGGGATTCTTAGCTTAAGCGGATACACCCAAAGTACTCAGATTGTGGTACACGATCCGGTAGCCATCGGGGCCGATGGAAAATATTACATGTACAGCACCGGAGTGGGTGTTGCCAGTTGGCAATCGGACGATTTGGTGCACTGGAAATTTTTAGCCCAGGTTTTTACCCAAATTCCGGCCTGGTGTAAACAAGAAGTCCCTAATTTCGATGGAAACATTTGGGCTCCCGATATTTCTTTTCATAACGGTAAATACTATCTGTACTATTCCATTTCGTCGTTTGCCAGTAATCGCTCTGTAATTGGAGTAGCTACCAATGTTACCCTCGATCCAAAAAACGAAAATTATGCCTGGGTCGATCAGGGGCCCGTAATTAGTTCAGTTCCCGGTCGCGACAATTGGAACGCCATCGACCCTAACCTGATTTTTGACGAAAACAAAATCCCCTACCTGGCCTTTGGTTCATTTTGGGGAGGTTTAAAACTGGTGCAATTAAATTCCGACTTGCTTTCGGTGGCCGAACCGCAGGTTTGGACAACTTTGGCTTCACGGGAGCGCGATTTTCACTTACCCGATATTGATCCGGGAAACGGAGCCATCGAAGCACCTTTCATTATCAATGCCAATGGGTATTATTATTTGTTTGTATCCTTCGATTTGTGTTGCCGTGGGGCACGAAGTACTTATAATGTAAGGGTGGGGCGTTCAAAAGAATTGAAGGGGCCTTTTCTCGATAAGGAAAATGTACCCCTGACTCAGGGCGGAGGAACAGTTTTGGTTAACGGTGATGAAAATTACTATGGCATCGGTCATAACTCAGTATATGAGTTTAGCGGACAGTTTTTTATGTTTAGTCATGGCTACGACATTCACGATAAAGGTAAACCCAAGCTGGTGGTTCATAAGTTGAATTGGGATACCGATAGATGGCCTGTTGTAGTTGAACAACCCAATCCATGATTTCATAAATCAAATTAAGTTAATAAGTTTAAGAAAGGATGGTTCCATTAATGGGGGGGCTATCCTTTTTTTTATTTTGCTAAAAGAAAAGCACGAGGTTGAGCCGGGTAAAAAAACTACCTTTGCAATAAACCAGCGAGTGCGTGGATCAGTATCAGAAAATATTAACTAAATATTGGGGTTATGCCCATTTCAGGCCTTTGCAACACGACATCATCCGGTCGGTGGGCGAAGGGCACGACACTTTGGCTTTGATGCCAACCGGAGGGGGAAAATCCATCACCTTTCAGGTGCCGGCCCTGGCTAATGAAGGCATTTGCATTGTCGTAACCCCGCTTATCGCATTAATGAAAGATCAGGTTGAAAACCTGAAAGCACGCAAAATTAAAGCAGTTGCCATTTATTCGGGAATGACCCGGCACGAAATTGACGTAACCCTCGAAAATTGTGTTCACGATGCCAACATGAAGTTCCTGTATTGTTCGCCCGAACGTTTGGGTACTGAACTGTTTCGAACGCGTGTTAGGCAGATGAATGTAAATTTACTGGCCATCGATGAGGCGCATTGCATTTCGCAGTGGGGCTACGACTTTCGCCCGTCGTACCTGAAGATTGCCGAAGTACGCCAGCTCTTGCCCGATGTACCTGTACTTGCAGTTACTGCAACGGCCACTTCACGTGTTATCGACGATATTCAGGAGAAACTGGGTTTTCCCCAAAAAAATGTATTCCGTAAAAGTTTTGAACGCAAAAACCTGGTTTACCTGGTTCGTGAGGTCGAAGATAAACAGAAGCACCTGATTAAAATAGCCCAACGCCTTACAGGTACAGGCGTGGTTTATGTCCGCAACCGGCTTCATACCAAAGAACTGTCTTTATTTTTAAACCAACAGGGAATAACAGCCGATTATTACCATGCCGGACTCACTTCGGCCGAACGCGATTTTAAACAAAATCAATGGAAAAAGGGAGCCATCCGTATTATGGTTTCAACCAATGCCTTTGGAATGGGTATCGACAAAGCCGACGTGCGTTTTGTGGTACATATGGATTTGCCCGATACCCTGGAAGCCTATTTTCAGGAAGCCGGACGCGGAGGGCGCGATGAGAAACAGGCCTTTGCCATTTTGCTTTACCATCCGGGCGACCGTAATAAGCTCGAACGCCGTATCGATGCTACCTTCCCCGAAATTGATGAAATTAAACGGGTGTATGAAGCATTGGGCAACTTTTTTCAATTACCCGTGGGTGGTGGTAAAGGTTTGGGTTTCGATTTTGAAATATCCGCCTTTGTAAAAGCCTATAAATTCAATATTTTAACCGTTTACAATAGCCTGAAACTGCTTCAGCAAAGTGGATACCTTGAATTGAGCGAAGAAGTGGACAATCCTTCCCGGATAATTTTTACCGTTACCCGCGACGATTTGTACAAATACCAGGTAGCCAATGCGGCCGAAGATGCTTTTATTAAGCTGCTGTTACGGAGTTATTCGGGAATGTTTACCGAATACCGGCCCATCGACGAAGGCGATTTGGCACGCAAAACCAACGCAAAACCCGAAATTATTACTGCCTTCCTGATTAAACTGGGTCGCGACAAGATTATCAATTACATTCCACGGAAAAAAGTTCCCCAGATTTTTTATATCGAAGAGCGACTGCCTACAGTTTCTTTGTTATTTACCCGCGAAAAGTATCAGGACAGGAAAAACCTGTACAGTGAGAAAATTTTCGCCGTGGTTGATTATGCCACACGAAAAAAATGCCGCTCGCAGCAGTTGCTCAATTATTTTGGCGACAACCAGGCCACCCGTTGCGGGGTTTGCGATGTTTGCACCGAACGTAACAAACTCGATTTAAGCAAAATGGAATTCGATTTGGTGGTTGAAGCTATAAAAGCAGCGCTTCAAAAACAACCTTTAAACCTGGAGCAACTGGTCGATGCCATTAAACAACCCAACGAAAAAGCAATTAAAGTAATTCAATGGCTACTCGATAACCAAAAACTACACCGCGACGATTCCTTGCTGTTGCATTGGAAAAAAGCAGAAACAGAATAATGGGTTTTGCAGCCTTTCACACCAACGTTTCAGCCTTGCAATCCTGCTGGCTGCCTGATTTTAATCAGCAAGGTGTGGTGGGCAAGACATTTGTTTCTTTTGGCCACAAATGAAAAAAGGATAGCAGGAATCAAAGCACTTTTTTTATGTGCTGGTATTATTTTAGCTTAGAAAATAATTCCTTGAGTTTTCATAACTATAGACACAATAACCCACCCACCTTTAAACGGCTATCCCGGGCAAAAGGGGCAAGCCCATCCTTACCTGCACTAGCTTATGTTTGCCGGCCGGTAAGGTACTTTCTTTTATTAAAAAGCCAACCAAAGTAACCGGCTTATAAAATTATTTTATAGCTTTGGTTAACTAAACCAAAAACATGAACCCAAACAGCACATATAGTAAAGATAAACGCAACAGGGTGCGTTTATCATCCCAAAATTGGGATGATAAAAGGAAGTGGGGTGCGTTTATCTTGTAGTTGTGCCTCATAATCAAAGCAAACTATGAAAGCTACAATGACTGAAAAAATTATAAATTACTTACATGGTATTCTTAGCCATTTTGCTGAAATGGAAAATGATAAATTTGATGATTTTAGAACAGAAATTAAAGAGAGATTTGGGTTCGAAAAAGATTTTGGCTGGAATATTCTTTTAAATTCGATATTTATTATTCAGGATACTGAACTTGCCAAAGAATCATTTAAGGAATTTGATCTACAGGGGCCATGTCGCCATATTGATATTGGCGAAAGATATTTAAGATTATATGGATTGCTTAATTCCATTAATTTACAGCGAATAGCTATAATTAACTTGGTGGAGATATTTAAAATTCAAAATAAAAAAGAAATAATTGAATGTTTTCAAAAGCTTAAAATAATTGAATTAAGACACAAAGCTGCAGCTCATTCCTCGGATTTTAAACACACGGAAGATAATGCAGAAAATGATTATTTTGTGTATGAAATTTCTCGGTATGAATTAAAGCAGGATAAGGTAAGACTCTGTTTGAATCAAAAATCTTTTGAGTTTTATGATCTTAAAAAGGAGATTGAGAACTTTGAATCATTTTCCAATAACATATTGATGGAAATAAATAGAAAATTGATAAAAAAAATATTCAATAATCAAGGAAAATACTATGATGATTTTCAATTATTGGAAGAAGAATATAAGGGTAATCTTGTTTTCAAATTACCAAATGGTGATAATACTATTGTGAGATTTAAATAAATTACGAGGCACAAC
>PHDD01000038.1 GCA_002840905.1 Bacteroidetes bacterium HGW-Bacteroidetes-4 | reverse complement strand
ATTGCCAGCTTGTAACTACCTTCCGATTAGTTGTTTGAGCATAGTGTTTTCAATCGGTTTTTTCAAGAATCCCTGAGGCGATTTTTAAGGGTTTTTATGATCCAAAGTTTTGTTTTATGCGGGAATACCGGGTATGCGTTGGACAACTATACCATCAGGTTTGCAGAGTTTTCCGAACAGCCATTTTTAAGGGTTTCTTAGTTTTTACCTTAAACATTTATAGTCAAACCCTAAACCCCAACCACACGGTTCACCCATAGCCGTCTTGCATCTTTAGTCTTGGGTCTTATGTCCAGCGCCTTAGGTCTTTAATCTAATATTTTACCAATTTATTTTTGCATTTGCTCATAAAAATTTTAAAATAATCCGAAGTGATATCTTTATTAATAAGTATATTTAATCGATTATCATAAGATGACCATTGTTATTACAAAAGATCAGAATATATTCCTCAACTATTAGTTTTAGCCGTCCTTTTATAACAAAGAAAATCAATGTAAAACGTTAAATGTAGGTCGAAATGAAAAAAATATCTTTGGTACTTTTACTGCTGATAGCTTTCCTGTTTTTATTCACTGTTACTGGTTTTTCTCAGGATCCAAATTTTCATATCTATTTGTGTTTTGGGCAATCAAATATGGAAGGGCAGGCTGCGGTTGAGCGGGTTGATAAAACCGTGGATGAGCGGTTTCAGGTAATGGCTGCTGTTAATTGTTCCGGTGAAGTAAAAGGACAGTGGTATCCGGCTATTCCTCCCTTAACCCGTTGTTATACGGGTTTGTCGCCATCCGATTATTTTGGAAGGACCCTGGTTGCCAACTTACCCGATTCCATTAAAGTTGGAATTATTAATGTTTCAGTGGCAGGCTGCAAAATTGAACTTTTTGATAAAGATAAATACGAGAATTATGTGGCTACAGCACCTTCATGGATGTTGAGTATTATTGACGAGTATGATGGAAACCCATATTCCTGGCTTGTTGACCTGGCTAAATTAGCTCAGAACGACGGAGTTATAAAAGGGTTCTTAATGCACCAGGGAGAATCGAACACCGGCGAATCCGATTGGCCAGTAAAAGTAAAGATTATATACGATAATTTATTGAACGATTTGGGATTGCAGGCCGATTCAATTCCTTTACTGGCTGGTGAAGTGGTTCATGCCGATCAGGGGGGTGTTTGTGCCAGCATGAATAGCATTATTGCAACACTCCCCGAAACCATTCCCAACGCACACGTAATTTCATCAAGTGGGTGTACCGATGCTGCCGACAACCTGCATTTTAATGCGGCAGGCTATCGAAAAATTGGAAAGCGATATGCCGTACAAATGCTTTCGCTAATGGGTTATGAATCGGTGTATGCCGAAGCCGAATGTGCCACGGTAGGTGGAAACTGGAATGTGTTAGAAGATGCCGATGCTTCGAACCGTGCTTATGTAACTGTTCGTCCCGGTTGGCAAAGCATCGATGAAGTACCTTCCGGTGAAGAAAACATGATTCATTTTACTTTTTCGCTGCCTTCCGATACTACTTATGCTGTTTTTGGCAGGTTTAATTGCCCATCACCCAATGCCGATGCTTTTTGGATTAAATTAGATGATGGCTCGTTTGAAAAATTCGATGAACTAACCACAACTGGCTGGCAGTGGATTGAACTTTATAACCGGGAGTTATCGGCAGGGGAACATACCCTTACCATAGCCTACTGTGAAGAAGGGGCTGCTTTAGATAATATTGGTATTAAAAACTCGAATATTGAACCCATTGATGCAGGACTTGAAGCTGTGAATACTTGTGTACCTGAATATACTACGGTGGGAGTAAACGGGCAGAACAGTTACAATGGGTATTCATTAAACCAAAATTTTCCAAATCCATTTAGTAAAAAAACGACAATAACTTTCACCCTGCCTGAAAGGGCTTTTGTGTCGATGAAAATTTTCAATCTTCAGGGAATTGAAATTACTGAATTGGGGGGTAAGTACTTTACTTCAGGTCAGCACAAGCTTGACTTTGATTCGCAATTACTTCCTGAGGGTATTTATTTTTATAAAATAAATACAGGCAACTTTAACTTAACACGTAAAATGACGCTATTGAATGAATAAACTTTTGTGTAATTGGGTAAATACCATCGAAACCTGGGAGACCGAATTGATGCAATTGTCTCACGACACCATTACCAACCGGCGAAACCGTCAAAACCGGAGTATCAAACAAATCCTGGGGCATTTAATCGACTCCGTGGCAAACAACCATCAGCGAATGGTTCGCCTGCAATACAACAGGGAATTGGTTTTTCCCGACTACCAGCAGGACAACGATTTGTGGATTGCCCTACAGGACTACCAAAACGCCGATTGGCATAGCCTTATTCAACTTTGGAAACATTACAACCTGCATATAATTCAGGTGATAAAATCGGTCGATAGCTCAACCCTCGATAATTACTGGAAAAATTTTGAAGGCACATCGGTAACGCTCCGGCAAATGATAGAAGACTATCCTGTGCATCTTGAACTGCATTTGAATGAAATTCGAGAGTTAATAAATCAATAAACTCAGGCTTTACTATTCATTCAACGTGTTTTTTTTACGGTAAACAGGAATCGCAAAATTCAAAAGCCAATCAGTGAATTCACAAAACAATTGTTTTACAGCTTTTAACCAATATTTTGATTTGTTTTTCTACCGGTTTTCATCGGGAGTTTAAACACTTTTTATGTTGAATTGTAGCTATCTATAGTAATCAAAAACTTTGGTATGCGAAAATATAAAAATCTGGTGTTGCCACTTTTTCTAACGCTTTTTTTTGTTGGCCTGGAACCGGCACTTACACTGTTCCGTTTTATTCCAGCACGTATAATTGATTTGGTTCAATCATACGGTCATCTTTTATTGATAATAACCCTGGCCTGGAGCGCCATTGCTTTATTAAAGATATTCCGAAAATTACTTTTAAGCAATTTCGATATATCAAAAGAAGACAACCTGAAATCACGAAAAGTACATACTCAGGTGAATATTTTCACCAACATTATTACTTTTTTTATTGTGCTTATTGCGCTTGGGTTTATCCTTATTTCGTTTGAGTCGATTCGCAAAATTGGCATTGGTTTGTTTGCATCGGCAGGAATTGCTGGAATAATTCTGGGTTTGGCCGCACAACGGGTTATTGGTGCAGTTATAGCAGGTATTCAGATTGCTTTTACCCAACCCTTCCGTATTGACGATGCGGTGATTATTGAAAACGAATGGGGATGGATTGAGGAGATAAACCTGAATTATGTGGTGGTTCGCATCTGGGATAAACGCCGACTGATAGTTCCCTCGACTTATTTTATTGAAAAACCTTTTCAGAACTGGACACGAAACTCGGCCGAAATTGTGGGAACCGTATTTATTTATGCCGATTATACGCTGCCGGTTCAGGCTTTACGCGATGAATTGACACGTATTTTAAATGCAACTGAACTTTGGGACGGTCAGGTAAATGTGTTGCAGGTTACCGATGCCAAAGAAAATACCATGGAACTCCGGGCCCTGGTAAGTGCCAAAAACTCACCAACAGCCTGGGATTTGAGGGTTCATGTACGCGAAAAACTGATTGAGTTCATGCAGCATAATTATGCCGACAGCCTGCCAAAAACACGGATTCAGTTACAGGACAAAACAATGGCTTAAGTCGGGATAAAATCGGGAATTCAAATACTTTCGAGTGTATTGCGCGTTAAGTCATTCTTTTTATCGCCGGTATTTAACGTACCCGCGGGTTCAAAAAGCAATACCGATACCGGTTGCTCAGCTACAGGCCGGTGTTCCACTCCCCGCGGTACAATAATAAACTCATTGGGCTGCAGGGTGAGACTTTTATCGCGGAATTCCATGGTTAAAATTCCTTCAAGTACCAGAAACAATTCGTCTTCGTTTTCATGTTTGTGCCAGACAAAGGGGCCCTGTAATTTGGCAAGTTTTACCTGCTGACCATTTAATTCGCCAATGATACGTGGATTCCAGGTGTCGTGAAATAAAGATAGTTTTTCGTATAAATTAATTTTTTCCATAAGTGGCAAAAGGTATTAGTTAATTTTTTCTTTGCACAGTCGGTTAATCAGCACGGTATGCTTTGGAAATTCTTGCAGCAGTTTATTTTTTTCTGCCAGTTCAAATTGTTGCCATTCAAAACCGGGCGACACCAGGCAACTCATCAGACCGTAACTGTCTTTTTGGTTTAGCTCGGCAGCAAACCAGGTATTGGCCGGAACAAAAACCTGCAGGTTTTCTTCCCGATCGGGTTGTGAGCCCAGCTTTTCGATGCGTAAATTGCCAGTGGGCTCAATCAAATAGATGTTAAGCGAACTACCTGCATGAAACAACCATATTTCGTCCGATTGCAGGCGATGAAAAGCAGAACATTCGTCTTTATTGAGCAAATAATAAATAAGTGAGGCACATTGCTGTCGGTTTTTGCATTGGGCCACCTCATTTTCTGAAGCATAAACCTGCGATTTGTAAGTTTCAACATAATGCCCGCCTTCGGGATGGGGTTTAAGTTTTAATTCTTTTATCCAATACGAGGCATCTTTTTTCATATAATCGTTCTGTTTCTGCAATTTTACTAACTTTCGGGCCTTAAACAAAATTGAATTATGGAAGGCGGAATATTTTTATTGCTTTGTGTACTGGCTCTTTTTATTGGTTCCCGTGCCCGGAATACCCGGAATAAGCCCATGTCTGCAAGGGCTATCCGTAATTTGATGCGTCTGAAAACCGGCCTGATATGGGCATCATTGGTATTGATTGTAGCCATGATGATAATGTTATTGCCATCGACTATTGAATTGGTTCTGATTGCCCGAGACACCCATTTCGACAAGGACACCTTAATTTCTGTTGGAATAGTATTGTTTGGCTTATATACCATTTATGCCATTGTGGTAAAATTAAAGCAGCTGCATAAATTTACCGATACTCAGAAAAAACAATAGCCTCATACGTATATAATTCAGCGGTTTTCCAACCATCCCAGCCAATACAGGCTTTGTTTTTAGCACAATAACCCAAAAATTCATCCACAGTCCACTTGTTTTCTGTCGCAACTTGTGGCAGGAGCGTTCCATGATTCAGTCCCTGTTTTATATAAATGCCGTGCCTTCCGATTTCAATTTCTTCTTTTGTTTGAATTTTTTTTAAGGGAGTAAGAACCGATATTTCAATGCTTAGTTCGTCCAGTTCTTCCATAGTTACCGGCTTAAATCGCTTATCGTTGGTAGCAGCGGCAACTGCCATTTCCTGAACCAGCCGATACAAGGGTTCAATGGTTTCAAAACGACCAATGCAGCCTCTAAGATTTTTACCGTGATGCAAGCTCACAAAAATTCCCATAGTTTGTTTTAGCGAGTCATTAAAATTTTGTTCCGACAGTTCAGTAACTTCTTCCTTCTTTAAATATTCAGAAATACTTAAACGGGCTATCGATAACAAGGTATTTTTGTCGTCATCGGTAAGTAAATGTTTGTAACTTAAGGGTTGGTTTGCCAGTGTAAAAGCCCAGTAACCAACCACCCGGTTTGGATTGCTTTTTGGTACATCGCCTGAATTCTGGTATTTTATTCCGGTGTAGCACAGGTTTTTATCATCGGCCGAAAGAAACATCAGGGTTAAAATGGCAGATAAACCACAGGCACTGGTTGCCAGGTTTTCAATTTTTAGTTTTTTGTTCAGGTTCACCGATTTAAGCACTTCATCCACCTTGTTTTTTTCAATTCCATCGGCCATGTTCATGTCGGCAATTATGGCATCTTCGTAGTTTGGAAAATGCGAAAAATCGCTGCTTACCACAAACAGGTTTTTATCGGTAAAATAAGGTTTTAGGCAGGCAGCCAGGTTCTTAAGCTGATCCAAATCGTGGGTGCCAATCAATAGAGGAACCAGCTTAAACGATTTTTTAAGATGATATTGCAAAAAGGGCAACTGAACTTCAATGGCATGTTCCTGGCTGTGGGCTTCAGGTAAAAAATTAATAATTTTATGGTTATCAATTAAATGATTGCATAATTCCAGATTTACTTCAACCGTTCCTAATGGAGTTTCGTAATTCCCCTTTGAAAAAACGGAGGCTCCGTTAAAAGCTATATGGTGCGATGGAGCCAAAATAAATATATTTTCAAAAGTTTGATTTTCGTTCAGTTGTTGGTAGGCCTGGGCTGCTACTATCCCCGAATATTTGTAGCCGGCATGGGGAACAATCAGTGCCCTAATGTCGCTATATTTTTGTGGTTCGACTGCCTGCGTAAAATACGATGCCAATGCTTTTTGCAGTTCTTTCGGTTGGTCGGGATAAAACAAACCGTTAACTACAGGTTTTCGGTTGGTTTGTATTTTCATGATTGCTTATGGTTTGAGTGTGTTTACTATAATCTGTAAATCAAAAAATTTCAAGTTTAAACGTTAATTTCCTAATGTATTATGAAACAACCGGTTCATCCTGAATTGTACCAAAAGTAAAATTCCTGACTTCACAATAAGCAGAAGCCTAATGTAAAAAGCTAATCAAAGTTAAGGAAAAAAGATGGATTATTTAGCGGGCATAAAATTCTTACGGTAAACGCGTTGCGAAATACGAATACTTAATTCATACAAAAAGTAGAGCGGAATACAAACCAATATTTGACTGATTAAATCGGGAGGAGTAATAATAGCACTAATTACGAGTAATACCACAATAATAATTTTTCGACTTTTACGTAAAAAAATGGGGGTAACAATACCCGTCTTTGTTAAAAAATAAATCAGGATGGGGACTTCGAAAATAATGCCCACCGATAAACTAACTGAAACCACATTACTCAGGTAGGAGCTAAGTGCAATGGTGTTCGAAACCTGTTCGCTGACCTGGTAATTGCCTAAAAAATTTATAGTTAAGGGAACAATTAGAAAGTAAGCAAATAACGCACCAGTTATAAATAATAACGAACTTATTAATACGGCACCACGACTGTGTCTTTTTTCATTGGGACGCAAGGCAGGGCGCACAAAACGCCAGAATTCATAAATAATATAGGGTGAGGCTATAAAAATACCCACAGCAAACGAAGTGAATAAGTGAGTGGTAAATTGTCCGGCCAGTTTAATGTTAATAATTTCAAGATTGTTTTGATTCAGGCAAAGCACCTCAGAATTCAAAAGCTCTCCCAATTTGCAAAGCGCACGGTTGGTAATAAACCAGGGCTCTTTGGGAGCAAGGAAAACTTTATTAAAAACAATGTTCTTATTTAAAAAAGCAACAATGCTAATGATACTGACTCCCAGCAATGAACGGATAATTACCCAGCGGAGTTCTTCCACATGATCCCAAAAAGTCATCTCAACATTACTGCTTTTTTGTTCCATCGGCAATTAGAGCTTTGCGCTATCGGTAATGTCGTTTTTTACTGAGTTTATCTCTTTCTTAATATCTTTAATATCTTCACCAACACCACTGTCGCTGGTGGCTTGTTTAAATTCCTTGATGCCTTTTCCCAGACCCTTCATAAGCTCCGGAATTTTACGTCCTCCGAATAAGATTAAAATAGCCAGAACAATTAGTATAATTTCCTGACCTCCCAGAATTCCCAATATTACGGTGAGCATATTTTCCATAATTTAAAAATTTTGAACAAAACTAACCAATATTTTTTAATAAGCTCTTGCCAACTCAAAAATATTTATGCTACCGTTGGCAGGTATAGTGCCAATTTTTTGATTTAAAGTAGTTTTCAAAGAGCTTAGTTTTTGAACAATTTGTATTTGTATATAAAAAGTGTATTTTTGTGCAAGGGATGTATTAAAAGGATTCAATTATTTAAACCATTATGAAAGAAGAGAAATTTTGGAACGAAGAGTGGAGACGCTTTACGCTTCCCGGAATTCGGCAAGATGAAATATATGAAGTTTCATCGTATGGCCGCGTACGCCATTTCAACAAAAAAAAGGATGACTGGCAGTTTTTAACTACCATAAACCAATTTAAAGACAAAAGTGGATTTGAGTACGTTAATAATTTTAAGCGCGAAAAAGAATCAGTTAAGAGGGTAACTGAGTCGATTCACCGTTTGGTGGCAAAAATTTATTGCGAACGCCCCACCGAGAGGCATAAATATGTTATTCATAAGGATTACAACAAACTGAATAATTATTTTGAAAACCTGAAATGGGCCACGCAGGCTGAATTAAATCAGCATAACAATCAAAATCCTAAAGTTAAGTTTGCACGCGAAAACCGCAGGGGAAATATTACCCATGCAAAACTAACCGAAACCGATGTGATTCGTTTGAAGAAAAAAATAAGGCGCGGTAAAAACCCACTTTATAAAATTGCCAAAGAATTTGGAATTACACATACCCAGTTAAATCGCATCCGAAAAGGAGAAAACTGGGGACATGTAAAAATTGATGATGAAGATTAGTTGAATTTGTTAAAATAATTTTGTTTGGAAAGAGATCTGTTGCCGGGAAGAGGGGAAGGAAAATTTTTGCCTCTTGTTGAACAATTTTATACGCTTCAGGGCGAAGGTTATCATACAGGGAAAGCCGCTTATTTTATTCGTATTGGCGGATGCGATATCGGTTGTCGATGGTGCGATTCAAAAATGTCATGGAGTCCGGGTATTCATAAATTGGTTCCTGTTGAAGAAATAGTTAAAAGTGTGCTGGCCACACCGGCAAAGGCTGTGGTGGTTACGGGTGGAGAACCGTCGCTTTATAATCTGGATCCTTTATGCGATGCATTAAAGGAACATAAAATCGAAACATTTATCGAAACATCGGGTGCTTATCCCCTAACGGGTACCTGGGACTGGATTTGTCTTTCGCCCAAACGAAACATGCACCCAACCCCTGAAATTTATGCCCGGGCCAACGAATTAAAAGTAATTATTTACGAAGATGAGGATATGGATTGGGCTGAACAATGTGCCGAACGAATTGGTAAGGATTGTTTGCGCTATTTGCAGCCCGAGTGGAGCCGCTATTCGGTAAACATTGGTAAAATTGTTGAATACGCAAAAAACCATCCGGAGTGGATGGTTTCGTTGCAGTCGCATAAATTTATGCGTATTCCTTAATCAGGTGGTTTTATCGAGTCGTTCGGCTTTAAGTACGCCTTTAATTTTGTTGATATTTACCAAAAGTGAATCAAGATGCCATAAACTGTTCACAAAAACAGTTATGAATCCCTGAAAAATACCATCCTTGGTGTTAATGGCCAGCGAACGCATATTCACCTGATGATCTTTTGAAATAACTTCGGAAATGTGGTTAATGATACCAATTTTATCGACTCCGGTTACAATAATCTCAGCCAAAAACGAAGCTTCTTTACTTTCGTCGGTCCAACTGGCACGCACAATCCGATAATTGTAGCGTTTAAACAAATCTTTTGCATTGGGGCAGTTTTTTCGGTGAATTTGAATTCCCCGGTCAACGGTTACAAATCCAAAAATGGGGTCGCCCGGAATGGGACGGCAACATTTGGCCAGTTTGTAGTCGATATTGAGTAAATTCTGATCGATTATCAGTAAATCGCCCGAAGTGTTTTTGTGAGGAATAAATTCAACAGCACTGGCTTCTGTAGCTTCAGCAATTTTTGGCTCAACTTCTTTTTTCAGATTGTTCAGGTATTCTTTTACCAGGCTTAAATCAATTTTGTCATCGGCAATATCCTGGTAAAAGTCAAGCGCACGCTTGTATTTAAACTGATTGATCATTTTTAGTATAATCTGATCGTTGAATTCCAGTTTCAGTTGCGATACTTTGCGCTCCAGCATTTCTTTTCCAACCTCGGCTTGTTTAAATTCACTTTCGTTAATGGCCCTTCTGATTCGTGCTTTGGTACGGTTACTCTCAACCAAATTAAGCCATTCAAGTCGCGGACGTTGGTTTTTTGAGGTGATAATTTCGACGGTATCGCCGTTTTTAAGTTTGTATTTTAAAGGAACAATCTTTTCATTTACCCGGGCACCGGTACATTTGTTTCCCAGATTGCTGTGAACCGAATAGGCGAAATCGAGAATTGTGGCACCCTCGCGCAATTTTTTAATATCACCCAACGGGGTAAAAACAAATATTTCGGCATTTTCTGTAGTTTGTTTTTTGTTTTGAAATTCATCAATGGCATCGGGGTCTTTGTTTTCCAAAACTTCACGAATGTTGCGCAGCCATTCTTCGTCCGATTCGGCTTTTCCCGATTCTTTGTATTTCCAGTGTGCGGCATCGCCTTTTTCGGCAACTTCGTCCATTCGGCGGGTTCTAATTTGTATCTCCACCCAATGTTTACCCGGACCAATTACTGTAGTGTGCAGCGATTCGTAACCGCTGGGGCGGGGGGTTGATATCCAGTCACGCAGGCGACTGGGATTTGGTGTGTAAATATTGGTGACTAAACTGTAAATATGCCAACAGGCTTCTTTTTCCTGTTCTTTGGGAATATTATTAAGTATGATACGAATAGCAAATAAATCGAAAATCTCAGAAATATCGATTTTCTTTTTTACAATTTTTCCATAAATGGAATTTACTGTTTTTGGGCGGCCTTTTATTTCGTAATCGACTCCTTTTTCGTCGAGAAGTTTTTTTATGGGCTCCGAGAATTTTTCGATATAAACTTCCCGGTCTTTTTTGGTGTCTTTTAACATTCGGGCAATGTTAAAATAAGCTTCGGAGTCGAGGTGCCTTAGCGAAGTATCTTCCAATTCGCTTTTAATATGATACAAGCCAAGCCGGTGGGCAATGGGAGCATATAAAAGCCGGGTTTCGTTGGCAATCTTTTCTTGTTTTTCGGCTGAAAAATTTTTTATTTTTCGAATATTATCTAACCGGTCAGCCAGTTTAAGCAGAATAATTCGTACATCTTTATTTATTGTAAGTAAAAGGGTAATAAAGTTTTCAGAGTTCAGCGATAATTTTTCGGTATATAAGCTGCTTATTTTAATTAATCCATTTACCATACTTAGAACCTCTTTTCCAAATATTTTAGCAATGGTGGCTTCATTGGTCAGTCCATCTTTAATCACATCGTGAATTAAGGCAGCAATTATGGTTTGTGCTCCCAGGTTAATTTCCTGGACAACGATTTGAGCAACCCGAAGAGGATGATATATATAGGGCTCGCCTGATGCGCGGAGTTTGTTTTGAGTTAATGATTTTATGAACTCATAAGCATTTTCAATTTCAATACAGTCTTTAGCATCCAATAAGTTATTGCAGGTGTTTAATAAACTTTGAAATAACTCATCGCTGCTTACCGAATAGGATTGGTTTGTATTCATTGATATCTTATGATTTTATGCTGCAAAAATATAAAACAATACTAATTATAAAAGAATTCTCAAAAAACGTTTCAAATTGAAATTATATTCCAAGCTTCGCTTAATCCATTGTTGTTATTATTGGCTACCACAGAAAATTTATTTTTTAAATCAGCGGGAGCATTGGCTACAACAAAACTATAATTTGAATGGTGAAGTAATTCTTCATCATTGTAATCGTTGCCAATGGCCATTATTTTTGGATTTTTCATATTAATGTAAGTACACAACCATTTTAATCCATTGGCTTTTGAAACCCTTTGATTAAAAACCTCGAGCCACATTGTTTTTTTGTCGATGGGTGAGGTGGTTAATATGGTTTTCACAAAGTTCATTTTTATTGTCAAGGTATTAAACAGCGAAACATGACTGTTTAGTATAACAATAAACTGAGTAGCCTGTTCGGGGAGCTTATCAAAATTTATGGGTTCAACATATGGCTGGTATGCTGCAGAGTAGTTCAGTAAATCGTGAGCCTGAGGATGGGGCGCATGCAGGTATAAATGATGATTGTTGGGAATGCATTGGTGTAGCGAGTAATTCAATTCAAACGAATCGAGTATTTTAATAATTCGTTTAATTTCATTTTTAGTTAAATGTTCGGTATGTAAAATTTCTTTGGTTTTCCAGTTCATGATTCCTGCACCCGATGAAAAAATGGCGTAATCCATTGGAAAATCTGGAGTCAAAACCCGATTCAACGAGAACAGGTTGCGTCCCGTAGCAGCAACACGTAAAACACCGTTTTGTCCCAGTTTTTCAAGCAAACGGTAATCCGTTTCACTAACCCGACGATTGTCGTTCAGTAAAGTACCATCTATATCGAAAGCCACAACATCAACAACATTCATAAGCTCTTTTGTTTTTCTTAAAGATACAAGCCTTGCTTTAATTTAGCACAACAAAATAATATTTTTATCTTTGATGCCATTGAATTTAATCAATCAGCTTAAAATGTTTTAAAAAGGTATTATAAATAAAATAATCACATTTAATAGCTTACAAAAAGCAAGTTTGATGAAAAAAACAGGATTCATAATAATAGCTCTATTAATGCTGGCAGGTTGCGCATCGAAACGCTATGCTAAAAAAGGAGCTGAGTTTGAAAAAACAGGGTATTACGAAAAAGCAGCCGAAATGTATTTGGCTTCAGTAAAAAGAAACCCCAAAAACGTTGAAGCTACCATTGGCCTAAAAAGAAATGCACAGCTTACCCTCGATAAAAAACTGGGTGTTTTTTTAAATCATTACAATGCCGACGAACCAAAAGAGGCGGTATATAAATATATTGAAAGTAAGGATTATTATAATACAGTGTTAAGTACTGGAGTTGAACTGGTATTTCCCTCACATTATAAAGATTATTACGACGAGGTAAAGAAAATTTATCTGGAAAGCCGTTACAACGAGGCTTACCTTCTTTTGGTTGACGAAGAATTTGTGAGAGCCGAAACCATCTTAAATGAAATACTTTTTATTGAGCCTTATTATCAGGATGCAGCCGTTTTGTTAAAAACAGCCCATTATGAACCCATTTATCGCAAGGGCAAAGAGTTTATGCTTATTCAAAAATACCGGAGCGCATATTATGCTTTTAAAAAAATTCTGGATAAACTACCTAATTATAAAGACACCAAAGAACTTTCGGAAAAAGCGTTAAATCAGGCCTTAATTACCATTGCCCTGGTCGATTTTGCCGATAAAAGCCGGCAACCCTTGTTTTCATATACAATTCAAAGTAAAGTGGAGCAACGGTTAATTGAAAGTAAATCGCCCTTTATAAAATTAATTGACCGGAGTAATACCGAACATATTAAAAATGAGCAATTATTATCGCTCGAAGGTAATGTAGACAGCGATGTAAGTGCAAAAGCCGGTAAAATGTATGGAGTTAAAGCTTTGCTTACCGGTCAGGTCGACAGAGTGGCTTTTAATCAGGGAAAACTTGAAAAAAAACAAATGAAAGGTTATCTGAAAGAAAAAGTTGTTGAAAAAAAGGAAGGCGAACCTGAAAAAATAACTTACCGCTATCACAAAACCTACTACAACGAATTTTCACAATCGAACAGCATTTATTGTACTTTTCAGTATAAATTAATTTCGGCCGAAACCGGCGAAGTTATGGTAAGTGATGTGATAACACTTTCGATAGACGATCAGATAAACTATGCAACCTTCGACGGCGATATTAAAAACCTGGTAATGGGTAGTTGGTCTCATAAAGACAAAGATTCCTCTACTGATTCAATAAAAGACAATGTTAATGATAACAAAGAATTGGCCAGTTTGCTGAATGGACGTAAGCAAATTAAAACGATGGATGAATTAAGCCAGGAGATAACCAATAAGATTGCCGATAATGTAGCGTTAAAAATAAATTTGTATGATCCGGAGAAATAGTGTTTTGCTTATTGCTTTTGTTTTTTTTGGTTGTGGAAGCCAGAAAAATGTTACTGTTGTTGAACCTTTACCTCAGTGGGTACAGCAAAAACCGGTTTCGACCCAATATTACAACGGAATTGGTGTAGCGCTGAAAATGCCGGGAAATACGAACTACCTAATGGCAGCCAAGAATGATGCCTTGGCCGACCTGGCCAGCGAAATTTCGCTAAACATTAGTAGTACCAGTGTTCTAAATCAGTTTGAAAGTTCCATGGGCTCTTATGTCGAAGATTTTTCGGCTGCTACTAAAATGGCTACTCAGGAACAGTTAGAAGGCTACGAATTGGTAAACAATTTTGAAACAGCTACGCATTATTATGTTTATTATCGACTATCCAAAAACCTTCATGCCGAATTAAAAGAAAAAAGAAAAGCAGAAGCGGTTAGCCGGGGAACCGATTATTTGGTAAAAGCACAACAGGCAAAAAATAATCTTCGTTATATTGATGCGCTTACAAATTATGTTAAAGGACTTGAAGCTGTAAAACTTTATTTAACCGAATCGCTCGAAACAACCTACAATAATACTACCATTTATCTTGGCAACGAGCTGTTAAGTGGTTTGGTAAAAACGATGAACGATATAAGCATCATGCCCGAAGTTCCTGAAATAAAAGTAAAAAATGGTACATCAATTCCGGGAAGTTTGTTGCAATTTACAGTTGAGAATAATTTGGGAAAATCGCTCGAAGGTTTGCCCGTTGTTTTTACCTTAGGCCGAAAACCCTTACGCAATGGTAATACAACCAGCGATGTCTGGGGAAAAGTTGTTTATGGCAGTATGGATAAAATGGAGTCGAAAGCGGTGTCAGAGCAACTTAAAGCAAGTCTCGATTTAGCCGTGCTAAGTTCGCAGCTTACCAGCGATCCCATGTTTCGGAAAATGATACGAAAAATGGATGAAGCTTCAGGTTTCATTACCCTTCGGATCGAAAATCCGGTGTTTTATGTGGTCACTTCAGAACTAAATCTTAACAGTACGCTTCAACCTAAATTAATTGAAAACCGGGTAAAGCAAATGCTTGCTAATTCGGGATATCCGGTTACTGAAAATAGATCAGCTGCCGATTTTATTCTTGAAATTAATAGTAGCACTAAAATAAACAAAAACGACGGCAGAATGCATTATACCGATTTATCTGGTATCATTAAAATACTCGATAAACAGCAACAAGTACGTTATGTTAAAAATATTGATCCCATTACGGGCGTTCAATTAAATTATACTGAAGCCGGAGTTAATGCTTACCAAAAACTTGCCGATTACCTGGAACGTAGTTTTATGCAAAACCTGAACAATGCCATTAAGTAGAACATCTATTGTTAATAATTAACGGCATTCTGTTAATTAATTACCTGAGCATTGTTAGGCTTAAAGGGCGGTAAGGCTTATTTTTGAGCAAAAATAGTATATGCCACTCAATACACAGCAATATAGAGCCTTGCGCCGTAAACATAAGCACCAGATATTGCTTAACGACTACGAAATTGATGCATTTAACCGCTATTGCAAAAAATATAAAATCCACAATAAATCGCAGGTAATTCGCGAGGCTTTGTTTACAAAAGTTTTACAAAGTTTCGATAACGATTATCCTACGCTTTTCGATCCCAGGGAATTGGCCCTTCTTGAAAAGAAATAATTGACTTTTAACTTATTTATAGCTGTAGGTAGTCCTGTAATCGTTTTTGTTTTATATTTTTGAAGTCTAAAATAAAGATATATGCAAAACACAGTTTTTTTAGGATTTCTTGGAGGTACAGAAATTTTATTGATTGTACTTGTTATACTGTTAATTTTTGGTGGTCGTAAAATTCCGGAATTGATGCGGGGTATTGGTAAAGGGATTAAGGAATTTAAAAACGAAACAGCAAAAGACGAGGATACCAAAGAAAACTAGCGTTATGGAATTTAATGCAGTTGTTGAAAAACGGTATTCCTGTCGGGCTTATAAGCCGGATGTACCAAGCAATGAACTTATTGAATCAATTATAGGAAAAGCACTTCTGGCTCCATCGGCAGTAAACATACAACCGTATCATGTTTTGATATTGAATACCGAACCGGCTCTTGAAAAAGCCAGAAAAGCCTACAATAGGCCTTGGTTTGCATGTGCTCCGGTAGTTCTTATAGTATCAGCCATTCAAAATCAGGGGTGGGTTCGCAATGATGGAACCAACCATGCAATAATCGATACTTCCATTTTTATAGATCATCTGACTTTGGTTGCAACCAGTGTGAATCTGGCCACCTGTTGGGTATGTAATTTTGAAATGAATCGCTTAAAACAATTGTTTGTTTTTCCTGAAGGATTTGAGCCCATTGCTTTAGTGCCTTTAGGTTATCCGGCTACTGAAGAAATACCCGCAAAAAAGCGCCATGCTTTAAATAAAATCATTACTTACAATAAATTTTAACATGACACTAACCTTTGAATTGAAACCTTCAGTAAACGAAGAACCCGCATTTATTGAATTGAATAAATTGCTAAAAGTAATGCAGTTGGTTGAGAATGGGGGGATGGCCAATACTTTTATTAGCGACGGTTTGGTAAAACTTAACGGAAAAACCGATTTACGTAAGCGAGCTAAAGTAAAATCGGGCGATGAGGTAACGATTGATGAAACCGTGATTAAGGTTGTTTAGCAACCTTGTTTAAAACTAATGAAAGCTTTGGTGGACTGAACCGGATAAGAAAACTGTAGAAAAACGAAAAGAAAATTACCCCGGCCATGGTATTTAGCATCGATTCAAATAAAAAATTAAAGCCAACCACACAAATTAGAAAACCAAAAATCAACATGTTTTCCTTAAAGGCATGAATTAGGCCAAGAATTAACATAGCCAATAAAATAAGTGTCGAAATTATTCCACCCGATAGTTGCGTTTCGAGGTATTGATTGTGGGTATTATAACGACTTTGCACACCTGGTAAAAAATTGTTCAATTTGTATTGCTGAATCAAAGAGTATTTAACATCGCCATTGCCTACGCCAAACCAAAAATTGAGTTTTATTTGTTCCAGCGATGCATCCCAAATATTTAAACGGGGGTCGCTGTATTTTACCGGTACTTCCGATTCCGGGTTACTGTCTTTTTTGGTCGAAAGCTCAGACATTTCTTTTACATTATCTTTTATTTTTGATACCGTTATGGCTTTGTATAAACCAAAATTTAGTACGAATGAAAGAAAAAACACCAACACATAGTTGGACTTTTTTGAAAACTCAATAATGGTAAGTGCTAAAAGTGTAGTAAATAATGCAAGTAAACCACTACGGGTCGAAAGCAAATAAATACCCACATAAAATATCAGAATTAAACCAATATAAAAAGCTTTGTTTTTTCGCTTGGTTGTTGTTTTATAAAAATAGTAGGAAATTACTACACCTAAATTTAAAAACATGGAAAAATAGGCGGGATGATGAAACACCGAAAAATGAACGTAAGAAAAATGAGATAAGCGGTTTCCAATTAAAAGAAAAAAAGATTGATTGTTAAAAGCCTCATTGATAGCTGGTAAAAATTGAAAACTACCTTCATAAAAATGGATGGAGTTAATTGTAGCAATTATCAGGTCAATAATTAGAGCAACCAGATTCCCAAGTAAAAACACTTTTAAAAAATAGAGTCGAAATCGATAAATAAGTCTACTCGAACTTAAAATAATAAGAGGAAAAAGTAATAAGGAAAGTTTTACTTCAAGATCGAATAGTGCTGAATGCTTGTTATTACTTACCAGGGCACTAATTATATTTATGGTAAAGTAAATAGTTGGTAATAGCAGAAGCCAAGTACTGGTTCTATTCCTGTTTTTGAAAATGTTCCATTCAATTTGCTTTAAGTTAAATAACCAGGTAATTGAAAAAAGAATAATGATGGGAGAAATTAAATGTTTACTCAGCGGCAACCAAAAAGCAACCAGTAATCCAAAAAACAAAAAAGCACGTTGTTTCAACTTGGCACCCGAATTCGGATGGATTAAAAAATTAACTAAAACACCCGGGTGTGACTCTGGAAATGTAGCTTGAGAAAACTCCTTTTTTATTGTTAACAAAATCTTTCCCTATTTTTAATTCGCAAAAATGACTAACTTGGTAGATGGCGTAAACATAAAAACGGTTGCGTACCACAAAAAAAAAGGAGCTATTTAGCTCCTTTAAGTGGCGGTGCGGACGGGACTCGAACCCGCGACCCTCGGCGTGACAGGCCGATATTCTAACCAAACTGAACTACCGCACCAAAGCGGTGCGGACGGGACTCGAACCCGCGACCCTCGGCGTGACAGGCCGATATTCTAACCAAACTGAACTACCGCACCAAAACTCTTAGAACTTAGGTTTTTTAACCCGCTTTTTTCAAAATTGCGTTGCAAAAATAGTCTAAATTTCAATAACTGCAAGCACTAAAGGCTTTTTTTTTGAAAAATAAATTTATCTGCAAAAAGGTATATTTTTTAGAATAATGTGACAATCAAAAATGTATTTTTAATTGGTTTTAAACCAACTTTTTAAAATTTATTACAAGAGTTTCCATAAAGTGTACCAGGCCGGAATGGTAAACAAGCAAATTATGTAATTTATAAGCATCATATAACCCACGTTTTGTGAATCACCACCATATTTTTTTACCTGAATAATTAATTGAGTTGCCGGTGCTACTGACGATTGTATTACAATTAAATCGGCCAAAAGCGGACTTAAATTTTGGAATTGAAAGGTATGCAACAAGCCAATCGTTAATAAGGGCAAAATCATAAGTTTAACCGAAGTAACTTTAAACACGTCGGTTAGGGGTGGAATTTTGCGGAATGAAATTGAACCAAGTGTTGCCCCTAAAACCAGAGTTGCAGAAGGAACTGCAGCTTGCCCGATAAAATCGATGGGTTCTATTATTCCACTGGGAATATAGGTGTGTAATCCGCTTAATACGATTACAACCGAAATTATGCTCGATGCAAAAGGTGGGGTAATTAATTGTTTCCAATTAAAACCCGACGCATTACTCTCTGTAACCAAATATTTTCCTATACTCCATAGTGCCGGATTAACACCTAAAACAAACAAAAAGGTTAAGGTGGCGAATTGGTCGAACTGCGATGCAAAAGCCAACTGACCAATGGGTAGTACCATATAATTAGCGTTCATAAGTGAGGCCAGCGCTATGTATTTCTTATTTTGTTTTATTTTATTTATGTAAAGAAGTCCCGATAACAGCATTCCAGTGCCAATCATGGCAAAGGCAATTAAGGGGAGCATCCACCAATGGGGCGATTCCTGAGGATTGAAATACTGAATAATTTTTGAGAAGGTTAAGCAAGGCAGTAAAATTATTACCAATATGTGCGATAAACCCTCAATATGTGAATTGGTGATAATTTTTTTTCGAAAAAGTATTCCGCTGATAAGTGCAACCGATAAGATAACGGAAACAGCTTTAAAAACAGGATAAAAATATTCTGAAAAGCCCATATGCTATATCATTCGTCAAGATTGCCAAAGAAACTGAAATTTACACTTCCGTAGGTTTTTAAATACCTAAAATGGTTATGCTCCGAGAAGTTGTAATTTTTTGAATGTTCTAAAATAAAAATACCATCGGGCAGTAAAATATTTTTCGAAAATATTAAATCGGGAAGCAAGGGCAACTCTTTTAAATCGTAGGGAGGATCGGCAAAAATAATGTCGTAAGGTTCAGTTACATAATTCAGAAAAGTAAATGCATTGGTTTTTATTACCGAAAGCTGATGTTCAATTTTAAGTTCTTTGGCAGTGTTTTTTATAAAATTGAAATGATGAAAATTTAACTCAATGCAGGTAATTTGTGGACAATCGCGCGAAGCAAATTCAAAACTGATGCTTCCGGTTCCACCAAACAAATCGAGCACCTTAACCGACTCAATGTCAAAATTATTTTCGATGATATTGAAAAGACTTTCTTTGGCCACATCGGTTGTGGGTCTGGCCCGAAAATTTTTCGGAGGAAAAATGCTTTTTCTTCTGAATTTGCCGCTAATTATCCGCATTGGTATAAGTTTATCATGTTGGTAAAATAATGACCGGGCAATTCGTCGAAACCAAAACTGTATTCAAAATGATAAGGTTTGTTAAGATACTCCAGGTTTTTTATGTATTTTTTTACTATCTCAATTTTTGTATCGTTTTTTGGTATCACTCCGCAAATTAACGCTGAAACTTCAGTTGGCGAAAGTTTCAGTTGATCGTAAACATTTAAAACAAAAAACTGAAAATCGCTGTCGGTTTTGTATGCAAACGAGTTGTATAGTTTGAGCATGCCTTTTTCAAGTAATACAAAATCGAAAAAATCGGCATACATATTTATATACACCAGCATTTGTGTATTACCCAATTTGTTTTTCAGCAAAAGCTCCTCAGTTAAGGGACACGATTGGTGATAAAACTTTATTGTTGGGAAATAATCTTGAAACCAATCAACAATTAATTTTGGAATGGTGTAAACCACATACGATCCATTGGCAAAAATAAAATTACTGAGTAAGCGTTCATCGGCATTTAAAGTGTGATTAAATGTAAACAGCGATTCGAGCTTATCAGGATCGAATAACGGCCCTGGAATTAATGAGAATTTTGGTGAAGCAAACAAAAGTTTTACATGTTGGTAATTTTGGTTTAATACTTCATTACCTTCCATAACTAATTTTACTTCGTTCAGTAGAATTCGATACGAGGTAATTTTACTGTAAGAGTAATGTCCAAAAGCAATAAATTTATTCTTTTGCCGATCGAGCACACAAAAAGAAAATCCCTTCAGGGAGACCTGAAGGGACATATGATAATTGCTTATATTAGTTACGCTAAATGATTTGTCGGTAAAACTGATATTTTCAATCAAAGTACATGGTTTTTATAGTTATTCCCAGTTCCCTGCAGCATTGTTTGCTTCAGTAAGCGAACCCACTTTAAGTCCCGGATATTCCAGCCCATCGTTCATGTTTATTATCATTTGCTCATCAAGCCCTTGCAAAATAAATTTACTGGGTGCTTTTGCTTCAAAAACTTTTACTTTGAGTTTTGAACCGGTTACCACTTCACCGGCTTTCATGGTAAAAGTTCGGCCTCCGGTAAAAGGTATGTATCTGAGAGAATCAATTTTATAATTGTCGGGGAAAATTGAATCCATCACATTAATACGGATGGTATCGCGAATTATCATCCCTTTTTCAATAGCTTCTCTTTCTGAAATTTGGCTCAACAATTCTTCAGGAATCTCACCTTTTTTAAATACCAAAGGTAGTGAGTCGTATTTTACAAAGTGTTCCAACGTGTCAAAACTGCCGGTAAATTCACCATAAACATCTTTGTAAGCCATTTGAGCGGTACGTATGTCTTTAAGGTTTTGAATTACTATGTTGTAACGATGGGTTTGTTCTTTCTTAAAACGAATAGGTTTAGCAATACTATCAACTAATAAATAGAACATTACAACAATTAAAATTCCAAGAGCAATCTGAATAAGACCTTTTTTCATTGTATTTTTTTTTAATTATTTTTTATCCCCTTAGCGAGAAATAGTTACATTGATTTCAATTTCGGTAATCAACCTGTAGGAGTCCGGAAAATTGAAATTCCATAAAACATCCAAACAATTTTGTAAGTTTGGATGCAAATTTAGAAATAATTTTAGTTTAGCAATTCTTGTTTTGGAATTTTCCTCTTGTAATGGTAAAAAATCATATCATAAAGCTTTTAATTGGCAACTTAAAACACGAACCAACCAGCGATCAGCAAGAATTGCTGGAAAAGTTAGCTGAATTTGTTTGGGCGTTTTCCGATCCGAAAGCAGCTAACGATAAAACCTTTATGGTAAAAGGCTATGCAGGTACCGGAAAAACTACTGTAATTAGCGCTTTGGTAAAAAGCTTGGCCGATTTAAAGCTCAAAGCGGTTTTATTGGCACCCACAGGGCGTGCTGCCAAGGTTTTGTCGGGGTACGCCAACAAACCCGCATCAACCATTCATAAAAAAATTTACCGGCAAAAATCACTAAAAGAGGGTCATGCTGAGTTTAGTTTGGATAAAAACCTGCATCGCAATACCTTATTTATTGTTGATGAGGCATCGATGATTGCCAATGCTTCGTCCGATTATTCGGTTTTTGGTAGCGGGCGCCTGCTCGACGATTTGTTTGAATACGTTTACAGCGGAACAGCATGTAAATTGATTTTGGTGGGCGACACAGCACAGCTGCCACCGGTGGGCCTCGATGTAAGTCCGGCACTTGATACAAAAGTTATTGATGCTATGGGATTTGTAGTTGAATCGTGCGAATTGAAACAAGTGGTCAGGCAATCGCTCCATTCGGGCATTTTAAAGAATGCAACCATAATCCGGAATCAAATTGCCGCACAGGAAAACGGATTTCCAAGCATTACTTTAAATGGATTTACCGATGTGCGACGCGTTGGTGGTGCCGATTTGATTGAAGAAATTGATAATAGTTACAATAAATTTGGTATGGATAATACCATGATAATTTGTCGCTCGAACAAGCGTGCCAACCGGTTTAACGAGGGAATTCGTCGAACCATTCTTTGGCGCGAAGATGAATTGAGTATTGGTGATTTTTTGATGGTTGTTAAGAACAATTATTTTTGGCTGGCTCAAGCTGAGCAGGAAGCTACTGATTTCATTGCCAATGGTGACATTGTTGAAGTAACCCGGATACGAAAATATAAAGAAATTTACGGATTCCGTTTTGCCGATGTGTCGGTACGTTTTCTTGATTACGAAAACCTTGAAATCGATTGCTGGATTATGCTCGATACCTTATCGTCCGAAACCGCGTCGTTAACATATGAGCAAAACCAACAATTGTTTTCGGCCGTAATAGAAGATTATGCCCATTTGCGAACCAAACGCGATAAAATAAAACAAGTAAAGGAGAATCCATATTTTAATGCATTACAGGTAAAATTTAGTTATGCCATTACCTGTCATAAAGCTCAGGGTGGTCAATGGAAAGCCGTATTTTTAGATCAGGGTTGGTTAACCGACGATATGTTGAATATTGAATATTTGCGTTGGCTGTACACTGCATTTACACGTCCACTGGAGCGTTTGTACCTGGTTAATTTTAAAGATGAATTTTTTATTGAAAACAAAGACAAGTAATTAATAAAAAAAGGCCGATGTTAAAAAATAAATCAATTGGAGGTGGTGTAGCCATTGCCATTGCAGCTGTTTTGTGGGGACTCGACGGGGTAGTTTTAACACCCCGCTTATTTAATCTTAATGTAGGTTTTGTTGTTATGGTATTGCATGTGCTGCCATTTTTATTGATGAATTTTTTTTTACGCAGCGAATACTCCAATTTAAAGTGTTTTAATCGAAGCGACTTTGCTGTTTTAATTGCCATTGCGGCAACAGGAGGTTCTCTCGGAACATTGGCCATCGTTAAAGCACTGTTTCTGGTAAATTTTCAACAACTGAGTGTTGTGGTGCTTTTACAAAAGCTACAACCCGTATTTGCCATTTTACTTGCCGGCATCTTATTAAAAGAAAAAATCACCCGGCGTTTTATGTTTTGGGCTTTAGTAGCAGTTATTGCAGGATATTTTTTAACCTTTGAATTTAAAGTTCCTACGGTAACAAGCAATAAGAGCTCAATTATGGCAGCTTTGTTTGCTCTATTGGCAGCGTTTTGTTTCGGGAGCTCAACCGTTTTGAGCAAAATGGTGCTTAACCGCTATTCATTTCAAACAGTTACCTTTTATCGCTATGGTTTTACGTCAGTAATCATGATTGTGTGGGTATTGCTTACACGAAAAATGGGACAGTTTTCACTGATAACGCCCGAAAATGGAATAGTTTTTCTTATTATTGGTATAACTACAGGTAGTGGTGCCATTTTTTTGTATTACTACGGATTGCGCCAGGTTCGTGCCATTGTTTCGGTAATTCTGGAATTGCTTTTTCCGCTTTCGGCTATTGTATTCGATTATATAATAAATAACACTCAATTATCAGCAATACAATGGTTAAGCGCTGCGTTACTGATTTATGCCATTGTAAAAATTAATTTTCGCGGTAGCGTACCCAAAAAGATTTGGTACAATATAAAAAATCCTAACCGTCCAATTTAGTTCAATAATTAAGAAGCATAAAAATAAGTCAAAGTGAAAGTCAGACAAATTCGACATACCATTATTTTAGGTGTATTGGCTCTTGTAGGTATTGTTATTATTCAGGGATACTGGCTTTTAACCACCTGGCAGATGCAACAGGAAAAACTCGATAATGATATCTGGCTGGCTTTAAAAAACATTGCTTCCGAAATGAATATGCTGCATTCCTGCCTTCCCAACGACTTGAATCCGGTGGAACAATTATCAGAGACTTGCTATTTGGTCGATGTATCATGCGAATACAATCAAAAAAATATAGAACACCTGATACCGGCCAATTTTAACAAGCAACACATTCATATTGAATACGAAGTAGCCATTTACAATTGCAATGCTCTTAATCTGGAATACCTGGGACGATTTTCTGCATCGGGCGAAAAACTAGCTGGCAGCGGTAATTTGGATTTTTGTAAACCAATCGACAAACATGAACTGGTGTATTATTTTATCATCAATATTTCGGGTAAAAATGTATATTTAATTAAACAGATGCGTTTATGGTTTCTGCTCTCATTTTTTGTATTAATTATTGTATTCTTTTTCACTTATACCATTTTCGCATTTTTTAAACAAAAGTTGCTGGCCGAGCTGCAAAAAGATTTTATCAATAACATGACCCATGAGTTTAAAACACCGATTTCGTCGATTAATATTGCCAGCGATGTTTTATTGAGTTATCCCGAAGCATCGTTGCCTGATCGTTTTAATCGCTACGCCCGGCTAATAAAACAAGAGAATAACCGCCTAAACCAACAAGTTGAAAATGTGCTAAGGGCTGCTCGAATTGAAAAAGGGAAAACCCTGATGGAGCTCGAACCCATTGATTTGCATACGGTTTTATCCGATGTGTTTACACCCCAATTATTCTTAAGCCAAAATAGCCAATTAACCATTAAATCCGATTATCAGGCAACACGTTCAATTGTTTTGGCCGATAAGTTACACCTTACCAATTTACTGTTAAACCTGGCCGATAATTCGATTAAATACAATCGGTCGGAATGGGTTGAAATGACTGTGAAAACCAAAAATTTGGGGAAATTTATCGAGTTACGTATCAAAGACAACGGAATTGGCATTGCCCCCAAATACAGAAAAAAGATTTTTTCAAAGTTCTTTCGGGTACCCACAGGAAACTTGCACGATGTAAAGGGTTTTGGTTTGGGTTTGTATTATGTAAAACAGGTTTGCGATGCCCACAATTGGTCCATTACATTTGAAAGCCCTGACGAAAATGGAGTTGAATTTATTATCAGCATGAAAACTTATGAAAACAGAATCGCCTAAAGCCTGTATTTTATATGTAGAAGATGATTCGGCATTGTCGTTTGTTACCCGCGATAATCTGGAGGAAATGGGCTATAAGGTTATTCATTTTGATGACGGCAAAACAGCCCTTTCAAATTTTACAGCTCAGCATTTCGATTTGTGTTTGCTCGATGTAATGTTGCCAAAAATGGATGGATTTGAACTGGCTCGTCGCATCCGCGAAATTAATGCTTCAATTCCCATTTTGTTTTTGTCGGCAAAAACCGCTATCGAAGATCGAATTGAAGGACTGAAACTGGGCGGGGATGATTACCTGACCAAACCGTTTAGCATGGACGAACTTCGCTTAAAAATTGATGTTTTTATCCGGCGAAATAAAGTAATTGACGCAGCTAAGGAGGATATGCATCAAGTAAAAACGGGCAATTATTTATTGGATGTGCCAAACCAATTGCTTAATTGCAATGATATTTCTATTAAACTTACCCTTAAAGAAACCCGTTTGATTGCTTTGCTTTTTACCAGACAAAACCAACTTATTTCGCGTCAGGAAATTTTAATGCAAATTTGGGGCGATGATAGTTATTTCAACGGACGCAGTCTCGATGTGTTTATTTCACGCGTCCGTAAATACTTAAAACACGATCCGCAACTTGAAATAGAAAGCATTCGCAGCATCGGTTTTCGCTTAACACAACGCTCGAATTAAAAAAATAACATGAGTAAACGGGAATTAAAAAAATACCTTTCCACACTAACCAAAGTGCAACTCGAGGAGCAACTATTGGATTTGTATCAACGTTTTAAAGAGGTGAAAGCATTTTATGATTTTGCTTTTAATCCCAACGAACAAAAATTACTGGATGAATGTAAATTCAAAATTACCAAAGAGTATTTTCCGGTAAATGGCCGTAAACCCAAAGCCCGTCGTTCGGTTGCTCAGAAATACATAAAACATTTTATTATCCTGGGAGCCGATCCGATGCTGATTGCAGAAGTAATGTTGTATAATATTGAGGTAGCTCAGGCTTTTGCTGCTGATAGGAAAATTAAACAGGATGCATTTTTTACCAGCATGCTAAAATCGTTTCAGGATGCAGTAAACTTTATGCACGAAAACGGCTTGATCAAAAACAACAAACACCGACTCGAAAAAATTGTTGATGAAACCATTTCGCAGCATTGGTTCAATTACAGGGCTTTTGAAAACGAAATGGATAAACTTCCGAACTGATTTTGTATGTATAGTGTATGGAATGGCGGTCTAAAACTAAAACTATGGAAACAAAAACAAATAAAGCAAAGAAACTTTTTAAAGGAGATTTCAATTGCGCACAATCAACGCTGAGCGTTTTCAATAAAGAATTGGGACTGGATGCAGCAACCCTTCAAAACCTGACAGCCGGTTTTGGTGCCGGCATGTGTTACCAGGGGCGAACCTGTGGTGCCGTTGCGGGTGCTTACATGGCTTTGGGTTTGTATAGCGGAAAAACAAATGCTGATGCTGAAACGGTTAAAAAAAATACCCGGGAACTGATTGAAAAATTTAATTACTATTTTGAAAGCAAACACCACAGCACCCTTTGTCGCGAACTTTTGGGTGTTGATGTGTCAACAAAAGAAGGATTGGAAGAGGCCCGAAAACTGGGAGTTTTTGAGAACCACTGTCCAAACTTCATCATTTTGGCTGTGGAATGGCTGGAACAAAACCTGAATAAACCAGATTACAAAAGCAAAGTTTAGCTATTTTCATCAGATTCCAGCTTTTGTGGAATCTTAGTAAAAAAAATAGTAACCTCAGGTTGATATTGATTTCTTGTTAAAAATAAAAAACGTTTTTGAACTTTCATCTTATGCCTATTGCTTTAAAACCCCTACAACCCACCGATATGGAATTTGCACGTTCGGTATATAATTATTATGTGTTGAATACCACGGCTACTTTTCACACCGAGCCAGTAACGCTTGCTGCGTTTGCGGCAGCCTTACCCATGAACCATTCGTTATACCAGAGTTATTTAATTATTTACGGGGATAAACCCTGTGGATACGCTTACCTGGGAAATTGGAAACCTCGCCAGGCTTATAATCGAAGTGCTGAGGTGACCATTTATATTGAAAAAGATTTTCATGGAAAGGGCATCGGTAAACAGAGCCTGATGTTTTTAGAAGCCGAAGCCCGCAAACGAAAAATAAAAAACCTGCTGGGAGTAATTACTTTCGAAAACAAAGCCAGCATTCACTTGTTTGAAAAAGCAGGATTTCAAAAAGTGGGACATCTGAAAAACATAGGCGAAAAATTTGGACGCCTGTTAGATGTGGTAACCTATCAGAAAGAAATTTAAAACAAAACTCACTACAAATTGGGATGGTGTATAAAAACCAAAACCTTTTAATTTGTTAGCTAATCGGAATGCACAATGTAAAGTGATTCTCAGCATAATTTTAGTAAAAGCTATTCGAATGTAAACAATGATTTTCTTTAAACACCTAATTCAAAGCTATGAACCATTACAAACCAACAGACAAACTGGCCAAGCTTATTCATACCAATCATTTTTTGTTGCCGGTAATTAACCGATTTGGCTTTCGTTTGGGTTTTAAAGATAAAACGGTGGAACAGGTTTGTCAGGAACAAAACATCGATTTGAATTTCTTTTTAACCATTGTAAATACCTATACCGATGAGGATTATTTTCCCCAGAATGAGCTGGTTTCATTTTCACCCGTGTTGCTTATCGATTATTTAATAAAAACGCACGAATACTACCGCAATTATTTGTTTCCCGAAGTGGAACGGCGTCTGGAGCGGTTATTGAGTTCGTGCCAGGGAACCTGCGACGATTTACAGTTGATTAAATCGTTTTACAATAAATATAAAGAGGAGCTTTTAAAACACCTCGAAGAAGAAGAGCAAAACGTTTTTCCTTATGTGCTGGCCTTATTAAAAGCCTATGAAAACAAACAGGCTTTGCCCAAAAAATATGCCAATTACTCTATGAAAAGCACAGAACCCGAACACACCAACGTTGATCAGAAAATTTACGATCTAAAAAATATTGTCATTAAATACCTGGAACCCACTTACGACGACAACGACTGCAACGAATTTCTTTTTGCCATTTTTCAATTCGAAAAAGACTTGCTCGACCATGCCCGCATCGAAGATAAAATATTATTAATCCAGGTTCTTGAAATTGAAAATGCAATACAGCATGGATAAACGCTTTATTATTATTCATCCCTTCGAAGTGATTCGAAAAGGACTCTGGGCTATACTGCGCGAAACCTTCCATCACGAATTTATTTTATTGCCGCGCGTTGAAGCCCTGAAAGATTACTCGGGATTGCAGCAACTTCATCTTTTGGTCTTTTTAAGCGAGAGCCTGCGTACCAGCGAAAACGAAAAGTTTATTCACCACTTATTGGGAGCCGAAAATAAAGTGCAGTATCTTACCATAAAACATTTGGCAGATAACCTGACAGCCGATTCCATTGCCATTGAACAGGCAGCAACAATAATAATTGACACCGTTAAATGCCAGCTTGAACAGCTTAAACCACAGAACAACCAGTTCTCTGACTTATCGGAACGCGAAAAAGACGTGCTCCAATTGGTAGCTTTAGGCCACAGTAACAAAGAGATAGCCGAAAAATTATTCATCAGCATCCATACGGTAATTTCACATAGGAAAAACATTACAGAAAAGCTGGGCATTAAATCCATTTCAGGATTAACCGTGTATGCCATCCTGAATAAAATGATCGATACAGAGCACATCGACCCGACAAGCCTGATTTAAAAATCACAACATTTAGGGATTTAGGAAGCGAAAACCACCACTTATTTTTGTGCCATCAATTAATCACTAATTAAATGGTTCAAAAAATGAGAAAATTACTTTTTGTTTTTAGTTTACTAATAACGTCACTTACTATTTACGCGCAAGCCAACGATACCACTTTATATCAGAACCTGGCCGGTTCTATGATGGCTGCCAATAACAAATTAACTATTGGGGGTTATGCCCAGATAGACTACAATCAACCCTTTACTGCCGGCCAACACAGCCTGGGAAAACTCGATGTGCACCGAATGGTACTGATGGTGGGCTACAAATTTAACGAACGTACCCAGTTTATTACCGAACTGGAATTTGAACACGTTCAGGAAGTTTATGTGGAGCAGGCCTTTCTGAATTATAAAATCAATCGTTTTATGGATTTCAGAGCCGGTTTAATGCTGGTTCCCATGGGCATTATTAATGAATACCATGAGCCAACCACTTTTAATGGGGTGGAGCGTCCGGTAATCGACGAAAAGATTTCGCCCACTACCTGGCGCGAGATTGGTTTTGGAATCACCGGGAATATTCCTTCGGCCTCATTTAAATACCAGGCCTATGTAATGAATGGTTTTAATGGTTACGATGCCGACAAAGGGGCCTTACTTTCAGGTGCCAAAGGGTTTCGCAGCGGAAGGCAAAAGGGAGCCGAATCGTATATGAGTTCACCAAATTTTACCGCCCGTGCTGAATATTACGGTTTGCGAAGCATCAACCTGGGGCTTTCGGGTTACTTTGGGAACACACAAAGTTACCTGTTTAATGGCCTCGATAAAAACGATGCTGCTGCCAATGCACAAGCCGATTCGTCGGTGGTTACTCTGGCCATGCTGGGTGTTGATGCCCGTTATAGCTACAAAGGACTGCAAATGAAAGGGCAATTTTACTATGCCAACGTAGCCCATGCCGAACGCTTTAACCAGTTTACCGGTACCGATTTGGGCAGTGCCCTGATGGGTTACTATGCCGAAGCCAGCTACAACGTATTTCGCTCGTTTAGCGGTCTTGAAGGCGAATTGTTGCCCTTTGTTCGCTTTGAACAATACAATATGCACCAAAAAGTGGGTGTTGCCGAAGTTGCCAACAAAGCTTTTCATGTAAATGTAATTGTTGCCGGAATTGGTTGGAAAATTACTCAGGGTGCCATGCTTAAAGCCGATGTGCAATGGCTGAAATCAAAAAGTGCTGCCGATTATGCTAAAACTTTTAATGCCGGTGTGGGCATCATGTTTTAATCAATAATTAAATGGTCATGAGAAACGCTTTATTGGTTCTATTTCTTTTAAATGTGCTGAAGGTTTTTGCCTTTGGTCCCGATTATGGCAATCGTGCCCTCAAGAAAGAGTTGGAACGCAGTTACCAGTTAGGGTTTTCAAACCTGCATGAAAATGCAGAATTGTCGCAACAATTAGGACATCAGGGTAAAATATTTGAAATTAAAGATAAGGCAAAGCTCCTGGGTTACGTTTATGTAGGACGCATTATCAGCTGTCGTCAGGGGGTTTGCAACCTGAGCAACGGACCATCGGGCGGGGGCGAAAGCTATGAATACTTCGATGCCTTTATTATTTACGATGTGGATAAAAGCGTTCAAAAAGTAAAGGTTTTCAATTATCAGGCTACTCATGGACACGAAATTTCAAGCACCGGCTGGTTAAAACAATTCATGGGTTTTAAATCGGAAACCACTTTGGTAGTTGGAAAAAACATCGATGCCTTGTCGGGAGCCACCATATCGGCCAATGCCCTAACCGACGAAATAAACTATGTTACCAAACTTTTGTGTAGAAACTAAGTATATCCGAAATACAGATTTAGTTCAAACCGTCTGCTTCTTGTAGACGGTTTTTTTGTTTTAACGGAGCCATAAAACCATTTGTCATTATTTTTTTGTAGCTTCGTTTAGGAATTTTTTTCAGTAATCGGGGAGTTATACAGACGAATAAATACCCCTGGGCAAATTATTACGTAGGACTTCCCGATTCATTTCAAAAAATGATTATCAGCCAACTGGTCAATACAAACAAAATACCCTGACTGTGGAACAACGAATTACCTTTATTACCTTAGGCGTAGCCGATTTAGAGGCAAGCATCGACTTTTATGAGAACAAACTGGGCTGGAAACGCGATGCCACGAGCACCGAAGCCATTGTCTTTTTTAAGCTGAATGGACTGATGCTTTCACTTTATCCCCGTAACGAATTAGCTAAAGATGCCACAGTAAATGCTGCCGGTAATGGATTTAAAGGCTTTACCCTTGCACATAACCTCGGGAGTGAGCAGGAAGTAGACGCTTTGATTGCATCGCTGAAAAGCAAGGGAATTAAACCGGTAAAAGAACCACAAAAAGTCTTTTGGGGTGGTTACAGCAGCTACATTGCCGACCCCGATGGCTTTTTATGGGAGATTGCCCACAATCCCTTCCTGAAAAACGATTGATGTTTCGGGAGCTTTACACGGCCTTGCATCCTTTATTTCAAATAATAAATTACACCTATATATAATATATGTGACGATGAATAAAATCCGAAAAGCAAATATGGATTTTGATGCCTTTCTGAACAAACTGCACAATCACAGCAAGGCCATCTACGAGAATGCTATGGACGAGGCTACTGAAAACGGACGAATCATTAACTGGCTGGTGGGTTTGGCCGGTGGGGGACTCATCTTCAGCTTTAACCAATACCACAACATTGCCCCCGATAACAAGTTTCTGGTGGTTTTCCAGTTCTTTGTATTTGTAGTAATTATTGCCGCAGGCTTTCTGCATAAATGGATTACCGGTCGGTTCAGGTCAGAGACTTCGGCCATCATCCGCATGATGGATTTCCTGAGCATCGAGTTTGCTTTGGTACCCGACGATTTAATCAGCGAAATTGAAAACGAAAAACTCGACGATGTATTTTTTAATTACCTGAACGGAACCTATTTCCAGGACGAAGACGAACAAAACTTTAAGGAACTCATCCGGAAACAAACCTTGTACAAACGGCTGGCTACAGTTTTAACCGTTGCCATTGTGCTGCTGATGTTGCTTCAGTTTTCTTTCTTTTTTGTGGCGGTCAGTCGCTAAACCCTTACCTGGCAAAAACCATTGGTTAGCAGCTTTGTTTATATTTCGTGCTAAATTTTACTAACGAAAAAGCAATTATTCTATATAGATAGCCCAACTATTAAAACTATTCATCCATAATAGCTACATCTATGAATGAAATTGACCAATACATTCAAAACTATACCGACGAAGTGCAGAACTTGTTGAAGCAGGTACGGAACCTTATCAGGGAACTGGCTCCTGGGGCCGAAGAATGTCTGACCTATGGCATCCCAACCTTTAAAACCCACGTAAAAACTCTGGTACATTTTGGGGCTTTTAAAAAGCATCTGGGTTTTTACGCCACACCTTCGGGGCACGAAGCCTTTGCCGACGAGCTTTCAAAATACAAACAAGGTAAAGGTTCGGTGCAGTTTCCACTGAATAAACCCCTGCCTTTCGATTTAATTCGTCGTATGGTGGCTTTCCGGGTAAACGAAAATCAGGCCCGGGCCAAATAAGCTGCGACTTCAACTTTTGCCAGCCCCCGGTTTTTACTTTTCTAAGTTTATAACTATCTTCCGGCGCATTTACCAAAACTAAACAAACAATGAAGCAAAAATCACCGGGAATCTTATCCATCTTTGCCCGTTTTCCGCGTACCTTTTGGGTGGCTAATACCATGGAACTGTTTGAACGCTGGGCCTATTACGGCTTTTTCATGCTTTTTGCCAATTACCTCACTCTGTCGACCGATGTGGGTGCCCTGGGGTTAAGTCAGGCGGAGAAAGGAACCATTATGGGTGTGGGTACAGCCATTCTGTATTTGCTTCCCCTGATTACCGGGGCTATTGCCGATAAAATTGGCTTTAAGAAAACCTTGTTGATTGCTTACAGCATTTATTTTGCCTCCTTTGTTATCATGCCTTTTTGCCGCTCCTTTGCCACGGTTTTTATCAATTACCTTTTTTTAGCATTGGGTGCAGCCTTATTTAAACCCATTATTTCGGCTACCGTAGCCCGCACCACCGACAAGGAAACCTCGTCGATTGGCTTTGGCATCTTTTACATGATGGTGAACATTGGTGCTTTTGTCGGGCCTATTGTGGCTTTGCAATTCAGCGAATCGGCTTTTCAGATGGTGTTTTATGTGTCGGCAGCACTGATTCTGGTAAACCTGCTGGTGCTTTTTTTCTATAATGAACCGGAACGTACCCTGACACAGGAATCGCTCAAAGCATCGATTGCCCGCATCTTTAAAAATATATTCACCGCCTTAAGCGACCTAAAATTGGTGGTGTTCCTGGTAATTGTAGCCGGATTCTGGAGCATGTATTACCAGCTCTTTTTTACCCTCTCGGTATTTATCACCCAATGGGTCGATACCACGGTGGTTTACCAGAAGCTCGAGGTAGTTTTTCCCTGGCTTATTAGTAAAATTGGAAGCCCCGACGGGACCATCCAGGCCGAGTACTTTACCAATATGGATGCCTTGTTTATTATTGCTTTTCAGTTATTGGTTTCGTCGCTGGTTATGCGCATACGGCCCATCAACTCCATGATTACCGGTTTTATCGTGGCTTCCATCGGGATGGGCATGGCACTAATGACCAACAATCCCTTTTTCCTTATTTTCAGCCTCCTGATTTTTGGCTTTGGCGAAATGGCCGGCAGTCCAAAAATTACCGAATACATTGGCCGCATTGCCCCCAAAGACAAGGTAGCGCTCTATATGGGCTGTTCGTACCTGCCGGTGGCTTTGGGTTCGTACCTGGCCGGGATTGTTTCTGGCCCCGTTTATCAGCGTATGTCCGACAAGGTGTCGCTGCTCCGGCGTGAGTTTCTTGACCGGGGAATCGATGTGGAAGGGCTTACGCAGTCGGAACTGTTTACCCGGGCTTACACCGAGTTTAACCTCGATGCCGCCGGCCTGACACAGTTACTATGGGATAAATACCATCCATCTTCCATCTGGTATGTGGTAAGCGCCATTGGCCTAACAGCCGCCGCAGCACTTTTGCTCTATGATAAATTCTTATTGAAGGAAAACCATGAACAGCAATAAGCGGCGAATGTCAAGTCGATTAACTTATATAATATTAGGTGCAGGCATGCTTCTTTTGGCAGCATGCGAAAAAGAGGAGGAGCAGACTTACCCAACTTTTCTTACGTGTGCCAAGAAGCAGTATTTCGGCAATAAATAGTATTGCATGCTTTAATTGAGATGGTGGAACCGACCCACCGAA
>PHDD01000012.1 GCA_002840905.1 Bacteroidetes bacterium HGW-Bacteroidetes-4 | reverse complement strand
AAAGAAGGGAAACTATTGAATAGAAAGGAATTGAAAAATTAATAAAAAATTCCGCAATGTAAATGAAACTGGAAGTATCTCCCTGTGTTTCTTTTTCGTAATAAATTAACTTCTCTTGTGGGCTTAAAAAATAAAAGTCATAAATTAAAAAAGTGGTTATGGATAAAAAGGGTACTGCGTGAGGTAAAAAATTTCGAAACGAAATTGGAATATTTTCATTTACCAAAGATTTAGTATAAAAAAACAAAATGGGTCCTAATATAATTGGGAAAGTATAAGTAAGTCCCAACAAATGAGGGTATTCGAAAATGACCCTTCTTTGATATAAGTAATGCTCAATCAACACAAAACCAATTATGCTGAAAAACAACAAAAGCAATCTTGGAGGAAGCCTGTTCGTTCCTTTGTCTAAAAGTAAAACACCAAAGAAGAAAGCCTGAATTGCACCAAGTAAAAATATTATGTCCATAATTTAGTTATTCAATTTTATTGGTGTTAGTCATCTGAATATGTCAATGCTGGTTCTCTGGTTACACTTGCTGCCAACTACAAGATAAACGCACCTTACTTCCCTTTATTTCCATTATCTCATTACTCATTCGTGCGCTTTTCTCAGTTTTATTACTACGAATATACATATTATCGTTAAACATCCAAACCATCTATCGGACTTTTTATTAATTGTAAATGTGCATTACTAATATGTGTATATATCTCTGTGGTCCTGCTCGACGAATGACCCAACAATCCCTGAATATAACGTAAATCAGTGCCCGACTCCAGCAAATGCGTGGCAAACGAATGCCGTAAAGTATGCAGGCCACCTACCAATATGTGGGGACACTTCTCCATCGCTTCTTTCAATATCTTACGGATACTCGCATCAGAATACCTTCCGCCATACTGCCCTTCAAACAAATATTCTTTGGGTTTATATACTTTAAAATAATCCCGTAATATGGCCAGCGTGGTTCTCGCCAGTATGGTATAACGGTCTTTTTTTCCCTTTCCTTGTTCAATGCGAATCTGCATTCGTTCCGAGTTTACATCACTTATTTTTAAACGCGTTGCCTCTCCCACACGCAATCCGGCCGAATAAATGACCGATAATAGCGCCTTATGCTTTATATTGGTCACTTGCCGTAGTACAGCTCCAACTTCTTCGCGACTCCATACCACCGGCACGGTCTTTTCTCGTTTGGGCCGAACCAGGGTTTTATCGTCAACCACTACCCCAACCAGTTTTTCGTAATACAAACGTATGGCACTTAAACTCTGATTCACCGTTTTCGAATTGTAGGATTTATCTTCTATCATCGTCTCGTGATACGCATTAATATGTGCTTCGCCAAAACGATCGATGTTTTGAATGGAGTTTTTCGGAAACGAATTGATAAACCGCAATAAATAAAAATGGTAAGTTGTAATGGTATTCAAACTATAGTTTTTTGCATACATAAACTTTAAATACCCAACCGGACAGGATTTGTATTCAGCTGTTTTTTTATACGCCTGCTCCAGTAACAATTGCCGAATCTCAAAATCGGTAACCGTAAGCTGATGATGCAGTTTTATTTTTAAGTGCGACTCGGTTTTTACCACAAATTCCTTTAACAGGCTTCGTTTTGCCTTAAATCCATAGCTTGCGGCAAAATCATATTTTTGTACAAAAGGTAATTCTTTTATAAGCCTTGTAATTGCTCTGTTTTCACTATAGCGAATCAAAACATAAGCCTCCTGACCATGCCTGGATGGGACCAGCAAAACCTCACCCAGTTTATCGATGCGCTTAAGCGGATTCCTGAAATACACCGGCCCGTTAATCTCGACACCACTTACCGAAAAACGGGGCAATGCATGCAAATAATAATCATTTACCCGGGCAATATCCGAAAAAATGTCGTGCAATAAGGCCACCTTTTGCTCCGAATAGGGAGTACAATAGGCCCCAAAATACACATCAAAAGCAATCCAGTCGTTTAGTATAATACGCTCATCAATAAGCGGTTGGAACTTATAATACAAAACAATGTAATCGAGCCCGGTGGGCCGATGCCTGCGTTTGTTTAAATAAATGGTTGTTCTCGCTTCCATAAAGCTTCAATAAAATCAAATTTGCGAAGCAAATTAAAAAAGGAATAAGACCGTAAAGGTTTTTTAAGCGAATAGAAACGTAATTAAGCGTATAAAACTTCTAAAAATCACAAAAAAGTGCGAAATTAGTTTGTCCAAAAAAAACATTAGCATGCAAAAAGAAACCCGTTATTGTCTGTATTGTAACGAAGCCTTACAAGGACGCAGCGACAAACAGTTTTGCAATGCCTATTGCAAAAGTGCTTACCATAACAACAAACCCAATGCAGCCGAGGCTTACATTCGCAAAATCAATAAACAACTCCGAACAAACCGCAGCGCACTGCGTACAGCTTGTCCTTTGGGAAAAGCAACCGTCCGAAAAGATTTTCTCAGCAAGCTGGGCATGGATTTTACCCACTATACCCATACCTGGAAAAGTTCCAAAGATAACCTCTATTATTTTTGCTACGACTACGGCTACCTGCACCTCGAAGACTCCGAAAAAGTGCTTATCATTCAACAACAGAATTATATGAAGCGTGAAGAGTGAACATTGAAGAGTGAACACTGAAGAGTGAGAAGTGAAGAGTGAAGAGTGGAAAGTGAAAAGTGAAAAGTGAATAGTGGCATGTTCTGACCGAAATAGCCAATTTAAGAGTTGAAATCAAAAAAAACAGTAGATTTGAATATTAAGAATAAAAAAGTCAGACAGAGTTTATTATACACTTCCAAGTCAGACAGAGTTTATTTTACACTTCCCATTACTAATTGTTCATTACCCATTGTTAATTGGATACCGGTGTCTGGGAACTGAAGTCTGAATACTAAATACTTCCTGCAATAATACCTGCTTTCCTAATTTTGTCCCAGTATATCATTGTATTAAATGAAAAAAGACCATATATTTGAACAAAACCAATTCAAATAAACAAACACTAATGGATATAACAAATAAAATTAACGCGTTGGCATCTCAATATGCCGACTACACAGCAAACAACCTCAGTAAACTGGTTCAGATAAAATCGCTCAGTATGGGTGAAAAAGAGGTACAACTCGAACTAAAAAAACAAATGGAAGCAGCCGGATTCGACGAAGTACGTATCGACGGATTGGGAAATGTTATCGGACGCATCGGCAGCGGAAAAAAAATTCTGGCCATTGATGCTCATATGGACACCGTAGATACCGGACAATTGAAGAACTGGGATTTTGATCCTTATTCAGGTCTTATTAAAGATGGATTCGTGCACGGACGGGGAACTGTCGATCAGGAAGGCGGAGCCGCAGCTTTTGTAACCAGTGGAAAAATACTTAAGGAACTGGGCTTCGATAAAGATCTTACCATTTATTTTGTGGGAAGTGTTATGGAGGAAGATTGCGATGGTCTTTGCTGGAAATACCTGGTTGAAGAAGAAGGCCTGAAACCCGACTTTGCCATCAGCACCGAACCTACCAACCTGAACATTTATCGCGGTCACCGCGGACGTATGGAAATTGGCGTACATTTTTACGGCGTATCGTGCCACGGTTCAGCTCCCGAACGGGGCGAAAACGCCATATACAAAGCCGCAAAAGCAGCATTGGAAATTGAAAAACTTAACGACCGCATCAAAGCGGACGATTTTTTAGGAAAAGGTACGGTTACCATTTCTGAAATTAAGTCGGGCAGCCCATCGCTTTGTGCCGTTGCCGACTATGCATACTTTCATTTAGACCGTCGTTTAACCTGGGGCGAGACCAAAGAAAGTGCCGTGGCCGAAATTGAAGCCATAGTTAAGGGTATGAACGCAAAGGTTGAAGTGCTTTACTACGAAGAAACCGCCTATACCGGCCTTAAATACGGCATGGAAAAATACTATCCCACATGGAAAATCGAAGAGTCGCACCCCATGGTGCAAACCGGTGTCCGCTCGTTTCAAAAACTGTTTAATCAGGCTCCGGTGGTCGATAAATGGACTTTCTCGACCAATGGTGTTACCATTAATGGATACTACGGAATTCCTTTAATAGGTTTTGGTCCTGGAAACGAAGTGATGGCTCATGCACCCAACGAAAAAGTACCTGTAGAGCATCTGGTAAAAGCATCGGCTTTTTACGCAGCTTTTGCCTACGAACTGGCTGAAAACCTGTCGAAATAAAATGAATTAATTTTGTACTGAAATAAACCGTTTATGGAAATAAAAAACATCTTGAATCAACTGGCCGGCCTCAGCGACGGTAATGTCGGCAAAGATTTTCTTTTAACCTGGGAAAAATCGCCCGAACAATTGCAACAAGTCTTTCTGGTTGCCGAAGCCTTACGCTACCTGCGTCAAAACAATATCAGTACCCGCTGTTTCGACTCGGGACTGGCCATATCCAACTTTCGTGATAACTCCACCCGCACCCGATTTTCATTTGCATCGGCCGCCAATATGCTGGGGCTCGAAGTGCAGGATTTGGACGAAAAAACCTCGCAGATTGCCCATGGCGAAACAGTACGCGAAACGGCCAATATGATATCGTTTATGGCCGATTTTATTGGTATCCGCGACGATATGTTTCTGGGCGAAGGCGATAAATACCAGCGCCAGGTGGGCACAGCCCTCGACGAAGGATTCAGTGAAGGCGTTCTCGAGCAGCGTCCCGGTATTGTTAACCTGCAATCCGACATCGACCATCCTACCCAAAGTATGAGCGATATGTTGCATCTGATTAATCATTTTGGCGGTATTGAAAACCTAAAAGGGAAAAAAGTAGCCATGACCTGGGCCTACTCACCCAGTTACGGCAAACCGCTAAGTGTTCCTCAGGGCGTGATAGGTTTGTTTACCCGTTTTGGAATGCAGGTCGATTTGGCTTATCCCGAAGGTTACGACCTGATTCCTGAAGTGGAACAACTGGCCGGCGCACAAGCGCTAAAATATGGGGGTTCGTTCCGCAAAGTAAATTCCATGGACGAAGCTTTTAAAAATGCCGATATTGTTTATCCTAAAAGCTGGGCTCCTTTTGCCGTAATGCAGGAACGAACAAAGCTGCTGCTTAGTAAAGACATGCCCGGACTTGAACAACTCGAAAAACAATGTCTGGCCAACAATGCCAAACACATGGATTGGGAATGTACCGAAGAAAAAATGCAATTAACCAAAAAAGGCGAAGGACTTTACCTGCATTGCCTTCCGGCCGATATTACCGGCGTTTCGTGCGCTAAGGGCGAAGTTCAGGAAAGCGTTTTTGAACGCTATAAAGTACCACTCTTTAAACAGGCCAGCTATAAACCGTACATTATTGCGGCTATGATGCTAACCAGCCGGTTCAAAAATCCGTCGCAGGTTTTGGCTCATATGCTTACTGAAAAACATCCACGAATAAAGTATTAAGCTAACAATCAGGCTCCCGCTAAAACGGGAGTTTTTTTTTTTATAAAAAACTAATTTTTTCTTGTATTTAATGCATTAAAAACGTATTTTAAAAGCACCGAAAGAGAAATATCAAAACATTAATTTATAGCCGCTTAGCAAAACAAAGAATTGAAAACCTTAAAAAAACAAAGGAGGAAAATAAAGCATCTTTTTCAAAACCATTAAAGCAAAACTTTTGTTATATATTACAATTATTCGTTTAATTAAATCCGATATATCATGGTTGATCCCGTTGAAAAACTGAAGAAGAAAGAGAAACTTCAAATTGCAGAGCGAAAAGTTGAAAAAGCCTGGGTAAGGGCCAGTAAGATTAACAAAAAACTAAAACGCGCAAAAAAGAACGATGAGAAAGAAATCTCGAGTAATTTAAAAGACAAATTGCAAGATGCCTTTAAACGATTAAAACGAAATAAGAAAGAACTGAAGCATGCTGAACGAAAAGTCAGCTAAGCAAAATACCGGGATACTTCCCGGTTTTTTTATTTCAAAAAATTGGCTTTTAATTGGGTTACTATTCCCTTCCCGGCAAAATAAATATTACAGCAAGTAGGTTTTTACATTTTATTCTCGCGGTACGTGCTGTGTTATGTTCCGGTTCCCTAACCTTTACTTGTATCCTGTTTAAATTTTATCTCAGCTAACCATTCACTTCATCCCAATATTTCAACTTTTTTAATGCTTGCAACTGCATAAATCCTGTAAAATAAGTACCTTTTAAAAAAATTATTTGTCATGATCAAATTGCTTAAGCCCGAAATATTTCAAGGATCGTTACGCAAGAAAAAATATTTCGAAGGATGGTATTTTAAACAGGTATCGGCCGATCTGAATCAGGTATATGCTTTTATTCCTGGCATTTCGCTATCTGAAAACGACCCGCATAGCTTTATTCAGGTAATTAACGGCATATCGGGCGAAACCCATTATGTTTCTTATCCGCTTAACCAGTTTAAATGGGAAAAGAAAAAACTGCATATTCAGGTTGGGACCAGTGTTTTTTGTAAAGACTACATTAAACTCGATATAGCAAATGCTGACCTGACAGTAAAAGGCACCTTGCATTTTGATGGAATAACCCCCTATCCCGCTTCAATAATGAATCCGGGGATAATGGGCTGGTACTCGTTTGTTCCCTTTATGGAATGTTACCACGGAGTGGTTTCAGTTAATCATAGGTTAAAGGGTGAGCTAACCATAAACAATGCCCAAATTGACTTTAATAATGGCAAAGGCTATATTGAAAAAGACTGGGGAACCTCTTTTCCCTCGTGCTGGATTTGGCTCCAATCGAATTCTTTTAAGAATTCTGAAGCCTCACTCTTTGTTTCGGTGGCAAAAATTCCCTGGCTGGGAAAATTTTTTATGGGCTTTATTGCCTTTTTGTATTTTAATGGTCAGTTTTTCCGCTTTTCAACCTACAACGGTTCAAAAATCGATAAGCTGCTTTTTCACGATGACATTTTACAGATTCATTTAGCGTATAAAAACTACCGTTTATCGGTTCAGGCCCGGATAAAAAATGCGGGTACCCTTATTGCTCCATCACGAGGAAGCATGAACCGAAGAATTAAAGAAAGTATTGATTCAACGGTCACGGTAAAGCTATCGACTAAAAAGGGCTTGGTCGTGTTTGAAGAATCCTCATCGCGGGCCGGGCTGGAAATTATTGAAGAACTATTCAGGTATTTTTAACCCTTATTCTTTCGTGCAATTTTATGGTAGATTTATCGAAACCCTTATTTTAATACGGTTCGCTGAATTTTGTCGGGCATATGGGCCAGTACTTCGTAATTTAGTTGATTGCTACTGTCGCCAAAGGCCGAAACTTTGATTTCCAAATCGCCTTGTTTACCAATAATTACCACCTCGTCGCCCACCTCCACATCGATCAGGTTGGTAACATCGGCAATAATCATGTTCATATTTACCACACCAATAATACTGCATCGGTGGCCACGAATAAGCACGCGGCCCCGGTTGCTTAAAGAACGGCTGTAACCGCAACTGTATCCCACAGGAATCAGTGCGGTTTTAATATCGGCCTGAGCCAGGTACGATGTTCCGTAACTGACAAACTCACCTGTTTTTATCTCTTTAAGCGCCATTATTTGACTTTTCCAGTCGAGTACGCGCTGCAAGGGATCTGTTTTGTTTACTTTGCTATTTACATAATGAATGAAGGTTTCGGTACTCGACCAAAATCCGTAAAGCATAATACCCACCCGAACCAAATTCATGCGGGTTTTCGGATAAACAAAAGCAGCAGCTGAATTGGCCATGTGTATAACTTCGGGTTTAAAACCCGAAGCCTCAACCATATCCTCCATGCGATGGAACCTTTTTATTTGCTGCTGAATGCGGTAGTAATTGGTTATGCTTTCGGCTCCGGCCAGATGCGTACAAAAACCTTTCAGTTCAAAATACTCCTGGTTTTGGTGCAAGCGGTTAAGTGCTTCTTTTAATTCCTGAAGGTTTAAACCCGAACGGTTCATTCCGGTTTCGGCCTCAATATGTATTTTTGCTTTTATTTTAAGTTCCTTAGCTAATTCAAAGGTTTTGTTCAGGCGTTCCAGATTAAAAACAAAGAATTCAAAACCCCGGGTAATGGCATCCTTTAAATCGCTGTCCGATACCCAGCCCATAATCATAATCGGGCAGGTATGTTCAAGGCTTTGGGCCACGCGCGAAGCTTCGGTATAATCAAAAACCGAAAAGTGGTTTACTCCGGCCTGTTCCAGCAAAGGTACCATCTGTTCAATACCATGCCCGTAGGCATTGGCTTTTACCACGGCCGAAATAATGACCCGGCTTCCCAATTTCTGTTTTAAGAATTTTAAGTTGTTATTAACTGCTGCCTGATTTAACGTGATAATGGAACTGCTGTGCATCAAATTTTATTTTTAAGTTTTCAACTTACTCTTGTAAGGATAAAAAAAATAGCACACCTGCCTCCTATTCGAAACAAGTGCATCTAAAATCCATATAATGAACGTTGAGCTGGTAAGATAACAGAAATTATATTAAAAGCCAATATTAAACGTGCTTATTCAGGGTAGTTTGTTTATACCGATAAAAAAATTAATAAGAAAACCTTACCTTTAAGTTCTTTAATTTTTATTTTATGTTCAAGGTTTCACAAAAAAATACTGCCATGAAAAAACTTATGCGTATGCTGCTACTGCTGCTCCTTCCCTTTGTGCTGAATGCCCAATCAGCAACCAATAATTCAAAGAAAACAGCCTTATTGCTGGTCGATATACAGAACTTTTATTTTCCAGGCGACGGGCCCGGATTGGTTAATGCCGAAGGTGCCAGTCGCAATGCCAAAAAAGTGCTTGAACTCTTTCGGGAAAATCAAAAACTGGTAGTCCATATAAGGCACAAAGCCAACAAAGGTTTTGATATTCATGAAAATGTATTACCCCTGGCGCAAGAGAAAGTAATTACCAAAACCGAGGTAAACAGCTTTTTGGGTACCGATTTACTCCACTATTTACAAAGCAATGGCATTGAACGTTTGGTACTGGTGGGTATGCAAACCCACATGTGTCTCGAAGCGGCTGTTCGGGCGGCTCACGATTATGGTTTTGAATGCACCGTAATTGAAGATGCCTGCGCCACCAAAGACCTTAGCTTTAATAATCAGGTAATAAAAGCCAGCGATGTGCACCTGAGTACACTGAACACCCTGGCCAGCGGGGGCTATGCAAAAATTCTGAGTCTGAGTGTGTTTATTGAGAACAAAGACCAGTTTTTTAAATAACTCAAAACAGATGGACGCATTCTAAAGTAGTTTATACCTCCGAAGCATTATCGGTACGAAAAGTAAAACTGAAACGGCTTCCGTTATTTTCGATGCTTTCAACAGAAATTTCGCCTCCGTGGCGTTCCACCAGTTCTTTGCAGATAAGCAGGCCCAGCCCGGTGCCCGATTCGTTTTCGGTTCCTTTGGTACTTACCTTTTCTTTTATACTAAACAGCCTTGCCTGTTTTTCGGGCGACATCCCCACCCCGGAATCACTTACCGTAATTTGAATCAGATGCTTATCATTAATTACTGGTAATTCCCGGGCTTTAACTTCAATAACCCCGTTTTTATGTGAAAACTTAATGGCATTCGAAAGCAAATTACGGAGCACGGTTTCAATAATGTTTTTATCGGCATTGACCCGCAGATTTTTATCGACCAGGTTCAGCAAATCGATTTGTTTTAATTTTGCAGTGTGTTGTAAAAAGCCCATCGTGTCTTCGGCTATGTTGTAAATATTATCGGGTTTTAACTTTAAACGGTACTGTTGTATTTGTGTTTCAGCCCACAGTAGCAAATTGTCTAACATTCGGTGAGTTCTGTTAATGTTATTGTGAATAACAGCAATGTATTCTTTTTGCTTGTTAACACCCAGTTCATCGAATTCGGTTTGCAACAGGTGAGAATAACCTACCAAAGCATTAAAGGGAGTCTTTAAATCGTGCGAAACAATGGTAAGAAACTTGTCTTTTGCCTCGTTGAGTCGTTCCAAACTAAGGTTTTTTTCCTCGATTGCTTGTTTTTGTACTTCAATTTCTTCGTTCTGCTGATGTAACTGGTGGTTCAATTCAAGGCTTTCATCGTACAACTGACTGGTAGTTTGTTTCTCCAACTCCAGAAAAAAATTTGATTCGAAGAGCTTAAAACGCAGGCTGTATTGAATACGGTTGGCCAAAAAGCCCAAAATAAGCATGGGAAAAAGATTCGAAAAATTTACCACTTTCGATTCGGGCAGCCGGGCAAAAAAGAATACGATGATTAACAGAACCAGCGTGGGAAGAAAATAAATGAGTGCCGTATTCAGAAAATCAGTTTTTAGCTCAAGCGAGATAAGAAAAATAACCAGAATAATGCCCGACACGGTATAGGCCGTGCCTTCATAAGGCAAATACACCAGGTACTTGGCGTACATCATTATTAAAGCACTTGCTATTAATAAATTGTATAACTTATGCTTAAGCGGCTTGTGTTTATTTCCGGTCAAGAGTTGAAAAACCATCAAGCTTAAAGCTAAAAACAAGGTTAACAAGCGCGTATAAAATGCCTGCATGTTATGGCGAATGTTTATATCGGACCAGGCAAACCATCCCACCACCAATACTATAAATCCGCTGGTTAACCATAGGTTTTTATAGGTAATCTCGTAAATAAATTCGTTGAATTGCTGCTTTATTTCTTTTTTCTGATTTTTCATACTTCCTTTCCTGTGTTGGTATCTTTATTTTCAGATGGTTTAACTAATGTTCTCAGTCATTTAATTTAAAATATTCAGGAGTTTCGAGCCGGGCCCTGCCCTGCATTAATGCATTAATGGTATGGGTTTTGGAAAAGATACCCGGATTAAAATAGTTGGCCGGATGCTTTTGTGTTAACCAACCCATTTCCTGATAAGTTCGGGCCACCATCTGGGCACAAAACGAATTATGTATTCCGGAGTCGATATTTAGCTGTCCTTCGATAAAATGAATAAACTCCTCGCTGGTTGGTGTGAAAGGTGTTCCATCGTAGGTGTACATTGTCTCCCAAAGCTTCTTTTCGTCCACCGAAACTCCTTTGAGTCGGGCTACAGCAAAACGGTATTTTGAACCATCGGGCGAAGGGTAGATTTTATCCAAAGAAGCCAGGTAAGATCTCAGATCAAGCAAATGTGTACCCGGATGGTTTTTATCTTCTTCTTTTTTTATCTGATCGGGCAAAATATTTACCGTATCAGCCGTCCATAAGTGAAGGTTTTTATGCTTATGAAAGCGTACCATTAGGGCAGCATGACTAAAATCGGTCCCGTCCACTTCTTCAATCAAACGACTTTCGACAGCAGTACCGCTAAGCATCAAAACGGAGCCACTAGGTATGCTCGACTCAATTTCATCTATGGTTTTAATTTTTTGTTCATCGTAATCGACCGGAGCGTGATGCTTTTTAACTGCTATTTGCTCTGCTAATTTTAAAATCTTTTCTGCCAGACTCATTATTTCCAATGGTTTATGAATACAAATCGAACATAGCTTTACGATAATCCTATGATTCCCCTGTTGCGTTTTTTCAAATGTAGTTAATTGAAATTGGGTGTCAAAACGCCCAATGCAATTTTATTGAAAACTTGTAAAATTTATAATAACAGTAATTGCTTATATAAAAGCTCAGCTATGTGCCTTAAAAGCTATTTTAAAGTACTATAATTCCCATTTAATCAGCAAATAATAATCGTCGTCAAGGGGCAGGTAACCCTGATCGTAACACAAACGGTAGGTATTTCCTTTTTGGGTTTCGTAAATACCGGTTATCAGTTCAAAATCGAAGCCTTCGTGCAACAGTTTGCTCCGCTTTACTTTGGTTTTGCCGGTTGTATTCAGGCTTTTAAGAATGGCATAGTTTTTCTTCAGTTGCCGATTAATTTTCAATACCCGGGCGTTACTGGTGCTGTAGCGTTCGTTATTGAAGGTATTGCGGCATTGGTCGGAACAGAATTTTTTATCGACTCTTCCGATAATCGAATCGCCACAAACCGGACAGGTTCTTTTTTCAGTCATGGGATTGAATTTTAATTTACAGCTAAACAAAGATATAAGCAATTTAAAACACTTACAAACAGTTTTAAACGAAAGTTAAGCAACAGTAAATATTTATTAACCGAATCGGGGGGTAAAAGCACTTCATATTTGCATCAGTAAATTTAATTATTCACTTAAATTAATGCGTTATGACAACAAGGAACCGAGTACAATTGGTAGGAAATTTAGGAATGAATCCTGAGATTGTAAGTTTTGAAAGTGGAAAAAAGCTGGCCAAGTTTACGGTGGCAACCAACGAAAGCTTTAGTAACGGAAATGGCAAGACCAAGACAGAAACCCAATGGCACAATGTGGTAGCCTGGGGAAAACTGGCCGATGTAGCCGAAAAAGAACTGCAAAAAGGTAAAGAAGTAGCCCTTGAAGGCAGGTTAACCTATCGGCAATACGAAGATAAAAACAAACAAACCCGGCATGTAACCGAAATTGTGCTAAGTAATTTCATTACCTATCCGGGCAGTAAAAGTTAAACATAGAGAACCCGAAGGCTGCTCTTTAATTTGAAAGTTTTTGGAAGAATTTAATTAGGGTAGTTTATTGTAAATGATTTAACGGTTTGCTTTCATGATAACAAAAGCAGCAATACATAATTCTTAAATCAAAAATTACAAGGCTGGTTAATAACATGGGCACTTTATTTTGCTAAAACTAAAAATGCCGCTACATTTTAGAAGCGGCATTTTTAGTTTATTAACACAAAATTAATTAGGAAAATTAGTTTCGTTTGCTAATGCTTTATACAAATCTTTTATTTCTGAAAGCGTCATATTAAACTCACCTTTCATTGATGAACCAAGTTGACCATATTTAACTTTGTGCTGAACTTCATAAGCTTTGCTACGGGTAAATTTACCAGCAGCAGTGCTTCCGCCTAAATCAATATCTGAACCATTGGCTCCATGACAAGCAGCACACTTTTCAGTATATAGGTTATTCCCATTTGCTTCGTTTCCATTTTTACCTATGTTCGATAAAGCAAAACTGCCGGTTGGGTATTCTCCGGTATAAGTGGCATCATACAATTCAGTTACATCAAACATCCCTTCTTTCATGAATTTTACAATATCCCAAATTTGTGCGTCGGTTAATAATTGGCCAAAATTCGGCATTTTGTCACCTTCAGTATAATTTGTTGCAGGGTCGTAGGTTGACAAATCATAAGAAATATCTCTACGTCCGTTTGTTGCTTTCATAGCATCAAATAATTCTTTTGATGTTTTATTTTGAGCCAGGTTATAAAGGTTCAATGCACTTACATTTGGCCTGGTAGTTTTTGGAGCTCTGTTTATATAGGCTCCGTTACTGCCTAAACCGTCCCAACCGTGGCATTGCTTACATCTGAAAAAATCAGCTTTGTCATTTAAAGTTGCCAAATTGGTATTGTTTTGATCAAAATTTGATTCTGTACTCCAAAATTTATCGTACATGATGCCACCATTAGCAATACTGGCATTTTCAAAAGCAATTTGATTAGGATCGGGTTCCTCATCGTTGTTGCAACTTGTAAAAAAAGTAGCTGTTATAAGTGCCACTGATAAAAACCATCTAATTTGTTTCATAAATCTGAATTTAAAAATTAATATAATATGTATAAATTGTTACTGATTAATTAAAATATCATTGTTCATAAGCTCTTTAATCGTTTTACTGCTCATGAGTTCTTTAATCTTTGAATTTAATTCAAACCAATAGTCCTTTGAGGGACAATTATTTGACCTTTGGCATTCATTTGTATCACAAAAACAATTCACCAGTTGAAGGTCGGGACTAAATGCACAATAGACCTGATAAACTGTAATATCTTTTGCTTTCTTTGCCAGAATGTATCCGCTTCCTTTTCCTCCAGAATTTACGATTAAACCTGAATTCTTAAGTCCAGCAATAATGGAGTCAAGATAATTCAGGGAAATTTCTTGCCTTTCTGCAATTTCTCTTTGTAAAACAGGCTTCGGGCTATTGGCTATTTCAATAATAGCTCTTAATCCGTATCGTATATTTGAGTTTATTTTCATGTATACAAGTTATCCAACTGAATTAGTTGGATGTAAATATATAGATTTGTAACAAATCACATATTTATTTTTATATGTTGTAAATCATAAACAATCCATTTATTAAAGGAGAACCTGCTAAAGCAGACAAGAAAATGAAATAGCAAATCAGCAATTCATCGGTCATGCACAAGTGTAAAGGGTCACTCGAAAGTTAGGGTAAGCTCTCGCATAAGTGTAAGGGATCTTTCAACGGCTTGGGCAAGGAGTCGCAATATTTTGTACTTATGGGCTAACGGGTTGATTTGCGGGGTACTATGTACAATTTCAGATTAAACCCCGGGGAATTCAACCACACCGTACCATCGGCTACAGCGTAACGCGAAGGAGGATTAAAACCGATATACTAAGGATAGTAAAACGGAAGAATTTGATAAACCGTAGTTAATCTCATGCTGATATTCTTCCTTCTCATTGATATCATTATTACTATAAAATGCACTTAACCATGTAGTTATTCAATAAGTCAGGTGCGGTAACAATTCTTCTCCTAGCGAAAAACTATCATTTATAACATAATTTAATCCAAAAACCAAATTTATGCCTGGTTCATACACGATTGTTTTACTAAGCCCATCCCTGTCACTGATAGTTTTGTCGTCACGTTCACCTTTTGACCATGAATAGCGGAATGAAACATCCATGCCATAGCTTAATTCCAGTTTATAAGCGATGGGCTTCCGATATTCTTTTCCCAGCTTAAGGCCAAATCCAATAGTACTACCCTTATAGATTACACTGTCCGTTGGTTCGCTCATTCTATTCGCACCTGAGATAAATAAGGTATTAAATCGCCCTAACGATTTGTAGGTATCCGTTTATAAGTAAAACCAAAATCATCCGGATTGCTGAATACTAATCCTATTTCCTTTTGCTTTACAGCTTCCTGAGCCATTATAAAATAAGACATGGAAAGGCAAGACAAGATTAATAGAGTTTTTTTCATTTTGCGAATTTTAGTTGATTAATAAATTATTTTATAATTGGACGTCCAATCGCAATAACCCAATAATCATGCCCTAATACAATTTACCTTAAAACCAGTATCACAAGCACAGGTATAACTATTGAGGGCATGCGGGCAATTCCCCAATCTTTTGATATAAGCCAGAAAGTGAAAGGAATGCAACAAATAACTACTAATACCGGCTTTTGCAAAGTTGTGTATTAGCGGCTGGCAATTATTGATTTTATATAGGATTCCGGAGTCAAAACACCTATCTCACTTTTACTATAATCCTTTAAATTCCGGGTCAGAATTACATCAATTGCTCCATTTTTCATCGCTGCAAAATTCTGCAAGCTATCCTCAAAATCTTTAAATCCTGAATTAAGTGCGCTACTGACGACTTCTCTATCCATTAACAATACATCAGTAATCATAAGTAATTGTTTAAGATTTTCAATTACTTTATCATGTCGGGCAGTTTGCCGAAGCAAATAATAAACATTGCTATAAATAACTGGCGTCACAAAACCCTTGATTTGATTACTCTCACATAATCCCAACACTTGAGATGCATATTCAGCAAAGGGTTCTCTGTCAAAGAAAAAGTCTAAAACTACATCGGTATCAATTAATACTTTGTCCATCTATAAGTATTTTTCTGATAATTCTTTTGCTAACTCATTTTTATAATCAAAATCTTTAGGTGCTTTAAATGCACCTCTCAAGGAAGATACAATAGGTGTAGAATCAATCACCTTAACATTGTCTTCTTTAATAATCACTTTCAGATAATTTTCGATTATATCGGAAAGACTTCTTCCCTTTCCTTTTGCATATTTCTTTGCTTTATCAATCAATGAGTGCTCAATAGTTAATGTCAATTTAGTATTCATAACACCTTGTTTTAATTATCAATCTACACGTGCAAAATTACAATAAAACATCAATCCGTACAAATAAATATAAGATAACACGTATTGAACCTTGCTTGGTGCTAAGGTGTGTTAAAGCCTAATGCCTTATTTGTTTTATGCATTGATGTTAAAACTGAAACTTAAAACAGATTGAATTTGCGACTTTTCCAAGCAACATAAGCTATAGTCAACTACAGTTTCCAAAAGCTTTAACACCTTTTTAACAGCAGTATTCAAAAGAAACTCCTATTTTTGCCGCCTGTAATTATGAATAAAGTGCAAAAATATAGTATTCGAGGTCTGGCAATTTTGCTGGCAGGTCTGGTTCTTATAAGTACCAGCGGTTTGCGCGTATACAGCCATACATGCACACATAAGCAGTTTACCAACTACTCGTTGCTGGTTCCGGCATCCGATTGTGAAGATCCAAATAGGTTAGTTGAAAAAACAAGCTGTTGCACGCTCCCTTTGGAAATTGAACCCACAAGCTGCACCAGTAAAGCAAACAATACGGACTGTTGTTTCGACCATCAGCAGGTGGTAAAACTGGATACGGAAACATTGATTTCGCAACATAAAGTGGAACAAAAACCCCTGGTTTTTAATCTGCTTCCTTTTTTGTTTGCTCTTGTGGAACCACAAACCCTAAGTGCATCAATCGTTTTTTCCCGCTTAATTTCACCACACCCCCCATCAACGCCCGAATTACTGGTGATGATTCAGGTATTTCTTCTTTGATTACTTAGTGAGACTGCTTTCTGACGTCTTGTAGAACGGCTGTTTCTAAAAATTCTATGGATTTAACTGAAGTGAAAAACGAAAGTTTTGCTTTTTTGAAATTTGCGTTTCATAAATAAAATAAAGAAGAAGTTAATGAGAAATACATGTTATGTAATGCTATTGTGGGTAGCATTATTAAACTCTAAAAGTATGGAGGCAAAACCGGTCGAAGGTTGGGTCTTCGATCAACATCAACACGAGCCGCTTATTGGTGTAAATATATTTTGGGCGGGGACCACCGTGGGAACAGTTAGCAATGCCGAGGGTTACTTTAAACTGGAACAACCCGAAGGAAAGAACACGCTTGTGTTCAGTTATGTGGGGTATCAAACCGATACTATCGATGTTTCAGGTAAAAGCCAGCTTAGGGTTCATTTGAGTGCGGGCAGCAAACTAAACGAAGTTACGGTAAGCGAGCGCGTGCAATCGACGCATTTGTCAAAAATAAACCCCATCATGACGCAAACCATCACCAATAAAGAGCTTACAAAATTCGCCTGCTGTAACCTGTCGGAAAGTTTTGAAACCAACGCATCGGTCGATGTTTCGTTTGCCGATGCAGTTTCAGGCATCAAACAAATTAAACTACTGGGTTTAAGCGGACGTTACTCACAACTAATGATGGAAAACATTCCCATCTTACGCGGAGCTGAATCGGCTTTTGGACTGGAATATATTCCGGGAACCTGGTTGCATAGCATTCAGGTATCAAAAGGTTCAGCCGCGGTTAAAAACGGTTACGAATCGCTAACCGGACAAATAAACATTCAGTACAAAGAACCCGACGGACTGGAAAAGCTGAGCTTTTATGCCTACGGTAATCAGGACGGCAAAATTGAAAGCAATGTAACCTATGCTTTACCGCTGAACGATAAATGGAGTACTTCGCTCCTATTGCATGGCGGCAGCAGCCTACGTGAAATCGACATGAACAACGATGGCTTTCTGGACCGGCCTTTGTCGAATCAAATAAACCTTATGAATCGTTGGAATTATACCAACGAAAATACCACGCTAAAAATGGGAATTTCGGTGGTGGATGAAAGCCGTAAAGGCGGTCAAACTGCTTTTGACCATAACAAAACAGCTGACGAACAAAGTGCTTATGGCATAAACGTGGATGTAACCCGCTGGAATGCCTTTGCCAAACTGGGACACGTATTCGACCGACCAGCGACCAGCATTGGCTGGATTAACAGTTTTAACCACTTCGAACGCCAATCGTTTTATGGAACAAATGCTTACGATGCTGTACAACAAAACCTTTATTCGAACCTGATTTTTCAATCGTATATCGGAAATACAGCACATACTTTCAATACCGGACTTAGTCTTACCGCCGATAAGAACAACGAGGTATTGAATTCAAGCAAAGAAGGCTACGAAGAATGGGTTCCCGGTGCTTTTCTGGAATACAATTACATTCCCTCGGAACGCTTTTCATTTTTAGCCGGTATGCGTTACGATTACAGCTCTTTGCACGGAAACATGTTTACACCGCGCCTGCATTCCAAATACCATTTTGAGGCCTTTACCACACTTCGGGCATCGGTAGGAAAAGGCTACCGCACCGCTTCGGCAATTAATGAAAACTCCCAGTTACTGGCCAGTTCGCGTCAATTGGTGCTGAACGAAACCCAACTACTCGAAGAAGCCTGGAATTACGGCGTTAGTCTGGTAAACGAAATTCCCTTAGGACTACGCAATATGCAAGTAACCCTGGAATACTTCCGTACCGATTTTGAACAACAACTGATTGTTGACCTGGACCGCACCACCGGTTTTGCCTATTTCGATGCACTGAACGGGAAATCGTACGCCCAAAGTGCACAGGCAGAGCTATTCTATGAACTGTTTGAACGTTTTGAAGTAACTACAGCTTTTCGCTACAACGATGTGAAAGCTACTTACAATGGCGAATTGAGAAATGTTCCCATGATTAGCCGGTATAAAGGTATGTTGTCGGCCCAATACCGTACCCACATGGATAAATGGCAGTTCGATGCCACGCTTCAGCTTCATGGACAAAGTACTTTGCCCAATACATCGGGAAACCGGACAGAAAACATACGCCCCGAAACTTCAGTAAACTACGCCACCTTAATTGCCCAGGTAACCAAAAATTACCGCAACTGGAGTTTTTATGCCGGAGGCGAAAACCTGACCGGAATTGTTCAGGAAAACCCCATAATCGATCCTTCGCTTCCGTTTGGCGACGAATTCGATGCCAGCCAGATTTGGGGACCGATTTACGGACGTATGTTTTACGTGGGAATTAAATACACACTCGACAAAAGATAATAATCTGTTGAACCAATTAAATATATTTGAAATGAAAAACTTAGGATATGTAATTGGAGCTTTATTGATGCTTGTAACCATAAGCACAACAGCTCAAAAAACCGAACTGATAAAGAAGGTAACCTTTGAAGTAAATTTAACCTGTCACCACTGTGAAAAGGTGATGATGAAAAACCTGCCTTACGAAAAAGGAGTGAAAGATGTAAAGGTTGACCTTGAAAAAAAAGAAATTACCTTTCTTTTTCGCGACGATAAAAACAGCGTGGCCCTTTTACAAAAAGCCATTGAGGATTTGGGTTATACCGCTAAAGAAAAAGCAGTATCTGATAAAGCTGATAAAGCAGAAAAGGATATGGAGTAGAAAATAAGCAAGGCATCGGGCATGCATACAAAGGTTTAATTAGGCATGTCCCGATGTTTTATAAATTTTATTGTTGCCTGAATTTATCAAGATTCTCAAGGTAAAGCGCTTCCACCTTTTTACGTGCCCAGGGCGTCCGACGCAGGAACTTCAGGCTCGATTTCATGCTGGGTTCGTTAATAAAACAGTTGATGGGCACCAGTCGGGCCAGCATGTCCCAGTCGTAATATTCCACCAAATCGGTCAGTGTTTTTTCAAGCGTTACCCCGTGTAAGGGATTATTTTGCTGTTGATTTTCCATGAAGCAAAGTTAACAAAAAGCCACTAGCCAAATAATCCTTCTAAACTTTATTACTCAATGCGTGTTTATCCTCAAAAAAATGAACGATGAGTGAATTCTGGAATCAAAAATACGGAACTCCCGACTATTTATACGGAGTAGACCCCAATGCATTTATAAAAGAACAATTGCAAGATTTACAGCCCGGTAATATTTTATTCCCTGCCGAAGGCGAAGGCCGAAATGCCGTGTATGCAGCACAATTGGGCTGGAATGTGCTTGCCTTTGACACCAGCAACGAAGCTCGTAAAAAAGCGCTTAAACTGGCAGATTCAAAAAACATTAGCCTCGATTTTCGTCTGCTCGACTATCAAATGGCGGCCTTTGAACCGGAAACATTTGATGCCATCGGATTGGTTTTTACCCACCTGCTTCCCCCCTTGCGCAGTACCATGCACCAAAAATACCTGGAATGGTTAAAACCCGGAGGAACTATACTATTGGAAGCCTTTACACCGGAACAACTGAATTATTCGTCGGGCGGACCCAAAGCTCTGGAAATGCTTTTTACCCGCGAACAATTGAAAGCCGATTTTAAGGGAGCAAAAAGCATTCGAATTGAAGAAAAGATTATCACGCTCGATGAAGGACCGGGACACCAGGGACCAGCATCAGTAATACGTTGTGTGGTAAAAAAATAACACCTTATTTCAACGTTTTCTGCCATTGTGCTATCAGCCTATCCATGGCCGCATCGGCCTGATGATTTATAATTTTTCGAGAAGCATCGGCAGCAAACCAGGCTAAAGCCCTTCGGATACCTTCCCGAAAAGGAATGGTAGCTTCGAAACCTGGAACAAAGGTTTTTATTTTTGAATTGTCAAAATTAACATTGGTTAGCTTATCACCTTCCAATCCGCCTATCAGTTCAACCACCTCAGCCTGGCTTCCCCCATTTTCGCGTGTATATTTTACCAAAGCATCCAAAGGAACATGCACCAACTTTGGGGTTTTACCCAATGCTGCACCAATCTCGTTGTAAATCTGGTTCCAGGTTAATTGCTCATCGCTGGTAATCTGAAAAGCATGTCCGTAAGTATCCTGATGTCCCATCAATCCCACAAAACCTTTGGCAAAATCGTCGGCATGGGTTAAAGTCCATCGGCTGAGTCCGGTTCCGGGAACCAGAATGGGTTTATCGTTTAAAATCCGGTTCACCAAAGTATAATGATGATCGAAGCCAAAACAGGAGGGAATAAAATTCCGGTAAGTGTGCGAAGGGCGAACAATGGTTATCGGAAAATCGCTTTCGCGGTAGTATTGCATCAGTAGATCTTCACAGGCTATCTTATCGCGCGAATATTTCCAATACGGGTTTTTTAAGGGCGTTGATTCGTTCACCGTGGCATGCAACAAGGGTTTTTGGTAAACTGAGGCCGAGCTTATAAAAATATACTGCCGGGTAAGTCCGGCAAACAATTCAAAATCGCGTTGAATATGTTCCGGCACAAAAGCAATCCAATTAACTACCACATCCCATTGTTGGTTTTCCAGAAGCTTTTTTACAGCCGCTACATCATTTATATCGGCCCGCAAAGTTTTTACTCCGGCAACGCGTTCTGTTTCGGTTTTTCCCCGGTTTAGATGGTACAAGTCGATTCCTTTGGCTACTGCCAACCGACTTACCGCTGTGCTGATGTTTCCAGTTCCTCCAATAAAAAGAGCTTTCATATACTTAATTTTTAATTCTTTAACCCTAACCCTAAGAAGGTTTAGAACCCTCGTAGGGTTCATATTCCTTATATTTCGGGTATTGTTTTATGGCAATGAATAAAATTATTCAAATCACCAAACAAATCAATAACATAATCTCTTTTTATTAAAGATTTTGAGCTTGTTAAATAGGCATTATAAGACGAAAACATCCAATCACTAATATCATTGCATAATCGCGCGCTAACTGGATTATAATGAACATAATGTATTAGTTTCTTAAAATAAGATTCATTGTTAATTTGCTGACGTTTATATCGATTATAAAAAAGACTCCCTTTTCGGTTTTGTTGTTTATTAATTGATTGTGCATAACTATTAAACAGATGCGATAACTTACGGCTTAAAAAATAATACAACTCTTCTGGTTTATTTCCTTTGTAATCGTAAAAATTGTTTTCATTGGGATTCTTAACCTGAACAACTAAGTGAAAGTGATTGGGCATTAAGCAATAAGCATAAAAATCGAAATAATTAACAAGGTATTTTTGTATTAATCTTAAAAAAAGTAAATAGTTTTCATTTCTATAGAATAGCAACTCATTTCCAACAGCATGGTTGTAGATATGATAAAATCTATCTGCCTCGAGTGGTGTTTTTGAATCAGCCATAATAAATAGTTAACCCTACGAGGGTTTAGAACCCCCTTAGGGTTATATTTGTTTCAAAAAATCAAGTTTAATTTCCGAAAAGCCCTTACAATAAACAAGGTTGTTAATTGGATGAGCAATTTTTGATTTTTCTAAGGTAGGTTCAACGGCCAAAATTTTTGCAACTCCTGCTTCGTATGCTGCCTGAATTCCTGAATAACTGTCCTCGAAAACCAGACAGTCGTTAACCGGTAGATTTAATTTTTGAGCTGCTAAAAAGAAAATATCGGGAGCCGGTTTTCCCGGATACGTACCATCGTCGAGTACCACCCTGGAACGATCAAACCAAACATCCAGATTCAGTTGTTTAAAATAAAAATCGACATTCGGCTTATACGAACCGGTTGCAATGGTAATGGGAATACCTGCTGATTTGATTTCGTTTAAGAAGGGAATAACTCCGGGAGCCAGGCAAAAAGTTTCCGGATGATTCAGGCACATGGTACGATACTGACTTTCCTTTTCTTCCACTATGTATTCTAATTCGGTTTGTTCCGGTTCCCGCCCTAAAAGATACGTAATGATGGCCTTGTTGGTACGTCCATGACCATATTGCTGAAATTCGGCAATACTGAGGGGTTTGCTACGCAGTTTGGCCGCCATAGTAATCCAGGCTTCCTCATGCAAAGGCGAATCGAGCAATAAGGTACCGTTAAAATCGAAAATTATCCCTTTAAATTTCATTTTTTATTATAGTTTACCATTCCATTCAGCAAAAAATTGCTCCAGGTAAAGTTCCATAAACTGATGTCGTTGCTCAGCCATTTTTTTTCCTGTTTGGGTGTTCATCAAATCTTTTAACAGAAGTAGTTTCTCATAAAAATGATTGATGGTTGGGGCTTTGGAATTTTTATAAGCTTCTTTGCTTTGATTCAGGTTGGGCAAAACTTCAGGATTATACATTTCGCGGTTTTTAAACCCCCCGTAATTAAATGTGCGTGCTATACCAATGGCTCCCATAGCATCGAGCCGATCGGCGTCCTGTACAATTTCGAATTCAAGCGACTTATTTTCGGGTTGCTCCTGTCCTCCTTTAAACGACATATGGGCAATAATATAAACTACCTGACTGATTAGCTTTTCATTAAGTCCCAACGACGATAAAAACTCATAAGCTACTTTTGGTCCCAGGCTTTCATCGCCCTGGTGAAATTTGGAATCAGCAATATCGTGCAATAGAGCTGCAAGTTCTATAAGCAATAAGTTTCCACCTTCCACTGCTCCAATGGTTTTGGCATTATTCCATACCCGAAGGATGTGCCACCAATCGTGCCCTCCTTCAGCCGATTGCAATTGAGCTTTTACAAAAGACACCGTTTTGTTTATTAATCTTTCATCGTCCATTGTCTAAAAAGTATTAAATCGAAATAAAAAGTTAGTGAAGTTCACTATGTGCGTATCTAATCTTTAACATCCACTCCAGGAATTTTTCAGATTCCTCAGTATGTGGCCGGTGTGCCGATATGTTAAACCAAATTAATTGCTTACCTGCAGGAGCTTCCAGAACATTAAAATATTCAGCTGCTAAAATGCTTGAAACAAGATGATCGTGTTTTCCCAAAAGAAAATACACGGGCACCTCAACCTTTGGCACCTGATGAAATAAATTGATTTGCATCATATCGTCCCAAAGCGTTTCGCCTGAGAAATTTCGATTCCGAATCAGGTTTATTTTGTTTTTTAAGGTGTATTCCGGCGTTTGCATCACTTTAGCAAAAAGCTCCCTGCTAACATACCTGCGTTCTTTATCGTTTTGATGAACCACTCCTCCATAAGTATAAATCCATTTTCGTACCAATAAAGCATTATTTAACGAATAATTAGTAGTATCAATTCGTTCCAATTCGCGCAAGGCTTCTGCATTTTCGTGTACCTGTGCCTGTTGGCAGGCAAACTGATAGCACAAGCGCTCGTTTTGCATCAGGTTAACCGATTGTCCGGTTCCTACATAAGCCAGCACATCTTCAGGATATTTGGCGGCATACAACAATCCCAGGTTAGTTCCCCAACTGTGTCCCCAGATAAAGACTTTTGAAACGCCCAGTTTTTGTTGGGTCCAGACAATCAGTTCATGCAAATCACGCAAAAGGGTATCGGTAGTCATACTGGATTCAGGCAAATTTTTACTGAATGATTTAGCTGTACCCCTTTGTTCCCAGTAAACTAAAGTAAAATACTCTTCGAGCGGCTGCAAATCGTTAATAAAAGGATACAATGGATATCCGGGGCCTCCGTGCAGATGAATCAAAACAGGATTGTCGGCATTTTGTCCACGAATGGTTACTGCCTGTTGAAAATTTCCCAGTTCTACCATTCCGGAATAAAAAACTGTTGCCTTTTGTGGTGCTGGAATTTTTGAACCGGTACAGCCTGAAATACAGAACAAAAAAACGCTTAGAAGTATTTTTGTGTTAAATTTTAGTTGCATGAAACTCTCCTGTAAATTGTGATTTTGCTGTAGTGTAATTCCAAAATTAACGCTTTTTGCTTTGCTGTGCCAGAACCAGTCCAACAATTACCGTGGCCATTCCGGTAACTTTAACCCAGCCAATGGGTTCGTTCAGTAATAAAAACGCAAAAACTACGGTAAACACCGGAACACTGTTGGTAAATGCCGAAGCTTTGCTGGGACCCAATTCGCGAACTCCGTAGGTATTAAAAATAAAAGCCAGCGATGAGGCCAGTATGGCTAAGGCAAGTAAAGGCCAAACAATAGTTTTGGTAAGTTGCAAATCATGAAATTCGGGCAAACTCATCGATAAAAAAAAAGGTGAAAAAAGTACAATACCTATTACATTCTGCCAGGTGGCAATGGTAAACGAGTTGTAGTTTCCGGTTAGTTTTTTTAGTACCAGCATATAACCCACGGCACTAATTACCGCTCCAAGTAAAATGAGAAAACCTGCGAATGAAAAAGCAATACCGTATTTATCGTTAAAAATGATAAGGGCTACTCCACCAAAAGAAATAAACAAACCAATAAAATTCATTACCGTAATGCGTTCTTTTAAAACCAGCCAGGCACCTAAAGGAGTAAACAAGGGAATGGTAGCAATAATTATGGCTGCAAACGAAGCTGAAGTAGCCTTAATACCATAACCTTCAAAAATAAAGTAAAGAAAGGGTTGGAAAAATGCCAATAGAAAAAACCATTTAATATCGTTGCGTTTTATGGTTTTTAACCTTCCAATAACAAAGGAAAAAATCACCAAAAAAATGGACGATAAAACCAATCGTAAGGTGATTATGGTAATAGGCGAAAAATAATCGAGCAACTGGCGGGTCCAGACAAACGACATACCCCAGAACAACATGGTAAATGTGAGCAGTATCCAGGCTTTTATTTTTGCATCCATTCCATTAAAAATTAAAACGAAATACCAAGACCCCATTCAAAATACTGCGCTTTGGCAGCATGGGCCTTAATTGAAACGTTGGTAAATAAATTTGGAGTAAGGTAATAGCGGAATGCCACCCGCTCATAAAAAGGAAGGCTATAATCCGTAGGCCGGTACAGGTAAAATCCCAATTGAACCGCAATACGAAATTTATGAATGATTAAATCGCTCGATGCATAAGCTGCAGAACTCAACAAATCGCTTAACTGAATATTATCACCTGAGGGAATATCTTCTTTTAACTCTTCGTTGTGAAACACATCGACTCCTAATCCCAGGGTCCTTTTTTCGCTTACCCGTTTATTTATTCCCAACGAAATAGTGTGGTTTATATAACGTACATCGGGTTCTTCCTGGTTTTTACCATTAATTCCCAAGGCATACATAAAGTTCCATTCAAATTTTTTATCCGAAACTTCCGGTTCAGGATTAAAAAATTGAGGATGATTTGGGCTAAGCGCAAAATTTAAAGTAACAAGACCGCTTACCATATTCAAACCCAGATTGGGATGTTGAATGGCTCCATTGCTAAAGTGTTGAAATTTTAATCCCCAACCCATATCGAGCCGCTCGCTTAACTGCTGACGGTAAAATATACTAAAATCGATGTACACATTGATATCGGTTCCTATGGCAATATTTTCGGGATTTGTAATAGAATTGTATTCGTTAATATGAAAAGCAACCCCACTGGCCCAACTAGTACTTAGCAACGATTTATCGGTACGTAAAAAAGGAATCTCGATAAATCCAAAAAAAGCAAAGGGGTTACCAATAGCCGGATTATTAAAATAGCCCGAATACACTCCCGCACCAAACACCGGATATTTATACAGCCGATGCCAGTAATCGCTGCCGGTAGTTTGAAACCCCAAACGTATTTCCTGACCCAGGTAAGGATGATTGCCCAGTCCTTTCATGGCTTCGCGATGAATAACCAATGCACCTGCATAAGCGGAATACTCCAACCGGGGAGTATATTTTCTTTCGTTAAGTTCCTGGGATTTTGTGATAATTGGCTGCATTAATAGCAAACAACCTACAAAATAAAGCATCCCTACTCGCATAATAAATAAATTTTTTGGCTTAAGTTGGGCAAATTAACCACCATTTTTTTAATTTTTCAATAACCTATTAAAACGTACTGAAAAATTCAAATGCATAGGGCTTATTGCTCCTCCTGAATAATAAAATTGGCCGTTGCCCGGTTTAAAGCAATAGGAATGTTATTTATAACCGCTGTGCGAATTAAGGTCTGAATGTCGTGCTCATGTCCCTGCGGGGTTTCGGAATCGATAAAAAAGATGACTTTATCGATTTCGTTATCCAGAATTTTAGCCGCTAAATAAATATCACCACCCGAAGGCCCGTGTCCATAGGGTTCCACATCTAAATCGAGTACGCTTTTTAATAACCTGGCTGTATTTGATGTCCCAAGTAACCGTCGTTTTTTTAAGGTTTCTGACTTTTCTTTAGCCCATTCCAGCATTACCTGTTTCTTCTTGTCGTGAGCCACCAGAGCAATGGTAATTTGCTTTTTTTGTTCCATATAGGTGTAGTTTTCAATACTTACAAAACTAATATTAATTACGAATCCATTGTGAATAGAATAAAATAAAAAACCCGGCAGGTTAAAAAAACTCACCGGGAACTTTACAGCTAACTTTATTGTATAGAATACTAAAACTTTAAACCAAGTGTTAATAAAAAGGTGCTTCGTATTTTATCGAGTTCAACCATTGAACTGGCATAATTATACATAAAATATTTTTCACTAAGGGTAGTATATTGATAGGCCAAATCAACAAAAGCATTACCCAGGTTTATTCCGGCACCTCCCGAATAAACCAGGGTATGTGCGTCATTATTAACTGTATTTTCATCGAAAGCACTTCCGTAATAAGCAAATCCGCCCCTTAAATTAACCAGTCCCAGACGGTATTCTCCACCTAAGCGTATATTGTGTCCGTTTTTATAGAAAGTCCGTATGTTTTCATTCTCTTCATCAAAAAAGTAATTTTCTGACGACAACAACATACCTTTATAGTTGATAAATTCATATTCGGCTGATAGCAAACCATGGGTTCCAAAAACATAAGCCAGACTGGTTTGAATTTTTAAGGGAGAGCGATAATTCCAATTGAACTTACCCCTGGGAGCTTTCCCAACCCCTTTAACAACTTCACCGCCATCAATGTAATAAGCATAAACATCGGTGTGAAATTCATCGCTAAAACTGTAAATAGTCGGGGTATGAATTGCTGCACCCAATCGTAGTTCCTGGCTGGCTTTGTACAAAAAACCAAGCTTTAAATTGATTCCGGAACCTTTGGAATACAGGTAATCCTCAGAACTAAATTCAATAAGCGCTATATCATTATTTGGCTCTTCATAATGCTCAATTACCTGTTCGTAGCGAACCTGCTGCAATCCAATGGAACCACCTAAATAAAGTTTATCAAGATAATTTCCGGCAACCGTAAAATTGTATTCCCCGGCAAAACCCGAACTACTGAACGAATGGCTCTGGTACAAATTATAATTACCACCGGCATCCTGATAATCGTTAACATAAGATTTATTTACATCATCCCAAAGAAATACGTTTGCCTGATAATACGAACTGTAATCCTCATCAACTATGCCTTCATTTAGTTTCTGCACTTCGTAATCGAGCAAAGAACTCTCAGTATTGGTTCCGCGAACACTAAACCTGCTGTTGAAGTTTTGCAACTGATTGTACGAAAAACCTACGTTAATAAACTTCCAGTCGGAATTACTAACCGCCACATCGGCAACTACAAAACCTAAAACTGTTGGTTTCAGACTAAACTCATTAATAGTAGATGAATTACCAATAAAGTTTGATTGAGCGTTGTTATTGAATTGCCCAAAAGAAAACACCAATTGACTGGACCGGTAAACCCCAAGTCCTGCCGGATTATTTGACATTACAGATAAATCGGCACCCATAGCACCTAATGCTCCACCCATAGCTGTATAACGTGCGGTTCCTACGGAATTAAATTGACCATAACGTAGGGCATCCACCTCGTTTTGAGCGGACAAACCCAAATTAACGCCCAGTAAAGCAATCAGAATATAAATAGATTTTTTCATAAACTCAGTTTTAATCCGTTAAAACAATATTACCTTTTCCTACTCGATGAACCGGAAGAACTTGATCCGGAACTGCTACCTGATGATGAACTGCTTCCCGAGCTTCTCGGAGCAGAATAACTTGAACCCGAACTACGTGGAGTTGAACTACTCGATCCAGAACTGCGTGGTGCGGTGTAATTTGAGCCCGAAGAACGGGTATTTGTGCTTCTTGGAGTTGTATAACCTGTTCCAGAAGCCCGACCTGAAGTTCTTGGTGGAGTATAATTTGCTGGCTGAGAACTAGGTGAACCCGAACGTACACTTGATCCCCCTGTCTGATTCGAAGACCGATAAGAACTTCCCGAATACCTTGCATTTGAACCAGAATTATTATATGTACGGGTAGTACTTGAACTGGGGCGGGTATAACTTGGTGTATAACCTGAACGGGTTCTTACTGTTGTTTTAACCGAAGTTCCATCACTTTTACCATACGAACTACCAGAACTTGAGGTATTAGCTCCTGATCCCGAACGAACGGAGGAACCACTTACCCTGCCAGAAGAACTTCCCGATGTGGTTTTTACCGAACCCCCACTCGAATTTGTTGTCCGAACTACTCCGGTAGGTGTTCCTGAAGCCGAACCCGTAGTTTTAACCGCTGTACCACTTGTTTGAGAACCGGCCTGTCTTCCAAAATTGTTTGCACCACCAATGGCTACATTACTTCCTCCGGTATTGCTCGACACTCCATGACGGGGACCGTAATGGTATCCGCGTTCATCATCAACGGTGTAATAACCACGGCCTCCCCAGCCATAATATGAAAACGAATCATAATATCCATAGGGGTAATACCAGTTGTAATACCAGGGTGAATGCCATAACCAGGGATTATAGCCCCAATAATATGGAGGATAATTCCAATAACTATACGGGTATCCATAACCAAAACCTATACCCCACGATGATCCATACATACCATAGCCCATACCAAATTGCATATTCCATTGCGTATCATCTTCTACATAATAGTCGCCCTGATAGGAATCATCATGAAAACGCTGAAGTCGTTTGGCATATTCATAATCCTCAAGGGTATCCTTCTTATAGCTATAAGAGGAATCTTCTTCAGGAATCACCAATGCCTGATCCACCATACGTTCGTTAGAAGTATGCCTTTTTTCAGTAGGTGTGCTTATAGCTGTAGCCGGATTGTAATACACATCGTCTACATAAGCTGTTGAAAGGGTTGCACAGGAATTAAGTATAAAAGCGCCTGCTGAAAATAATAAGAAAATGGGTAAGTAATTTTTCATAGCGGCATCGTATTTGAGTTTTTAATCATGTTTTTTTTGATTTAATTTGCAAATCAAAATATACGTAAAAAAATAAACAAATACTATACCAAAACTGATTATGGGAAAGTTTTTAACTACAAGGGAAGAAAATTATTCACAATGGTACAACGAGTTGGTGCTAAAAGCTGATTTGGCTGAGAATTCAGCAGTTCGAGGCTGCATGGTTATAAAGCCTTATGGTTATGCCATTTGGGAAAAAATGCGCGATGCCCTGGATGCCATGTTTAAAGATACCGGTCACGTAAATGCCTACTTTCCCCTGTTTATTCCCAAATCGTTTTTTAGCAAAGAAGCGGATCATGTGGAAGGCTTTGCCAAAGAATGTGCCGTAGTTACCCACTACCGTCTCAGAAATAAAGCCGATGGAAAAGGAATTGAAGTTGACCCGGACGCCAAACTGGAAGAAGAACTAATTGTTCGTCCAACCTCAGAAACAATAATCTGGAATACTTATAAAAATTGGATACAGTCATACCGCGACCTGCCTATATTAATAAATCAATGGGCCAATGTGGTTCGGTGGGAAATGCGTACCCGTTTGTTCCTGAGAACCGCTGAATTTTTATGGCAGGAAGGGCACACAGCACATGCAACCCAACAGGAAGCCATTGACGAAACCGTGCAAATGATTAATGTTTATGCGGAATTTGCCGAGAAATTTATGGCTATGCCCGTGATTAAAGGACATAAAACCGAAAACGAACGCTTTGCCGGTGCGCTTGATACCTATACCATAGAAGCCATGATGCAGGATGGTAAAGCCCTTCAATCGGGAACATCGCACTTTTTGGGACAAAATTTTGCCAAAGCTTTCGATGTAAAATTCACCTCAAAAGAAGGCAACCTCGAATATGTATGGGCCAGCTCGTGGGGCGTATCGACCCGATTAATTGGCGCCTTAATAATGGCTCATTCCGACGACAATGGATTGGTGCTGCCTCCCAAATTAGCCCCTCATCAGGTAGTTATTGTACCAATTTATAAAGGAAACGACCAATACGACCTGATGCGCGAAGCCGGAAACAAATTAAAAACAGAATTAAAAAATGCCGGTATTTCAGTTTTGTTCGACGACCGCGATACCCATAAACCGGGATGGAAATTTGCCGAATACGAATTAAAAGGATTCCCTATTCGTCTTGCTTTGGGTGCCCGCGATTTGGAAAACGGAACCATTGAACTGGCCCGTCGCGACACGCTGGAGAAAAAAACTTATCCGATGGATAACATTGTTCGTGTTGTTAAAGACTTGCTCGATGAAATTCAAAACAATATTTATCAGAAAGCACTCAACTTCCGCAATCAAAAAACCTACCATGCCGATACCTGGGAAGAATTTGTGGATATTATTGAAAACAAAGGGGGTTTTGTTTATGCACATTGGGATGGTACCAACGAAACCGAAGATTTGATTAAAGAAAAAACAAAGGCCACCATTCGTTGCATTCCGGTAGACAATCCTATAGAAGATGGAAAATGCATATTAAGCGGAAAACCATCGAAACAAAGGGTTCTTTTTGCCAGAGCCTATTAATAATCAACTCATTTTAAAATAAAATGCTGCTCTACAAGGCAGCATTTTTTGTTTTTATCGAGCCAAAACTTTCTGTTTATCTTTATCGCTTATGTCAGCGAGCATGTTTATATAAACCTAAAAAATGCTTACTTTGGTTGTCTAAAAACTGAAAAATATGAATACAGAAAAAATAGATCAAACTACCTACATTCTCGATACCCTTATCGAGAAATCCATAGTTAAGCAGGAAACTTATCTGGAAACCCTTGAAAACTTTATACAGCTAAAAAAAGTAAGCCAGTATATAATCAGCAACTATAAAAAGCAATTAAGCAACTCATCACAAAAAATTAATTTAAGCTTTTCCGAAACCGGAGTATTTGAATCGTCGATGCAGGTGGCCGGCGATATGATAATATTCAACATGCACACCAATGTTTTTACATTCGACCCCAAGCACTGGATATGGGAAAATGAATATGTAAAAAACAACCAACTAAACGGCTATTGCGGGGTGATTAATGTCTATAATTTTTTAGCCGATTCGTTTAAATACAACCGACTTACCGATTACGGCTTTATTGTGGCACGTATTTTCATTAATCGCGAGGGTTATTACTTTTTAGAAGGAAATCCTAATTTTGGTTCGTTTAATGACGATTTTGGAAAACAAAAAATTGATATGGCCCGCATGCGCGAAATTATTCAATCCATTATTCAGTATGCCTTAGAAGTAGATTTGGTTGTTCCACCCCTCGAAAGTATGCAGGTGGCTTCGGTAGAACAAATGATGGATAAGCGCAATTCATCAAAAATAGAAATTGGCAAACCGCTGGGATTTCAATCAAGAGCGAATACTAACATTAAATAAATCAAACAAATAAACTATGTATAAAAACTATTTTTTTATGAGTATTCTAATCGCTGCACTTTTTGCATCGTGTAAGCAAAAGGAAGTTTATAAGGCTTCCGTAGAAAATATTCAGGACAGGGTAAACGAATATGCCGAGTTTACCTTGACCACCAACATGAGCAAGCTTTCTGAAAATGAAAAACAGATGCTCCCCTACCTTTTTGAATGTGCCGATATTATGGAAGAACTGTTCTGGAAAGATGCCATAGGTGATAAAACCACTTTTTTAAACAAAATTCAGGATCCCGCACTTAAAACCTTTGCCGAAATTCATTATGGCCCCTGGGATCGCCTGCGCAACGACGAACCGTTTATTGCCGGATTTGGTGAGAAACCTGCCGGAGCCAATTATTATCCTGCCGATATCACCAAAGAAGAATTTGAAGCCTGGGATGCTCCCGCCGATGTAAAACAGAGTTGGTACAGCCTTATCCGTCGCAACGAAAATGGTCAGCTAATCAATGTCCCTTATCATGAAGCCTATAGCGCTGAAGTTACCAAAGCTGCCGAACTGCTAAAAAAAGCTGCCGCTTTTGCCGACGATGATGGCTTAAAAAACTATTTACTTTTGCGTGCTGAAGCTCTGTTAACCGATGACTACCTGGCCTCCGATTTGGCATGGATGGACATGAAAACCAATACCATCGATTTTGTGGTTGGCCCTATTGAAAGCTATGAAGACGCATTTATGGGAGCACGTGCAGCACACTCAGGTCAGATTCTGATTAAAGACAGGGAATGGAGCAATAAAGTGGAACGCTTTAACAGTCTGTTACCGGAATTACAAAAGCGCTTACCGGTTCCTGATGACTATAAAAAAGAAGAACCTGCAGCTGATTCCGACAATAACGTGTACGATGTAGTTTATTATGCAGGCGACTGCAATGCTGCCAGCAAAAACATTGCCATCAACCTGCCCAACGATCCCCGGGTACACGAGCAAAAAGGTAGCCGTAAACTGCAACTACGCAATGCTATGCAGGCCAAATTCAATAAAATTCTGGTCCCCATCAGCGATTTGCTTATCGACGAATCGCAGCGTAAAAACATAACTTTCGATGCGTTTTTCGAAAATGTAATGTTTCACGAAGTAGCTCACGGACTGGGCGTAAAATCGACCATCAACGGAAAAGGATTTGTAAAAGATAACCTTAAAGATCTTTACTCATCGATTGAAGAAGGTAAAGCCGATATTCTTGGATTATTCTTTGTAAATCAGCTGCACGAAATGGGCGAATACAAAGACAAAAATTTGATGGATAACTACGTTACCTTTATGGCCGGAATATTCCGCTCTATCCGTTTTGGAGCCTCAAGCGCCCACGGAAAAGCAAACATGGTACGCTTTAATTATTTTATGGAAAAAGGCGCTTTTACCCGCGATACAGAAACCGGAACTTACCAAGTTGATTTCGATAAAATGACCGAAGCCATGAACAGTCTGGCCAAAGAAATAATTACCATTCAGGGCGACGGGGATTACAATAAAGCCAAAGCTATGATTGATAATTTGGGAACCATACAACCCCAACTTCAGGCCGACCTCGACAGAATTGGTGCAGCCGGTATTCCACGCGATATTATATTTAAACAAGGGTTAGATGTTTTGGGTTTAACTAAAAACTAAGCAAAGACATATAAAAACATAAAAATGGTTATCTTTAAAAAAGGTAACCATTTTTTTTACCTTTAATCTAAAACACATGAAAACCATAGCTTTTGAGTGCCCCTATTGTTGTGTGAATTTAAGCCATTCCATACCAACAAATAGTACTACTGAAGATGCCATTTTCTACAGCGATGGTTTTGCTATCGGGCCTAATTTACCCAACGTATCAAAGCTGGTGCAATGCCCCGTTTGCGACGAAGTATTTTTCTATGAATCGTTGGAAATACGACTTCATTTAAATGAAAAGGAAAGTTATACTAAAGCTGCTGAACCATCGATGGAACACTATTTTGAGTTACTAAAGAACTCAAAAGAGCTCAGCCTTGACCAGCAAATTTATTTACGAAAAGAGCTTTGGTATTTTGGAACGCATCATCCTTTGGGCAATGATGAACTTTTGAATAATCCCGATTTTAAGATGCATTGGATTGACAATCTGGAGGCACTGGAAGACTTACTCGATGCTGAAAATCCGGAACAGGTGTTACTAAAAGCTGAAGCAAACCGTCATTTGGGGCGTTTTGCCCGTTGCCTTGAATTACTGAAGTCGGACGAGCTTAGTCGTTGCGATATAAAATTCATAAAAACCCTTCGAAAAAAGGCTACCAAAGGAAATACCGAGGTGTTTGAGACCTAGCAACTTTTTACCCTGTTGATTTTCAAATTATCCCCGTTGATCAGGCAAATATCCCTATTAATACGGTAAATCTCCCCGTTGATCAAGCATTTATCCCTGTTGATTAACCATTTATCTCCGTTAATCAAGCATTTATCCACGTTGATTAGGCAATTATCCCGGTTGATTTGACCTATAATTCCATTGATTCAGGGTTTATACCCTAAAATCCTCATCCAGTTCCCATATTCCGCTTACTGGTACCCGCTTTTCCAGTCATTCTATTTGAACTTAAATTCAATGGTTCAGTTCATCAGAAAGAACCTCTCTCCTTTCGACATACAAAATGCATATTGCTACAAATTGCATCTATAATAATTCATTTTATAATCGTTTTGCAATATTTAGTTATATTTGTTCTCTTTTTATCTCATATTTATATTAATATATAATATACTAATGACTAAAATTGCAATAATTGGCTGCGGAAACCTGGGATTAAGTTTGGTTGAAGGTTTTATTAAAAGCGGAGAAGCGTTTCAGCTTACAGCTACCCGCAGAAACACCGAAGCCCTTGAATGGCTTGAACAGAAAAGTGTTCAGGTTACATCGGACAATATTAAAGCCGTTAAAGAAAATAAAATCCTTTTTTTTACCTTAAAGCCCTATCGCATATTGAAAGTAATTGCCGAACTCAGCCCTTATTTTACCGACGAACACATCATTGTTTCTACTGCTACCGGAGTTACCCTGAATGAACTTAAGCAACATGCCGGACAAACTACAAACGTATTCCGGGCCATGCCCAATGTGGCAGCAAGTGTGGGGCAATCGGCAACTTGTTTGAGTAAAAATGGCGCTGATGCACTCAAATTAGAGCAAGTTAAAAAAGTATTCAATGCTATTGGCGAAACGGTGGTAATAAACGAAGAACTGATGGAGTCGGCCACGGTATTGGGTGCCTGTGGAACCGCTTTTGCCTTACGGTTTATCCGGGCCATGGTTCAGGCTGGTGTTCAAATTGGCTTCGACTCAAAAACGGCGACACAAATTGCCAATCAAACCGTAAAAGGAGCTGCAGAATTGCTGCTCAGCAGTGGAAAACATCCGGAAGCATTAATTGATACCGTTACCACTCCCAAAGGAATTACCATTACGGGCTTAAACGAAATGGAGCATCAGGGTTTTAGTGCGGCACTTATTCGTGGAATGATTACCGCGTATAAAAAAATTGAAGAAAGTAAGTAGTTTTTATTACCGGTATATGCGGTTTTTATTTAAAGCCTTACGGTATTTTTCGGCATTTACATTGTGCTGCTGCAGGGTTTTTGCAAAGGCATGATAACCCGAGAAATCATCTTTGGCACAAAAATACAAATAGCTGTGTTTTTCGTAATTTAATACCGCATCAATACTTGAAATTGTTGGAATGCAGATGGGCCCAGGAGGCAAACCTGCCTTACGATAGGTATTGTAAGGACTGTCGATCGAAAGGTGCTTGGTTAAAATTCTTTTAATTTCAAAATCGCCCACAGCAAAGCGAACCGTTGGGTCGGCCTGCAGGCGCATGCCCTTTTTAATACGGTTATAATAAACCCCGGCCACACGCGGCTTTTCATCGTTTTTCACGGTTTCTTCCTCAACAATTGAGGCCATGGTTATCACTTCTTCACGGCTAAGTCCCATGCTATTGGCTTTCTCGAGCCGTGTTTTATTCCAGAAGTTTTCGAATTCCTTATCCATTCGTTTTACAAAGGCTTTGGCATCGGTATTCCAATATAACTCGTAGGTGTTTGGAATAAAAAGACATAAAGCGGTTTCCCGATTCAAGCCATAATCAGATAAAAAGCTTTCGTTATTTAGTAATTTCAACAGTTCAAGCGAATCCGCTTCAATTTGATTGGATATGATGCCTGCAAAACGATCTTTGGTTCGGATTTTATTAAATACCAACTTTACAGGAACCTGTTTCCCGCTTCGTAACAAATTAATCAATTGATTATTGCTCATTCCGTCTTTGAGCTTATACTTTCCGGGTTTCACCAATCCAGCATAACCTTTTTTCTCGGCAACCCACTCAAACGATGCCCGGTTAATTATGTAATTATTAGCATAAAGAATATTAGTTACGTCTTTATAATCGGAGCCGGTTGGAATATAGATGTAAACTTCTTTTTTACCATCAAGATTTATGTTAGTCTCTTCGACCTGACGGTAAAGTTGAAAGATTTTAAATCCTCCACCTACCAGAACCACCAATCCAAGTGTAATAAAAAAGGTGCGAATTTTTTTTGTCGATTTATTTTTTTTCTTAGCCATATTGCCCGGGTTACTATTAATGCGCAAAATTCAAAAAATCCATATTATCTGCAAATAGTTTTTCAAACTATTTTGCATCTGTCAATAACAACATTGGTTGCCATTGGTTTAGTTTGATTGTAAAGTTAAGTTAAATTAAGATTTGTGAAATAGTCTGTATTCCTAGAAAAACAGCAGTTTTATACTAAAAAAAATGATAACTATCACCAAAAACCAGCGAACGAAACCAGCGCCCCGTTTAATAGCCATGTGCGATGCCAGAATTCCTCCGAAAACATTTCCCACTGCCGATATCAAACCGTAGCTGAATGCGACCTGATCATTTAGAATAAAAACGCCTAAAGCAAAAGGGCTGTACAAAAACACCAGAAATACTTTTAAGGCATTGGCTTTCACCAAATCGTATCCGGCATTGAGAACCAGAACTGCCAATAAAAAAATGCCCACACCTATATGAATAAAACCGCCATACAAGCCCAACGTAAAGAACATCAGGTGTTGTTTTAAACTCACCCGTTTTTGGGTAAGCTCCAATTGCTCCTGAAGCCATTTTTTTGGATCGTAAAACATAAAGAAAAGCATCAGAAGCATTACAACGACCAATACAATTTTAAAAACATCCTGATTTAGGTGAACGGCTATTTGTGCTCCTAATATAGTTCCCAAAATTATCGGCACACTAAGCCACAACCCTTTTTTTATATCGAGTTTTCCATTTTGCCAAAAGGTTGCTGATGCAGCCAGTGTTTGCATGATTACACCAAAGCGAATGGTACCATTGGCTACAACCGGAGGAACTCCCAGCAACATAAACAAACTGTAGGTAATTACCGTGCCCGAACCGGCAAAGGTGTTTATGATTCCAACCATGAATCCGGCCACAACCAGTACAATAATTACCGGTGTACTCAAATCGACCAGACCTGTTGCCGGATTAATCGAAAAACTCTGAACCAGATAGTTCCACATAGTTTATAAAAAAATTCCTGCTCAACAGGGTTTTGGGCAGGAATACAAATATAGGTTATATCCTTACTTATTCGGAATATTTTTTAACACATCGAGCAGGTGATTCCAGAATTTTTCAACGGTGCCGATATGAATTTTTTCATCGGGTGAATGCACATTGCGTAAAGTAGGACCAAATGAAACCATATCCATGTCAGGATATTTCTCAAGGAATAATCCACACTCCAGACCAGCGTGTATAGCCCTTACAATGGGTTTTCGGCCGAACAAGCGCTCATAACTTTCTTCTGAAACCTTCAGAATTTCAGAGTCCTTATTGGGATTCCAACCGGGATATCCGTCGGAATGTTGCACCTGAGCCCCGGCTAAATGAAATACGCTGGCCACCCGATTGGCAATATCGGTTTTTGCTGAATCAACACTACTGCGCTGGCTGGTAACTACTTCAATAAGATTCCCTTCGAAAAATTTTACCGATGCCAGGTTGGTTGATGTTTCAACCAATCCGGGGAGATCGCGGCTCATGGCAATTACTCCATGTGGACAAGCATACAGTGAATCGAGTAAGGACCACTGATCTTTCATTTTCATTACAAAGCGGGGCATTTCAACTTTATTCAAGTCGAAAGTCATTTTTGTCTCCACTCCTTTGTATTCTTTAAAGATCATCTTACAATAGTTCGAAAAATCTTTTTCAAAATCAACCACATATTTTTCTTTAACCGTAACTATGGCAAAAGCTTCACGGGGAATGGCATTTCTAAGATTTCCACCTTCAATTTTATTTACTCTGATGTTGTATTTTTGAGTCGCCATCCACAAAAAGCGGTTGATTATTTTATTGGAATTTCCGTAACCTTTGTGAATATCGTCGCCCGAGTGACCGCCACGCAACCCTTTAACACACAATTTAAAAGCAATTGATTTTGGGGGAACCGGACGGGTTCTAAAGTTATAGGTGGCAATGGTGTCTACACCACCGGCACATCCGATAAAAAGTTCGCCTTCGTCTTCCGAATCAAGATTTAGTAATATACGGCCTTTAATAAAATCTTTTTCCAGGGCAAAAGCACCGGTAAGACCTGTTTCTTCGTCAACAGTAAATAAGCATTCAAGAGCCGGGTGTTCAATTGAATTGGAAGCTAAAATTGCCATTTGAGCAGCCATACCAATACCGTCGTCGGCGCCCAGCGTAGTTCCCGCTGCTTTTACCCAATCGCCCTCAACTTTAGGGATAATAGGGTCTTTAAAAAAATCGTGTTTGGTTTCGCTGTTCTTTTCGCAAACCATATCCATATGGCTTTGCAAAACTACGGGTTTTTTGTTTTCGAACCCTTTTGTGGCTGGCTTACTAATCAATACATTTCCGGCGGCATCTGTTTTTGTATCCAGATTGTGTTTTTTTCCGAAATCCATCAGGTAGGCAATTATTTTTTCTTCCTTTTTCGAAGGTCGCGGTACCTGACAAATTTCGCCGAAATAGTGCCAGACGTCTTTGGGTTCTAATCCTTGAAATACACTCATAGCTCTATAGTTTTAAAAATTTATAATTCTGATTTCCCACCAAGATAAGAATTTATCTTATGGAACAGGCACATTTTTGCTATTATATTTTACCTTTCAAAAGCTTTCTGTCAGGCTGTTTTATGGCATAAAGCTCTTACTCCCTTTCAAACAATCGCTTAAAGTTATAATTCATCTAAAATCAATTTCTAACAGTTTTTGACAGCATTCATTTTATTTAATAAAAACACCAAACTCCTACGTGCTTTTTTCATAAATTTGTATAAACCCAAAATAGCTATGACTAATTATCTTATAGATAAAACAAAGCTCATTAATCTGGAATACTCACTTAAATGTGAAATTCTAAGGACCAATAATTTGGGTTCTTATTCATGTACAACACTTGTGGAATGCAATACCCGAAAGTACCATGGTTTACTTATTTGTCACCTCCCTGAACCGGACAATTGCCATCATGTATTGCTTTCGAATGTGCAGGAATCTTTTGTAGAATACCATTCGGTTTTTAACCTTGGCATGCACAAATATGCCGGAGATAACTATAATCCTAAAGGACATAAATACCTTCACGATTTTTCGAACAGTCCGGTTCCAAAGCTGGTTTATCGTGTTGGAGATGTAATACTATCGAAAGAAAAAGTATTAGCTTCCAACGAAAACCGGATTTACATTAAATACACAGTTGAACAAGCCCGGAAGCCTATGCTGATCCGAATAAAGCCATTTCTGGCTTTTAGAAACATTCATACGCTGAGAAAAGCTAATATGGAGGTAAATCATCACTATCAAAAAGTAGAAAACGGAATTTCATCAAAAATTTATACCAATTATCCCGAATTATTTTTACAGTTTTCAAAAAAAAACGAATTTGTTGCATCGCCCGATTGGTATTACAACATTGAATATCCCGAGGAGCAACAAAGAGGGTACGATTACAAAGAAGATTTATATGTTCCGGGTTATTTTGAACTGCAGCTGAAAAAAGGCGAAACAATAGTATTCACTGCCGGCCTGGAGCCTGTTAAAAGTAACGGTTTACTTAAAAAAGTAAATTCCGAAATTAACAAACAGATTCCGCGCGATACGTTTGAAAATTGCCTGCATAATACCATCAATCAATTTTTTATAAAAAAAGAAAAAGAACGTTATGTAATTGCCGGATATCCCTGGTTACCCATCCGCTCACGCGATGCGTTAATAGCATTACCCGGTCTTATGCAACCCATTAACAAGCCTGAATTAGCGCTTGAATTTTTACAAAGCATAAGCATACACTTTCAAGGGCATCTAATTCCTGAAATCTTAAGTTCGTGTAAGGAAAAAACCTATGCTCCCGACACACCGTTATGGTTTATATGGACCTTGCAAAAATACCAAAGTCTGTTTCCAGCAATGGATTTATGGAAGCTATTCGGTAAACAGGTGCTAAAAATTATTAGTGCTTACCTGGTTGAAAAAGAGCATTTCAAAATCCATACAAATGGATTACCCTTTATTGAAAAACCTCATCCACAAAATTCCTGGATGCAGGCTGAATTTGAAGGAAAAGCCTTAGTAAAACGTTTTGGGTATCTGGTCGAATTAGCTTCGTTATGGTACAATGCCTTATGTTTTGTATTAGAAAACAAAACTCAAATTAAGAACAAATCGTTTGTATCAACACTCGAAAAACTGGAACCCAAAGTTAAAAAATCGTTCAATCAAGTTTTTTGGAATCAGGATTTGGGATATTTGTACGATTTTGTTGTTGAAGAAAAACCCAACCAACAGGTAAGACCAAATCAGCTAATTGCAGCAGCATTGCCATACAGCCCACTAAATAATGAACAAATAAAAACAATTCTTGATGTAGCTAAGAATCAATTGCTAACTCAAAAAGGGATTCGTAGTTTGTCACCAGTTGATCCCGATTATTGCCCTGATTACTTTGGCAATCATATGGAAAGGGAATTAGCCGCTTACAACGGTTCGGTTTGGCCCTGGTTGTTTACACAGTATTTCGATGCTCTGGTTAAAGTATATCCCAAAAGTGCACTAAGGGCTGCTTCGCGTCTGTTGCAATTCTTTGAACCAGAATTTCTGCAACATGGTCTTTGTTCCATCTCGGAATTATATAATGGTAATCCTCCCCATAAAGCAAAAGGAGCCATTGCATTTGCCATGAATACCGGAGAACTTATCCGTTTACGGATGATGCTTATTGCTTTAACCAAACGCAACACAAAACCTTAGTTATCTTAGCTTTATATTTTAAGCTATTTACACATCAAAAACAGTTATTGTTTGTTTACAAAATAATAACATTTTAAATACCTGATTCAACAAAGAGTTATAATAACCAAGCAGCGAAAAAGTAAGTGTTTAAACAAATCAACTCGATTAAAAAAAAGGAATTTGGATAAAGTAAGAGAAAATAGCATGTTGAAAGTACTAATGTTTGGTTGGGAATTTCCTCCTCATATTTCAGGTGGATTGGGTACTGCCTGTTATGGACTTACCAAGGGGCTTTCTAAAATAAAAAACATTGAAGTAATTTTTGTGGTGCCAAAATATTTTGGTGATGAAGAATCCAAACACGTGCAATTAATTGGTGCAAACCAGATTCCGGTTAAAATTACTCAGGTAGCTTATGAATTAAACTATGGTAAATTAATGGAATGGGTCGAAGTGGGTTCAAAAATAATTCCTTATACCTCGCCCGAAGATTATTACCAACTGAAACGAGAATCCTCAAATGAAAAACAACTTTTGTTGCAAACCGATTCGCAGGGACGAATTCCTTTTTCGGGAGGTTACGGCACCAATCTTTACAATGAAATAAACAATTACAGTCTGGTTGCTGCTCAGTTATCCAAAATTTATGATTTTGATATAATTCATGCACACGACTGGCTAACTTATCCCGCCGGAATTGCCGCTAAACAAGCATCAGGCAAACCATTGGTTTTGCATGTACATGCTACCGATTTCGATCGCAGTGGCGGAAGTGTAAACCCAACAGTATATGCCATAGAAAAAGAAGGAATGAATCGGGCCGATGCCATTATTACTGTTAGTAATCTGACCCGAAACACTGTCATAGCCAATTATTCCATTTCACCAAAAAAAGTTGTAACCATCCACAATGCGGTGGAGCCAATTGGTTTACCCATCAAGCAAACAAATTTAAAAAATGGCATTGATGAAAAAATTGTAACCTTTTTAGGCAGAATAACCTTACAAAAAGGCCCCGAGTATTTTATTGAAGCAGCAAACAAAGTACTCCAAAAAATGGAAAATGTTCGCTTTGTTATGGCGGGAAGTGGAGATATGATGCATAAAATGGTAGAACGGGCTGCTCGTTTAGGCATTACCGACAAATTTCATTTTACCGGATTTTTAAAAGGAGCTGATGTACTTAAAATGTTTTCTAAAAGCGACCTTTATATTATGCCTTCGGTTTCGGAACCATTCGGTATTTCACCATTAGAAGCCATGCAATCGGGAGTTCCTGTTATCATCTCAAAACAATCGGGCGTAAGCGAAATTCTTAAGCATGCCATAAAAATCGACTTTTGGGACATCGATAAAATGGCCAATGCCATTTATTCCATACTAAGTTATCCGGCACTTAGCAATTTTATTAAACAAAACGGACTTGCCGAAGCCAATAATTTAATATGGGATAAACCGGCAAAAAAAGTTTATCAGGTATACAAAAAAACACTAAGAAATGTAAAAGCATGAAATACATTTGCCTTTATTTTCAGGTTCATCAACCGTTCCGCTTTAGGAATTATCCTTTTTTTGATATTGGGAACGACCATTATTATTACGATGATTACCTGAATGAATCGATACTCCGTCGCGTAGCTCAAAAATGCTATTTGCCCGCAGGCAAATTAATGTTAAAACTAATACATAAATGGGGAAATAAATTCAGAATAAGCTTTTCTATTTCAGGCAGCGCACTCGATCAGTTTGAACTTTATGCTCCCGAAGTTATCGATATTTTTAAGGAATTAGCCGCCACAGGTAATGTTGAATTCCTGGCTGAAACCTATCCACACTCCCTGGTTTCGCAACAAAACATGGCTTTGTTTAGAGCTCAGGTTCAGGAACATACCCTTCGTATCGAGGATTTGTTTGGACAAAAGCCCCAAGTGTTTCGGAATACCGAGCTCATATACTCCGATAGCATTGGAGCCGAAGTTTATAAAATGGGGTTTAAAGGCATGCTTACCGAAGGAGCCAAACATGTGTTGGGATGGAAATCTCCCAATTTTCTATATTACAATGCCATTCAACCCAAATTAAAAGTGCTGATGCGCAATTACAAACTCAGCGTTGATATTGCTTTTCGTTTTTCCGACAAAAATTGGGATAAATATCCCTTAACCGCCGATAAATATATTGACTGGCTCAATGAGCTAAATCCACAAGAAGAATTAATAAATTTGTTTTTGGATTATGAAACATTAGGCGAACACCAATGGGCTGAAACCGGAATCTTTGATTTTATGGAACATCTGCCAGAAATACTTTTTAAAAAAACCGGTTTTATTTTCGAAACCCCATCGAACCTTATTAAAAAACTTCAACCCGTGGCCGTTGCCAATGTTCCCTATCCCATTTCGTGGGCCGACGAAGAACGTGATTTAACCGCATGGCTCGGAAACGACATGCAACAGGAAGCTTATAACAAATTGTATAAACTTGCTGATAAAATGGAAAAAGTTACTGATTTAGAACTGAATCAGGATTGGAACTACCTCCAAAACAGCGACCATTTCTACTACATGAGTACCAAATGGTTCTCCGACGGTACGGTTCATTCCTATGTCAATCCATACCAAAATCCATATGAAGCGTTTATAAACTACATGAATATTTTAAGCGATTTTAACCTGCGTTTAAACCTGCTCTTACCCAATGAGAAGCAAATTCCTGAATTCAAATATTTACTCAATATCATTCAAAAAAAGGATCGAGAAATATTACGACTAAAGGAAAAACTACAAAAGAAAAAACAAAAAACAGCTGATTAATCAGTAATTTTTTAAATTAACCACAATCGTTTTCATTATGACTTAGAGATGCTTTTCGACCCTTGTAAATACCATAAACACCAGATATCAGAAATCAAAAACATGTTATATACCACTTTTATTTATTTAATTTGCACCAGTAAAACCTGAAACTATGGAAGAGAACGGAATGTTTTTATTTGAAACAAGTTGGGAAGTATGCAATAAAGTTGGTGGAATTCATACAGTAATCACTTCAAAACTACCCTCATACTATCAGGTGTTTGGTGAAAACATGATATTTATTGGCCCCGATATTCTTAGCAACAAACAAACTCATCCTGAATTTATTGAAGATAAAAACCTTTTTCAGGACTGGAAAGCTACTGCAAATTGCCATGAAGTACGATTTAGAACCGGATATTGGAATGTACCCAACAAACCCAAAGCCCTTCTGGTCGATTTCACTGCATTAATCCCCCAAAAAGATGAAATATTTACACACTTATGGGAAGTTTTTAAACTTGATTCACTAAGCGGAGAATGGGATTATGTTGAATCTGCCTTATTTGGATATGCTACCGGAATGGTTATTAAAAGCTTCTCAGAATTTTATCTGATCGATAAAAAAGTGGTTGCTCAATTCCATGAGTGGATGACCGGAGCCGGCGTGCTTTTTCTCAAAGAAAATGCACCACAAATAGCCACAGTTTTTACCACACATGCTACAGTTCTAGGCCGTTCAATAGCTGGAAATGGTTTGCCACTTTACAGTTCAATCGGCTCGTTCGATCCCGACCAAAAAGCCAAAGATATTGGCGTTTCGGCCAAACATTCCTTAGAAAAAAACGCTTCCATTCTGTCCGATGTATTTACTACCGTTAGTAAAGTTACAGCCAACGAATGTGAATTTTTGCTGAATAATGAGCCCGACTTTATTACTCCCAATGGATTTGCCTTGGAGCATCTGGAAAAAATAACTGAAAGTACTATTAATTCAGCACGCACTATACTTTGCAAAGTTACCAATGCTTTAACCGGAGGCAGTTGCAACGAAAACACACTTTTTATAGCCACCAGCGGACGGTATGAATTTAAAAATAAAGGTATTGATGTTTTTTTAGATTCTCTGGGAAAATTAAATCAAAACCCGGCATTAAACAATCAGGTAGTGGCTTTTATTTTAGTTCCGAATGAACAATACGGCCCACGTAAAGAATTGCTGGAAAACCTGAAATCAGGGCAGTTTCAACCCTTACCCAATCCTTTTACCACACACAGCTTAAACCCAAACCGATACGATCCCATTATTGATCGATGCCAACAATTGAATCTGTGGAATAAACCGGAACAAAAGGTAAAAGTAATTTTTGCACCCGTGTACCTCAACGGAAACGACGGAATTTTTAATACCGATTATTATCATTTGTTAAGCGGATTCCATATGTCAGCCTTTCCCTCGTATTACGAACCCTGGGGATATACCCCCATGGAAAGTCTGGCAGTTGGAGTTCCTACAGTTACCACCAGTCTTTCGGGTTTTGGGCAATGGATGCAAAAAAAATCGACCGATTTGATGGATGGTCTGGGTGTGGTTAAACGAACCGAAGACAATTACAACCAGGTAGTGGAACAAATTGAATCCTGGACACTTAGCATGAGTAATTTATCAAAAAATGAACGAAAAACCATAAGCATTAAAGCCAAAGCCCTTACAACCGATACCGTATGGCAAAATTTTAGTAAATATTATTACGATGCTTACGAGAAAGCAACTCAAACCGCATCAAAACGTGAAAAAACGAATTATTTATCCAAAATAGCATATAAACCAATGGAAAACAAACAAACCAGTAACGAACCAATCTGGAAAAAAATGATAATTCATTCCAACCTTCCGGGAGCACTCAAACAACTCGATGAGTTGTCGATGAACCTATGGTGGTGTTGGAATTATGAGGCCATGGAACTTTTTGAAAGTGTGTCACCCGATACCTGGAAAAAGTGCCAGAAAAACCCGGTTGTTTTATTAAAAACGGTATCATCGGACCGCTTTGAAGAGTTAACCAAAGATAAAAGCTTTCTGAAACATCTTGATAAAGTATATACCGATTTCAGGAACTACATGGACACACCGGTCCAAAAAAACATGCCTAAGATTGGCTATTTTAGCATGGAATACGGGCTTACCGACAACCTTAAAATATATTCCGGTGGTTTGGGAATTTTGGCAGGCGATTACCTGAAAGAGGCCAGCGATTGCAACATTCCAATGATTGCTGTTGGTTTTCTGTATAAGTACGGATACTTTACCCAACACCTTTCTGTTTCGGGTGAGCAGCAAGCCAGTCTTGTACCACAAAAATTTGCCGACCTGCCCATTGAGCCCATTTACGATGAATTAAAACAACTGGTAACCGTATCGGTAAATCTACCCGGACGTATTGTAAAAGCGCGCATCTGGAAAGTAATGGTAGGTCGAATTCCTCTTTTTCTACTCGATACCGATTACCTGGAAAACAGCCCCGAAGACCGCACCATTAGCCACCAGCTTTATGGAGGAGACTGGGAAAACCGTTTAAAGCAAGAAATTATATTAGGTTTTGGTGGCATCAGGGCTTTAGGAGAATTAAACCTGAATCCCGATATTTATCATTGCAACGAAGGTCATGCTGCTATGATAAACGTAGAGCGACTTTCGGACCTGATTCAACACGAAAACCTAACCTTTGATGAAGCTATGGAAGTGGTTCGCTCCAGTTCCCTGTTCACCACTCATACACCAGTTCCAGCCGGCCACGATGCATTCGATGAAGAATTGATTCGCACCTACATGCGCCATTTGCCCGAACGTTTGAAAATTGATTGGGAAACCTTCCTCAATTTAGGCCGGGGTGTGGATAATGCCCATGGCGAAAAATTTTCAATGAGTGTGCTGGCCACCAAAACTTCGCAGGAAATGAATGGAGTTAGCCGGCTCCACGGCGATGTGTCGAAAGAAATGTTTCAATACATGTGGAAAGGTTTTTCTGCCAGTGAACTACATATTGACTATGTGACCAACGGGGTTCATTACCCTACCTGGACCGCCAGTAAATGGCGGAAGCTATATGAATCGCAGTTTGGCGAAGGATTTCTGAACGATTTATCGAATCCATCGTACTGGGAAAAAATATTCGAAGTTGATGATAAAACAATATGGGAAACCCGGAACCAGTACCGAAAACGCTTAATTGACTATGTTAAAGAAAGGTACCACGAATCATTTATACGCCGGCACGAAAATCCTAAACTAATTGTTGATATTTTAAACTCGGTGAATGAAAAAACCTTAACCATTGGTTTTGCCCGAAGGTTTGCCACTTACAAACGAGCCCATCTGATATTTAGTGATATTGAACGTTTGGCCCGCATAGCCAATAATCCGGATCGCCCGGTTCAATTTCTTTTTGCCGGAAAAGCACATCCGAACGATAAAGCAGGCCAGGATTTGATAAAACATATTATTGAAATTTCGCGTCGTCCTGAGTTTATCGGAAAAATACTTTTCCTTGAAAACTACGACATGGAATTAGCTAAACGTTTGGTACGAGGTGTGGATATTTGGCTAAATAATCCTACCCGTCCGTTAGAGGCCAGCGGAACCAGCGGACAAAAAGCCGAAATGAATGGCGTACTGAACTTCAGCGTTCTCGACGGATGGTGGGTTGAAGGCTACAAAGAAAAAGCCGGTTGGGCTTTACCCGAAAAACGTACCTACGCAAATCAGGACTTCCAGAATGAACTTGATGCAGCTACCATTTATAGTATTCTTGAAAACGAAATTACGCCTTTATACTACACCCGCGATAAAAACGATATTCCTGTTGAATGGGTACAATACATTAAACGTTCGATTGCCGGAATTGCACCGCACTTTACCACCAAACGCATGCTCGATGATTACATCAATAAATTTTACCTTAAACTCCATAAACGAACCACTCGAATTCAAGCCAATGGCTATAAATTGGCCATGGAACTTTCGCAATGGAAAAACAAAATAAGAGCTTCCTGGGATCAAATAGATTTGGTTTCGGTCGATTTTCCCAATACCATGAAAGCAGCTTTTAAAATGGGTGAAAATTACCGTGGTGAAGTTGTACTCGACTTAAAAGGACTGTCAGAAGATGATTTAGGCGTAGAATTGGTTTTTGCGCTACAGGGCGGTCAAAAAATTATTGACATTAAGGAACTTAAACTAACAAAAAAAGTAGATACCCTGGCTTTTTACGAAATAAACTTTGAACTTAAAAAACCTGGGACCTACGATTATGGTTTGCGTATATTCCCAAAAAATAAGGAACTCCCACACCGGCAGGATTTTGCCTATTTACGGTGGATTTAATAAATTTGAAAAAAACAAAAAGGTTCCTGATACTAAAGATTAGGAACCTTTTTTTATGAACAGGTTTTACACTTAGCAAAGGCTTAAAGTGCAGTAAAATAACGATTAAAAGTAAATATTTTAAAACTCTTCCTGCCATAAGGGCCTTAGAAAGTTTTGTTAGCATAAATTTGAAAAGTCATTTTTACTATTAAATTTGTAAAAAATAGTACGGATTCTTAAAGGGTATATATGGATAGATTAATTATCCAAAACAAAAATATTGAGCAATTAGCTAGTCTTGGATATTGGGAATGGTGGCCAAAACAAAACACCGCCCGGTTTTCTGAAGGAGTTAACACCATTCTCAGCTTCATAAGTGAGGAAATTACCACCAAAGCCATCATAAAGTACATAAAAGCAACCCACTTAAAAGTTGATTACCTGGAGCTTTTAAAATACATCCATCTGGTTAAGAAAGGAAATCCTCCGGCATCGAAAATATTTTCGTTTCAAATGGTTGATAAGCGCATCAGGCATTTCGAGTTAAATTGCTATTTAACTTACGACAAACAAATGCCCTATATAGCGGGAACCGTTCAGGAAGTTACCGATAAAGTAAAGTATAATATCTTAAAAGAGAAAGAACTGCTGTTCGAACGTAAGATATCGGAAATTGCTTCACGCTTTGTAAACAGCGACGATTACGAAAATGCCATGTTATCGACCATGAGCGAAGTGGGTGAACTGTGCCAGGCCGGATTGGTATATCTGTTAAGAATTGATAATAACTCCGTCTCTGAAGAATTCCGTTTGGGCGACCACTCCAACAAACCATTTATCGATATGTTGGCTCCAAAAGAGGTAAATTACCTGATAGAAGTAATTAAAGAACAAAAACTGGTATATTATCATAACCTGGACGAGACTCCTCCGTTAATTAATGGAATCAAAAAAAAATTACAAGAGCAGCAGGCTTCATCGCTTGCTATTGCAGGTATACAAAACGACCGGCAAACTATTGGTGCTTTGGTTCTCATCCGCTTTGAAATGAATCAAAAATGGGATTTTTCTGATATTCATATCTTAAAAATGACCAGCCTTATAATTAGTAACACTATAAAGCAACACGTAACATTTAAGCGTTTAAAGCAAAGCGAAAAACGGCTTCAGTTTGCGCTGCTGGCCGGAAATCTGGGAACCTGGGAGTTCGATTTGCGGGAACAGAAATACTTCGTTGACGAACGCTATGCCAATATTTTTGGATACTCAAACAATACCATAAACCGTATTCCCGGTTGGCTAAAAGATAACCTGCATCCATCCGATATGGCCAATTATTTCAGTACCCTGGAATCGTGTCTCGTGGGTGAACAAAACTTTTATGCACTGGAATACAGGGTAAAAGCAAAGAATGGTTCTTACAAATGGATAAACGACTGGAGCATTGTTACCAAAGTTGACAACAATGGAGAACCGGTGGTTATGGTTGGAATTATTCAGGATATTTCGCAAAAAAAACAAGTGGAAGAAGAACTGATAAAAGCCAAAGAAAAAGCCGAAGAAAACGACAAACTTAAAACCGCATTTTTGGCCAACGTAAGCCATGAAATCAGGACTCCCATGAATGGTATAACAGGCTTTGCTGAATTGCTTTACAATAATACGGTTTCAGATTCTGAAAAACATCAGTATCTCGAAATTATTTATAAAAGCAGCAATCAACTCTTATCCCTGTTGAATAATATTATCGATATTTCGAAACTTGAGACCAGGCAATTACAATTGTTTAACCGCGAAGTTTCAATAAATGAACTATTTGAAGATATTGAAAGACACTTTGCCCCAACATTTGCAAAAAACCCTTTACTCGAATTGCGCATTATTCCTTTTACCGATAAACTGCTTACCTACATTAATGCCGACGAATCGAGACTTAAACAGGTTTTGATAAACCTGATTGATAATGCACTAAACTTTACACAAAAAGGTTTTGTAGAGTTGGGCTATTCTATTGAAAACAATCAACACATTGAGTTTTATGTAAAGGATACCGGCGACGGAATTCCTGTTGAATATCAAAAACACATTTTCGATCGTTTTGTACAAAGCAATCCGGCAATATCAATTAATACGGGAGGTACCGGACTTGGATTACCCATTTCGAGAGGTCTGGTTGAATTGATGGGGGGTAGAATCTGGATAAAATCCTATCAGGGAATGGGTTCCAGTATTTATTTTACCATTCCTTACCAACCCACCCGATTAAAATTAGAACATATGGATTAATTATTCGAAGAAACTAATTATTTTTGGATACGTTTAGCTTTGAAAAACCCTGAATCCGAAACATTAATGAAAAAAACAATACGAACCCTGTCCGAATCCGATGTACAACTATGGCAACAAAGCGGATTGGTTCGTTTTGACTGGAACCTGACAACCGGCGAAAACTATTTTTACAATTCTCAACCAACATTTTTTTTATTTGACCTCGAACAAATAAACAATACTCCTAATTTTCTCGAAAGTTTTAATAAAGAATACGTTAAGCCGTTTATTAAAAACTTTACTAAAAACCCTTCACCTAAGTTTAGTTTTGAATGGCCAGCAATTGGAACCAACGGTAATACTTTTTGGCTGCAACTTAAGGGAAATGTACTGGTTTTAAACAACAAGCAAATCCTCTTACAGGGTTTCATAAGCGATATCAGTGAAATAAAAACGGTTAAAGAAGCTCTTTTAAAAGCAGAACAGGAAAAAATGCAGTTTATCGACAGCATGATTGACAGTGCCGTTTTTATTGGTCCCGACTTTAAAATTAAATATGCCAACAATAAGTTTAAAGAACAATATCCACTATACAATAATGATTTGTCAGGTCAGAAATGCCACAAAGTTATCCATAACATGGATAATCCTTGTTTAAATTGTTCCCTTAAAATTGTTTTGGAATCGAGCATTCCGCATCGAACAGTGCGCACGATAAAAAACGGACCAAGTATTTTATCGGTTACATTTCCCGTTTTCGACAATAAAAACCAACTGGAAGGTGCAGTAATTACCTACCGCGATATTACCGAAAGCAAAAACATAGAAAAAGCCTTAAAAAAAGAGGCTACCATTAATAAAGTACTGGCTGAAATTAGTCAAACCATTTTGTTGCCCGAATTATCAGAAGAAAATATTGCAAAAAAAATTCTATCAACTGCACTTTCCATCACTAAAAGTTCCACCGGATTTGTTTCTTCGCTAAATACCGAAACCAAACAATTGGAATGGCAGGTTTCTGAAAACTATTCGCTTAAAGCCATTACCGAAGATCACGAACCCTGTTTAAACGATAAAAAATACAACTGTCTGATTAATCGCATGCAGGCAAAAAAAGTTCCTTTTATATCGAACCATTTAAAAGATTTTTTGGCCGAGAATAAAATTTTTGAATGCAGCATGACCCGCGAAAATTGCTTACTGGTGCCAGCTACTTTTAATAACGAACTCATTGGCCAAATATATGTCAGCGGAAGCGACAGACCCTACATGGAACACGATATAGTAGTTCTTAAACAACTAGCCAGCGTTTTTGCACTAAGTATTTATCGATTAAATATTGAGCGTGAATTAATTAAAGCAAAAAACGAAGCTGAAGAAAACAACAAACTCAAATCGGCTTTTTTGGCAAACATGAGCCACGAAATACGTTCGCCCATGAATGCAATAACCGGTTATACCGAATTGCTGCGAAATACAGAACAACCACCCGATAAACAAAAACAATTCCTTGATGTAATATTTAAATCGAGCAATCAATTGCTGAATATTATTAACAACATTCTCGATTTATCGAAAATTGAAGTGGGACAGCTCAAAATCAATAAAAACGATTACGATTTGAACCAACTCATACTGGATGCGCTGCAAACCCTGCCTCCCAATTTTTTTAACGAATCTGAAGTCGAGATTAAAACCCTATTGCCCATAAAAGGAAGTCAAGCATTTATACATTGCGATAGTTCCCGAATTCAACAGGTTATTACCAACCTGTTAAACAACGCTTTAAAATTCACTTACAATGGCTTCATCGAATTGGGCTATGAGATAGAAGGCACAAACATTGTCTTTCATGTTAAAGATACGGGGATTGGCATTCCTAAATCGAAGCATCGCTTAATTTTTGAACGTTTTGGTCAGGCCGAAGAAGGCTATGCCCGGAATTTTGAGGGAGCTGGTCTTGGTTTGCCTATCTGCAAAGGGTTTGTTGAATTAATGGGGGGAACTATTTGGCTTGATTCAGAACCTCAAAAAGGAACTACATTTTATTTTACCATTCCTTATGAGCCAGCATTATCATTGGAAAAAAACAATCAAGCAGACGAGCTGAGTTTTGATTTGCAATGGAACGATAAAAAAATTCTGATTGTTGAAGACGACTCAGTTAATCAGTCTTATTTAGATACATTGCTCTTGCCCAGTAATGCAAAAATTATTCATGCCACTGATGGATTCGAAGCATTAAACAAAGTCAGGTTGCACCCCGATATCGATCTTATTCTAATGGATATCAGGCTTCCACGGCTCGACGGAATTGAAGCTACCAAAAAAATTCGCTTACTGGGATTCTACAAGCCTATTATTGCGCAAACCGCCAATAGTTCCGAGGAAGACCGTGATGTTTGTTTAGAAGCTGGTTGTACCGATTTTATTTCCAAACCTATCAATCGAATTGAACTGTTAAAAATTATCAATACAAACCTCAATTTCTAAAGTCGGAATTTTAAATCGGAATTAAACCTTTGACAAGCGATAAACCAAAGCACTGTTTGGTTTTAGTACAATTTCAATTCCTACATAAGCAATATCAACTATCTTTATTTCCTGTGGATCTGCCTGGCCAAATAAAGGAATTAAACCATAAGTTCCATAAATATCAGTACCCATTTCGTTTAAAGCATGTTCAGGAATTTTTAACCGAAACCGGTGTTCCGAAAAATTATCGAAGTTCACAACAAATAGCAGGGTATCTTTTTCAAAATAACGCAGGTAAGCATAATTAAACCGATGATCGGGGCCGCCTTCAAAATGGTTCATCCACATTAAATCGTAAAACTTACCTTGCGAAATAGCGGGTTCATTTATGGCCAGATTCAAAATTTGACGGTAAGTTTCACGCAGTTTTTTCTGGTTTTCATCCAAACCTCCTCCGTCAAACTTCCCCTGGTTCATCCATTTCTGATGTTCGGGAACTCTCCAAAAGTCAAAGATGGTGGTTTTTCCATCATCGCTGCTATAACCACTTTCCCCTTTAGCCGGTTCTCCAACTTCCTGACCAAAATAAAGCATCACCGGCCCGGTATGTAAACTTGCTGAAACCAACATGGCCGGAATTGCTTTCCACGGGTCGTAACAAAACTGTGCACTGGCAATGCGGTGCTCATCGTGATTCTCCAAAAAGCGAAGCATGTATTGATCCAGATTATTCAAATGTTGCCAGCACTGAGTAATTGCACTGGCATCCTCTCTGTTATTTATAATCTGCCTAAGCGCATCGTACAAGCCCACCTTATCATACAAATAATCAAAATGTCCGTCATGGATAAAACTTTGATACAACTGAGGATTATAGACCTCAGCTATAAACAACAAATTTGGATACAAACTTTTAAGTTTCGGAATTACATAGTTCCAAAACTCCAGGGGAACCATTTCAGCCATATCACATCTAAAAGCATCTACTTTTTTTGATGCCCAATATGTTAAAATATCGAGCATTTTATCCCAAAGTGGCGGAATCGGATCAAAATAAGTTCTCTCTCCATTAAAATAATCGACTCCGTAATTCAATTTTACGGTTTCGTACCAATCGTTTATTGAAGGATGTGCGTGAAACTGATTATTACCGGTAACCTTTGCCGGAAATTCCTGATAAGGCTCCAATTTATCTTCGGGCAAAGGCGTACCCAATGTATCGGAATAAACCAGGGGCTGACCCGGGAGGTAATAATAATCGTTCGTAGGTAAAAAGGCCTGATGCGCATCGTCGTTTAAACCAAAATCTTTTTCCGGAAAAACATCGGAACCGTATTGCCGGGCTACATGGTTTGGCACAAAATCGATAATTACCTGCAATCCGTTTTTATGCGTCCGCGAAACCAGACTTTCAAATTCTTCCATTCGCTTTTCAACGTCGGTTGCCAAATAGGGATTTACATCATAATAATCGGTAATGGCATAGGGTGAACCGGCTCTGCCTTTAACCGTTGCCGGATGCTGCCCTTTAATCTGATGCTCCGGGTATTCTATGCAAGTAGCATGTTCAATAACTCCCGTGTACCAAATATGGGTTATTCCCAACTTTTTTATTTCCTGTAGAGCTTTGTCGGTAAAATCGGAAAAAGTTCCAACGCCATTTTCAATAAAAGTTCCGTGGGGTTTTAATTTACTGTTTTTATTACCAAACAGGCGTGTAAAAACCTGATAAATTGTTATTTTACTCATATGCTATTTGTTCTTCAATAGACCCAGTCGTTGATAAACTTTAGGTATTGGTATTCTTTCAAGCACAAGAGCTGTGCGTGCGGGTAAATAAAGTTTTATCTGGTGTTTTTTACTTTCTCTTTCTATGGGTAGCGATGCAAATAACTGCGTTTCATCGAGTCGGCCAAAGCCTCCAAACTGAAGTTCATCGGTTCCCAAAATATATTTGTACCTACCTTCAGGCACTTCAATGCCATAGTCGGTATAACTTTTGGTTGAATGAAAATTAAACACAAAAAATAAATCGGAACGCGAAAAAGCGAGCACTTTATCCCCATTGTCAACTTTTTGCGGATAAAATGGGAATATGGTCAATAGCTTTTTGGAAGCAATCAAGTGTATCATGGCCTTATCAAATTCATTCAGGTAACGGTATTTCAAATCTTCTCTATCCACCAGGCTCCATTGACGGGTAGCATATTTAAACGACCAGTTGTTTCCCTCTCGGGGAAAATCAATCCATTCCGGATGCCCAAATTCGTTCCCCATAAAATTAAGGTAACCCCCACCAGCTGAAGCGGCTGTAGCCAAACGAATCATTTTGTGCAAAGCAATTCCCCTGTCAATAACCAGATTGGAATCGTCGATCAACATGTGAAAATACATCTCTTTATCCATCAACCGAAAAGCAATGGTTTTATCACCAACCAAAGCCTGGTCATGCGATTCAGTGTACGAAATAACCAGTTCTTCGTCTCTTTTCGATGTCAATTCATGATAAATTTTACCTAAATCCCAGTCTTCGTCTTTTGTTTCTTTCAGGGTTTTAATCCAGAAGTCGGGAATTCCCATAGCCAGCCGGTGTGAAAAACCCAAGCCTCCCCATTCCACCGGAGCAGCTAATCCCGGATAACCACTCATTTCCTCAGCTATACTGAGGGCATTTGGATTCAATTCATTCAGTAATTGGTTTGCCAGGATTAAATACACAATGGCATCTTCGTCCTGTCCCCCATCGAAATAATGGTCGTAACTGGTAAAATCGCGTCCCAAACCATGATCATAATACAACATGCTGGTAATACCATCGAAACGGAAGCCATCAAAATGGTATTCTTCAATCCAAAATTTTACATTGGAAAGAAGAAAATGCAATACTTCATTTTTTCCATAGTTAAAACAATACGAATCCCAGGCAGGATGCTCGCCCCTTGCTCCTTCATGAAAAAACTGGTAACGGGTTCCATCGTAATTTCCCAGACCTTCAACTTCGTTTTTTACCGCATGGGAATGAACCAAATCCATAATTACACGAATTCCCTGTTTGTGGGCTTCATCGATAAGAGCTTTTAAATCTTCGGGAGTTCCAAAACGAGAGCTTGCTGCAAAAAAACTACTTACATGGTAGCCAAACGATCCATAATACGGATGTTCCTGAATGGCCATCAACTGAATGGTATTATAACCCAAAGATACAATGCGGGGCAACACCTGATCTTTAAATTCCTTATAAGTTGTTACTTTCTCATTCTCACCCGCCATACCAATATGCGCCTCGTAGATTATGGGTGCCTGATTCCTATTCTTAAGCGGGTGTTGCCAAAAAAATTCTTGTTGTGGTAGCCAAACCTGAGCCGAAAATATTTTTGTATTTTCATCCTGAACTACTCGCCGGGCCCAGGCCGGAATTCTTTCGCCCTGGCCTCCATCCCAGTATACCATATACTTATACAAATCCTGATGGTTAACCACACCTTTTTTTAAACGCAGTTCCCAAACGCCATGATCCAATTTGGAAAAAGCGAATCTTTCATCAGCTTGCCAATTTGAAAAAGGTCCTAACAGATAAAGCGCTGTTGCATTGGGTAACCAGTCCCGAAAAATTAGTTGATCGTTTTCATAAAAACATCCAAACGAGAAATAGCCATTAGCAAAATCAGCCAGGTGGCGATGTTTTTTGTTCAAAAGCTCGGCCCTCTTATCAGAGGATTTAAGCATGCGTTTTTTTATCACATCTTTATAGGGAGTAAGCCAATTATCCTGAGAAACTATTACTGGGGTTTTCATGTTATTTTTTTAATGAATTCTCCATAAAAATAAAAAAATTAGTTCGACTACGGGCTTAATTATAAACAATATTAAGTTAAAAGAATCTAGTATTGATAACGCCGGTTTAAGCAAAGTATCAAGAACACGAATAATGGTTCATTTTTTTGTTCAAACCGAATTAAAATAGTTGCAGTTGATAAAATTTATTCTTACAAAATTAAACACTCCATCCTGTTAACAAACAACAACTTATATATTTTAACGTTTAATAAAAGCAAACATGAACTACTAAATATTAAAAAAAATGAATAAAAGAGCTTCACCCATACTTTGAAAACTTCATATTTACAATTATCTTAGTACACAAATCGAAAAACATTTCATGCAATTTTTTTGTAATGAGCACCTTAAACAACGAAGTTTTATTTCTCTTAAAAGAAGTTGAAATTTTCTCTGCTTTTGATGATTCTATTTTAATGGAGTTTGTTAAAAGTATGACCGAAGTTCACCTCAAAAAAGACGAAGCGCTATTTAAAAAAGGCGATATTGGAAACGCAATGTATATTATAATTGAAGGTTCGGTACAAATACACGACAACGATTATATTTTTACCACACTCAACAATAAACAGTTTTTTGGTGAATATTCACTCATCGACAGTGCGGTGCGCTCTGCTACCGTTACTGCCATTCGCGATAGCAAACTACTGGAGTTAAAACAAAGCACTTTTAACCAGGTAACCCAACAACGCCCAGAGCTATGGAAAAATGTTCTGGTATCGCTAATAAAACGCTTACGCGACTACAATATTCTGGAAGAAAAACTTACCAAACGAACTCTTGAGATTCAACGCAGCAAATTTGCCCTTGAAGAAGAAAAAGAGAACATCAAGACGCAAAAAAAACAATTGGAAGATGTTAATGCAACAAAAGACAAATTTTTCACGATTATTGCTCACGATTTAAAGAACCCGTTTAGTACCGTAATCAGCATTTCCGATTTATTAATTCAGAAACAGGAAAAAATTGCACCGGAACAAGCACATGAATACATTAAGCAAATAAACAAATATTCCCGGGGAGCTTTTAACCTTCTGGAAAATTTATTGCAATGGGCCAAATCGCAAACCGGAAGTTTAAAAATAAGCTTTAAACGGGCCAACATAAGTGAAATTGTAAATGAAGTAGTTGAATTGCTCGATGTAAACGCCAGTCAAAACCAAATAAAGGTTGAAACATCTATTAGCAAGCATTTGCATGCTTACATCGATGTGGATATGGTGAAAACTATTTTTAGAAACTTACTTTCAAACGCTTTAAAATTTACACCAAAAAATGGCCTGGTTCGCATTGAAGCAAAAGAAGATGGCGATATGCTTCAGTTAAAAGTTTGGGATAATGGAAAAGGAATTGAGCCCGAACTTTTAAACCAGTTATTTAAAATTGATATGAAACAACACCTTTCGCAGGAAGATGCGCCAGGCAGCGGACTGGGATTGATTATTTGCAAAGAGTTTGTTTTAAAAAATGGGGGTGAAATTTGGGTCGAAAGTGAAGTTAACAAAGAAACTACCTTTTATTTTACCTTGCCTAAAGCTCTTTAATATTAACTTTGTATAAACATTAGGTAATTATATGGCAAATTTTAGTTTTTCAATACGTGCATCTCTGGGGCTTATCCCATCGACAGAAAAAATTGAATCGGCACACAATGCCCTGGTTGAAGAATATCAAAAACTTTTGGAATTTGCTGAAAGTTCGGAACTGAAATCTTATAACGAGCTAAAAGAGTTAATTGAATCGGAAGCGTTTAAAACCAACAAAAAAAACATAAACGAACTCGATTACAAAAAAACCGAGGCCTTTCAAAAAGAACAAAAGTTCCTGCATTTGAAAAAAGACAAACGTATTGTCAATTACTTTAAGGTAGTGCAATCGAAAGACTATCAACGCTTTTTATCGATAAATGAATCAGACAATCTGGCAAAATATCTTGAACTGCAAAGCCAGTTCGAAGGCAATGAGCATAAAGAATATGTGTCGCAACTTAACCAAAAGCTAAAAGCAGAACAGGATAAACAAAAACAATACAAACAACAAAAAAAATCAAGCGCCATTAAAAGATTTTATAAAATTCAGAACAGCAAAGAATTAAAAATATACAACGAACTGCACGATTCGGAATTACTGGCTACATATAAAGAATTGGAAGACTTTGTAAATTCAGACCACATAAAAAACTTTAAAACCGAACTTCAGGAACAGTTAAAAAATGAAATCGCAAAAAAGCAGGTATTAAAACAACTGCTCTCCAATCCTGAAGTTAAAGCCTACCAAAAACTAAAAAACAAGGAAGAAGCCGTAAAGCCCACCCCATTGGTTGAGTACGAAGCCCTAAAAGAATACTTAAACTCCGACAATTACAAAACCAAACTCAGGCAATTGCAATATGCCAACACCGAGGAATACAAAAAGGAACAACAATATGAGAAATTGAAGAAAGATGCTAAAATTAAAAGCTATTTAAAATTTGCCAACTCACAACAGTTAAATCAATACCTGAGCTTTAAAGAATCGGATGAGCTAAAGCATTTTGAAGAACTGGGAGCCTATCTACAATCGGAAGAATACCAGGAAACCTTGAAATCACTGACCTACAAAAACACCGACACTTTTACCAGTGAACAGGAATTCAAGCAACTTAAAAACAGCGAACCCATTAAATTTCATCAGAAATTCATCAGTTCAAAACCTTACCGGGCTTTTGTTGAAACCGAGGGTTCAGAGCTATTAAACGAATACCAAACACTTGAAAATGAAATAAATTCAGAAGAATTTATTAACCACAAAAACTACATGCTCGACAAAGACAAGTGGAAAAAAACCGACGACTACCAAAAAGAACAGGAATTTGAAGCACTTCAGAAAAGTGAATCCCTGGTTTGGTATTTTAAAGTTAAAGACTCCAATAAGTTTGATACATTAAAAGCCTGGAAATTAACTTTCGAAGACGATTTCAATCAGGGTTCAGTAGACGAAACCAAGTGGATGAACAGTTTCTTTTGGGGTAAAATGTTGTTAAATGATCGCTATGTAATGGCCGGCGACAAACAATATTACACCGACAACCAAAACGTAGAATTAAACGAAACCACACTTAAACTGGTTACCCGCAATGAAAAAGCCCGGGGAAAAGTCTGGCATCCGGTTCACGGATTTTCGGAACAGGACTTTGAATATACTTCGGGAATGTTAAGTTCTGCCCATAGTTTCAGACAACTGTACGGAAAATTCGAAGCCAAAATAAAACTCTCCGATGCTTATCCGGTGTATCAGGCATTTTGGTTAAAGGGAGAGAAAATCCTTCCCGAAATCGATGTGCTCAAATTCAATATGAGCAAACGAAACAAAATGCAGCTGGCAACGCACTTTGGCGATGCGCAAAACCCCAAAGCTGCCAAAAAAATTAGTACTTCGGTAGGCGGAAGCACTTTCACCAAAGGTTTTTTTATCTATACCATGGAATGGACCCCCGAAAAAATTACCTGGAAAATAAATAATACAGATGTATTTTCAACATCGCAGGGAATTCCCAACGAACCTTTATACCTTTTGTTTTCGTCGGGTATCGCCAATAAAACCCATCCCGAAAACCTGCCGGCCACTATGGAAATCGACTGGGTTCGCTGCTACGAAAAAGCTCACAAATAATACTAAAGAAAAAGCTGCATAGAGCAGCTTTTTTTATTTCAATTAAACTAAACTCAGACAAAATAAATAGTTTTGCACCACAAACAACAAAATCAGTTACACAATGAATAAAGCTGACTTCAGAATTGTATTTATGGGAACGCCCGACTTTGCAGTTGAAAGCCTTAAAACACTTGTCGAAAACGGCTATCAGGTGGTTGGAGTAGTAACAGCCAGCGACAAACCCGCCGGTCGCGGGCAAAAACTGCAACAGTCGGCAGTAAAAAAATACGCTGAACAGCAAGGGTTTACCGTACTACAGCCCGAAAAACTAAAAAATCCCGCATTTCTTGGGGAATTGCGCCAGCTTAATGCCCACCTCAATGTAATAGTTGCTTTCCGTATGTTGCCCGAAAGCGTTTGGAACATGCCAACCTTTGGTTCCATCAACCTGCACGGTTCCCTGCTTCCTCATTACCGGGGAGCCGCCCCCATTAACTGGGCAATAATTAACGGAGAACAAAAAACCGGAGTCACCACCTTTTTTTTAAAACACGAAATTGATACCGGGAACATTCTTTTTCAGGAAGCCATTCCCATTGCTCCAAACGATACGGCCGGTTACATTCACGACCAGCTGATGTACCTGGGAGCAAAACTCATGGTAAAAACCGTCCAATCCATTATCGATAATAATTACCAGGAGCTTCCCCAGTCGCAAATTGCCGAAAACCGGCTGAAACAGGCTCCCAAACTATTCAAAGACGATTGCAGGGTAAACTGGGAAGTTTCCGGCTTCGATATTCACAATCTAATCCGGGGGTTAAGCCCCCATCCAGCAGCCTGGAGCGAATTCCTAAAACCCGACGGTTCACTGCTTCCGTTTAAAATTTACCTGTCAACATTTGAAAACCACCCGCATAATCTCGAGCCCGGAACCCTGATTATCGAAAACAAGACGCAACTTAAAATAGTGGTTATCGATGGTTACATTTATCTGCACGAGATACAGCTATCGGGCAAAAAAAGGATGTCTGTGACCGAAGTACTTCGGGGAATGCCTTATGCCGACCAACTTAAACTAAACCGGTAAAGCAAAACGGAGTTATTTTTCCCTGATTCGTTTCCTAAGCGATAACTCCTGTCCCACTTCGGGTACTGTACCCGGTTCCATATTGTTAAGCCGATACAAATGCTTTAGTTTAATGCCATATTCCTGCGATATAGAATACATGTCCTCACCCTCCTGCACAATGTGGTGTTTGTGAATTACATCGGCTTTGCGGCGCTTGGGTTGCAGGTAAATGCGCATGCCCGGCTTTATTTCGCGCCCAGAGTCCAGTTCGTTGTATTTAAGTATCTGCCAGGGCATCATTTCGTGTTTTTCAGCCAGCGAAAGATGTGTATCTCCGGGTTTGGCTACCACATAATCAATCCGGTTGTAGGTTTGGATATCGTTTCCAAACGGATTGATTTCATAATCGTCAATATCAATCGGAAGGTAGTTTTGCGCACGTTCGGCCAGGAATTTCTCGGGTTTGTATTTCTTATCATCGAAACGATACAGTTTATTTTCTTCAATAATCTTAATCAAAAGCTTATCGTATTTGGGATGGGTGGCATAGCCTGCTTTTTTCAAACCCTGTGCCCAGTTTTTATAATCGGTAACTTCGTACTCAAACAAAAAAGCATAGCGCTGATGCCGCGTTAAAAAATCGGAATGGTCTTTAAACGAATCATAAGCTGAACGGTACCGGCGGAAACATTCGTTAGGACGATCATCGTCATGAATAAACGTACGTCCGGTCCAGTCTTTATGGCATTTAATTCCAAAATGATTGTTTGCTTTTACCGCCAGGGTACTGTTCCCGTTATTCGATTCCAGAATACCCTGGGCCAGGGTAATACTGGCCGGAATACCAGTCCGTTTCATTTCGGCCACCGCCCAATCGCTGTATTGTGCCACATAGGCATCGCGGGTTAATATCTGGGCACCTATATTGGTTCCCATCCCCAAAAGGAGGCTGAATAGTATTAACTTCATGTATTTTTCTTTTAAACTGCCAAAATAAAGCTTTTATGTTTACCCCTGACCACCCAAACACAAAACTTGTAAAATAATAATTAACAACTTAACCCAAATAAAGCCAGCTTGCTGTTGTATTCAATTTTTATAGGAAAATTTGCTGAGTTTTATAAAAATAATTGGCAAACGGCATTGTTTTGCATCGTTTTACAGGATAATTTCCATTAAAATTCGTACATTTGGCGGCTAAAAAACACGGAAACGGGTTGATAATGACAAAAAAAAACCGCGTCCTTAATTTAAACCAGGTTGTCCGGAAGGTTCAGCCACGAATTTAACTAAATTAATTATTTGTGAAAAAGGAATACATAACTACCGTATTTGAATACGAATCAGAAAAAGAGCTTTCGACTGAATATCAGCAGCTGATTTCGCTGGCTCGCGAAGCTACCCTGAAAGCTTACGCACCTTATTCCAATTTCAGTGTAGGAGCCAGTGTTTTACTGGCCAATGGCGAAGTTTTCAGTGCCAACAACCAGGAAAATGCAGCCTATCCTTCAGGACTGTGTGCCGAGCGGGTGGCCATCTTTTATGCCAATTCAAATTACCCCGATGTACCTGTTAAAGCCATTGCTGTTTGTGCATCGAACAGCAACGGTATTTTAAATACTCCGGTTCCTCCATGCGGGGCTTGCCGTCAGGTTTTGCTCGAAACCGAAATGCGTTTTGAATCACCCATCGAAGTAATTCTGGTTGGGAAACAACGTTTACACGCAATAAAAAACATCGCCCAACTATTGCCCCTTAATTTTCTGAAAAGTAATTTATCAGAATAAGCCCCCGGCTTATAAAGGGTAAGATTATATTTTTTTGCAATTCATTGGTTTTTCCTATCCATTACGAACCAAGTGGATGGTTTTTTTCTATTTTTGTAAGCAATAAAGCGGCTTTTTAAGCTTAGTGTCTTAAAAACCATGTTTTTATTGATGTTATAATATATTTACTCCCAGTATAAGATGAAAAAAGCAGCCACCATAAAAGATATCGCAAAAGCCTTAGGCGTATCGGTTTCAACCGTTTCCCGGGCACTCCAGGACAAACCGGAGATATCAGAAGATACCAAAGTTTTGGTGCGCGAGATGGCCAAAAAGCTGAAATACCGCCCCAATTCGATGGCAGTAGCCCTAAAAACCCAAAAATCGTATTCCATTGGTGTGGTTGTTCCACAAATTGTAAGCGCCTTTTATGCATCGGTGGTTAAAGGCATTGAACAGGTTGCCAACGGACTGGGTTACCTGGTTCTGGTCAGTTCATCAAACGAAGACAAACAAAAAGAACAGAAAAACGTCTATGGATTTATCGATCACCGTGTCGACGGGATGATAGTTTCCCTTTCGAAAGCTACCGATAAATTTGATCACATACACTACATTCAGGAGAACGATGTTCCCCTAGTGCTTTTCGACCGTACCTCAAAAGAAATAAACGTCCCCAAAGTGGTGGCCAACGATGCCGATGCGGCTTATCTTGCTGTTTCGCACCTGATTGAAAAAAAATGCAAACGGATTGCCTTACTAACCGGTCCCGAACACATGCTTATTGGGCGAAACCGCTACCGGGGCTATAAAGCAGCACTTGAAAACCACCAAATGGAAATCGACTCCAAGTTGATAGTCCGGTGCAATTTAACCGTTGAAGATGCCAAAGAAGCTACGCTGAAACTCTTAAAAATGGAAACCCCGCCCGATGCCATTTTTGGAATTAACGACGAAGTAGCTATTGGCGCTTTGTTTGCCATTAAAGAAATGGGGCTGAGTATCCCTGACGATATTGCTGTGGTGGGTTTCTCGAACAGCAACCGCTCGCGTTATATTGAACCTACGCTGACCACTATGGATCAAAATCCCGAGAAAATCGGTATTCTTGCTGCCAAACTATTGTTTGAGCAAATTGAAGGCAAACTGGGGCATGGCGAAACCAAAGAAGTTATAGTTCCGGCTACTTTAATTGTACGTACTTCGTCGAACCGCTAAAAAAAAGAAAAACGGATCGCTATTCTGATCCGCTTTAACTACTATGCTCCACGTCTGAGAAACGCTTCGTCGCATGCAAACAACAACACTAAGAAGTCTTTACAAATTAGTTACCGTAAATCGTATTTTTACGTAAAAGGTCTCTCCAGCCATGCAACCCGGGTTATTCACATAAAGGGAACCCAGTTCTTTTTTAACATGTTCGCCCAACTCGGGATGGGTGGCACTTAAATCGATAATTTTAACCCGCGATTCCTCATTTACACATACTTTAAGCCATACATCGCCTTCAAGCCCGTTTTTAACAGCTTGTTGAGGATAATCTATCGACTTTTCAATTTTATTTTTGAAAGCCTCAGGTAACTTGGCTGCCGCTGTTGGCAACCGTTTTGCACTTACACTCGATGCAGCCAGAATCATCAGGCCTGCCATCAATAAAACAAGTTTTTTCATAATAATTTGGTTTTAAGGGTATATAACTATTTGTGCCGGCAAGGGTAAATGCCACACGTGATAATTTAAACCATGGGGTTTCCTTAAAACCACTTATAAATACCATTATTGATTCTAAAATTCCGGATGCTGTTTCCAAAGCTGTTCGGGGCTTAGGATCGGATGCGTTCTTTGGTGTATTAAAGGCTACCCGGGAAACGGATACAAATGTACAATCACCAAATACATACAAACGGTATGCACCTTGAATTCCTTTGAGTAGACTGCTAATTAACAACAAAGTAAAGGATTTGAGCCAAATCTTCAAACCTATAGCCAAAACCCAAAGGGCTAAAAGGGGCTTAGGTAAATAGGTTCGAAAATCAGACTCAGCTTTCATGATATTGGGTTTTAAGGGTCAACATGCGAGCGTATTTTTTCCGGTCGGGAATATGATACAACTCCTTAATTTTAAATACTTTTATATAATCTTATGATTTAATTAGAACGTTTCTGTTATCAAGGTTTCGAGTTATAGACGAGACTAATATTATTTCGTTACACTCCCCGCTTAAAAAAATTTGTTTCGGCCCGCTACCATTTGAGAATAGATACCTGAAATGATTTTATTTTGAAAATTACCGGTGAGTTGGAGAAAAAAACAAAAGTAAAAAACTACGACGGGTTTTTACAAAAAAGTTGCAGCAGCACAAAAACTACTGTCGGTTTCATCCAAAAAACGTTTGAAGTATGCGTATGGGCTTTCAAAAGCCCGTAAGTCGGCATTTGGCTTTTTCGCGATGAAGTTTTTTCATAAGCTCAGGTTTTATTGAACAAATTTGTAGTAAAACCACACATTAATTTGCTTAAGTAATAAAATACAAACAATTCATTTTCAAATAATTTCAGTTGTCTAAAAAAGTAAATGCAAGTTAAACCATTTTTGTAAATTCAAATAAAAATTTAAATTGAAAACAGTTTCCAAAACAAAGGATAAGTACCTCAGAAAGAAAACGTAAACAAATTACGTCTGTTTTAAATAACCGGGACCCACCCGGTGTACAAAGTACTAAAAATAGGACCTGCCCATAAATATTGCCCGGATAAATGCTGAGAATACCAAAAATGTTTTAAATTTAACCAACCAAAGCGAGCTAAGGCACCACATGATTAAACGAACAAAACCAACAACAACTGATTCCAGTGCTACCATCAATGAACTGAGCCAGATAAAAGCCAAATTGGTCGATTTGCTGGGTTGGATTGTTATTATATTTATGTGGTTTGCCCTGCTGGGAACCCTGCTGCGTATTCGTGAATTCGGCATTACCCCCTTAAATTATTACCATGTGGTTATGGCTATGGTACTTTTGTCAAGTTTTGTGTGGCGCAACCTGATGTCGTGGCAGCTCCGAGCCTGGATTCTGTTAATGGTAATCTTTACCGTAGGAGCCGGGGGAATATTAACCTATGGATTGCTGTCGCAGGGCGTTTTACTTTTATTACTGTTTGTGGTACTTGCAGCCATTCTCATAAACAAGTTGTGGGGCATTATTTCGCTTACCACGGTTATAGTTTTCTATATTGCCTGCGCCTTTTTATTCCGCTTTAAGCTACTTACCATTCAGGCCGATGTGGAACTTTTTGTAGATTCCCTTTCGAGCTGGGCCATGCTACTGCTGCTGTTTTCGATAGTAGCTGCAGTAATTTTTATGTTTTGGAATAAAACCCTGCAATTTTTAACCCAAAAAATAGAATTGAGCAACCTGCATGAAGTGAACCTGCAACGGATTAACCGATTGTTGTCGAAAGAGATTGAAAACCGGAAACAAACCGAGCAGCTTTTAAAGAAACAAATCGACGAAAGTAAAAAAATCAATCAGGAATATCAGCAAATAAACCAACAACTCAACCTAACAAACCAACAACTCGAAGAATCGAACCGTTTGCTGCAAGAGGCTAAAGAAAAAGCCCAGGCAGCCGACCAACTGAAGTCGAGTTTCCTGTCGAACATGTCGCACGAGGTTCGTACACCCATGAATGCTATTGTTGGGTTTACCACCCTGCTCAAGGGCGATGACATAAACACCAACGAAGCCCACCGCTACCTCAACATTATACAAACCAGTACCAACAACCTGTTGCATGTAATTTCCGACATTATGATGATGGCTCGGCTCGAATCGGGTCAATATACCCTGCATCCTGAATTATTCGATATAAATATCCTGATTGAAGAGCTGGCCAATCGCTATACCCGCGAAGTTTTCATCCTTAAAGAACACAAACTGACTTTTTCCATTATCAATAACATTCCCAACCCCTGCCCTATTATAAGCGATCTGGAAGGATTAAAACAAATTGCCACCAAGCTCATCGACAATGCCATTAAGTTCACCGACGAGGGGCATATCGATGTATTTATTGATATTACACCCAATAATAAGCTAAATTTAATGGTAAAAGATACGGGTATCGGCATATCGAAAAAAATTAAATCGGAAATTTACGAATCGTTTCGGCAACTCGACAACCAAAACACCCGAAAGTATGGTGGAACCGGAATCGGCTTGTCCATTGTAAAGGCACTGGTTGAATTATTGAACGGAACCATCGAGTTTGTCAGTATTCCCGGAAAAGAAACCATGTTTAGTGTGAGCATTCCGGTAAAGCCCCAGTTAAATAAGCAAAAATCAATTCAAACAAGCGAATTAAATTTAATAGGTAAAACCTTGTTAATTATCGGAAAGCATTCCTGGGAGGACGAAAAACTAAAAGCCCTGTTGCATAAAACCCAGGCAACTTTAGTTTTTGCCGAAAGAGCCCGGCAAGCCCTCGAATTACTGGAACAAAACCAAGTGGTAACCCTGATAATAGTAAACCTCTACCTTCCCTACATGCCTGCTTCGGAACTGGTAAAAAGCCTTAAAGAAAATTATCCCGACATACCGGTTATAGCCCACAATAACGTGGAAAAAGAACTGGTCGAGTTTATTCCTGAACCCATTGGCGATATGGTAGTACAAAACCCTATCGACGAAAATCAATTTATACAACTGCTCAGGAATTACCTGGAATAGTTGAACCCGACTGGCTAAGCAGCCAACAAACAGAAGAATTCATCGCATTTTAGCACGGCACATACCCAAAGCAATCCCATAACATAAAATTTGCGCGGGAGTAAAAATTGAATTAGTGAAAGAATATTTCTATTTTCGGGTTTTCTAACTAAAAAAATAGTACAGTGAAAAACTTATTCTTATTTATAATCCGCGATTTCAAATGTACATTTAAACAATTCCAAATGTACACTTTTGCAATGGAAAAACACACCTATAATCGCGACGAAAATAGCTACTTTTTGTAGTAAATACCCGACAATCCAGGGAAAATAATCTAACATTTATCCGCTCTAAGGCAAATACACTGAGAATAAGACGGTTTATCTTATCGAAGCTGTATTAGTAGGTATTTTTGACTAGTGCCGTAAATAGGCTTAAAATGAATCACTCTACAATTTGTGGATTGATACTAAAAATAGCTTACTTTTGTAGTAAATAAACTACAAACTTGACGTATGATAATCTCAGAAATTCAAATGAAAGCCATTAGGCAGCTTATAAGCAAGGCTGATAAACAACAGCTAAGCTTGCACACTCAAAAATCGGTGCGCACTATTGAGGCTGTATTGCAGTCAGACCGAATGAACGATGAAATTGAGCAGGCTATTTTGTTGACTGCTAAGCAAAACCTCTTTGCTTTGTCAAACGTAATTCAGGACATTGAAGCAAAAAACACGGTAAAGGCATCATTGCCGGAGTTCAGAAAGTACCGCAGCTCTGCGACGTGGAACCAGGGCGGCGAATACTCCCGATATTTAGACATTTATTTGCAGCTTACTCACTTAAAGCTTTCGGGAATGGAGGAGCTTTGGGATGTTGTTTGGAAGGATTACAAGGATTTAATTACTAAACCCTACTATTGCATCTATTTGTTTGTGCGCCTGCTGGGTGTGGAGGATAAGGAGGCTTTAAGTTTTTTCAATAAAAAGCTTCAAAACTTTTAAAACCTGCCTATATTTGTAGTGCCAACTATCAAAATTTTAAAAGGGAAACCCCGCGTTTTGCCCGTGTATTACCAAAATACGGGTCAGAGTGCGGGGCTTTTTACGCCCCCCTGGGTTTCCCTTGATAGTTGGCGCTTGCACTCTGACCTTTTTATTAATAATTCCGGGTCAATACTTCCACCTTCTTTTTACCCTTATTTATTTTGGTAGCACACAGGTTTTTAGAGTGCTCTGTTTGAATCCAACCAAACCGCTGTGCGTATTTATTAAGCTCAGCGTTAGGGAACGACGATAAAAGAAACCTCCCCTTAACATTCGACAATGTTTCCAGGAGGGCATTAAAATGATGTTGTGTGTACCCCGTATAATGACCCTGGTCAGTTTCCGGGTAGGGCGGATCGCAATAAAAGAACGTATCAACACTATCCCGGCTTTTTATCACCCGGAGCGCGTCCTGGCTTTCAATTTGAACACGGCTTAAACGGTTGCTAAACACCTCCTGAAAGCGAAGCTTTGCATTGTCAACCTTTTTCTCACAAGTGTTTTCTTTGCGGGCATAAGCCCAGCCGCCGCCAATAATTGAACTGAAGCTTTGCGACGTGTTTACCCAAAAGGCCCAGGCGCGTTTTACTTCAGAAAATAAATGAGGGTTTGAACTTATTACCCGTGCGTCGTCGTAAAGCTGGCGACTGTGGATGGTGGATTGAACCAGGCTGTAAAGCTCGTCGAAATGTAGCTTTAAAACCCTGTAAAAGTTTATTACTTCGGTGTTAAGGTCGTTTATTACCTCTACTTTGCTGGGTTCTTTCGCCCAAAACACCGCTGCACCGCCGCAAAAGGGTTCGCAATAAAGCGAATGCTCAGGAATGAGCGGTAAAATTTCCTTGAGCATCATTTGTTTACCGCCGTAGTAGCTTACCGGCGTTTTTAAATAAATTCGCATGACTTTAAGTTTTAAAGGTTAATACTTTTCCCGTGTATTACCTTTAAAAGCTTTTTATTTAGCGTTAAACACCTGCGTAATAACACCCGGGGCAATAAGCTCCCCCAGGTTAACCAAAAGCCTTGGACTCTCGTTTGTGGCGCGGATATCGATAGCATACCCGGCTCTAAGGTTAACCACCTCAGTAATTACTTCAGGGGGTAATATATCACCCAAGTTAATTAGTGTCATCTCGCTTGTCTCTGATTGTATAAGGTCTATTTCCATGTTGCAGGTATTAATGCTTGATTATCAAAATTACAGCTTCCAAAACATGTAGTTCCGTTCGGTTCGGGCACCCGGAGCCAATAAGCTGGGGCATCCCCAGTCAATAAGGACAGGAACCTAAACGTTCCAATCATTTCAGTAATATTTGGGCTGTTTGCAAATAAATTGGCAGGTACATCACCTGATAAATCAGTGTTATAAAACAAATAAGAAACTATTGCTAAATATGGGTGATTTGAAAGAAAATCGTTTGGAATTGTATTAGAAATGCCAGTATCTCTGAAATGGCCGTAAACTGTGTTTAGTAGCGTACAATTTGACAAATAACCTGCCGGAATTGCCCCTGTAATGTTTGGGCAAATCCAAAACACTCCTGCGGCATCTGTTAGTAAAGTACAATTTATAAATAAGTTTGCTGGAATAGCTCCTGATACCAGGGTTTCTCTAAACAAATACCGAACATTCGTTAGCTTTGTACAGTAGATAAGGAAATTAACTGGTATCCCCCCAGAAATTTGTGAGCCTGAGAATAAATTACTTATGTTAGTCAATTCGGTGCAATGGTCGAGAAATGTTACCGGAACTATTCCTGTTAAATCTGTACTAGCAAGCGCATATGATAGATTGGTTACTAAATGAGAATAATAAAGGAAGTTTGAAGGAATTGACCCGGAAACACTCGTGCCAAAATACATTGCGGCTCCATTTACCAATTTATTGAGTCCCTCAGAATCATCCGGTATAGTGCCGGTAAGATTAGAACAACCATAAAAATTCAAAGCCACAAGACCTATATCACCAAATTTTAAATGCTTCGTGATATAACCTTTCATAGCTCCATTGCTCACCCAAAAGCTCTCACAAGTCCCCACAATCTTAACCTCGTAGGTTCCGGCTACAGCATAGGTGTGTGAGGCATTAGGGTCATTATAAGCGGCTACGTACTTGCGGGGGGAGCCATCCCCCCAGTCAACAAAATAGGTATAAACATACCCGCTTAAATGTGGGAGCGTCACCGTTGTATTGTCGGGAACAGTCCATTCAGTTACGAAAGGCTTTGAGGCTTTGCCCCACAAATTGGCGTTATTGGCAACAATCAAACTCATACTAAACCTCCTTTTGGCTACAGCTCACATGTTTATTCACCCCATCGTTCATCACCGATATTTGGTACTTTCCCACCTCAAGGGTAAGCAGCGGGCTTATCCAACGCTCGTCACCGCAAATATGGTCACCTGGGAACGTGAAGGTTCTGGCGCTGGTGGTTACGTTTACCGGAAACCACAAGCTCTTGAAATTGGTCGCGTTCACATAGCTAATAGTCACATTCTCGTTAACTACAATTGCACCGCCCCCGGTTTTGGTTGCCCACACCTCGCGGAGGCTATCAAAATCAAACTGTAATTGTCCGGCAGCTACACTAACCTCAATGGTTTTCCGGCTGGTAAAAAACGTTTTTAGCCAGGCTAAAAAGATTGCATTTAGATTGGCAATGCTAAGCTTCTTTAAGCTATTGCCATCCTCACTATCAACAAGGGCCAACTCGTCGGCATCAGCGAGCGTTTCTTTTGCCGTGGCCCCGTGAATTATATTTGCGGTACTCGGGCCATTTTCACCGCCGAAATATGGCAGGGCATTCCATGCGGTTACGCCGTCGCCTATTTTTCGCTTGTTGGTAACAAGTTCGTGTCCTTCCTCTGCAATTGCGAGCACAGGATTAACAGCCGTCCAGTTTTCGGCTGTATCATATCTTATCTGAATTTGGTCTGCCATGTCTATTCTCTTAGTGCGTTTCCGCAGTTAATATTGTCGTTTGGGAGCTGATAAACCTCATCAGCCCGTCCCCCATAAAATTTTCTATCAATATCACCGATAAGCGCCAACGTCTGCGCCTGTGTAAATACCGAGGCGGTGTCGGCTTTTTTTAGCTTCACAGTTTGAACCTCTACCGTATTGCTTTGTGTGGCCGCCTGGGCGTTCTTTAATTGTGTGCCGATGCTTTTCAGCAAGGGCGTGGGCATAAGTTCGCCCACATCGAGCTTGTATTTGTATGGGTTTGCAATGTTCCGCGATATGCCGGTAATGCGGATAAGCCCATTTATGGCTAAATCAGTATCGCTTATGGTAACGGAGTCGCCAAGGGTAAAGCTTATGGCATTGTCGCGCACATAAGCCTCGTCGTTATTCAGCTCATACATTGCGTTTGGGTGGTCAAATTTTGCCAGCCACGCCTCGGCTGCTGTTTTTAAGCGGCTTTTGGCATCGGTAACATAAGCAGGCGGGAGCCATATATCAAACAAAACATACTGGTCGCCAATGGCAAACTTCAGGATTTCATTGGGGTAGGTTCCGCTCTCGTCGGTAAAGTAATCAACGGTAAAGGTCTGAGTGGCGTTGTCGTAACTTAAATCGAAGGTTATCCCGGCCAAAGCTCCGGTTTTAAAGTTGGCTTTGGGTGTAAGTCCGGCCAGCAGGTAGGCGTTTAAATCGAAGTCCATAGCGGTATCGATAAACACCCGGTTGTTTTCGGTATCGATACCAGTAACCGTACCAGTGCGCTCGGGCTTAATGTCGTCGAATACCTTTACCGCTTCACGGATGCCGTACAAAGCAACATTACTCTCTACTCGGCTCTCGTTGTTAAGCAGCGGGTTCTCAAAAGCCAGACGCTTATATACCAACGGACTTACATAGTCGGGCGGTAGGTTGTTCTGACTGCCATACGCCCACAGCCGGGTAATTATATTGGCGCTTTCAACCTTTTTGCGCGTGAGCTCATAAAGACCCTGGAACCGGCCCACTTTAAAGGTTAACCCAGTGTCAACGCCGGGAGTGGTAAAGTGCAACACCTTACCAACAAGATAAAACTCAAAGCCCAGCTCGTCTTTAATGTAGTTTATGGCATCGAGCACACTCATATTGTCGAAGGTGAGTGTTTTTACCTCGGTAACATCGCAGGTTCCGGCGCTATAGCCTCCCAAATCGCGGTTAAGGTTGGTAATACACAAATCGAGAAAGCCCTGGGCGTTGCCGGTAAAATCGAAATAAAAATCGGAGTAAAGCAAAAAGCTTGCTTTTTGAAGCTCGTAAATACCGCCCTGGAATTGACACTCGTATTTGTGCTCGTTGGCGCTGGCCTTGGTGTAATTAGGCAAGCTGTTCAAACAGTATTCAAGGCCGTTCAATAGTAGGTTGTCGCCAATTTGCAAATCAATATACGAGCTGTGGGTAAAGCTCAATTTAACCAGGTCGTCGGTCATAAGCTTTTGAACCAGCTCGCTATTGTCATCAGGGCGAACGTAGGCAATAATTGCGCTATCTCTGTAAATCTTAAGAAGCATTATAATAAACCTCCCATCCTTTACTTATTAAAGTATTGATTGCCGAAATTCCCGAGGCGTTGGGTACCGCGTTGGTTCCGCCTGAAATATTCAAATACCCATTATCGGAGGCCACAATCTCTGAGCTTAGCAACAACTCGTCAACTGAAGCCTGGCTCAACGCATTACCGCTTAGGTTCAGGTGAGCCGTTCCATAAGCCGGGTAAGGCGGAAACTTACCATGTCTATAAGTAGTGATGCCGGCGTTAACTAAATTAACAGTATGAGTCTTATTAAATGGGTCCTTCGATAGCCAGAAGGTTGCCCCATTGTAATTATACAAAGCCCACAGTCTGAGCTCAAAAACCGTTGGCTCATTAACCGTAAAAGCCTGGCTATAATTAAGCACACTGGCGTTGGTTTCGAGTAGAACCACACCATCCCGTATAATTTGCCACTTTGAATCTATTGCATTGCCATAAGTTGGGTGTCCAAAGGCACCATATTTTACAGCGTCAACAGCAAAAGTAAAGTCGTCGTTTGCCGTAAAGCTTAAGCCATCGGTTGGGTCTAAAGTGTAAGGATATCCCACGGTAGTAACTCCGTCGGCATCTATAATAATATCAACCTCTCCGGCGCTGGCGTATTGGTGCGTATAATCACCAGGGCCGGGCAATAACTCCCTGGCTCCGTCGCCCCAAAATATATAGGCGGGCTCTGTTCCGGCATAGGTAATCGTATTAACCACATCGCCACTGCCGTAAGTAATCCACCGCGTTGCCGCCGGGTTGGCGTCGGTAAGCTTCAGATTAAATAAATAGGCATGTTGCCCGCCTGAAGCTGGCGAATATTTGCCGGTAATCTCGGGCTCTTTAAACACAAGCATTCCTTTGCGATAATCGCCACGAACACTAAGTACAACCAACCCGGCGGCAAAAGCACTATTAAAGGCCTGCATTTTATCTACAAGCGCCTGCTTGCTGTCGGCCAGGCAAATACACTCAAAGGTGTAGTCCTGCTCTTTTAGCCTGATGTTATTAAAGTCAACGTCTACACCGCTTTTGTCTGCCCAAACGCGTTTACTTATACGTTGAGCCGCTCCATCGAGCAGCCCGGTAACTTTTATAACCTCAATGCCATTGGCGGCAAAAACATCGGTATTATTAATTAAGTATTGCATAGCTAAAATCCTGAATTTTGTAAAACGTCGCGGGTTTCTTTGGTGTATTTTTCAATGTTGCCCAGCTTTTTATCCATCTTGTTTAAAACGTCGAGGTGCTGACTGGCACTAATAACCAATTTCGCCAGGTCTACCCGCATGGCTCCGGTGTGCCCGGCCAATATATTTGCAGTTCCTTCCTGGATGTTTTTAACAGCTCCGGCGGTCGATTGCGAGTCGGTTCCGGCAAGCGCCGACGGGCTAAAAAGGTCGGGAAAATTCTCAACCATTGTTTTCCACTGTTCGTCCATTTCGGCAATCATGGCTAACCACTGCTGATTTAATGCGGTGCGTTCCTCGGCTGTAAGTCCATCGGCGTCGCGGCTGGCTTCGGCTAAACTCTCATACCATTGCGCAGCCTGCTCCATAATAAAGCGGTCTTTGAACTGGGCAACCAAAGCCTCGCGCATCACATCGTTCAGTCCTTCTCCAAAGCGTTTAATAAAGTCGTCGCCAGCAAGCTGGGCGTCGAGCCATATTTGGGCAATTTTATCGCCCAGCGAGCTGGCGGTTGTACCGGTAACCCGCTCATTCCACTCGTCCATCATTTGATTAAAAGCTTCGACAAGCCCTTCATAATGCTCCATGTCCTGGTTAATCATATCCCAGACATCACTTTGCAAGCTGTATCCGCTTTTAACTAAAGATTGAGCATAAGCATAGGCTTCTTCAACGCCGCTAACTTCAACCGAACCAATAGGCCCATTTTCGTCTGATACTGGCAAATAATAGGTTTTGTTTTCCAGCGCATTCTTTTGTGTGGTAATTTCATCTAAAGTTTTTCTAGTTAATTCGTCAGCCTTTAGCCCATTCAGTTGCTTTATTAGGTCAATTTGGCGCTCAAGAAAATCGTTCTGTAGCTGAAGCTGGCGGGTATATTTCTCTTCGTTGAAGGCTCTTATACGCTCGGCCTCGGCGCGTTTCTCCTCAAGGGTCGACAGGTTTCCAAACAGCTTTATTATTGAAGTGAACGTTTGCAAAATGCCACCTACAGCCTGGGCGTAATTACCCGATGCAAAACCGGCGGCAATATTGGCCGCTCCGGCGGCTAAATCGGCAGCGGTGTTAATCGACTCGGCAAGCTTTTCGTTAAAGGTGCCGGCCAGTGCTGCCATGTCGCCCAAAATAGCTGAAGCGTCGCTAAGATTAGACGCTAGTTTTTGGTCAAGCTTCTCGTTTGCTTCAGCAAGCTTTTTCTGAAGCTCAATTTTCTTTTCCTCGGGCATTCCGGCAACTTCAAGCTCCTTTTGAATCCGGGCAATAAAGTCCTTTAACTCCTTGCGGCTGTAATTTTCGATATTCTTAAACAGCCAGCTATACAGGCCGTTCTCTTTTTGCAGAGCAAAAACAGCAGCCCGGTATTGTTCGTCGAGCACTTCAATATGACCGGTAAGCCCGCGCTCCTGCAAAAGCTGTTTATCCTTCAGGTACTTTTCAGTAAGGGCGTTAAGCTTTTGGTAATGGTTTTTTGTGTCGGCAAATAGCTTGTTTAGGTAATCGCGCTGCTTTTTAGCTTCTTTATCCTCCTCCTTGGTGGCTTTTGCGTCGTCTTTTTTCGTTACACTTTGAAGCTCCAGGGCTGCAAATCCAATTTGGTCTTTGGTAAGCTTACCGGCAAGCAGTTTTTTCAACAAATCGGCATAGGTACCCGCTTTTTTAAGCAGCTCGGCATAAAGCTTGTCTGCCTCGTCCTGGCTAATTTGCGACTTTACCGCCTCATATTCCTTATAGGCTTCTTTTTGCGCCAGAATATTCTTTTTCCATTTATCAAAAGCGGTGGATTCGTCGTCATCATCATCATCATCATCATCATCATCGGCGTTTATCTCGGCGGTTATACCAAGTATTAGCTTTAATTGTTCAATGCGCTTTTGATAATCCTCTGTTTCAGAGGCAAGCTCCTCGCGCTCTTTTTCGCGAACAGCCAGTACCTCTTTTTGTATACTAAGAAAATTAAGAAGCTTTTGTTCTTCTGTTCTCGAGTCAATGGTTTGTCCGCCAACATCGCGAACAGAGCCCGTGCGTCCGGCCTCTTTTTGTAATTGAACCTGTTTGCTTAAATACTCAACGGTCTTTTTTAGCTTTTCCTCTTTAGTACCCTCCGAAAGGGCAATGTCTTTATTGGCTTTTAAAATAGCTTCCTGAATGTCGAGCCACACATTGGCCTCTTTTGTTCTCGCGTCAGCAAGCTTTGCCGCTTTCGACTCCTCATCCTCGCTTAAATTCGCAAGAATAATGCGGTTACTAAGCTGCTCGTTGTAAAGGCGCAGGTTTTCCTTCAGCTTTTCTGTATTCAGATTTTCTGCCTCAAGGCCGCGGACAATATCCGGGCTTAACTCTTTTAGCTGCTCAAGAATATGGCGGCGCTGGTCTTCCTTGGTATTTGAATCGGTTAATTGCATAACCAGCCTATTAACCTCTTCGCTTTCCTGCCTTATTTTATCGGCTGGAGAAATTTTAACCCACTCGGTAACCCGGCCAATTAGTTTGGAGTAATTCCCATACAACCCGGTTAAACTAGGGCTCAAGCGCGAACCTATAGCCACATAAAGGGCGTCGGTTGAGTCCTCGGCGTTACTCATTGCGCCACCCAGCGTTTTCGATATGGCGGCCATGGAACCGGCAACGCCTTCCATTTTACCCAGCCCAAGTATATAATTGCGAATAGCCTGGGCGTTGTTCTCAACCTCAGTGGTAACGCCTTTAAAGGTGTACTTAATAATGTCGCCGTTCTTTTGGGCTTTTATACCAAACTCTTTTAAACGCTCATTTTCGCCCATTTCAGCATCGAGCAGCGCCTCTGCCAATTGGTCAAAATCTTTGGCCTTGCTCGACGCCAGGTCGCCAAGGTTTGTCATTTCTTCCATGGTTGGCTGAAAGCCCTGGCCTACCATCTTAACAAAGGAGTCGGTAAGGTTATTTAATTGAAAGGGGGTTTTTGCAGCAAACTCCTGAAGCTTATCCATAGCAGCAACCGCCCGGTCGTGCGAGCCCAGCGAATTGGTGAGCACCGCTTCGTACTTTTCAAAATCGGCGGTCAGGGTTTTAATTTCGGCGGTTATTTCCCTAATTTGGTCAAAGGTGAAATAACTAACCATGCCAATACCCACCTTTTTAAGCACCGAATCCAGGTCGTTCACTTTCTGTTCAACCTGGTCACCGGCGCCCGCCATTAAACCTTTAAGCTCGGCCACATCCTGGCGAAACTGGTCTAAATACAATCTATATTCAACTCCCGGGTCGTTCATTGTTTTTTTTTATTTGTCGTTGCTGGCCCTGGCGGCTAATTCGCCCAGGGTAATTTCTTCGCCTTGTTCCTCGTCGCCCTCAATAGCGGCTATCAGCATTATTAAGTTTACAAAACTTATTTCCCACAATACATAGTCTAAAGTCCATCCATAGTACTTAACCACACCTTGAAACATGTGCCAGGGGCTATTTAACTCCCCTGATTCAGAAGGCTCACTCCTTTTATCAAAGTGATAGAAGTCATAAAAGACTTAATCTCCAGGCTCGAGGTTATGGCTACAAACACATTAAACACCGACTCCCAATCGGTATCGTTCGTAATAAACTCAAGCAGTTTATCGGGCGGTTCCTCCTTGCAGTTCGAAATGCCTATTGCACAAATCTTAATCAAATCGGGCATGGAATGATTCATACACCGCAAAGCCTCGCGCCAAGGGTCGGGCTTATTCGCATCAAAGCCAACTTGTAATAACAAGCCGCTTATTCGCATCAAATTCCCAGGGCTTAAATGGCCAATAGAAAAGGCCCGCTCTTTAGGCCGTATTTTTAAACGGTGCAGCCATGTAAGCCGGTTCACCCTCATGGTAACCTTTTTAGTTTTCCCGGTCATGGCCGCAACCGCTTTCTTTTGAATGTCGTTCCCGTTCATAGCTAATTGTATAAAAAGCCTCGGAGGTATTCCGAGGCTTTAATTAATACTATACCGATACCTCTGCGCTTTGGAATGGACTCAAATCTGCTCCCAGAGCATCCTTTGGAACCAAAACATACATATCGACCGATATTTCGGCCATGCCTGTTTTGTTGTACTTACCCGAGTAACCGGGTACCACAATCACTTTGGGGGCAGTAGCCACCTCGTGTTTTCCATCGGTGTCGCCTGAGGTTATCTCAACACTTTGGTTTTTCAACACCCGGGTGGTGGGTGCGCTCCATTTGCCTAGGACGACTTCGCCGCCAAACAAAGTGGCTTTCAACGCTGAGGAACAATTGAACGTTGAAAAGGAGATTTTCATAACAGCGTTACTGTCGTCAATCAACGCTACAATGGGGTTTGGTTTGTCGTCCGGGGTGATAAAACTCACGCCCGGCTTGGGAAAGTCAATCATACAGGTGTCCTTTACAATGTCCTCAAACACGGTGTCGAGTGCTGCTCCCATAGCGCCATCAGCGCCACAATCCCCCATCTTAATCGATTTTACATTTCTGATATACATTTGAAATGGTTTTAAGGGTTACTAATTAATCTTCAAGTTGCTCCTCAAGCGCCTGTGTGGCCTCTTCTAAAGCAACGGTAAGTTTTTCAATACGCTTGTTCAGCTCAACAAGCTCACGCTCGGCATCATTAGCAGCCTCCTCGGCTTTTTTAATTACTACCTGGTTTTGCTCAAGCTTGGTTTTCTCAACAGCCTCGCTGTCTTTTTTTGCCTTCAACAGGTCGGCAGCCGCTTGCTCGGCGGCTTGCTTTGCCTCGTCTGTTTTTTCGGCTTTAGCCTTCGAGTCGGCCAGCTTTTTAGCCTCGGCAGCTTTGCCCACTTCGGTTAAGGCGTCGGCAGCCGCTCTGTCAACTTCCTTACCCTTATTCACAGCTTCGGTAAAAGCCTCGTTGGCTTTTTCAACCGCTGCGGTTCTGGTTTCAACTTGAGATTTAGCCTCGTCAAGCGCTGCTTCAACCTCTTTAACTGTAGACTCGGCACTTTTTACGAGTACGCCTTTTAGTTTCTCGCGAGTTACGCCGCCCAAAAACTTTGTCTCATTCTCGGCACTGTGCGAAAGCGCTCGGCTCTCGGCTGCAAAAGCGTTTCCATTGTCACAAACAAAAACTTCTTTTAACTTTGGGTTTCGTGCAAAAACACCCCTGGCAATTTCATATTTACGTTCCATAATTAACGTTTTAAATTTTTACTATTTTTTTAAGGGAGTACCCCGTAAGAGGTAGCTTCCAAAGAAAAAGCCCAACACAATTAAGAAAGCTGTTGGCAATCCCCAGGCTTCTCCAAACTCTTTAATCTTATTGGCAAGCTCCGGGTTGGTAAAATAGAGCCACACTACCAGCCAAAACAAAGCGAAAAAGTTAACTATCACCACATAACTTATTACCCTTCGCGCCCGGCTGCGCTCTGTACTTTCGCCAAGCGTATCTTTCGCATGCTCGGCCAGTCCGTCGGCAACCTTCAGATTAAACTCACTGCGCTCCTGGTTGCTGAAGTGTAATTTATCAGCACCCGAAGCCACCTTATTAATAAGGTTGTCAACATCTATCGCTTTTTTAAACAAAGGCATGGTATCTGGTTTTTCCGTTATCATTCACCGCCTTGAGCACGCTAAAGCGATTCAAGCCGCGTTCGGTATAGCTCACATGTACCCAGTCGGGCTGTTCGTCGTCGCCAAACTCCCAAATCAACTGGTCAAAGGTCAGGTTTTCCTTAATGTAGCGGAAAAGCCTGGCGTTGTCTTTACATTGTAAATCAGCAGCCTCGCCTTTACAGTGCTGGCTGGTGGCTACATACACACCGTTTTCAATACGGTGAGCTCCGCCAATCAGTTCGTTCAGGGCTTTACTTCTAAACCCGGAGCTAACAAACAAAGGCATGTCGAGCGCCACCCGGGCCGGTTCAAGAACCCGGTTAACTAAAGCCGACAACGCATTGAACTGCGACGGATCGGGCATGTTACCTATCCGGTGTTGTATGGCGGTTTGGCTTTTAACAAACTCTTTTAGGTGGAAGTGTTTACTTATCTGCATGACTAAAATTTTTACAGCTTGCCTGGTTTAATTCTACTTTACGAATGCGCTCGGCATGGTCGTTTAGTCGCTTCTCGTTGGTTCCAAACCGATGGTCAATATTGTCGAGCCTGGTCTGGTGGGCAACAAGAACCTCGTTGGCTTTATTCAGGCTTTTTATAAGGTCTTCAAACTTCAGCAACAAGCGCAAAAGCAAAGCTCCTATAATACCTAACAATACGCTTATTATATATAAGGTCATAAACACAGTTTTTAAAAGCGCCGCCTACTCTGGTAGCCATTTCGGCGGCTTAGCTACGGGGTTTATCTTACGCTCCGGCAGCTTGCACAAGTGCAAATATGCCTTTCTGGTCGCTCCTGCGAATTCTACCACCAGCTCGTAAAAGAGCCGAGTAAATGTCGCCATAATGGGTTGGGTCGCCCTCGTTCTCAAAGAACTCATGGTCGCCTAAAGCGCGAATAACGCTTTGTTTTTGCCATGCCAGTACGGCTGCGTTGTCCGTGTCAGCTTCAGCAGCGTCGGGGTCTTTTGCCACCGGGGTCGCGTCGTTGGTGTATGCAGCAACATAAGCGCGTTCGTCCAAGAAGGTAAAGCTGAACATCTTACCCACAACACCGGTCTTTTCGTCGTAGCTTTGCGAGAAATCGCGGTACTGGGTAGCGGTAAGGTTGTCGGTAAACTGCTCATACATATCGGCGTCGAATTGTATAAAGCGGTCTGTTTTGGGCACTCCGGCCTTATTCATAAGCTTGCGGAGGTTTTTAACATCGGCAACAGTAACCGCCTGGCGGGTTCCAATACCAATATGAGCAGCCACAGCGGCTCCGGTGGTACGTACAATATTAGTGGCCAAACTGGGGCACCACTGGCGCAACATCCAATCACCAACCAATTCACTAATGGCATCTTTACTCTCGCCAAGCACACTCTGCCTTTTATTGTATGATAGCTCATACTTTTCGGCGTTGGGTATTTTAACCGGATCGCTGGTGTACTCGTCCAAACTAAAGGTAATGTCAGTGTCGCTTCGCAGGGTTACGGCAGCCGCCGAGCTGGTATCGCGATTACGACTAACGCCTACTTTGGCTCCTGCCTGCGGTATGTGAACAACCTTGCCGCTTAATACAAACTCGTCGGCGTTCATACACTTATCCATAAATGGATTAGCCTTAAAAAGGTTGCCTACAATGTCGCCAAGCCAAATCTCTTTTTCAACCGCCATGGTTAAAACGCCGGTCATGCTTGGCAAAAACGATTTAATCACGCTCAGGGTGGTTAAGGCCCCAAAAACGTGATAAGGGTTAAACCCGGTTCCGGCTGCTATGGTCAAGCTCATAACAGCGGTAAACAACAGGGCTACTAAAAAACTAATGGGTTTCATAAATATAGTTTTAAGGATTAATAACTAAACTTTGGTTAATAACACACGGTCGGCGGAGCTTAATCCGCTTTCACGTTTTTAGGTTCACTACCGTACTGGGATTTAAAAAGCTTAATGTACTTAGGCTTGTCGTTAAGCTTCATTTGCTCAACAGCCTTTGGGTCTTTTTCCATGTAGTCCGAAAGCTTCCAGTCCTTACGGCTTTCTGCTTCCTCATCACCTTCGCCAGTCTCGGGAACGTCACTAAGCTTTTTGTAAGTCGGCAAAGCTTTTACCGCTGCGGTAGCGGCTTCTTTGTTCGATTCAAAAAGGGTTAGGTAAGTAGTCTTTTGCTCGTCGGTAAGCTTACGCGCCGGGTCGTTTAAAAGGGTTTCAAACTCTTTTTTCCCATGACTGGCCAGCTTGGTCTCAAGCTCGTTTTTTTGCGTGGTTAACGTTTCCACCTCGGCGGTTTTGTCCGCCAGTTTTTTAGACACCGCTTCGTGCTCGCTATGAACACGCTGAACAGCTTCTAAAATAGCATCCTCGCTGGCGCTGTCGCTCAGCTTTAAAAACAATGCAAGTTTTTTCATGTCGTTTTCTTTGATTAAATTGTTTTTATTGAAATCGGAAAGTTTGAACTCGTTATTTTGACTGTCAACCAGCTTAATGGCATCGGTATCGCCAGCTATGTCAACCAGGCTGCCCTCTTTAAGCACCCACTTTGTTACGGTTGGCGCCGTTTGGCCTTCAAGTCTAAGCTTTGGGTCTTCACTCCACTCTAATGGTTGAACCCAAATAGACGCCATGTTAATCATGTCATCCTCATAAAGCTTCTTGTAGTGGCGACCTTCATCGGTATCAGCAAAAACAGGCTCGGCGGTAATCTTGCCATCCTCTATTTTCACATCTTTCCATTTGCCAATTATTTTGCCGCGAATGTGCATCCACAGCATTACCGGGTTTTTGGTGAAAAGCTTTAGGTCGGCACCGCCAACCAAAACGCGGTAACCATAAACATTTACACCTTCTGTACACAAAATAATTCGTCTCATTTCGTTTTTCGATTAAATTCTAAGCAAATATGAGGGGCTTTTTTAAGGCTTAAAAATCGGTTTCACATCATACCGCAGCCGGGCGGGTATTATACCGCAGCCGTGCGGGTATCATAAAAAAGCAATTTGAAAACCCACTTTATAAAGGTGAATTTTGAGCAGTATTTAATAGTAATTATATGGCTGCACTTACCAACAAACAAAAGAAAGACTGGGCTAAACTCCTGTTTTTAAAGGAGAATTTAACGCAAAAAGAAATTGCCGAGCGCGTTGGCGTTACCGAAAAAACAATAAGCAACTGGGTTAACGACAAAAAGGAAAACTGGGAGATGCTTAAAAGCTCGGTAATTGTTACAAAAAGCGAGGAACTCCGGCGCATTTACATGCAGATAAACGAGCTTAACACCTTTATTGCAACCCGTGAACCAGGGCAGCGTTTCGCAAATTCTAAAGAGGCCGACTCGCTGAATAAGCTGGCAGCAACCGTCCGGGCACTTGAAACCGATGTGGCTATAGCCGATGTCATTGAGGTATTCAAGCGGTTTACCGAATGGCTCCGGGCGGTCGACCTCGACAAGGCAAAGGATGTGATTCGGCTCGAAGATGACTTTATTAAACACCTTTTAAAGTAATGCCATGCAAGTATTAAAAGCCGACGACAAAAGAGCCCTGCTCGATTGGAGCGAGTACCGCGAGAACCTGATAAAACTCACAAGTGTTGAGTATGAGCCTGAAGAAGCAAAACGAGTGCGTATTAAACATCTCGAAAAGAACCCAGAGGAATGGTTTAAATACTACTTTCCGAACTATGCCTATGCCGAGCCTGCCGAGTTTCACAAAAAGGCTACCAAGCGGATAATGTCAAACGACAACTGGTACGAGGTAAGGGCATGGAGCCGCGAGCTGGCAAAAAGCACCCGGGGCATGATGGAGTTTATTTTTATGGCAATGACCGGGAAACTAAAAAACATTGTACTGGTTTCACACTCTTACGACCAGGCCGAAATCCTTTTAAAGCCGTTCAAAATTAACTTCGAAAGCAACCAACGGCTTATAAACGACTATGGTATACAAGAAAAACCCGGTGAGTGGACAAGCGGTCTTTTCGTAATTCGCGCGGGCTGCTCTTTTTGCGCTATTGGTTCAGGTCAAAGTCCCAGGGGTTTTAAAAACGAAGAAATAAGGCCCGACGGCATTTTGATAGACGACATCGACACCGACGAGGAAGCCAGGAACCCCGAGCGAATTAAAACAAAATGGAAGTGGATTGAGGAAGCCCTGTTTTTCTCCATGTCGGTTAGTAAGCGCAAGCTCATTCTTTTCCTGGGTAACATTATCGGAAAGGACACTTGTATTACTCGGGCTATTAAAAAAGCTGATTACGCCTCAATTGTAAACATCCGCGACAAAAACGGGATTAGCTCCTGGGCCGCCAAAAATACCGAGGAGGCAATTGACTGGATGCTTAATAAGGTAAGTTATGCAGCCGGGCAAAAAGAGTTTTTTAATAATCCTATTAGCGAGGGTTCTGTTTTTAAAGAAATGCGCTGGGGTAAGGTTCCTCCGCTATCAAAATTTCCGTTTTTGCTTAAATACGGCGACCCGGCCCCAAGCAACAAAGAGAATAAGTCCAACAGCAACAAGGCTAACTTGCTCCTGGGGATGCTCGGCGGAAAACTGTATGTGATTACAGGTTACCTGGAGCAGGTTACAAACTCAAAATTTGTAAACTGGTACTGGGACTTAGAGGATTATGTAAAAGGTAAAAACATTACCTATAATTACATAGAAAACAATAGCCTGCAAGACCCTTTTTATGAGCAGGTCTTCTTGCCCCTGTTTAAAGAAACTGCCATTACACGGCAAAAGGCTATTTATCCAACGCCCGACGAGCGCAAAAAACCCGACAAATTTACTCGCATCGAGGGAAACCTGGAACCTTTGAATCGTTTGGGAAACCTTATACTAAACGAGGCGGAGCGCAATAACCCACACATGCTGCGGCTCGAAGAGCAGTTTAAGCTGGTAGAGCCCACCTTAAGCGCCAATGTCGACGGCCCCGACGCTGTGGAAGGTGGTTATTGGGTTATTTTAACCAAGCTTAAGGTGGTAAAAAAAGAAGACATTGCAACCGGCCCCCGTGGCCGTCAATCAGGTAACCGGTACTAATTAATAATACTATTATGGCAAAACTTTCAGCAGTAGAAAAAAAAACCAACTCGCCCGACTTTCTTTTTCATTGTCCGGGCTGTGGTTATTCGCATGGTGTTTGGACTACCCGGCTACCTGGCGAAAATCATCCCCTTTGGCAATTTAACGGCGACATAAACAACCCAACCATAAGCCCCAGCTTATTGGTTCGCGGCCAGTTTATCTGTCATTCGTTTATTCGCTCGGGAAAAATTCAATTCCTTAACGACTGTACGCATCATTTAGCCGGTCAAACCATCGACATGCAGGATGTCTAAAGTCTAAATTCTAACATCTAAACTCTAAAAAAATGGCATTCATTGAAGAAACAGATTTAGCCCGGGCAATGCGCCAGGAATACATCGACGAAATTAAGCGCACCGACGATGCGCTGATACCTCACTGCACAGGCTCGGCCATTGCCGAAATGAAAACATACCTGCGCGAAACCTACGATGTCGACACCATTTTTGCAAAAACAGCAGCCCAACGAAATAGCCTGCTGGTAACCTTTGCCGTCGATATAGCCATATACAACCTTATCGAGGCCGTGCCCGTGGGTGTCGATGTGGAACAGCGGCGACTGAGGTACAAGCGGGCTATCGACTGGCTTATCGGTGTGCAAAAGCAAAACATTATGCCCGATTTGCCTATACTGGCAGATTCGCCGGCGCAAAGCGCTATAATTATAAAATCAGTTGAGCGGCGCGAACTGCGCTATTAAATTTAGCTTAAACAAGTGTTTAATACCGTTCAAAATTAATTTAACCACCCCTTAAAACACATTCGTAGCCATGGCAGAAAGAAACGCTAAAAAAACGCCCTCAGAGGGCATTTTAATACAAACCCTCGATATTAAGCAGATAAACCGCAGTAATGTCGACATTAAACGCTGGCGCGATGCGCTAAAAGCAGCCGAGGGAACCACTGAAAATCGTAAGCTCTTATACGAGTTGTACGACGACATGATACTCGACGGCCACTTGCGATCTGTTATGAATAAGCGCATCATGTCTATTACCAATACCGACCTGGTATTTATGAAAGACGGCAAGGAGGTAGAGGAAATGTGGCCGGTAATAAACTCAAAGGAGTTTAAAAAGGTACTCCGGTACATTATCGAGGCAAAGCTATACGGCCACAGCACGGTTGAATTTACAGCCGGTAACGAAATGGACTTTACTGCTGACCTAATCGACCGCCGCCACGTTAAACCGCGCATGGGCCTCGTGGTTAAAAGTACCGGCGACACCACCGGCGAAGCTTTTCGCGAGCCACCTTACAATAACTTTGTGCTCGAGGTGGGCGGTAAAAAAGACTTTGGCCTGTTATTACAGGCTTCGCAGTATGTTATTTACAAACGCGGGGCGCTGGGCGACTATGCCGACTACCTGCAACTATTTGGCGTTCCATTCCGCCACGCGAAGTACGAGAACCCCGAGTCGCGCAAGGTAATTGACGAGGCTATGGCTAACATGGGCTCTGCTGGCTGGGCCAGTACCCCTAAAGATGTTGAAATAAATATACTGCGGGCCGAAGGGGCCACCGGGGCAAACCTTATTTTCAAAGGCTTTATTAAAGATGTTTGCAACGACGAGATTAGCGTTACCATCCTGGGGCAAACCATGACCACCAGCGACAGCAAAAACTCAGGTTTTGCCCAGGGCGTTGTACATGCCGGTGTCGAGAGTCAGATACACGCCGACGACCGCCGCGACACGCTGGCCGTTTTAAACTCCGACGTGGTTCGCATTTTGGCTAACCTGGGCTTTCCAACCGAGGGCGGTGAGTTTATTTATCCCGATATCGATACGCTAAGCCTGAAAGATCGGATCGACATCGATACCAAAGCCGCCGGGCTGGTTGAGTTGCCTAAGCGCTATATTTACGATAAATATAGCATTCCAATGCCCGAGGGCGGCGAGGAAACAACCGGCGGGCAGCAGCCCTCAGAATCTCAAAAACCCGAAGCGCAAAAAAAAGCTAAAAAGCTAAGCCACCACGATATTATTGAGGCCGAGCTGGTAGACGAAAAAGGCTTTTGGAAAAAACTGGGAGAGCTCCTTTTTTCGTAGTAACCCCGCCAAGGTTGGCACCGGAAGCGGGGAGCACAGTCACAGCCACAAGCTGGCCGACAAGCCAAAAGGACTAAAAACAAAAGGCTATGCCGCCTTTAATGCAAAAATTGAGGACATTCTTGAACAGCTTTTAAGCGGTAGTTTAAAACCTCAAGACCTCGACTTTGATTTGTGGGAAACAACCGTTCAAAACCTGTTAAATGCTGGTTCAAGCGGGTACGGTCAAAGCTTTATAAACATCGATAACGACCTGCCCGATGTGGAAATGATTAAGAAGCTGAAAGAAAACATTTACCGCTTTGCAGGCTTCAAAACACACAACCATTTGGTGGCATTAAACAAACTGCTTATTGGCGACAACGGGCAAATGGTTCCTTACAACGAGTTCCGCAAAAAAGCCCAGGAATACCGGCAAAAAGCGCTTAAGGTAAACGACCTTTACAACGAGGCGCATCTGTACACCGAGTACCAAACGGCACTTATCCAAAGCCAACACGCGGCAGAGTGGCAACGTTTTGAGGCCGATAAGGATATTTTTCCGTATTTAAAATTCAATAAAACGCCAAACGAGTACGACCGCCACAAAAAGTACGACGGGCTTGTTTTTGCCATCGACGACCCCATACTCGACGCATTAAGCCCGCAGTTAGACTGGGGGTGTGAGTGTTATTTAACCCAGGAGGAAAAAAAGCCAAAGCGGCAGCAGGTTCCCGAGGTTAACGACGTGCCCGCAGAGTTCGCTTCAAATGTGGGAAAAACCGGGGAGGCTTTTAACGAAAAACACAATTATTTTAAAGTCGAAAAAGGAGCTAAAACCACTATTGAAAAGAATTTGAACACTTTTATAACTGACTTTGAAAAGCGGAAAAAGTAATGCCAGGCAAACAGGTTAATATGAATCACTTTGGCGCTCACCTGCGCAAAACACTCGACAAAGCCCCGCGGGTTATTGGCGTAATGGCGCTAAACCATTTTAAAGAGAGCTTTAAAATGCAGCAGTTTAACAATCCCGGCTCACCGCGATGGGAGCCAACCAAAAGCGGCAAAAGCAGTGGTATTCTAATTGGTAAACAAAGCGGTGCCCTGCGTAACAGCGGCCAGGTACTTCAGGCCGATTTAAAGCTCATTCGCGTGGGGTTCCTGCGCCCTTACGCAAACACACACAACCGCGGCGGGGTAGTGCATCCGCGGGTAACGCCTCAAATGCGAAAGTTTGCCTGGGCCAAACATTACAGTGCAAGAACCAACGACGAAAAAGAGAAGTGGAAAGGCCTGGCGCTAACTAAAAAAACACGATTAACCATTAAAATACCAAAGCGCCAGTTTGTAGGCCCCAGCCGCAGCCTGAACGTAAAGGTTAACGCCTGGCTTTCGTCAAACCTCGATTATCGGGGCTAACTATTAACTAAACACTATTATTATGGACTTAATTAAAATCATTTACGAGGCCATTCGCGACCGGCTTAAAGCCGAGGTTCCGGCCATTGTTTTTATCGACGAGGATAACGACCAGCTCGATTATGAGGAGCCGCCCGTTTCGTTCCCCTGTGCCCTGGTCGATGTGTTGGATTTAAACTACGACTCAACCGAGGACTTTTTCGCCTCGGGAACCGTGCTGGTAAAAGTAACCTTTGCCTTTAAAAGTTTCCTGCCTACCGACAGCCTTACTCCCTCGGCTGAAGCTTTTGCCTGGAGCCCGACACTGGCCGGCGGTATAAGTGCAATAAACGGCTATGAGCCGGCCAATTCAACCGGCTTTATTAAGCAGGGGTACACCCGGGTAAAGCGCCCAGGGTTAAAAGTGTACGAGGCCCGCTTTAACATCAACTTTGCCGGACGCAATGTATAATTATTGTATTACATACCGGGCGCCAAACACAAGCCGAAACGGGCTAATGAATTGGAGAGCTGGCTCACAGCAAGAGGCCGAGGATAATTTTAAGCGGGTTTACCCAAATTATGAGCTAATTGATATTGTATAAAAAAAGCCCCGACAATTGCCGGGGCTTTTAAAGTTATATTTAGTTATGGCGTATACATGCCGAGTACCTGTTTAATCGTTTCGTCACTATATATAAAAGCCTCATTAAGTTGTTCCATCTGGATCGAATCAGAACATTCTAACATGTGGTTAGCTAATTCTTGTCGGTAAGCTAGAATTTGTTTTAAACTTTCTGTTGTTTGCTCAATGTCCATTGCTGATGCTATATGTATGCGATTAAGTTCTCCTACTCGTGTAGACCGTGTCTTTTCTTCCGCATCAGAAGTACGCGCAATAACACTTTGCATGGCATGCCTATGCAGTTGTTCTAATCTAGTTGTATCCATAACTCAAAATTTTATTAGTGCAAATTAGTGTAATTAGTGGCAAAAAACAATTAATCCCAAACAAACCACGCAAACTCTTTTTTCAGTTCCCTGGGCTCGGGCTTGGTGTTCATAAAGTTGTCCAGCAAAGGCTTATTCTCATTCAATAAGTCAACTATGCGCGATTCGCTAATAAAAAACTCCTCATTAAGGCTCGACAAAATGTCGTCGAATCGCTTTCGCTTAATGTGCATGTGGTAATAAAAGCGGGCGCTAAGCAGATTATTACGCCGGGTAATCTCAACCGCGCTGCGGCCTTTGCCTTTTGGCGGTGCAGTCTCTAAATAGGTGTCATATAAATTTTTAAGCCCTCGCATGAAACAAAAATAGCAGCTTTTCGTCTACATATTGTAGATTACAGTCCAATTTTTTACTTAACTTTACATTAAAATATTAACAATTAAACTATTAATAACATGAAAAAATTGATTTTACTAGCGCTAACAGCCGCATTATTTAGCTGCTCAACACAGCTCGACTATCTGAGAACTGAGCCCGAAAGGGTAAATTACAGCTTTTTGGATTTTTCAAAGTACGCCCAAAAGGGCTTTTACTTTTCGCCCAGGGATATTACTACGAACTACAAAGTTCTGGGCGAAATAAGCGTCACCATCCAAAACAAAACGGTAGTATACTTCGACCGCGTTGCTTTTGAACGCATGAACCGCGAAGGGTACCAAGCCGACTCTTTAGCGTACATGTCGTTCGACTACGTTAATAAGCCCATCGCAAGTTTGTTCGACAAGGCTTATGAGGTTTGTGTAAAAAAAGGGGGAAACGGGCTGCTGTTTTATAAAATAGAATCGGCATTAGGCTCCCAATCAATAACGGGCACATTAATAAAAACCGAATAAAAAGAAAACCCCTCACAATTTGCGAGGGGTTTTCTTTTAACTGTCGGCGGCTTGCCTGTTAAACTGTTCCCAGTCGGTTTCGGCAGCCACCTTTTTAAGCGTGGCTGTTTTTGTTTTTAACTTGCCTATCTCCGATTCGTGCATGGGGAAATTTGCGCTTAAATAAGTCCGCTGCATTTCGCCCATGTCGCTTAAATCAACAAACCTGGTCAGGTGCTTATTCTCGTATTCAAAAACAAGTTTACCCTCAAAAAGCTCGCTGCTTAGTTCGTACACCGGCATAAGCTAATAGTACATGTACCACTTAAACCGCTCGGTTTTCTCAAGCTTTATAGACCACCTGCCCGGGCGGCTGTTAAAGGTGCTTCGCCACACGCCTACAAAACCATACCAGGCACCGGCTAAAATGCCGCGCACTACATTTAACACAAAAAGCAGCCACACAAAGGGGCTGTACCAACGTAGCTTAACCTTCCAGGTGTACTCGGTTGCATCTACACCTTTTAGTGTCGAATTCCGCTTGTCTAACAAAATTGGCTTTACTATTAAAGCCACAAAAAACGCTCTAATTCTCTTTTTCATATAATCTATTTTAAAGTTAATCACCTAATAATTCAATAAACTTTCGGTTCCTTATAATCTTTTCCTGGTTATCAAACAGGAACTTAGTGTCGTGGTACCGCTTCGAGTTCGGGATCGTGTGCCTTATGTCGTCGGCAAGCTCCTCCAAATAAGCCTGCATCTCAGTCCAGTTACTTTCGGCCTCGGCCTCATAAATTTTAGTTAATATATTTCCCATTACTTATGATATTTATAAGGCCGTTCGTGGCCTTTGGTTTTTTTTTCAACGTAAGGCTCAACCAGATTGGGCAGCATTGTTATTTCAATCGATTCGCGCAAATCGGCTGAAATACGAGACAGCTCGGGGCCGCTATCTTCACTAGAAATTACCACAATTTGGCCGACTGCGGCTGTTAATTTCGATAGCATTTCAACTGAGGGATGAGCACCTACAATACAAACGCCCCTTTGTGCTAAGTCGTAACTGTCGGCAGCTGCGCGCAATTGATTGAACTCAATTACAGGAACCTGGCACTCGGCCAAATCAGGGCTAATTAAAGCCCCATCAATGTACACCGTTTTACCATTCAAGGTCTCAACAAAAGTGCGGGCTCCACCATATATTTTCATTTGCGGAACTTCGCCCAAACTTACGCGCCTGGCATAGTTCATAATATCGCTGGCCAGCTTGTGCCTGTCGCCAATCCAATCCATCCCCGAATCATCGGCCCAGCGGCTTGCTACCTCTCTGGCCTCGTCGGTTATTTTATCCATAGGAATAAGTTTGTAGTCGTTTAGATTCATAGCTCTATTTTAATTTTGGTTAAACAATCATTGAACGCTTTACAACGCCACCTAAAAAGCATTAAAACGCTGTTTAGTTGGTGAGTTGTACGCAATTAGCCCACGCACAACTAATCTATGTACCCATTGCTTAAATCCCAACTAAATTTAATCTGCATCATTTCAATGTAGCGTTTGCCTGTTTTGCTCACAAATATACGTTCATCTTCCAAAGTCGGCTTGTACTTTGAGTACCTAAGCAACCACCGAAAGGCTATGGCGTTTAAGTAGTGGTTATCTAACCTGTCTTCATCTGTTGTTAATATACTGCTGTATTTACCTTTTTTAGCATCTTTCGCCAAACCTTTCTCAATACCCCTCATGGTATTTATCACAAACTTGCGGTATTTCTTGCGGTTAAAAGCCCAAGCCTTACGGTACAGCTTATTCTTGCGTTCTGTCGTTGTTTTGGCATTTCCTTGCCCACGCACTTTAAAAGCGTACAACACCAAATATAGCGCATTGCGCAAGCGTTTAATTAAGTTCTTCATGTCTTTAAATTTTGTATGTTTAATAATCATTGTACTAATTTGGTTGGCGCAACGAACGCCATATTATCCACGTTGTAAATCATTCGTCTATAAACTTACGCAGGCGTTTTACAGGTACTCCCAAATCATAATACTCAAACACCTCGCGGTACTTTTTCCGGTATTCCACGTCAGTCTCGAGTAAATTACTCACCGTTTTGCAGGCATGTAGTACCGTAGCGTGGTCTTTACCGCCGCAGGTAAGTCCAATCTTGGCAAGACTGGCTTTTGTACACTGCTTGCTTATATACATGGCTATCTGCCTGGCTTCCACAATATGGCGGTCGCGTAGCTTTACATCAATAAGCTCGCCCACTCCGGTTAACTCGGCTACCTTTAGCTTTATTCCCATAACGCTATTGTCCTTTATTATTCCGGGTATGGCATACGCGCCAACCCTACTTTTTAAGGCTATCGCTGGCATCGTTCAAAGTCCTTTCAATTCGTTCATTTATAACTTCCTGCGCATCGCGCCCGCTTAATTCCTTAGCGACCATATTTTCAAACTGGGTAACCAGCTTGGGCAGCTCGGCAGGCGTGTAATAATTCAAAGGCTTATGCAGATAGCTGTATTTGTTCATCCAGCCATCTAAAGCCACAAAGTTCACGGTAACGCGCCCGCCATGCGTTGGGTATGTCCACCCCAGCTCGTGGCATAGGCTTAGTATTTTGCGACGCTGGGTTTGCCCGCGGTCAAAATCGGCTTTGCTTTGTCGTTTAAAAGGCGCCATTCCAAAGGGTATCAAATGTTTCTAAAAAAAACTCATAGGCATCCTCCGGGTTAAGCTGTGGAAACAGGCTCTCGGTACCATAAAAAGCACCAAATTCCATTTCAAGACTTTTCCGGTCGTAGGGTTTTACCTCGCGCATCAGGTGCATGGGCAATTTAAAATTATCGAATACTGCCTTTAAAATATTTTCCTCAATAACACTAAACTGAGGCAACGCCTTTTTAAGCGGTGTAATCATATCGCCAAGGTAACTCTCAGCGGCGTCGTGTAATAAGCCGGCAAGCGCCAGTTTTATATTTCCGGGCTGGCCGTTTGTTATTAAATCGGCCACTAAAACGGAGTGCTGAGCAATTGAAAAATACTGGGGGGTTTGCCCCGCCCAGCGGCCTTTAAATGCCAGACCGCGGGCAATGTCTCTAATGTCAATCATGTCGGGCGTTGGCCTGAACAGATTAAACTCAAGGCCCATAAAAGTGTTTATGATGCCGCTGGTGTTGTTTAAACTTACCATAGTTCGTCTATTTTAGTTAATAAATACTGTTTGCGTAGCTCAAGCCTTACCCAATCGTCAATGTCAAGCATACCGTCGGGCAGACCTTTTAAATCCATCATTAAGTTTATAAAGCCCACTTCAACCCAAAGGGGAAGGGCTAAGAACATTTGTTTCATAGGCTTAGTTTTAGTTGGTTTGCAATGGGTTTTCTTATATTAAACTGCTCATAGTAGGCAGTTCTCAGCTTCTCTCTAATTTCTATCCGAACCTCAGCCGAAACATTAAACCGATCGGCTATAAAATTATGCTCCAACACTTTTTCAATATCCCCGTAGTAGGGTTTCTCGTCAATTAAGTACGAGTATTTGGTAAACATCCGTATCGCTATCTCAGCGGGCATTATTTCAGCCTCCGCCTGCTGGCGAACATAAACCACTCTTATGCGTCGTTCAATCCACTCCTCGTTAGCTCTCGAATTATTGGCAGCATTCTCAAAATAAACAGCCATTTCGCGCTTACGAACCACCTTTGGGGTTAACTTACTGTATCCGTACCAAACTCTCATACTAAAACAGTATATCGTAAAAGCCATTACTGCCGGTTTGCGCAAGCAAAACCGAACAATTAACCCACGAAAGACACACAAACCATCCCTCGTCGGCACTATTCTTTTCTCCGTCGTCAACACCAAACAAAAGGTCGCTACCCACGCGGCCAGCATACACCAGCTCAGCATCGCTAATGGCAAATGAAGTCCTGCTTTTGCTTCCTAGCTGGGTAAAACGACAGCCAACGGCAATAAGGGTGTTCAAACCCCATTCAAACGGGAGTTCCTGAACCTCGTCGGGCTCACATTTTACCCAGTTAATACCTTTGTAAATCACGTGTTCCATAACTTTCAACTTTTAACTCCAAGTACTCTAGTCACTTTAAGTACTTTAGTCACTTTAAGTACTCTAAGTACTTCTTTTTGCTCCCCGTGGCGGAGTCGAACCGCCACTTTCGACCATCGGGGATAACCCGCTACTTTGCAGCTCGGGTAATAATTGCGTAAAAACCACCTTCAATAGGCTCGGTGGCCAGCATCATGTTGGCCTTTTCGCTTTTATCAATGCTTTTTAATAGACTCCTGGCAACAGATGCACAATTACAAAGCATTCCGCCAGCACTATTCTGCCTAAGCTTTACGCCTTTCTCCTTTTTCAAATACCAGTCGGCGCTTGCTTTTTCATCCTGGTAAAAAGCAACCTCGTCGCCCGATTTTAGCCCAAGAGTAAGCGCGGCAACCTTGCTTATAGTTATTACTCCCTTAATGGTTACCGACACTGTGCTCTCGCCTTTTCTCGAGCGCTGGTGTGTTCTGTTAATCAATTCCATAACATTAGTTTTTAAGTTAGTCTAACGAAGCCTCGGTAATACCAAGCGGCAACGTAAGCCATTCGTTGTCTTTTTCGCGGCGGTACCGGGCAATCATGTACATTTTGGTTTTAATGGGCTTATAGGCGTCAATAATAATTTGAACGTTGTCAATAAAATCCTTGTCGCCGTGCTCGTTCGCCATCTGTAAAAGCTGCATCACCTTGCGCGCGTTCAGCGTTCCCTTGGCATCGCGGCTAAGCAGCTTTTTCGCCATTTTAACAAGCATCTTGCTGTCTTTATCAATGCCCAGCTTATTAAGGAACTTGTTTACACCATCAACACCAGCCGTGTGGCTGTCGTCAAAACTATCAACCACATGGAACCCAATAATAATGCGGTAATTACCATCTTTCGTGGTAAACGTGTGCGAGTACTGCTCGTCGCTGCCGTCGTAAACCTGCTTTTTAAGCTCAATAATGTCGGCAAACATGGCGTACACCTTCTTTTTTGCCTTACTTAAAAAGTCGCTTACCTCAAGCAGTATCTCAAAACCCTCCTTCACACTCTCGTCAGTAAGGTCTTTAAGCGTGTTACGCTCTTCTTTTTTTGCTGCAATCTCGGCAGCTTCAAGCGCTTTCAGCTCATCAAGCTGCTTGCGCTGTTCCGGTGTTAATACTAAACTCTTTGTCATATCTCTAATTTTTAAAATGAATAATGCAATGCAACAATGGGGGCCGCTAAGGCGGGTATTCCCCCGGTTTTTTTCTTGGTAATCTGGCGGCTAAGCCGGCCTTTTAAGCTGTCAACCTTACACTCGGCTGCGCGTAGCTTGCTCAACTGGCTTTCAAAAGCAGGGTCGCTGTAGCTGTTTTCGTCAAACCAAAGCAGCAGACTCTCTTTGCGCTGCTCGGCCTGCTTTAACTGCTCTTTAATGCTTTTTAAATGCTCGTTCCACATAACTTTACTTTTTAATTGTTTGTAAATGCTGAATTTTCTCTACCAGGGTGCCTGGGAAAGCCATAATGCCTACGTGGCACTGCTTATAGAACTCGAGTAATTGCGCGGGCGAATAGCGGTTTAAGGCAAACACCTGGCACGAGTTCAAAAAAAACATATCGGCTATCCCAAACTGGTTGCGCCACCAAACCCAGTAAGCAGGCGTTTGGTGCAACACATCAACCACCGCAACATTATAGCCCTTGGCTTGCATAAAGTCGTAGCTATACTCCAACACATTCAGGTAATACTGCTCCTCGCTTAAGCCAAGGAGCCTCATTACTTCTTTCCTGATGTTCTTTGCGCGCGTTTCCATATCCCTGTTAAAATAATGAGCCCTGGGTTGTTAACTGGCCGGGCACAAATAAGCGCTGGCTCACCGGCTTGCTTAAATAGCGCCCGTGGCTGTGGCAAGTGCCGTTTTTAAAAAACAGCTTTATATCGCTGGCATGTAGCAGGTCAATAGCTCCGGCTCCGGCAGGTTTACCCTGGCTTTGGCCAAAGCTTACCAGCACTATGCTCAGATGCCGCTTTTTAAAGCGCTCGCGCATTTCCTTAAGCTGCTCAAAGGTGAAATTCATGTATTGAACGCTGTCAACAACCACCAGTCGGTAGTAATTACGCTCAATTTTGTGGCACATTTGCTCATAATCCAACTTATTACCCACCCACAGCTTGGGGCTTTTTATGTCAAAATCGGTAATCCGGTCTTTAATGGTCTGGTTTACACCTTCCTCGTGGCTATTGTAAAGCACCTTACCATAGTAGTGCGAGTAGTAGTCGGCAAACTGAAGCGTAAACACCGACTTTCCCGACCCGCTCTCGCCATACATCATGGCAGTAAACCGGTTTTCAGGCCTCCCCATCAATGGGCTGTATTTTCCCAGGTCAAGAATCTTATAATTCCGCTCCTGGATGCTCTTTATATTATAGATATTCCGGGCTGCCATTACTCGTTTGCGTTATAGTTTTCGTCCTTTTTCAGCTTATGAATCATGCGGGCAACCTGCCTTAAGTCGCCTTTGCTTGCGCCGATAATCGCGCTAATATGCTCCGGGTTGCTTACATCGTTGGCCTTACACACCGCGCCAACATCGTTACTGCTTACCGGGGTAAGTGGAATAAACTCACCACCCAAACGGCTGTAAATCTCCTGGTAAGCCTGCTTATTGCGGCTTACACCTTTCTCAATCCGTATTTTAAAGTATGGGGCGCCACATAGAATAAAGCCGCAACGCTCCTGGGTTCGGTTGAATAGGGTTTTAAACATATTCAAAGCCGGGTCTTTAAGCTTGTCAGCCTCGTCAATAATAAGCAGGGGGTTGCGCTTGCGGTTCAGCACTTCAACCACCGTCTCAACCATTTCGTGGACGGTTCCCTCTACGGTAACGCCCAGGCTTGAGCCAATTTTTTGCAGAAAAATTTTCTTAGTCCAGTACTCGTCGCACTCAACATAAGCCACTTCCTTGGTGGTGGCAGTATAATGCTTAAGCGCGAAGCTTTTACCACTACCCGGGGCAAAACTAAAAGCCAGGGCCACGTGATTGCTTTGCGCATCCTGGCAAAGCGCATAAATTTTAGCCAGGTTAGCCGTTTTAGCCGGTTGCCATTTGCTGGCCATGCCGCAATAAACCATCACCTTGCGCCAAATCTGGTCACCTACTATGTCCCACTTATCGTTTAGTATATTGCTCACATTAGCCGAGCTAATGCCGATAAGCGGAGCTACTTTGTTACCCGAAAGTTGTAAACTTTCCATTTTTTGTACTAATGCGTTTTTAACACTAACTTTGTCCATAATTCAAAATTTTAATTATTAATACTGTTTTTGAACCGGGGGCGGGCCTGCTCCCGGTTTACTTATATTTATTTATTAGCATTTCTTTTATGCGCTTAGCTTCATTCAGCGCGTCAATAGCCTTGTCGTAGCGCTTAATCTCTTTAGCGCTCATCACATCGTGAACCACGTACGATCCAATCTTTGGGTAATAATAGAACCCGGCAGTTTTACTGTTGAACATCGGAGCAGCCAGGGGCATCCCGCTGGCAATTTCAAGCTCGCGCTCCTTTTCAGGCATCTGCTCAAGCCTGAAAAGCTTTACTTTGTTTGAGGTTTGTACATACATTTTTCTAGTTATTAGTTATTAATTATTCACTATTCACTATTCACTTTTCACTAATCAATTCCCGGTATTTTAATCCGCTCAGCCTCGCGTTCCCAGGCATCCTTTTCAGGAGTTACGCCCATTTCCTTTAGCAGGAAGTCGCTTTCAGCATGCTCCTTAATGCCTTTCGGCTCGTGGGGAGTCAATGCGGTAACTTCGGCATGGTCGCTGTAATCGGGTTCGGGCAAGGCTGGTCTTTGCAGTCCGGGAGCCTCCTCTATCATGCGGGCGCGTTCCACCTTACGCGTGGTTTCAATAGCCTTGCGGGCTGCTTTCAATTTTGCATAGGGTTTGTGGTCGGCGTCGGGGCCGTAGCCAATAGCCGGGGTGTATCGCTTGGCTGTGCGCACAAAGGCGCTGGTTTCAAGGTCAAAAATATAGAGTTGTTCCAGGTTAAACGGGTCGTATCGCACTTCAAACTTTTGGCCGGTGTAGTTTTTTACAAACTTAAAGTCGTCAATCGGGTAATAAAGTGGTTCCCGCAGCACTTCCATGCTAAACATTTGCTGTTTAAAGGTTAGTTCGTTGCGCAGATAAAAAAGGCGAACCATATCAATAGGCTCAAGGGCTATCTGGTTAGGTTTATCGCTGGCCGCATGCAATTGTGCCGGGCTGGCTTGCAGCTTGGCAAATTTACGCGAGTAAGTATTTAGTGGCGTGTGCCGGTATGCCTGCATTACCTTCACAGCCTCGCTAATTGCACCCTCTAATTCAAAACCGGCCTTTTTGGCTTCTTTCAGTGTGCGCTGTATGTGTTCCTCAGTCCGGTGAGCGCTTGGGCGGGTACTTTTTACGCCCTCGCCATAGTACAGCTCACTGGCGGCCATAAACACACTTTGAACGGTACCAAAGCTTCGCTCAACCTGAGCCTTACCCGTACTTTTCGAGCTTTCAATTACCGTAACGCCATAGCGGTTTTTCAACTGTTCAACCAGGTGCAGCCACTCTTTGGTATTGTGCCCGGGGAACCGGTCGAGTACCAGCGTATGAGGCAAAGCGCCGGTATTCATGCAAGCAGCATGCAGGGCGGCGGCATAAGCCCATCGGCTTTCCGTGTAACCGTAGTATTCGCCCAGGTAATCACCCGAGTGTGCATCATAAACAGCCACTATATAAAGGAACATGTCCTTTTTTTGTCCGTTTTTTGCAACCGCCCGGTGGGGTATCATATTAATACGGGTACCGTCCATCTGCCAAACGTCATTCGCATGCAGCGGGCGGGCCATCGGCGTAATGCCGTTAAATTTCGAGCTAAAGCGGCTATTATCACCATAGCGGGCGTTTGCGCTTAAAAAGCTAATATCGCGGGCATTTACCCAGTTTTGCAGGGTACTTTGGCTCGGTATCTTGTCAAATTGCTGAATTTCGCAGTTACGTAGGAGTGTGCGTACAATCATAGCGTCGGTGTAATTGTGCCCATCCATTAATTGAAGCATCCAGCCGCGTATCGTTTCAAGGGTTTGGGCGTCGCTTTGCCGGTACAAAGCCCGGTTATTATTCCCCGCGCGGGGCACTGTTACAATCTCGTTAATGGGGGTTCCTTCAAAGTAGGCTTTTACCTTTTCCGCCAGGCGGCGGGCGTTGCTGGGCTTTTGTCCGTATTTGTCAAAAATAAGTCCCAGTTCGTTATAAAAAGTAAGGCTGTTGGGTTTAATGTTATTCGCCTTCATGTAGTTTGCCGCGGCCACAATCGCGCTGGCATTCTTAGCGGTTTTCTCCTTCTGCTCCGGTTTAAAGCCGTCGTAATAGCGGGTAAACCCATGATAATTATTTATAGCCTCTAAAACAGCCAACTCAAGCGCCTCGGCTTTTGCCTCCTTTTCATTGGCCCGGTTGTTTTCATGCGCCGTTTTAATCCAGTCAGCAGGTTCCATGCCTTGGCAAAGCTTCTCTTTTATGCTTTGCTGATACTCAGTCTTAAGTCCGGCATAGTGAATGTAAATAGTCCGTCCCTCTTTGTGATGCGGCCAGCAAGAAACAACACCCTGGCGGTGTTGGCTTAATGCCTTTTTAAGGTAGTTCTCACTCACGCCAATCGAGGCGAGCTCGGGAACAGTAACACATATTATATTTTGCTGTAGCCCCGGCATAACTAGCAGAAAATTCTATTGTTTGTAGTTTTTGAAACCACATTTTGTAGTGTTCTCATGCAAATTTTTTTAAGCTAGTTCAAGTTTTTGATTATTTATAGAGGCCAGTTTTTTAGCAAACTCCAATATTTCGGCACCTTTACCCCGCATAGCTATTCTGTTTCCATTCAATAAATGACTGATGTAGCTTTCTGATACGTCAAATTTAGTTATCAATAGCTTGCGGTCATCAGCGCTTAATTGGTCGCCCAGGGCTTTAGCTTCTGTGTTAAAATATTTTTTGTTGGTATGCATTTTTTAAATAGTTTTGTAAATAATACTTGACAAATATAAACTACATTATGTAGAAATGCAAGAAAAAAACACACAATATGTCGATTTAATACTACAAAAGGTAAAGTTAATGGCCGAATTAGACACCGACCAGGAGCTAGCCGACCTTTTTGGCACTAGGGCAGGAACAATTTCGGCCTGGCGAAATCGCAATTCAATAAACTACGATATGTTGATTAAAGTTTGTCAGGAAAAAGGATGGGACTTGAATTATATTTTAACAGTCGATAATGGTAACCTAAATGGTAATGTAAATGGTAACCTAAATCCAAACGTACACAAAAAGGTTACCATAAAAAGCGGTTCAATTGGCCAGGCCAACAATTATGGCAACAACGCCACGGTAAACAGCACCTTTGCAAACGAAAAAAGCCAAAAATACAACACTGAATTAGAGGTTCTTAAAGAGCAAAACCTCGCACAAAAACTCACCATAGCTAAGCTCGAGGGCCAGGTTGAGCTTTTAAAAAGTCTTCTCAACAAATAATATTATATACGAGCCTACGTTATTTTGTAAACACCCACAAATTAACGTATATGCCAACTATCAACATTAATAAGCTCCACATTAATCAGCTAAATCTTGCCGATAATTTAACGCTTAACAATCACGAAATTAAAAGAGATTGCCACGGATGTCGGTCGGTATGTCCACGCTACCAGGAGTACATAAATAGCCTCAGGAATGAAATAATAAAGCTTAAGGAGGAGCTTATTATACTAGCAAATGGTAAATAGGTGTTCAATACCTTTCAGAAAGTATTAAATAATTTACCCTGAATTATACTGAATGGAAAAAAGTGTACATTTGGAATTGGTGATAAGTTACCATTGAATAACGTGTAACTCTTTGTTATTGCTATCTTTGCTAAATAAACATTAACTATTTAAAAGTGTACATTTGGAATTAGGCCCCATATATTCATAGCTGTGGCACTATTCCTGGGGTATGGATGCCAGCTAAAAAACGAATCGAAAAAATCTATGGAAAATCCCTTATTAAGCTCGTTTGAAACACCTTTTCAGGTTCCTCCTTTTGAACAGATAAAACCGGAACACTACATGCCGGCTTTTTTAGAAGGTATGAAGCAGGAAAAAGCAGCGGTTGAAGCCATTATTACAACTACCGAAGCGCCAAGCTTCGAAAACACCATTGAAGCTCTCGAAAACAGCGATGAACTGTTGAGCCGGGTAAGCAGCGTATTTTACAACCTGACTTCGGCAGCTACCAGCGACAAATTGGAAGTAATATCGATGGAACTGGCACCCATTATGTCGGGACACAACGACGACATCCGTTTAAACGAAACCCTGTTTGCAAAGGTAAAAGCTGTTTACGACCAGCGCGAAGCCCTGGAATTAACTACCGAACAACTAACTTTGGTTGAAAACACCTACAAAAATTTTGTACGCGGCGGAGCCAATCTCAACGATGAAGCAAAAACCCGCTTCCGTGAAATCAATAAGGAATTATCGGTACTGTTCCTGAATTTTGGCCAGAATGTGTTAAAAGAAAACAACCGTTTTATGCTGGTTGTTGACAACGAAGCCGACCTTGCCGGCCTTTCTTCAACCTCGATAGCTGCTGCTACCCAAAAAGCCAATGAAAAAAACCTGGAAGGCAAATGGGTATTTACCATTCACAAACCCAGTCTGCTCCCCTTCCTGGCCAACGCCGAAAACCGCGATTTACGTCAGAAAATGTTTGAAGCATACATAAACAAAGCCAATTACGACGATTCGCTCGACAACAAGGCTATTATTAATGACATTGTAAACCTGCGTATCGAGAAAGCCCAATTGCTGGGTTACGAAAACTTTTCGGCCTATATTTTAGACAAAAACATGGCTAAAAATGCCGATAATGTTTACAAACTGCTCGATCAAATCATGCCCAACGCCCTACGGGTGGCAAAAAAAGAAGTAGCCGACATGCAACATATGATTACTGCCGATGGACACAACTTTAAACTGGCCCCCTGGGATTACGATTTCTATGCTACAAAAGTAAAACAGCAAAAATTTGCTTTAAACGAAAACGAAATCCGTCCTTACCTGAAACTGGATAATGTTCGCGATGGTATGTTTTGGGTAGCCAACCAACTATACGGAATCAGTTTTACTCAGCTCGAAAACATGCCGGTTTACCATCCCGAAGTAGAAGTTTTTGAAGTAAAAGAAGAAAACGGTGACCATTTGGGCATTTTATATATGGATTATCACCCACGCGAGTCGAAGCGTTCGGGAGCCTGGTGCACCAGTTACCGCTCACAGAAATACGAAAATGGGGAACGTGTGGCTCCGGTCATGTCGATTGTTTGCAATTTCTCTGCACCAACAGCCGATGCTCCGGCCTTATTAACGGTTGACGAAACAGAAACCCTGTTCCACGAATTTGGACACGCTCTCGACGGCTTATTTGCCAACAAGCATTACTCAAGTTTGCGCACCCCGCGCGATTTTGTGGAATTGCCTTCTCAAATTATGGAACACTGGGCTTTTGAACCCGAAGTACTGAACCATTATGCCAAACATTACCAAACCGGCGAATCGATGCCTGCCGAATTAATAACAAAAATAGAGAAAGCCGGTAAATTCAACCAGGGTTTTGCCACCACCGAATACCTGGCGGCTTCGTACCTCGATTTGGACTGGCATACCCAAACCCAGGTTCAGGATTGGGATGTTAATGCATTTGAAGCAGCCTCGATGAAAAAAATAAAAATGATAGACGAAATTGTTCCCCGCTACCGCAGCCCCTATTTCCTTCATGTGTTCTCAGGCGACGGATATGCTTCAGCTTACTACAGCTACATCTGGGCCGAAGTACTCGACGCCGATGCCTTTGAAGCCTTTAAGGAACATGGTATTTTCGATAAAAATACGGCCAGTGCTTTCCGAACCAATGTATTGGAATTGGGTGGAACTGAAGATGCGATGGAATTGTATAAAAAATTCCGTGGTTCAGAACCCGGCATCCAACCTTTACTAAATAACAGAGGTCTTAACTAATCCGTAAGTTCAGTAAAACATTTCAAGTCCCGGTTTATATCCTAAGCCGGGACTTAATGTTTTATAGAATCATGTAATAATTGATAACAAAGTATTTACAAAAAAATAGTGAATAGCGGGTTAAATACAATTATTATTTTAATTTTGTATATTAACAGTTTATTTGTCCAATGAATAAAATGAAAAACCCTATTACATTACTAACATTTTTTATTGTATTATGAACATTTATGTAGGAAACCTGAATTACAAGGTTAAGGAAAGTAACTTAAAAGAAGTTTTTGAAACTTACGGAACCGTAGATTCTGTAAAAATAATCCAGGACAAGATATCAGGCCGAAGTAAAGGTTTTGGATTTGTAGAAATGCCTGATGATAGCCAGGCACAAAGTGCCATCGAGAATCTGAATGGCTCTGAGTTTTTAGGGCGTAGTCTGGTTGTAAATCAAGCCCGCCCAAAAGAATAATTCAATGTTAATTATTAAATATCATGCAAGGAGCAGTAAAATGGTATAATGAAACCAAGGGATTTGGTTTCATTATCGGCGAAGATCAAAAAGAAATTTTTGTGCACCGTTCAGGAATTGTAAGCAAACATGCCCTGCAACCAGGTGAAACAGTAGAATTTGAAATAAAGGCCGGGGAAAAAGGCCCAATGGCCACCCAGGTTACTGTAATTAAATAGTAAGAATAAAAAAACCGGTAAGATGATTACCGGTTTTTTTTATGTCATCTTCAAAAATTGCTTAGCATCCGCCGCAGCAACCCCCACTTCCGCAACCATCGGTTGAACATCCGGTGCCACAACTGGCTGCCAGTTCTTCTTCTTTAGGTTCACGAACTTCAATTACTTTACCTTTAAAGTGCAGGCCTTCGCCGGCTAAAGGGTGGTTAAAATCCATTTTTACGGCATCGCTGCTAATTTCAACAACAATACCATGGAGTTTATTCCCGTAGCTGTCCATCATTGGAATGGTGTTTCCCACTTTAACTAAAGTCTCGTCAACTTTTCCATCCACTTCAAAAGCCTGAAGAGGAACATCAACAATGGCCTGATCAGTTACTTCGCCATAAGCCTGCTCAGCTGTTAAACGAAAATCGAAGGCATCGCCGGTGGCCAAACCTTCCAGATTTTTTTCAAAATGCTCTAACATAGAACCGGTTCCGTACAAGAATGTAAGCGGATTATCTTTCTCAACTTTTTCAATTAACTGGGCATCGGCATCATCGTACTTTAACTCGTAGACCACTGAAACCATTTTTTCTTTTGCAATATTCATCTCTATCCTTGATTTAATTTAAACTATTTTGGCTATTCACATTAAAATTTTGTGCAAAGAAACACGCAATATATCGTTATTCAAAATTTTTCTAAATAACTTTTTATTCAAAATGTATTTACAAATCAATATCCTCAATTGTTTAGAGTACTGATCGGGAATTACAAAAAACTTTATCGCTTACGAAAAATATGAGCAATGGTTTTACCAATCACATCAATTCCTTCGATGGCTTCAATCAGCGATGAATTGGTAAGATCGATTTTTTCATGCGTTAAACTCTCTGATTGCTGCGGGTAAACCAATAAATAATTCTGCTCATGAAAGTAGCGGTTCAGGTATTTGGGTATTTTAATCATATTCGACTGATACGACAACGATTTACTCCGACTCATTACCACAACAAAATTATCGTCTTTCCTCAGGTCTTTCGATAATATCAAAAAATCGTCCCAATGGTTAAATTCCTTAAAACTAACCTCAATAGGATGTTTTCCATGTACCTGTTTTATCAGATTTAAGGTGTTTTCAGAAGCATAAAACACAATTTTGGCACCGGTGTTTAAAGCAATATTCCATAGGCGGGCCAGCCAAAACGAAAAACCGAATTCGTATTCTGCATTTTCAGGTACAACCACCAAATGCCGCTTAACTGTAGAAATGGGTTGAAAAGGGTGATAAACAAAGGTAGTAACATTACTTTTTGAAAGAATCCCATCGGTTAAATTTCCCAAAAAGGAGTCTGAGATTCCTTTTTTAACATGAAGTCCCAAAACCAAATCAGTGATTCGCTGTTCCTTAATCACACTAACAATTCCGTTAACTGAATTGATGTCGTAGCGTAAGAGGGTTTTCATTTCTATATCTGTGGCAGCCGCTGCCATTTTTGCTTTTTCGAGGACTTTTAACCCCTGCTTTTCGAGTTCAGCATCGGCATTGTCGCTGTTAATTATATTTAAGGCAAAAAGGCCCCGGGTATTGGTCTTTGATTTGATGATATTACTTAAATTAATCAACTCTTCAATGGTATTCGGATTGCTTACCGGAATTAAGATACGCTCGATGTTGTTTTCAGCGTGTTTATCAGGCTGTTCAATCATGGCAATCGACTGGGCACCCTGTTGCGTTGCAAATGAAGCAATGGTGCAGGTAACCAGAATCATAATAATGGTTCCGTTTAAAATACTGTCACTCAAAAGCCGAATGGGTTCACCCGATGCCGTTTCACCTATTATAATATTGTATCCCACCAAAACTGCCGCTAAGGTAGCAGCCGCTTGTGCATTGGTTAAGCCAAAGATTACCTGACGTTCGGACTTTGAAAACTTAAAACTTTTTTGGGTTAGCCAGGCAGCCAAAAACTTAGTTCCGGTAGCTATTACCGACATGGTTATTGCAACAACAATAGTTTCGATACTGCTAAAGGCCCGATAATCGATAAGCATTCCCACACCAATTAAAAAGAAGGGAATAAAAATAGCATTTCCCACAAAATCGATTCGATTCATTAAAGGCGAGGTACGCGGAATTAAACGGTTTAAAGCAAGTCCGGCCATAAAGGCCCCGATAATGGCTTCGATACCGGCAAGTTGCGATAAAACGGCTCCCAGAAAAACAACCACCAATACAAATATATATTGCGACACATTGTCGCTGTAACGTTTAAAAAACCAGCGGGAAACAATAGGAAACAAAAACAAAATAATCAGGGTAAAAGCCACAAAAGAAAAGCCAAGTTTAAGCCAAAAACGATGATCCATATCGCCCGAGGTCATTCCAACTGTAATGGCCAGAACCAATAGTGCCAGAATATTTGTTATTAAGGTACTGCCCACCGAAATATTAACAGCCGTATTCTTCGAAATGCCCATTTTGCTCACCATTGGGTAAGTTATTAACGTATGCGACGCAAACATACTGGCCAGTAAAACCGAAGTTAAAAAACCAAAATTAAGCAGATAAATTCCCGCTAAGGTTCCAAAAATCATGGGAATAAGAAAGCCCAACAAGCCTAAAACTGTACTTTTAACGGCATTCTTTTTAAAATCGTTGATGTCGATTTCCAAACCGGCTAAGAACATGATATAGAGTAGGCCGGCTGTACCCGAGAGAATTATGCTGCTATCGCGGGCTAAAAGGTTAAGCCCATAAGGGCCAATTACTACCCCGGCTATTATCATTCCCATTAACTGAGGTATCTTAAGTCGTTCCGAAACCAGGGGAATTACTAAAATTATCAGCAGAATGATTAAAAATTTAACCACCGGATCGGTAATAGGCAACTGATTAAACAAGTTAACAATTAACGCCATAAAAATGCAACAGTTAGTAAATGCTATGGGTACAATTTAATGGCTCCAAATGTTTTCAACATAAGCGAGGCCTGAACCTTACAGCAATTATTTTTCATAATTTGTGAGTAAGGTCTCGGATAAAGCAATTTCGGTTTCATTATTTCTGTGATTAAACTGCTGGGGATATACCACAATAATATCGTTATTCATCAAACGTTTATCAATTCGATTGGGAATATGATCGAAATGATGCACATAAGACAATGATTTTTTGCGGGCAGAAACCAAAATCAATAAGTCGTCGGCTTTAATATAATCGGCCAGTAAATGAAAGTTTTCCCAATCGTCGAAAGTATTAAATGAAAAAGTTGCATGCAGCTTATTTCGCTGGGTTACTTCCCGAATGGCCTCATGGGTAATCTTACTTCCGAAATGTACCAATGGAATACTCAGCTCCTTCGATAATTTGACTACTTTATGTAGCCAGGTTTCAAAACCATATTCCAATTCAGCTTTGGGTGTAGTAATTACCACAATACGTTTTTGATTGATAAGGGGAGCATCCAAACTGCAAACAAAGAAATTCTTATCGACACTGTTTACAATGGCGTAAATCTTTTCTCCTATTAAACGTTCCAGAATATTTGCCTTTTTAGGCCAACCCAGAATAATTATGTCAGCCATAATTTCTTTTGATATGCGGCCAATGGCACTAGAGGGATTGTAATCGATGGTTGCCACCGTATTTATACTGGTTTCGGTAGCTGCACCGTGAGCCTTAAATTCTTCGAGTCGTTTACGGGCTTCAATAAGATTTGCTTCGGCTTGCGTATTGTTTGGCACAACCGATAAAACCGTCACGGGGTTTACCGACTTATGTTGTTTAATTAAAAGAGCAAATTCAATCAGCTTTTCAATATTCATCAAATTGGCTATCGGTAACAACATGTGTTCCTGCAAAGGCTGCTGAACCTGGGATTCGTCTGATGCATTATCGGCCAAAAGAATTTGTTTGGCCGCTTTTTCGGTTATCACCGACGAAAAAATGGTAGTTATCAATATAATTATAATGGCTATATTCAGAATGTTTTTATCGAGGATACCCGCATTGTAACCCACCAGAATTATTGCCAGGGTTGCTGCTACCCTTGCGCTGCTTAATCCAAATATGAGTTGCCGTTGCATTCGGGAATACTTATATATTTTTTGCGTGATAAAAGCAGCCAGCCATTTGCTTAACAGGGCACTGAGGGTTAAAACCAGTCCTATTAACAAGGTAGCTGGACCACTAAAAATTACCCGCACATCGATAAGCATACCCACCGAAATTAAAAAGAAAGGAATAAAAATGGAATTGCCGATAAACTCAATGCGGTTCATTAAAGGCGATGACTGGGGAATTAACTGATTCAATGCCAATCCGGCAATAAAAGCGCCAATGATGGGTTCCAAACCAGAAAGTTCAGCTAAAAATGCCGAAAAGAAAACCACCGACAATACAAAAACATAGTGTGCATGTTTTTCGCTCTCGAGTTTTTTAAAAAACCAGCGGGTAATTTTTGGAATTACCGCAAACATGATAAATGTAAAAGCTACCAGGGTTGAACCAAGAATAATCCAAAACTCGGGATTAAGTTTTCCCTGGCTGTTTCCCATAATTACCGCCAATAGTATTAGTACAATGGTATCGGTTATGATGGTTCCTCCAACAGTAACTGCCACTACCCTATTTTTGGCTATGCCCAGTTTACTAATAATTGGATAAGCTACCAAGGTATGGGTGGCAAACATACTGGTAATTAACAAACTTGCGTTGAGTTCGTAACCCAATAAATAATAACAAATAGGAAAGCCAATGATTAAAGGAATAAAAAAGGTGAAGAATCCGAAGACCACACTTTGATTACGAACCCGCTTAAATTCGTTGAGTTCGAGTTCCAAACCGGCCATAAACATGATGTAGAGCAAACCAATGGTTGAAAATAAATCAACAGCACTGTTTTTTTCCAGGACGTTAAAGCCAAGTGGTCCAATAATTATTCCCGAGATGATAAGACCAATAATTCCCGGAACATTTATCCGCCGGAAAAGTATAGGAACAAAAAGAATGATGAAAAGAATCAGCGAAAAAACAAGTACAGGATTGGTAAAAGGTAATTCAAAATGGTGGAAAAAGTCTTTAAAAAAATCATTCATGAGGTATAATTTTCAGTAAAATTAATCAATTTACAATGTTTGATTTTTATTAATTAAATCATAATCATAAAACGCACCAGGGGATTCTGATAAGGCGAATAAGCTTTGTCGTTAAAACTCCATAACAGCATCAATACCATTTTGGAACGCTCATTAATGGGTTGCACAAAACCAATACCGGCCAGGGGACTATGAATCCAGTAACGATTCTTATCGGTAAAGCTCTGAAGCGATGTAAAATAACTGGTCTGCAAACCAACAACTTCGTATTCGGCATACAAGGCCACCTTTTCTATAAAATTATACATGCCAAACAAACTCCCTCCGTAAATATCGGTCGACTCATTAAAGCGGTTGTCTTTATAAAACTGATACACGCCTTTTAATCCAACATAAGTGTTGTTCAACGGAACGTAACCCACCAGGGGATTAATCTCAATGGCAGCAATAGCACCAAATTGAAAGCCCAGCCCGCCTCCAAAAAAGAACTTGTCGCTTAATTTTCGTTGCTTTTTAATGGCTCCCTGCGGAAATGCCTGCAACACCAACAATAACATCATTCCAAAAAATAACAAACGCTTCATTTATTTTAATCTTTGGTTATTCAGTATGGACGGTTTAAAAAACGGATCCTCCAAAAAGTTAACAAAAAATTTTAACTAAAGTTGTTCCATAAAAATAGTTTAATTTTGCGAGCGATTAATACAAACAGAAAACAAAACAATACCCTATGAATATTTTAATTACAGGAACCAGCCGTGGAATTGGATTTGAAATGGTTAAATACCTTACTAAAGAACCGGGACATAAAATAATTATGGTATCGCGGAACAGCGAAAAGTTAAATGAACTGGCAAACTATTGCAAAACAGAGCAGCCTTACGCACAAATAATTCCCCTGGTTTTTGATTTAAGCAAAACGCAATCTTTTCAGGAACTCAATGCTTTAATTACTGATGAAACCGATTCGATTGATGTGCTGATTAATAATGCCGGGTATTTAATTAACAAACCTTTTTCTGAACTTTCGTCCAGCGAAGTAGCGCAAATATACCGGGTAAACATCTTAGGTCCCATTGAACTGATAAAGACCTGCCTTCCGTTGCTTGAAAAATCGGAAAAAGCCCATGTGGTAAATATAAGCAGTATGGGTGGTTTTCAGGGAAGTGTAAAATTTCCTGGTTTAGCTACCTACGCATCGAGCAAGGCAGCCCTGGCCAGCTTAACCGAATGCCTGGCCGAAGAATATAAAGAAAGCCGGATTAAGTTTAATTGCCTGGCCTTAGGAGCTGTAGCCACTGAAATGCTTGCTGAGGCTTTTCCGGGTTATGAGGCCCCAACCACGGCCCAGGAAATGGGTAAATTTATTGCCGATTTTGCTTTAAGCGGACATCATTTTTTTAATGGCAAAATATTACCGGTATCGCAATCTACTCCTTAATTACATAAAAAAGAGGCTGTCTAAAAAGTAAAAGATTAAAATCATCTACTTTCAAATTAATCATCAGCGTTCCTTTTTTGAAGATTACTTACATTTTGTAAGTTTTTGGTAAATGCGCATTACTTTTGGGACAACCTCAAAATATCCTATAATAACGCTTAAACGTATTCTTTTACTTCCACTTCGCCGCGCATTACCATCAATCCGTTCATGGCCAGGGCTGACATTTCGTCTTCGCCCGGATAAACAAAGATGGGTGCAATAAAACCCACCATATTGCGAATGTAAGTAATAAGTTCTTTGTTGTTAGCCACTCCGCCGGTAATTAAAATGCCATGTACCTCGCCATAAAGTACGGCAGCCATTTCACCAATCGATTTACCAATCTGGTAAGCCATGGCATCCTGAATAAGCTTTGCTTTGGCATCGCCATTTTTTGCAAGCATTTCAATATCGTATGACGAGTTGGTTCCAAAGTAAGCCATCAGTCCTCCTTTGCCTGTTATCATGCGCTTCACTTCGTCGAACGAATATTTGTTGCTGTGGCAAAAACGCACCAATTGTCCGGCAGGTAAACTTCCCGAACGCTCAGGCGAGAAAGGTCCATCGCCATCGAGCGCATTGTTTACATCGATAACTTTACCCCGGTAATGCGCACCAACCGAAATGCCACCACCCAAATGGGCAACAATCAGATTCAAATCTTCGTATTTTGAATCGCGGTTTTTGGCAAACTGACGGGCAATGGCTTTTTGATTCAGGGCATGAAAAATTGAGATGCGCTCAAACTCAGGATGCCCTGATATGCGGGCAACATCCTGCAATTCGTCAACCACTACCGGATTGGCAATGTAAGCACGGGCATCGGGTAGCGACTGAGCAATATTCAATGCTATTAAACCGCCCAGGTTACTGGCATGTTCGCCCATTAAACCAATTTCCAAATCGGCTTTCATGCGCTCATTTACCTCGTATACACCACCCTCGACAGGCTTAATAAGCCCACCACGACCCATAATCACGTTGAGTTCGTTTACACAAATATCGGCGTCGAGCAATTCTTTCATTATTACCTCTTTCCGAAACTCAAACTGATCAGTAATTTTTTTAAACTGCTCCAATTCTTCCGCATTGTGGCGAATGGTTTTTAGAAAAACCGACTTGTCGTTATGGTAAACAGCAATTTTAGTAGAAGTTGAGCCAGGATTAATGGCTAATATTCTTATTTTATCCATCTTGGTATTTTTATTGCAAAGGTCTGAAAATCTATCAGATAATTAAAATATATTTCTAGTTTGTGTAGCAGAATTGACTTTGTTTAACAACATAAATCGCATAAAAAAGAGGAAAACCTGTGTTTTCCTCTTACCCTTATAATTATTTCGATAAAGCCAGCATAGCGCACAAAGCAATGGAATTTAATTTGGTTTTTGTGGTATCGCCCCGCGACGAAAGAACACAGGGTACTTTAGCTCCGGCCACAAAAGCGCCCATTTCAGCTTCACTCATTTTTGAATTCATTTTATAAAAAACATTTCCTGCATCGAGGTTGGGAAATAACAGGCAATCGGCATCGCCTGCCACCGGACTGGTTATTCCTTTAGTTTTTGCTGTTTCGGCATCAATGCTGGCATCGAGCGATAAAGGGCCGTCAATTATTGCACCTTTTATCTGTCCGCGGTCGCCCATTTTTGAAATAATGCAGGCATCAACCGACGATTGCACTGTTGGAAGAACTTGTTCCGAAGCTGATATCAGCGACAGTTTGGGTTTTTCCATTCCCAATGCCTTAGCTGTTTGAATTAAATAATTGGCAATGGCTATTTTTTGTTTCAAATCGGGTTCGGGAATAATTGCCACGTCACCAACAACCAACAGTTTATGGTAATGGACGTTTTCAATTACTGTAACATGACTTAAAACTGCTTTTGGAGGCAATAAACCGGCTTCTTTATTCAAAATAGCCCGCATGTATTTATCGGTCGATAATAAACCTTTCATCAGGATATCGCCCTCACCATCGATAACCAGTTTTACAGCCAGGTCGCCTGCCTGATTATCCGATTTACAATCAACAATTTTAAACTTACTGCTGTCGATCGACAAGTTCTTGCAAACTTTTTCAATCTCAACAATATCGCCAACCAAAGTTCCTTCAACAATGCCTAAATCAATGGCTTCGCTCACCGCTTCAATGGTATGCGAATCGTTGGCCCAAACGGCAACCAGCTTTTTTTTCTCGGCTCCGCGGAGCACATCGTACATTTGTTCAAGCTTTGTAATATTCATTGTATAATGTGTTTAGTTATTTTTTTAAGCGATGCAAAACTAATGTATGAAATTCATTTAAAATATGCGTAAAATTATTTATCGATCTGTTTTAAAGCAGCCAAAATGAACTTCACTGCAGCAATCAGGAGAGGTGTTAATAAAGTTTTTCTTCGATTCAGCTATCAAAATACCTAAATCATTGGCAGGCAGGCGGATTCAATTCATTTATCCCGATAGGCCCCGACCTTCGGTCAGGGACAAGTATGCTATCAGGAATAGTTCAACTTATAATTTTCACTTCACTATCACTTGAGAAAATTTTGTTTCACTAAAAAACCCCCGTTAAAGCGGGGGTTCTATATTGTTAGTCAATAAACTATTTATTTTCGACTATTAATAACTTTTACGGTATCGGCAGCAATCACTTTTTCTTCGTTGGTTGGAATAATGGCCACTTTTACCCGCGATTCGGGTTTGCTTAACAGCGTTGCTTTACCACGTACGCCGTCGTTAGCATCTTTATCAAAAGCTACACCCATAAACTCCAGTCCATTGCAAATTTCTTCGCGCGATTCAGGACCATTTTCTCCAACACCACCGGTGAATACCAGTGCATCAATACCGCCAATTTCAGCAGCAAAAGCGCCAATGTAACGTTTAACCCGCAAATGATACATATTAAGCGCCAGGGTTGCACGCTCATTCTTTTTATTCCAGGCTTCGTCTTCAATGTCGCGCATATCGGACGAAATACCTGAGATTCCGAGCATTCCACTGCGCTTGTTTATTAAATCGTTGATGCCATTCACATCAAGATTTTCTTTTTCCATTAAATAAAGCAAGGCTCCTGCATCGAGGTTACCAACACGGGTTCCCATAATCAATCCTTCAACCGGGGTAAAGCCCATAGATGTATCGAACGATTTTCCGTTTAAAATAGCGGCAATAGAAGCTCCGTTTCCTAAATGGCAGGTTACTATTTTTGAATTATTCATATCGAGACCCAAAAATTCACAGGCTTTTTCTGCTACATATTTGTGACTGGTTCCGTGAAAACCGTAACGACGAACCTTATGTTTGGTATAATACTCATAAGGAATAGCATATAAGAACGATTCAGGTGGCATGGTTTGATGGAACGACGTGTCGAAAACCGCAACCTGAGGAACTTCGGGCAACAATTTCTCCATCGAATTAATTCCCGCCAGGTGAGCCGGATTGTGCAAAGGTGCCAAATCACTCAATTTACCAATACGGTCCTTTACTTTTTCATCGATTATAACACTTTTGGTAAAATATTCTCCTCCATGGGCTACCCGATGACCCACTGCCTGAATATCCGACACATCTTCGATTACACCGTGAGCACGACTTACCAAAGCATCGAGTATTAAGTTGATTCCCACTTCGTGATTAGGAATAGGCTCAGTAAATTTGTATTTACCGCCACCTTCAGGTTTATGGGTTAATATGCCTTCGGGTAGGCCAATGCGCTCAACCACACCAATTGCTTTTACAATAGGTTCGTCAACCGATGCCATATCGAGCAACTGATATTTAATTGACGAACTTCCGCAATTAAGAACTAAAACAATCATTTACTATAAGTTTAATTTATTTTGATGTATAAGTTACTTTGGTTTATTGTGCCGCAGCCTGATTACAGGTTATGGCAACCAGGCTCACGATATCGTCGACCGAGCAACCGCGCGACAAATCGTTAATGGGTGCAGCCATTCCTTGCAGCACCGGACCAACAGCTTCAGCTCCGGCCAATCGTTGAACCAGTTTATAGGCAATGTTTCCGGTTTCGAGTGTAGGGAATACCAATACATTGGCATGTCCGGCTATATTACTTCCTTTGGCTTTACTGGCACCAATTTCCGGAATAATTGCAGCATCGGCCTGTAATTCTCCGTCAATTTGCATGTCGGGAGCCATTTTTTGAGCAAGTTCAGTGGCTTTAACAACTTTGTCGACCATTTCGTGTTTGGCGCTGCCTTTGGTTGAAAAGCTCAACATGGCAATTTTAGGTTCAAACCCGCCTATGGCCCGGGTAGTTTTACCGGTTTCAACGGCTATCTCAGCCAGTTCTTCAGCTGTAGGATTCGGATGTACGGCACAATCGGCAAAAACAAGCATTCCATCGTGACCAAACGTAGTATCTTTTAAAATCATTAAAAAAGCTCCGGAAACAACACTTACGCCCGGCTTTGTTTTTACAATCTGAAAAGCAGGACGCAATACATCGCCGGTTGCATTGGCTGCTCCGGCTACTTCACCGTCGGCATCGCCCATTTTTACCATCATGGCTGCCAGGTACAAGGGATCTTCCAATTGTTTCTGAGCTTGCTCAGGGGTTAATCCTTTGCTTTTGCGTAGTTCAACAAGTTGAGCAATATAAGCTGCTTTTTTCTCGTGATCAAAGGGATTGACAATTTTTGCTTTCGACAGGTTTGTTAGGTTGAATTCTTTTGCCAAACGCTCAACCTCTTTTGGATCGGCAATAATTACCAACTGTGCTATACCTTCGTTTAAAATAATATCAGCAGCTTTTAAGGTGCGTTCTTCGGTTCCTTCGGGCAACACAATCGTTTTGTTGTGTTTTTTTGCCTTTTCTTTAATTTGCGTTATTAAATCCATTGCTAATCAGATATTTATAAAATAAACATTTTCTTGTGCAAAAGTACTTTTTAAAATGGATTCTTACCTAAGGTGAAAGCACTTTTTTTATTGATATTCATCATGCTTATAAGAAGCAAAATAAATTAGTTTTAAATAATGAATATCAACAAGATGCGATAAGACTATTTGAAATCATTACCAAAAAAACATTTAAGGGAGAATAAATTTAACTTGGCAGATGCAAATTCTTTATAAACCAGATAATTTATTGTAAAATTTTTTAGTTATTTATTAAACAATATAATTGATTGCCTGTTTACGAATTAAATAAAAATTAAGAACAATGAATTGGTCAGACTACCTTGAAGGTTATAAAAGTTACCTGCAACTCGAAAAATCGTTGTCGGCAAATACTGTTGAAGCTTACTTAAAAGATATTAGCAAGTTTACCGATTATTTGGAGCAAAATAATTATTCAAGCAATCCGGCAGAAATTACCCAGGCCAGAATCAGGGAATTTATTGATTACATTAATGAACTTGGTATGAGTGCCAGTTCACAAGCCCGGGCTTTATCAGGAATAAAATCATTTTTCAAATACCTGTTAATTCACGATGTATTGGAAAAGGATCCATCGGCACTTATTGAAACACCTAAAATTGGTCGAAAATTACCGGTTGTTCTGTCGCCTGATGAAGTAGAGCGTTTAATAAAAGCCATTAATCTTTCATCGGAAACCGGTTACCGGAACGTTGCTATTCTCGAAGTGCTTTATGGTTGCGGATTAAGAGTTTCAGAACTGGTAAACTTGCGCATTACCGATGTTCATTTTGATGATAATTTTATTAAAGTGCAGGGAAAAGGCAATAAAGAACGCTTAATTCCCCTGGGCAAGATTGCAAAAAAAGCCATCAATGCCTATCTCGACAATTACAGGGTTAAATTAAAAGTTGACCGTAAAGATGAAAACACCTTGTTTTTAAATCGTCGCGGAAAAAAAATGACGCGGGTTATGATTTTTACCATCATTAAGGATCTTACCGTAAAAATAAACCTTCAGAAAAATGTCAGTCCGCATACTTTCCGCCACTCATTTGCCACACACCTTATTGAAGGAGGAGCCGATTTAAGAGCCATTCAGGATATGCTGGGTCACGAATCGATTACAACTACTGAGGTTTATACACACATGGATAAAGAATTCTTAAAAGACACCATCTTAAGATTCCATCCCCGCTCGTAGGAAGAAAAAAATTAACCCCGCCGCTGCGGGGTTTTTTTATTGCTTTAACTTTTTTTTTTTTTTTACAAGTATCCATCTTATGTTCTGCATTACCCTTGTAAACTAAACATTAAGAAAAATAATATGTTTTGAGTTTTGTGTATTAAACAGCTAATAATCAGTAAATTTTAACACATTCTAATTAAAATGCTTATTTTTGTTTCGTTTGGTAAGTTTAAACAACAATCAAATGATAATTATCATAAACAATAACGATAATAGTTAATAATAAATAACAGTAAATATTCGACATTTGACTCTTTTTAAAATATACCACAAATATTCACATAAAAGCTAACGATTTATGAAGATGATTGACTTAAGCAAGTATGGAATTAACAACGTTAAAGAAATTATTCACAATCCCTCGTACGATCAACTATACAAAGAAGAAATGAATCCAAGCCTGGAGGGTTATGAAAAAGGCCAAATGTCGGAACTGGGAGCAGTAAACGTAATGACCGGTATTTTTACCGGACGTTCACCAAAAGATAAATACATTGTTTACGACGATATTTCGAAAGACACCATTTGGTGGAATTCAGAACAAGCCAAAAACGACAACAAACCTCTTTCAAAAGAAGTGTGGAACGATTTGAAAGCCCTTGTAGCCAGCCAACTTTCTGAGAAACGACTTTTTGTAATGGATACATTTTTAGGCGCTAATCCCAATACCCGCTTAAAAGTTCGTTTCATTATGGAAGTAGCATGGCAGGCCCATTTTGTAAAAAACATGTTTATCCGTCCAAGCGACGAAGAAATGGTAACATATGGTGAACCTGACTTCGTTGTATTAAACGGATCAAAAACCAGCAATCAAAAATTTAAAGAACATGGAATGAATTCTGAAGTGTTTACCGTTTTTAACCTTACAGAAAAAATGCAGGTTATTGGGGGAACCTGGTACGGTGGCGAGATGAAGAAAGGCATGTTTGCCATGATGAATTATTACCTGCCACTTCAGGGAATTCCTTCGATGCATTGTTCAGCAAACGTTGGAAAAGACGGTGATGTAGCCATTTTCTTTGGTTTATCGGGAACCGGAAAAACAACTTTGTCGACCGATCCCAAACGCCAGCTAATTGGTGACGATGAACACGGATGGGACGATGACGGCGTTTTCAACTTTGAAGGCGGATGCTATGCAAAAACCATCAGGCTGGATAAAGACAGTGAACCAGATATTTACAAAGCAATAAAACGCGACGCTCTTTTGGAAAATGTTACCGTTGACAGGGATGGAAAAATTGATTTTGACGACAGTTCAGTAACTGAAAATACGCGGGTTTCCTACCCTATTTATCACATCCATAATATTGTAAAACCCATTTCAAAAGCGGGTCATGCCCAAAAGGTCATCTTTTTAACAGCCGATGCCTTTGGAGTAATGCCCCCGGTTTCGAAACTAAGTCTGGAACAAACCAAATATCATTTCTTATCAGGATTCACAGCAAAACTGGCCGGAACCGAACGTGGAATTACCGAACCACAGCCTACTTTCTCTGCTTGTTTTGGTGCTGCATTTTTAAGTCTTCATCCAACAAAATATGGCAAAGAACTGGTTGAACGCATGCAGGCAAACGGAGCTGAAGCTTATCTGGTAAATACTGGTTGGAATGGAACCGGAAAACGTATCTCAATTAAAGATACCCGAGCCATAATTGATCGCATTTTGGATGGTTCCATTGAAAAAGCAGAAACTAAAAAAATTCCTATTTTCAATTTAACCATTCCTGTCGCCTTACAAGGAGTAGATACCCAAATTCTTGATCCACGCAATACTTATGCTGATTCAAAGGAATGGGAAAAACGTGCCCGGGAACTGGGGGCCCTGTTTATAAAAAACTTTGAAAAATATACCGATAACGACGAAGGAAAATTTTTAATTGCTGCAGGTCCTCAACTTTAATTTTCAAACTATTACATATCAAACAATTAAGCCCTGAATTTTAAACTCAGGGCTTTTGTTTTTTATCAAATCCTTACAAAAAAGTGTCAGTTAACACATTTTTATTACATTTGTATAGTTAAACTATCCAATTATGAATGTAGTAATTTTAAGCATTATTCTCTGCTTTGCAGCATATTTGCTGGGCTCCATACCCTCGTCGGTTTGGATTGGCCGTTGGTTTTACGGAATTGATATTCGGGAACACGGAAGTGGGAATGCAGGAACCACAAACACCTTCAGGGTGCTTGGAACCACGCCCGGAATTGTTGTTTTTATTGTCGATATTTTTAAAGGCTGGTTGGCAGTCAATCTAATTCGGATTATTCACACCCTGGAGCCGGGTACTGCTCCGTTTGTAAATTTTCAGTTGTTGTTAGGTGGCCTGGCTGTACTTGGCCATATTTTTCCAGTTTACGTAGGTTTTAAAGGAGGTAAAGGTGTTGCCACCTTATTGGGTATTGTTTTAGCCATACACCCCTTAGCAGCTTTAATTACGCTGAGCATATTTACAGTTATTTTACTTATTTCAAAATATGTATCATTAAGCTCCATGTTGGCTGGTTTGTCGTTTCCGTTTTTAATAATCTACATCTTTAAAACTACTATTATTTCACTGGTTATTTTTTCGATACTGATAAGTATTTTACTGGTGGTAACCCATCAAAAAAATATTGTTCGATTAGCCGACCGGGAAGAAAATAAAGTAAGGTTCCGCCGGGCAAGCAGCAATCAGTTCCCACGTAGAAAACGTTAATAAGAATTTTTTAATTTGAAATAAAAAACGGTAACCAAAAATGGTTGCCGTTTTTAGTTTTGGTTTACCATAAACTCTTTAACCAAACTTGCAAAAAGTGATTCGTGGGTAAGATCAGTAAAAAGCTGACTACCTTTTGAATAACTTATGGTTCCAGTTTCCTCAGATACAATAACTACAATTGAATCTGTTTCCATCGACATGCTTAAAGCAGCCCTGTGCCTTAATCCAAGATGAGCAGGAATCGTCAGGTCATCGTTTATAGGTAACACGCAGCGGGTAGCTTTTATTTTATTTCCAACTACTATGGTAGCGCCATCGTGCATTGGACTGTTTTTAAAGAAAATAGTTTCCAACAAGCGGTGCGAAATATCACTGTTAATTTCATCGCCTGTTTGAACGTAGGTTACTAATTCAGAGCGATTTGATATAACAATAAGGGCGCCGGTTTTGGTACGGCTCATATTGCGGCAGGCTCTTGAAATTTGCTTTAACGATTGGCTGGAGATATTTGAAAACTGCCGGTTAAAGAATTTTTGAAACGCATAGCGCCGGTTAAAAATATCCTGAGTTCCCAAAAGCAAAAGAAAACGCCGGATTTCCTGCTGGAACACAATTATTACAGCAATGGCCCCTACCCCAATTACAGAGCCCAAAATGGTACTCAATAAGCTCATGTTAAGGAATCGAACCAGCCACCATAAAAACAGAACCATTAAAATTCCAACAAAAATATTTATGGCTACAGTTCCCCTTATCAGCGAATATATCTGATAAAGTAAGAAAGCTACTAAAAGAATGTCGAGTAAATCGAAAAACCGAACCGAAATAAATAATGGCATCATGGAATATGCTTGTTAAGAATCAGAATAAAAGGGTATTGAATTTTGTCTTAAAACTAAGAAAATTGTTTGGTTTTCAGATACAGTTCAACGGCTTCTTTGGCTTCTTTAACATCGTGCACACGTAATATGTTTGCACCTTTGGTTAAAGCCAGGGTATTTAAAACTGTAGTTCCATTCAAAGCCCTTTCAGGATCAGTATTTAATTGTTTATATATCATAGTTTTACGCGATACCCCCACCAAAACCGGACGTTCAAAAATCACAAATTCATCGAGCTTACTTAAAATTTCGTAATTCTGTTCCAGTGTTTTTGAAAAACCAAATCCCGGATCAATAATCACGTCAGGAACCTGCATTTTTTTTAAGCGTTCAATTTTTTCGGCAAAATAAGTAAAAACTTCCTGCATCAAATGCCTATATTTTACATTTTGTTGCATATTCTGGGGAGTACCTATCATGTGCATTATAATGTAAGGAACATTTAAATGCGCTACCGTTTCAAACATTTTTGCATCCAAATTTCCGGCTGAAATATCGTTAATTAAAGCAACCCCAAAATTACTTACCGCACGTTGAGCCACTGATGACCGATAGGTATCGATCGAAATCAGTGCTTCCGGAAATTCTTTTTGAATTAGATTGAGCACCGGTTCAACCCGGTTCCATTCCTCATCTTCCGAAACAAAATCAGCTCCCGGACGTGTCGAATAAGCACCTACATCGATAAAATCGGCACCGTTGGTTAGCATGGCTGCTACTTTTTGCTTTACCTGTTCCTTATCAGAAACCCTGCTAATACTATAAAAGCTATCGGGAGTTACATTTAAAATCCCCATCACTTTAGGAACCGATAAATCAATAAGCCTGCCTTTACAGTTTATAAAATGGGGTTTAATTAAAGATGATTGTACCATAACCAAGCTGTTTTTAGCAAAAATAATCGATTCTAAGAGATAACGCCATCTAAATTCAATTAATTAAAGATTTCATCATTCTTAAATTAATATCGTTTAGGCCTGATTTTTACCCTTCGCCCGCTAAGGCGGGTAAGTCCCTCAAGAAAATACGTACCATTCTTTTACAATGGGAATAGCTCCTCCGGAGGAAAATGCACTACCTCACTGTAAGCAAACAGGGAATCAATATTGAAATTTCAATTCTTTCGATGCAAGCAGCGGATGTCAGGCAGGTTCGAACTCTTTATCCCGATATGCTCCCAACTTGCGCGACAGGTGCACTATCGGTATTATTCGCTGCGCTCATGAAAAAATTCCATTCAACTTATTTTTCGTTTTGCTATCACTTGTTAAAATTTAGTTGAACAAATAAAAGACATTAATCCAGAAATAGATTGCTATTTTAGCCATGATTCCCCAAACAGCAAATAACAAACTCTTGCACAAAAGTTAATAAAAACAGGCTTTTGTTAAATAAATTTGTGGTTTAAGGCTATTTATCGTTTTTAAGAGCCTAAAGAAATTTTACTTTTGTACTTTCCAAAAAAATTATCAGGTATATGAGTTTTATAGTAATTGAAGGATTAGATGGCTCGGGAAAATCGACCCAGTTAAAAATGTTAAAACAATACTTGACCGATGCGAACATCACCTACCGGTATTTGCACTTTCCGCGCACCGACACCGGAATTTTTGGCGATTTGGTAGCCCGTTTTTTACGGGGCGATTTGGGTAAAATTGATGAAGTAAATCCTTACCTGGTGGGTTTAATTTATGCCGGCGACCGGCACGATACCAAAAACCAGATAAACCAATGGCTACATGAAGTTGATTTGGTAATTGTTGATCGTTATGTGTATTCAAACATGGCTTTTCAGGGTGCAAAACTAAACGAACCTAAAGAAAAGGAAGCGCTTCGCTCCTGGCTTCTGCATTTGGAATACGCGTATTATAAAATTCCCAAACCCGATTTGAGTTTATTTCTGGATGTACCTTTTAGTTTTACCGAAAAAAGTTTAAAAAATCAACGGCAAGGCAACGACCGGGATTATCTGAAAGGAAAATCGGACATTCACGAAGCCGATTTGAGTTTTCAGGAAAAAGTACGACAGGAATACCTGGAACTTGTGGAACAAGATGCAACTTTTAAAATTGTTAATTGTTACAACTCCCAGATGGAGATGCTCCAACCCCAGCAAATTTTTGAATCAATTAAAAAAGAATTAATTACAAACCATTTATTATAAACATTTATTATGGCTAACTATAAGAATTTATTCATCTGGACAAGCAGAATTATTGTTGGAATCGTTTTTGTTTATTCCGGGTTTGTAAAGGGAGTCGATCCGTTGGGTTCCATGTATAAGTTCAACGACTATTTTAATGCATTTGGAATGGGCTGGGCCAGTGCAATTAGCCTTATTTTGTCTCTGATACTTTCTACTGTCGAATTTATTATTGGACTTGGTATTTTATTAAACCTCAAAACAAAACACAGCACCTGGGGAGCTATGATTCTTATGGCTGTTTTTACCCCACTTACCCTGGTTTTGGCTTTAACCAATCCGGTTTCCGACTGTGGTTGCTTTGGCGATGCACTGGTTTTAACCAATTGGCAAACGTTCTGGAAAAACGTGGTGTTGTTAATTCCCCTGCTATTCTTGTTTTTAAACAAAGAAAAAATTAAAAATCAGCTTAGCTGTGCTGAACAATGGGCAGGTGTCGGATTTTTTACACTAATTATACTATCAATCAGCTGGTATTCGCTGAATAACTTGCCGGTTCTCGATTTCAGACCCTATAAAACAGGAACTTATATCCCCGATGGCATGGTTATTCCCGAAGGAGCTCCAACCGATGTGTGGGAAAGTGTGTTTGTATATTCCAAAAATGGAGAAGAAAAAGAGTTTTCACTCGAGAATTTGCCTGACTCAACCTGGACCTTTGTAGATGCCAAACATAATTTAATTTCGAAAGGTTACGAACCCCCCATTCACGACCTAACCATGATTGCTGCCGATGGCAGCGACATGTCGGAATTAATTCTTGCCAGTCCCAATTATAATTTCCTGTTAATTTCAAATAACTTAGAAAAAGCAAGCATCAAAAACATTTCAAAAATAAATCAACTGGCATCAGCCTGCAAGGCCAAAGGATATGGTTTTTATTTATTAACTGCATCGGGCGACGAAAGTATGCAAAATTTCTTTCGAAAAACTGAAGTTCCCTCCTACGATATTCTGCTTACCGATGAAATTACTTTAAAAACAATGATCCGTTCAAACCCAGGCTTAATGGTAATTAATAATGGAACCATAATTAACAAATGGTCGCACCGGAATATTCCTGATCCCGAACAATTGCACGAGAATATAACCCATAGTGCAATCAGTGCCTATAAAAAAACAGCCGATAAGTATTATATTTACACCCTGATTCTGGCAGGCGGTTTGGTAATAAGTATCTACCTTCAGCTACGCAAAAAATGGGCTGAATAAACGGGCCGAAAAAACTTAAAAACATTATGCACTTATAAATACAAATTATTATGAGACAAAAAATTGTAGCTGGGAACTGGAAAATGAATACCACCTATCAGGAAGGTATCGATTTAGCCATAGCTATTGATAAAGCTGTTGCCGAAAAAGGCGACAAAAACGTTCAAGTTGTGGTAGCTCCTCCATTTACCCACATTGCTGAAATAAATAAAGTGGTAAACAACGAACGTATTTCGGTGGCCGGACAAAACTGCGCTACCGAAACTTCAGGAGCTTATACCGGCGAAGTATCAGCCGAAATGCTCTGGAGCGCTGGTGCCGATTTTGTAATTTTAGGACACTCTGAGCGTCGCTCCTACTACGGCGAAACCAACGACATGCTTAAAATTAAAGTTAAAAAAGCATTGGAATTTAACCTCACTCCCATCTATTGTGTGGGCGAAGTGTTGGAAGAGCGCGAAGCCAACAAACATTTTGATGTAATTAAAAAACAATTGGAAACCGTTCTTTTCGATTTAAGCGACGAAGAATATAAGCAAATAGTAATTGCCTACGAACCGGTTTGGGCCATTGGAACCGGAAAAACAGCTTCACCTGCACAAGCTCAGGAAGTTCATAAATTCATTCGCGATTTGCTGGTAGCTAAATTTGGTGAAACAGCCAAAAATACATCCATTCTATACGGCGGTAGTTGCAAACCATCGAATGCCAAAGAATTGTTTGCCAATCCCGATGTGGATGGCGGACTTATTGGAGGCGCATCGCTAACTGCTGACGACTTTTTAGGAATAATTAACGGTTTCTAAAAAATTGTGAATAACTATTCATAAGGTATCTGTGAAAATCAGATACCTTTTTTTATTTTTATTAAATCAGCTTATCCTGAAAATGGTAAAATAAAAACCAGTTACCCACGATAAGCAAATAATAAACAGAAACGCATGGAATACCTTGAATTCGTATTTGTTTTTAAACCTCTTGATAATCAGGGACGGGAAATGATAGCTGCAGTGTTAAGCCAAATGGGATTCGACAGTTTTTCGGATACCAAAGAAGGAATTAATGCTTACATACCCAGCGAACAATTTGATTTGGACGAAATGAATGAGCTGCTTGAACCATTAAAAAGCACCTTTGAATCGTTACAATATACCACAAACACAATACCTGCTCAAAACTGGAATGCCACCTGGGAAAAAAACTTTGAGCCCATAATTATCGATAATACCTGCCGGATTCGTGCACCTTTTCATGAACCCTCGGAAAATTACACCTACGACATAATTATTGAACCCAAAATGTCGTTCGGAACCGGGCATCATGCTACTACCGCACTTATGGTAAAATTGATGCTCGAATTGGATTTTAAGGGGAAAAATGTGCTCGATATGGGATGTGGTACCGGAATTCTGGGAATTTTAGCATCCCGAAAAAATGCGTCAGCGGTATTGGGTATTGATGTCGATCAATGGTCGTTTGAAAATACGATGGAAAACGCTCAATTAAACAAAGTAAACAATTTACAGGCTGTAAAAGGAGATGCCTTAATGCTTTCCGGAAAAACGTTCGATGTGGTGCTGGCTAACATAAACCGAAACATATTGCTGAACGATATGGAAGCTTATATAAATTGTTTAAATAAAGGAGATTATTTGTTACTTAGCGGGTTTTACACCTACGATTTGCCTTTAATAACAGAAAAAGCCACAACACACAGAATGAACTACCAAAAGCATCTGGAACAGGATAACTGGGTTGCCGTACTGTTTACCAAATCAGAATAAAACGACGTATTCCATGAGAAATTTCGCGGTATTAATTTTTCTTTTTGTGTTTTCGTTTAGCCTGAGTGCTCAAAGGTTTACCGAATTTTCTGCCGAACCCGAAGCCTTCCTCGATGAAATGAATGAACTCTTTGCCCGCAGTAATACCAACTACAATATGGGTAAAGACTTATTAAGTCAATTCGAAGAACCTTGGCTTGAGGGAGGTTTTTCAAAAGCCCAACAGGAAAAAATATATGAAGTGGCCAACCTGATGTTAAAGCGAAATGCCCGAAATTTTCCTCATTTTTATGATTACATTCAGGCGCTTTTAACCTTTTATGAATACAAAATTGATTCGGTAAACTATGACCATTGGGAACAGGCATTAATACATCTGGCAACAGTAAAAAATGGAAAGCTCAGCGATATTTCGTCATTTATAAACAGTTCAATATACCTGATAAAAGAAAATGCTGTTTATTATTCTCCCAGTATAAAATGGTATGCAAACAACGACAATTACAAAATTTTATTCGAAAACGACACCATTTCCTACCGGTTCGAACAAGTTAATTTAACCGGAAAACTAAGGAACGATAGCATACAGATTCATGAAACCTCGGGTAGTTTTTATCCAATTACCAACGAATGGAAAGGTGAAAAAGCAAAAGTTTACTGGGAAAAATCGGGGTTGGGACGCGACACAGCCTGGGCCGAGATGGACAGTTACCGTTTTCCCATGAATAAATCGTACTATAGCATTGAGCAGGTTCGCTTTTACAATAAAAACTATTTCGATTACCCTTTATTGGGAACCCTGACTGACAAAGTTGTTGAAGTTACTTCGCCCGAACGGCTGAGTTATCCAAGGTTTGAATCGAAAGAATCACTTTTTGAGATTAAAGGAATTTTTACCGACATCGATTACAAAGGTGGTTTCTCGATGCAAGGGGCTAAACTTATTGGAACCGGAAATAAAGAAAACTATGCCACCCTTTCGCTATACCGCGACGTAGAATTGGTGGTTGATGGTGATACCATTATCGAAAAACAGGTATTCATGAGAACTTATGCGCTCTATTACACCTTGTCGGAAAGTGACATTGTTTCGCGTAATGCAAAAATCAGCATGTACATTGCTGAAGATTCCATTTACCATCCGGGATTACTTTTCCGCTATTACCACAACAATCGTGAAGTTAACCTGATTCGTGACAAAAATCCTGAAAACATGTCGCGCAGTCCGTATTACGATGGGTACCACAAAATTGAAATGGATTTTGAGCTTCTGAAATGGCTAATGGATGATACTTACATTGAATTTACCATGTTACGTGGTTCATCGTTGAATGTGGCCATGTTCGAATCGGCCGATTTTTTTAGTGCAGCACGTTTCTACGAAATTATGGGACTCGAACAGGTTCATCCCTATGTAAATTTGCGAAGCTTTTCCAAACGTAACCAAACCGAATCGTTTTATGCCGAAGACCTGGCAAAATTTATGCGCCTGCCGTTAACTCCCGTTAAACGGCTGCTAATTGAACTTACCTACACCGGAATCGTGGATTATGATTTTGAAACAGAATATTGCACGTTAAAACCCAAACTATACAAATACCTTGATGCCATTGTCGGTAAAAGCGATTACGACCTGATTCAATTTGAATCGAGAACAACAGCACCCGATAACAATGCCGTTCTTAATCTAAAAAATATGGATTTGGCCATTAAGGGCGTTCCTAAAATCAACTTGAGCGATAGCCAGAATGTTATATTTTATCCAAAAAATCAGGAAATTCTGTTAAAAAAGAACCGCGATTTCGATTTTGGTGGAATTATTCAGGCCGGTTACTTCACGTACCATGGCGATAATTTTCAATTTAAATACGATAGTTTTAAAATTGTACTCAATAAAGTAGATTCCCTTTCAATAAAAGTAAAATCGGGTGTCGACAATTGGGGACAACAGGTTCTGGCTAATGTAGAAAACGTTATTGAAGAAGTAACCGGCGATTTAATTATTGACGATCCCAACAATAAATCGGGGGTTAAGCATTTTCCGCAATACCCGATTTTTGCCAGTAAAAATGACTCGTACGTTTATTACGACGACAAATACATTCAAAATGGAAAATACACCCGCGATAAATTTTTCTACAAAGTGTATCCTTATGTCATCGACAGTTTAAATAACTTCTCTACCGAAGGAATGGGCTACGAAGGAGAATTACATTCAGCCGACATTTTCCCTGTAATTAAACAACCCCTGGTATTGCAACAAGACAACTCTTTGGGTTTTCACTACAATACTCCCGACAATGGATTGCCCCTGTTTAAAGGAAAAGGACAATATTATGCCGACGTTAATCTCAGCAACAGTGGATTGCGTGGCAATGGAAAAATGACTTACCTGACATCGCAGATAGCTTCAAACAATTTTATTTTCTATCCCGATTCGGCCAATGCAAAAACCACCGAATTTACCATCGCCCGCCAAAACCAGGCGGTTCAATATCCCAATGTTGTTGCGCAACAAGTTTATGTTCATTGGATGCCATACCACGATGAGTTAACGGCAAACACCCTGGAGCAGGATTTTACCATGTTCACCCGAAAATCGAGTCACAAAGGTACCTTAATCTACACACCCAAAGAGCTTGTTGGATCGGGTAAAAACAGTTACAGCAACGGTACGCTCACTTCCGATAAATTTACTTTTAAAGCCGACCGTTTTTATTCCGACACAGCCGAATTTGAATTAAAATCGGTGAATCCTGACATGCTGGCATTGGCTACACAAAACATCAATGCAAAAGTCGATTTTTTAAAGATGGAATCCGAATTTAAATCGAATACCGGCTCATCAAAAGTAGATTTACCTGAAAACCTGTATCAGGCTTATGTTGAAAAATTCATCTGGAAAATGGACGATAAAACCATGCAGTTGGCTACTCCCAACACCGTCCAGGTTTTTGAACAGGGAAAAAACCGAATTGTAACACGACAAGATGCAGGTTTAGATACAAAAGGCTCACTCTTTGTTTCGCAACATTCCGGTCAGGATTCGCTAAATTGGATATCACCCTTAACCGATTTCGATTTATCGGCAAACATACTCCATGCCCACGAGGTAAAATACATTGATGTGGCCGATGCCCATATTTTTCCATTCGAAGGCGAGGTAACCATTGAACCTTTGGCAAAAATGCGCACTTTAAAAAAAGCTGAGATACTTGCAAATACCGAAACCCGGTACCACAGGTTCGAATCGGCAACCCTAAATATCAGTTCGCGAAAAAGGTACCAGGGAAATGGAAAATACCTTTACCTGGATGAAGTGGGAAGGCAATTCCCCATAAATTTTGATCTGATTGCAGTTGATTCACTGGGACAAACTTTTGCCAAGGGAAAAATTAAAGGAATTGAAGATTTTAGTCTTTCGCCGGCATTTGCTTATCAGGGCGATGTGTTGCTCAAAGCCCAAAATCCATTGCTTTATTTCGATGGCGCAGCACGCATAAATCACGAATGCAACCAAATAGAAGAAAACTGGTTGAAATTTGAAACCGAAATCGATCCCAAAAATATTTACATTCCCCTGGAACAACCTTTAAAAGATATAAACGAAAGTTTCTTGGTCTCAGGAGCTATGTTTGCCACCGATTCGGTTCATGTGTTTCCGGCCTTTGTTTCGCCCCGTAAAAGATATAGCAACCTGGCAGTAGCCACTGCTGAAGGTTTTTTAACCTTCGATAACAAAGAGAAAAAATACAAAATTGCCCAAATGGAAAAATTGATGAATAACGACACAACCGGCAATTTGCTTAGTATGCATAAAAACTTTTGTAACATCTACGGAGAGGGGCACATTGATTTAACAGCAAATCTGGGACAAGTTAAAATTCAAACCAAAGGAAATGCGAACTACATAATACCCGATGATAAGCTAAACCTGGAAGTACTGATGACGCTCGATTTCTTTTTTCCGGAAGCATCCATAAAGTTTATCAGCGACACCCTGGCAAGCATGAATGGTTTGAAACCGGTAAATTTAAAAAGCAGAACCTACACAAGGGCCGTAAAGGAATTGCTCAATTATAAAGAGGCCGACAACATGTTAAAAGAGCAGGCAATTTTTGGAACAGTTAAACAGGTACCCAAAACATTAGCCAGCACCTTTGTTTTTACCGATTTGGATCTGGTTTGGAACAAAACAGCTTCGGCCTGGCAATCGAAAGGCGATTTGGGAATTGCAAACATACTGGGAACCCAGTTAAACCGAAAGGTAAAAGGGAATCTCGAAGTTGAGCGACGAAGGAGCGGCGACAGCTTTACGCTCTACCTTGAATTCAGCGAAAACCATTGGTACTTTTTCTATTATAAACGTGGCTTGATGCAGGCATACAGTTCTGAGGCCGGATTTAATAATGTTATTGCTGATATTAAAGGAAGCGACCGAAAACTAAAAGTAAACCGGGGTGAAGCCTCCTATGTGTTCTTTTTATCGAACAAAAAACGACGCGATGATTTCCTGAAACACCTGAGCGGTGAGCAGGTTGAAGAATCAGAGTTAGACGAGAATTTGGATTACGAAAAGTATGAAGAATATAATTAAGTATTGTATAAACAAAAATTTATTTTCGGGGTAGTTCCCAGACTTCCAAATCTTTAATCTGAGTATTGTCGATAGTAAACCTAAGCATGGTACGGAATTGATGAAAACCCGAAATACCCGCAGCACCGGGATTCATATGCAGGCATTGCAATTGTTTATCGAACTGCACTTTTAAAATATGCGAATGCCCCGAAACAAAAAGTTGTGGTTTGTGCTCAAGCAATAATTTTTTAATTCCTGGAGTATATTTTCCGGGATAACCTCCAATATGAGTCATTAAAACCTGAACTCCTTCAACCTTAAATGAAACAAATTCGGGCAATTCGCTACGCAATAAATGGTCGTCGATGTTACCGTAAACAGCAGTTACCGGTTTAAATAATTGCAATTGCTCCAAAACTTTAACATTGCCAACATCGCCAGCATGCCAAATTTGATCGACCGGTTCCATAAATTTTATAATTGAATCATCTATATATGCATGGGTGTCAGAGAGTAAACCAATTTTAACCATTTGATTTATTTTTTTAAACAAAAGTAGAATCTTTAGCCCATTTTTTACGACAGAAAACTAACTTTCGCTATTTCTATAAACTTTTTATCTTTACCCTTTTTAAAATGGTATTTATGCAAGTATTTTATACCCCGGGTATCCAAAAAATAACCTATCAACTTAGCGAAGAAGAATCGAAACACGCCGTTAAAGTTCTACGGATGGAAACCGGCGATGAGGTTTGTATGATAGATGGTCAGGGCGGTTTATATTACGGAATTATTGACGAGCCCGACCCTAAGCGCTGTATGATTCGGGTTATAGAAAAGATTGAACAATTCGGCAGAAAAAACTACTCATTGCATTTGGCCATTGCTCCCACCAAAAGTTTAGACCGCTTTGAATGGTTTTTGGAAAAAGCGGTTGAAATTGGAGTTGATCAGGTTACCCCCCTGCTTTGTCAGCGCTCAGAGCGAAAAACCATAAAGATTGAACGGCTTGAAAAAATTGTACTTTCAGCCATGAAACAATCTATAAAGGCTTACCTTCCGGTTATTAATCCAATGACCAAATTCAGCGATTTTATAAAAAACTCTGGAGATGGTAAAAAACTGATTGCCCATTGCATTGATGCGCCCAAACCATCGCTTAAATCGAAACTGGCAAATCAGAACCAGTTTACCATTTTAATTGGACCTGAGGGCGATTTTTCTCCCGAAGAAATTGCGCTGGCAAAAAATTCAGGTTTCGAAGAAGTGCATCTGGGCAAGAGTCGCCTACGAACAGAAACTGCAGCCATTGTTGCCTGCCATACCGTAAATTTAATTAAAGATGAATAAACGGGCTGGGTTGCTTTTATTGTTTCTAAGTTTGGTATGCTTGCTCGAGGCACAAACGGTAAAGCTGGGGCTTTTAAAATATGATGGTGGAGGCGATTGGTATTCGAATCCCACCTCCCTGCCCAACCTGATTAATTTTTGCAATCAGCAATTAAATACCAACATAAATCCTGAACCGGTAACCGTTGCCGTTACCAGTCGCGATATTTTTGGACTGCCTTTTATTCACATGACAGGCCATGGAAATGTGGTTTTTAGTGAATCGGCTGTCAAAAATTTAAGACTTTACCTGGAATCGGGAGGTTTTTTACATATCGACGACAATTATGGAATGGATAAATTTGTGCGGCGCGAAATGAAAAAAGTTTTTCCTGAACTCGATTTTGTAGAACTCCCTTTTAACCATCCCATTTACCACAAAGTTTTTCCTTTTGCCAATGGTCTTCCCAAAGTTCATGAGCACGATAATAAACCTCCACAAGGCTTTGGACTTATTTACAAAAACCGTCTGGTTTGTTTTTACACCTACGAATGTGATTTGGGCGATGGCTGGGAAGATCCCTCTGTTCATAACGACTCACCCGAAAAACATTTGGAAGCTCTAAAAATGGGCGCTAACATAATTAGTTTTGTTTTTACCGATAATCCATAACACACAACAATGAAAATAGGATTCGATGCCAAAAGGCTATTCAATAATTTTACGGGTTTAGGAAATTACAGCCGTACCCTGGTTAGTGGCATAAATCAAGTAGCACCTGTACACGAATTGTACCTGTTTACCCCAAAAAAAAAATACCACAACGATTCCCGTGATTTTTTCAAAGAACCCTATTACACTGTTACACCAAAAACAAGGTATAAAGCTTATTGGCGATCGGTTAGCTCAGTGCGAATGATAAAGCAGTTAAAACTTGATATTTTTCATGGATTATCGCACGAATTGCCACTGGGAATAAAAAAATCAGGCGTTAAATCGGTGGTAACCATACACGATTTAATTTATAAAACTTATCCAAACGATTTTTCGTTTTTCGATCGCATGATTTATGATTTTAAGTTTTCCTACGCCTGCAAAAATGCCGATAAAATTATAGCAGTTAGTCAAAGTACAAAAAACGACATCATTAAATACTACGGTACTCCGGAATCAAAAATTGAGGTTATTTACCAATCGTGTCACGAGCAATTTAAACAGGCTTTAAGTGACAACGAAATTATGAATGTATTGCTTCCCTATCAGCTACCCAGCCAGTTTATGCTTTTTGTAGGTTCAATTATTGAGCGTAAAAACCTGTTAAATCTGATTAAAGCTATTGAATTGCTTCCTGAAACCATTAAACTGCCTCTGGTAGTTGTTGGAAAGGGAAATTCTTATTTGAAAAAAATAAAAGCATATTTAAAAGAAAAAAAACTGGAAGAACGCATCGTATTTGCTCCTCAGGTTTTATATAAAGATTTACCCGCCTTGTACCAAAAAGCTTCGGTTTTTATTTATCCCTCGGTTTATGAAGGATTTGGCATTCCGGTAATTGAAGCGCTTTGGAGCAAAACCCCGGTAATTACGTCAAATTGTTCATCGATGCCCGAAGCAGCCGGCGCCGGAGCTTTTTTATGCAATCCCAAAGAACCCGCTTCAATTGCCGAAGGAATTGTTAAAATAATTGGTAATAAAAACTATGCACAGGAATTAATTGAAAAAGGAAGTGAGCACATAAAGAATTTTGAAAACGATGTGGTTGCCAAAAAGGTGCTTGGTCTTTATCAATCGCTATTAAATAAATAATTAACCCATGGATCCTCTTGCATATTATTTAGAAACTATCGGCTATGAATCAAAAAGAGTAAATCAGTTTTTTATTGGTGAAAAATATGCAATAGCAGAACTAAGTGATGGTTATTGTGGTGTATGTGGGCATACCATCGATGTTTTGCCGGTAAACATTCCATCAGCCCTTAATCTCAATGAGAATACGCACCGCCTGCTCTATGTCTGCTATTTAAATGCCTTGTTAAACCGTCGTTACAGCCATTTACCCACTTCGTCGTTTGTAGAACAATTGAATGCGTATAGTTTTAAGCAAATTGTAATGATTGGTTACTTTAAACCTTTATTAAAACGTTATCAGGAATGGGGCATCAAACCCATTGTTTTCGATCACAATAAAAATGATAAGGCTTTAACCCCAATGGCAGAACAAGCCTGCTGGCTTAAAAAAGCGGATCTGGTAATCATGAGTGCAACTACTTTGGCTAACAATACATTTAATCAGATTATTTCAAACATAAATACTGACGCAACAGTAGCTTTTACGGGCCCTTCATCTATTCTGCATCGCGATTTTTTTAAATTCATTCCCAACGGAATTATTTCAGGGATGCTGTTTGAACCCGATAATCAGGAATTGATTGATTGCATTAAAAACGGACATGGAACGCAATATTTTAAACGTTTCGGTAAAAAAGTAGATTTATATTATAACGAGCGTGTAGAGTAAGAACGGTTTTAGAAACCAATTTTAATTGAGTTCATTTCTTCAATTAAGATGCCCACACAACCCGAGGAATCTGAAAAATATTCCATATCCGGTACTGTCACCACAAAACTAACAGCTTGTGATTTCATTGAAGAAAACTCCACTTGCAATGAGAAGTCATTATCCTTATTGGAGTATAGCATATTGTTGTGTTCATTAAAAATATCGAATTGAATTACATTATTAAAAACCGGTGCTGCACAAATAAGAATACGATAATCTTTTTCATCGTCGAATACAAATGAAATAAGCTCCTGATTGCCAGGCTTAAGCTTAAAACTACATGACGCAGGATTTATGGTATAGGTAAATTTGGAGGGCGGTGAAACACATTCCGTCTGGTAAAATTCAAAACAATCCTGAGCAGTAACTCCATTACTTATGAATAAAATTAAAAGAACAGAAAAAAATACGTATTTCATTGACAAGCTAGAATCCTTTTGACGGAGTAATCATATGCTCAATAAGGATACCAAGACAACCCATATCGGTGTCTTTTTGCACCAAAATAATTTCGTCGTTGCTTTTGGCTTCCATCAGGGCGCTACTACCCGGAACCTTAATCTCAAGAATTATGTCGCGGGTTTGTGCTACCGTAAATTCAAAATCGCTGGCGTATTCGTTTGTGGCATTATCGTACAAAACATTTCCGGTTTGCGCATCAATTAATTTAAAATAAACCTGACTACCCAAAATGGGATCCCAACAAAGAGAAATCCGATAATCGCGACCATTGTATATAGTTAAAGGGGTTTGTGAAGTTTGTCCTTTCACAAATAAAGCACTTCTCGAACTTTGATGAACCTTATAAAATATATTGGTGCTGTTAGGACAGCTGTCTTTTTCATAACCAAAGCATTTTCGGCCTTTATAATCGTTGGTTTGTGCAACAAGAAGTATTGGAAAACTTAAAAAAAGAATCAATAAGAATTGCTTCAATAGTCGTTGGTAAATCATGTTTTTCACTTTGTATAGGTTATTTTAATTGCCTTTAACCGTTGTAATACGAACCAGCCAATAGCAATGTAAAAATATATCTTTTGTGTAAATATATTTAATATTTATTGAACCATTTAATATAAGTTGAAACATTTTAAGGTTAACTTCAGTTCAATACGCTGTAAACCGATAAAAAACACGCTCATTCAGCCGAATAATTAAATAAAATGATTTTAGTAATAAAACTGACGCAAAGCAATAAAAAGAATGGGATGCCTACTCCCTAAGCACCCCATCTTTCATTATAACTGAATTGTAATTACAGCTTATTCAAATTGTTTGAACGTCTCTTTAATCAAACCTATCGCTTCGCGAAGTTGTGCTTCGGTAATAGTTAACGGAGGTGCAAAACGGATGATGTGACCGTGAGTTGGTTTTGCCAACACACCATTTTCTTTCATTGCTACGCAAACATCCCAGGCCGTTTTTCCATTTTTAGGTTTAATAACTACCGCATTTAACAGGCCTTTGCCACGCACCAATTCAATCATATCTGAATTAATGGATTTAAATTCATCGCGGAATATTTTTCCCAAACGTTCCGAGTTTTCGGCCAGTTTCTCCTCTTTAACCACTTCGAGGGCAGCAATAGCAACTTTAGCAGCAATAGGGTTTCCACCATAAGTTGAACCATGTTCGCCAGGCTTAATACAAAGCATAATATCGTCGTCGGCCAAAACACATGAAACCGGAAGCACACCACCTGAAATGGCTTTTCCAAGAATCACAATGTCAGGACGCACACCTTCGTGATCAACGGCCAGTAATTTTCCGGTACGGGCAATTCCTGTTTGCACTTCATCGGCAATAAACAATACATTGTATTTTTTGCATAGTGCAGCAGCTTTTTTCAGGTAACCTTCGTCAGGTACAAAAACTCCGGCCTCGCCCTGAATAGGTTCAACCAAAAATCCGGCAACGTTAGGGTCTTGTAATTCTTTTTCCAGGGCCTCCAGATTGTTGTAAGGAACTTTAACAAAACCGGGAGTATATGGTCCGTATCCTTCATAAGCATCGGGATCGGTACTCATTGAAATAATGGTTATAGTACGTCCGTGAAAATTTTCATTGCAACAAATTATTTTTGCCTGATTGGCCGGAATACCTTTTTTCATGTATCCCCATTTGCGACAAAGTTTGAGTGCTGTCTCATCTGCTTCAGCTCCGGTGTTCATAGGCAACACTTTGTCGTATCCAAAATATTTGGTTACATACTCCTCAAACTCACCCAACGAACTGTTGTAGAACGCGCGTGATGTAAGTGTTAATTTTTTTGCCTGATCAATCATGGCTCCAATAATTTTTGGATGACAGTGCCCTTGATTTACTGCCGAATAGGCCGATAAAAAGTCGAAATATTTTTTTCCATCGGTATCCCATACATAAACTCCTTCGCCTTTATCGAGAACCACAGGAAGTGGGTGATAATTGTGAGCTCCGTATTTCGATTCCCGATCCATGTACTCTTGTGCGGTCATTTTTGTCATATCATCTGTTTTTTTAACCGTTTAACAAATTATTTATTGCTTTTGCAAGATTACTAATTCAGGTTGATTTATTCAATTTTTTACTTCAAAATCGGTATAAACCGGGTTAATTATTTAATGTATTTATGCTTATGTACTTACATGCAATTAGTATGAGTTAATCTGCTAAACAAGTTTTTTAACATATTGGTAATTCATATATAAAAAACCTGCCGGTTAAAGCAGGTTTTTTATAGGTCTTAAAAAGTTTTTCTGATTAAATTATTCCTGGGCAGGTGCTTCTGAAATTGCACCCACTTCAAGTACCAATGTTCTGTAGATATAAGCATAGGCACCTAAAATTATCGGAACAAACAGCAGGGCAGCCAGTACCGATAAAAATTCAGTAACCAGCCCTAGTAAAGCTGATACTATCATAAAACAAACAACTAAAATCAATAAACCAAAAAATATACGCCATTTATTACCATAAGTGTGGCGGTTACTTGCGGTTAGTGCCTGCATCGGGCTCAAGCCTTTATCGAGCAAAAGATAAACCGACAAACTCCACGAAATACCCAGAACATAGGCTGGAATTACCAGGAAAAGGATTGCGGGAATCATGGCCATGGTTTTCAAGCCTTGCAGGATAAAAAAGTCACCCATAAATTTCCGGTACTTGGCATCAAAAATTGAAGTGGGATTCATGATATTACCTTTGCTTAGTTCAATAGGTAACGATGCCATAGCAATGGTAGTTCCAACGTTAAGATAGGGAATCCAGATGGTTATTAAGTAAAGAATTAAAGCACCTAAAAGCGATAAAAAATTCTTTAACCCAATGGTTACCCCCTGGGTTACTAATTCCATTACATCTAATTTTTTTTCCATAGCAATAAAGTTTTGATTTAAAATAATGGTCAAATTAGGGCTTTTTTAACAGAATTAAAACAAAAACGCTAAAAATTATTGAACATTAATATTTAAAAAGTAATCCCTTATTCCACTATTTTAATATAACTTTGATGGGTAAAAATGTAACTTTTGACTGTAATGCAAGTCAAATCATCATTAAAACCCTATTTATAACTACTTAAAAACAACATTATGGAAAACAGAATTGGATTTGGTCGCAGATTAGGCGCTTATTTAATTGACTTATTAATTATTATTGGACTGGCTTATATTGTAGCCTCAATTTCAGGAGATTTTTTCGAAAAATTTGTTGATTTTTCAAAAATTACCGATGCGCAGCTGGAAGTATTTGATGGAAAACCCAATTTGTGGTTGTTCTCAGTAATTGTACCCATTACAGCTGTTTTAATTAGCTTTATTTACAACTTAGTTGAAGGATTTACCGGATATACCCTTGCCAAATATTTACTGGGCATACAAATCGGTAACCAGGATGGAACCCAGGCAAGCCAGGGAAAACTAATGCTGCGCTTTGCCATTAAAAACATCAGTTCCATTATTGGATTAATTGCCATTGCTTTAATGGCCTCAACCCTTAACACTGTTGGCTCTGTATTGGGTTTTGTAATTTTTATTGGTTGCTTTTTTGTATTGGGCGAAAGCAAGCTGGCTTTTCACGATATGATAGCAAAAACAGCTGTTTACTGGAGAAAAGATTTGGAAGGCATATCGGCCGAAGAATAAACCGCAAATAAACCAAAAGCAGCCTGATATTTTTAGCTATCTGGCTGCTTTTTTATTTGTTCATTTTGCTTACGTATTAATACAAATACCTAATCAGAATAACTTCTCCAATCAATAAAAAGAAAACAAACAGCAGAAAATACTTACTTAAATCGGTTCCTTTCCATTGTGCTTCAATTTTCTGATTCAGGCTTTTTGTTTGCGACTGTAATACTATATTCTCTGAGTTTCCAACTGAAGGAAGAAAATCTTCTATTTCATTTAATGCTAAAAAATTCATTTCCGATTCTTTTCGATCGAAATTAAATGAGGCATAGGTTTCAAATTCCCCATCACGGAATAGCTGATATGTTGTGGCAAACAATTTTTCAACATCGGGAAAAAGCCGGATAGCGCTACGGGTAACAATGCTCCGGGGAATTAATTTTAAATTTAGCTCCGGATGCTCTAAACTTAATTGTTCGCCTCCATAATTTGCTTTTTTAAGTGTTAAACTTACTTCAGGTTTTAACCAGTTCAGGTTTATTAACTGATGCGTGCTCTGCAACGCAAGCTGATAAAACAATGGAACAAAAAGTGGGTGTTTTCCAAAATCGGTAAATTCGCTGTTCAAAGGCAAAGAAGCCACATAAAGTATTCCTTGTCCAAACAATACACGGGTAAGCAAATCGTAACCCGATTCACTGGTACAAATGCTTTGAGCTATTGATTTGGTAGAAAGTTGCATGGGAAAATAACCCGAATAATCAGGCAACCGGGCATCGTTCAACGAAGTTTTAAATGCCGCATCAAAAAGTGGATTCTTTAAATCGACCACTTTTACAGTTCCCTGCTGTGTAAGCCACTCATTTAAAGAGATTCCCGAAATGCGCTGAAGAAAATTATTATACGTTTCGATATTTCCCTCCCGATCTGGTACAAAAACCACTTGTCCGCCTTCAGCTACAAAACGGTTAAGTTCAGTGCTTAAACCTGACTGAATTTGAACCAATTGGTTTAATATAATTAATTGGTAAGCTGAAAAATCACTGTAAGGAATCTGATCTTCTGTTACTGTTTGTGCTGTAAAATTATCGTCATCGGCAAACAGGGCGTTAAAATAATTGGGAGCCTGTTTTCCATCGATGATTAAGATTTTACTTTTATCGGAAATACGATAATTAAAAAATAAAGAGTTATCAAAAATTATGGGGTAATCGCTAATTTCGAGTCGTAGTTTTTTATCTCCGGCATGCCATTGGGTAAAAGCTATCTTAACCTGAACCTCACTATTGGCTTCAACCGTAAATGCCCGGGTATTTTTTAATGTGTCGTTAATGTAAAGTTGAAGGGGAATATCGCTGAACGATTCTTTACTGAAGTTTTTTATCAGCACCACCAACTCCTCCTGCTTCCCCTTGTAATGTCCCGGTGTAGCAAACCAAACTGAATCGATACATAAATTATTGCTGGTATTGCTTTTAAAGGGTAAGGCAAAAATTTGAATGTTCTCCCGTGCAGTTAAAGGTGTTTCAAAAAGGGATTGCTGAAAATCGCTCAATAAAAACAGGTTTATCCGGGTTAAAGAATCGTTACCGGGAATCAGCATCTGAACCCGCTCATAAACCTGATTTATGGTTCGGAACAAATGCGTTGCTTCAATTTGGGAGATAAAATCGACAACCTGCCCGCTATTTAGCCATTGCAAATGCAAGGGATTAAAATTATTGGTTACTAATAAAAACCGGGTTTGCTGCGGAAATAATTCAATAATCTCAAGACTTTTTACTTTTGCCTCTTCAAGCAAAATGCCCTGAGGGCCTTCGGCCTCCATACTGAACGAATTATCGATATACAAAGCTACCCAAAGATTTTGTTCGGTATTTACCTGATTAGGCGCTGGAATATAAGGCCGGGCAAATAACAACACCAAGGCGGCCAACATAAAAAGACGAAGCAACAGCAACACTAATTTTTTTACTACCGATTGCGTTTTTGTTTCGTGATGCAGGGTTTGTAAAAAAGCTACATTACTAAAATATACGGTTTTGTATCGTTTAAAATTGAATAAGTGAATGGCAATGGGTACCAATAAGGTTAACAGAGCCCACAAAAACTTTGGATACAAAAACTGCATAATTCAATAACTTTAAGGCTTGCAAAGTTAAAAAAAGAAAATGTAGCAGAAGACTAAAACTGAATGTTTAACTTCAGGTTAAGCCGTCGTCCGGTTAAACTGTTCTCCACCGCATACTGTCGATTACTGTAATCGGCTACCCATTCGTGACCAATGGTATTCTTACGGTCCATCAGGTTAAAAACTTCGGCACTTATCCAGGCTTCTTTAACATGATGCAGCCAATGTCCTGAAGGATAATGTTTATCGGGATTTTTTAATATTTTTGAAAAACCCAAATCGACCCGCTGATACGATTTCATTCGTCCGGTAGCCATATATCTTGGTGCATTGGGTGGCCCAAACGACAAACCCGTTCCATAATTAATCTGCATGTGCATTTTGTAATCCGGATTTCCGGGAAAATAATCCTGAAAAAACACCCCAATGTTCACCCGCTGATCCGAAGGGCGGGGAATATAACCGGGATATTCAGTGATAACAGTTCCTTCGGCATCGGTATACGTATGCACATCGCCAATAATATCTTCTTCTGTTTTCATCAGTGAAAAACTAAACCAGGAGTCGGTACCTTTTACAAACTCACCATTCACTTTAACATCGAATCCGGTAGCATAGCCGGTAGCATCGTTTGTGCCCGAATAAATAATGCGCACATTGTCGATGGAATACGAAATTAAATCGGATAGTTTTTTATAATAAACTTCGGTTATTAATTTAAACGGACGGTTCCAGGCCATGAAATTATAATCGGTTCCCAAAACCAAATGTATTGATTTTTGTGCTTTAATATCAGTATTTAAATCGCCGGTTCGCGAACGCATCTCCTTATAAAACGAGGGCTGGTAATAATATCCGGTTGAGAATTTAAATACAATATCGCTTTCCCAATCGGGCTTAAAAGCCAAACTCCCCCTGGGGCTTAATAAAAATTCTTTGTTAAAATCCCAATACGAACCTCTAATTCCGGCAGTGAAACTCAATTCACCTTTGGTTAAATCAAAAGTGAAGGTGTTTTGCAGGTAAGCATTTGCCCGCTTACTGCGGATGTTGTTTTTAGCATGAAAAAAAAACGAAACATTGACCGAGGTATCGGTATAAGGCAGTGAATAACCGGCCGAGTCGTTTAATGTCCATTCCCTAAGGTTATCAATTATGTGCTCTTCCTGCACCTTTACTCCCCATTGCAAAAAATGCCGATGGGTAGAATAAAGTCCTTTATGTTCGGCACTTAGCACACGGGCTGTTAAAAAATTGCGGGCATGTTCCAGATAAGTTCCAAAACCCAGATTATCGAGGCTATCGCCCAAAGTTTCCGAACTTAAATCCGTATCAACCTGGTTAATCCAGTATTGCGATTGAATATCGAAGGTTTCGCTTTCGACCGTATTAAAAGCCGAAGCAACAAAGCTAAGTTTCAGATGCTCGCTGTGGTTGTAATCAAAAGTAAAGGCTCCGGTATACGTATCGAATTTATCAACTTCCTGTCCGTCGAAATACATTTTTAATTGCATGGCCTGATTAATGGTACCAAAACTGGTAATTCGGTCTTCAGGTTTAAAAGTGTAGCTGTTTTGCGCATAATTTGCCAAAAAACCCAATTCCATTTTTTCAGTTAATTCAAAACTTAAATAAGTCTGAAAATCGATAAAACGCGGTTCGTAATCTCCCTCTGTTTCCAGCGAGTTAAGTACATATTTTGTGGTTTTGTAGCGCAATCCTGAAATGTGCTTAAATCGATGACTTTTATTATCTCCCTGAAGCATTAATGAAGCTCCCAGTAAACTTGCCGAAACGGCTCCACCCCACTCCGTAGGTTTTTTGTAACGAATATCGAGTGCCGACGAAAGTTTATCGCCATATTTGGCTTCGAAACCACCCGACGAAAACAATACCGACGAAACCATATCGGAATTGATAAAACTCAGTCCTTCCTGCTGTCCGGATCGAATTAAAAAGGGCCGGTAAATTTCCACACCATTAACGTACACCAGATTTTCATCAAAATTACCACCACGCACCGAATACTGAGCACTTAACTCATTATTTGAAGAAACGCCTGGTAAGGTTTTAATCATGGCTTCAAAATTTCCGGATGCTTCGGGAATTACGTTCATAATTTTCGGATCGAGCCGGGTTAAGGTGCTTTTCCTAACCTGTTTGTCTTCAATATTAATCTGAACCAACTCTTCGGTCTCAGCTAATAACATTACATTTAATTCCAGTTTCTGGCCCAGTTTTAAAATGAGTTCATGTTCCATTTTTTTGTGAGTGATGCTCGAAAAAACCAAGGTAACGGGAATATTTGGCTTTAACTCGAGCCGATAGCTTCCGTCAGTTAAGGTAGCTGTTCCCCGGGGCTCACCTTTAATTGTAACATTTATTAATTCTAAGGGAGCACCGTTTTCATCAATTACTTTTCCATAAACCAAACTGGTTTGTGCTGCCAGATTGTTGCCAAAAATCAGTACAAACAGCAACAGAACAATATATTTACTCACGTTTTTTATAACAGTTAGTGACCTTTGTGGACAAAAATACTTTTTTATTTTTATGGAGACCGAAAAAACAAAATTTTCGGAGTTCAACCTTGCGTCTTCATTAAATTAAAGTACTCAACGCAACCGCATACTTTGCAACATAACGGTAAAAAAACTATTTTTGATATCCAAAGTTTAATATTTTTATGATACAACAAGTTGAATTCACCCTAAAAAAATATCAAAGAGGTTTTCACCTCATTACGTCCGAGGTGCTCACCCAACTTCCAAAACTTCCTGAAAATGGATTGTTGCACCTGCTGATAAAACACACTTCGGCAGGACTAAGCCTGAATGAAAATGCTGATCCATCGGTTCGCGACGATTTTGAAGTTTTTATCAATAAATTAATTCCCGAAAATCATCCGCTTTATACTCACCTATTTGAAGGAGCAGACGACATGCCTGCCCACATAAAATCATCGTTATTTGGTGCTGAACTTTCCATCTCCATCACGAATCATAAGTTAAATCTGGGAAACTGGCAGGGAATTTACCTGTGTGAATTTAGAAATCACGGAGGACACCGGCACATTGTTGCTACAATTATTTCTTAATTAAAACCTTTGCTTCTTGTATTAGTTTACTTAAAACCTTTTTGATAACATAGCTTATAAAAATGGTTCGTGTAGTATTATTTATAAATTTGCTCATCGAAAAATGAACATATTGTGAGAAAAACACATCATCCATCAATTTTTTATTTTGTAGTAGCCATTCAGGTTGGCTTTTTAAAACGGTTTGGCGGATTGTAAAATACCTTCCTCCCCACACAAACCCTTATCCCAGACTCATTTTTCATTAATAACACATCTTAAACCATTTACGATGCAAAAAGTATTATTAGGTGTTGAAGCCATAGCGCAAGGAGCCATTGATGGCGGTATGTCGGGTGTTTATGCCTACCCCGGAACCCCATCGACTGAAATAACCGAATACATTCAGCATAGCAAGTATGCTAAAGAGAAAAAAATCCACAGTCAGTGGTCGGCCAATGAAAAAACCGCTATGGAAGCTGCTTTAGGAATGGCTTACGCCGGAAAACGCGCCATGACCTGTATGAAACACGTAGGCTTAAATGTGGCTGCCGACAACTTTATGAATGCAGCAGTAACCGGAGTAAACGGTGGAATGTTGGTTACTGTAGCCGACGATCCGTCGATGCACTCCAGCCAAAACGAACAGGATTCGCGTTATTACGGCCGTTTTGCACAAATACCCATTTTGGAACCATCGAACCAGCAAGAAGCTTACGATATGGCTTACTATGGTTTTCAACTTTCGGAACAATTTGGTGTTCCGGTTATGCTCCGGGTAACCACACGAATGGCACACTCCAGGGCAATAGTGAATTTAAAAGAAACACTACCCGAAAACGAAATAAAACTCCCCACTAACCCCAGTCAGTTTGTACTGTTGCCAGTGAACGCTCGAAAACAATACAAAAAATTACTGGCCAGTCAGGTGAATTTTGAAAAAGCATCGGACGAGAGTTCCTTTAATCAATATTTTGACGGAAAAGATAAATCGATAGGTGTTATTGCCTGCGGAATTGCTTACAATTACCTGATGGAACATTTTCCCGAAGGCTGTCCTTTTCCGGTGGTAAAAGTATCACAATACCCACTGCCCCGAAAAAAAATCACCCGTCTTTCTGAAGAAACTGAAAGCATACTGGTTTTAGAAGAAGGCTACCCAATTTTTGAAGAGTTATTAAAAGGCTATCTCGAAAAAGAAAAAGTAAAAGGCCGATTGGACGGAACACTGCCTCGCGATGGCGAATTGAATCCCGATTTGGTAGCTAAAGCTTTAAAATTACCCGTTAAATATGGTTTGGATATTCCTAAAGAAGTAAGTAATCGTCCACCGGCATTGTGTGTGGGTTGTGGTCACCACGATGTTTACCGCGCCTTGAACGAAGCAGTAGCTACTTTTGGCGAAGGACGTGTATTTTCAGATATTGGTTGTTACACTTTGGGAGCACTTGAACCCTATCGGGCCATTAATACCTGCGTTGATATGGGAGCATCCATTACCATGGCAAAAGGTGCTGCCGATGCCGGTTTAGTTCCTGCACTCGCCGTAATCGGCGATTCTACCTTTACTCATAGTGGAATTACCGGGTTAATTGATGCTGTGGCCGAAAAATCGCCCATTACAATTATTATTTCCGATAACGAATCAACCTCAATGACCGGAGGCCAGGAATCGGCGGCTAAAGGAATTATTGAAAAAGTTTGCCTGGCAGTAGGTGTCGAAGCCGAACATTTGCATGTGATTAATCCCGTTAAGAAAAACCACGACGAAATGGTTACCCTGATTAAAACTGAACTTGCTTATCAGGGCGTTTCTGTAATTGTTCCCCGACGAATTTGTGTGCAAAAGAACCGTCGCGATATTAAAATTCGCAAAGCTCAGGTAGAATAATTCATTGCTTAGCAAACATTAATTTAAACCAAGAAATAATGAAAACAGATATTATATTAGCCGGTGTAGGTGGTCAGGGCATTTTATCAATAGCTTCGGCAATTGGTGTGGCTGCTTTAAAAAAAGGGCTTCATGTAAAACAATCTGAAACTCACGGCATGAGCCAACGAGGAGGTGCCGTAATTTCGCATCTCAGAATTTCAGACAAACCTATATTTTCTGATTTGATAGCCGAAGGAAATGCTGACCTGATTTTATCGGTCGAACCTATGGAAGCCATGCGCTACCTTCCGTATTTATCGGAAACCGGTTACATTGTTACCAATACTGCTCCTTTTATAAACATTCCTGAATATCCAGCAATGAAAACTATTATGGGTGAACTGAATAAAAACCCCCGCTTAGTAGCTATTGATGCCGATAATACAGCAACTGAACTGGGTTCAAAACTATCGTCGAATATGGTTATGCTGGGTGCGGCTTCGCCCTTTTTAAACCACATAGCTGCCGAAGATTTGGAACAAGGTATCATTGAACTCTTCTCACGCAAAGGTGAAGATGTGGTTAATGTAAACCTGGCAGCATTAAGAGCAGGAAAAGAATTCGCAGCTAATGCCATTAAATAAAACTTATTCCTTCGATTGAAACAAATTATTACAATAAAGCACACTGGTACTAATTGAACCGAAACAAAAAAAAGAGGCTTCCCGCCTCTTTTTTTAATTCATTAAATATTCAACCGTTCCAATGCTTTTGGTTTGCTTTTGTTGATAAGCATCGGAAAAAGCCAGAATATTTTTAATGGTTTGTTCGTTGGGTTCAAACTTATGGTTCAATCCTTTATGAATAAACATACTAGCTTCACCATTCGTTTTCCTTCCCCACTTTTCTTTTAAATAATAATAAAACGTAAAAATTCTTATCATAGGCTCGATAATTTATACATTCAATAAATTAACGCACCCATAACAGGGAATATTATACAGCAAGAATTTTTTTTTAAACGATAGCTATAAACATGGGCTAAATGTCTATTTGCCGGTTAAGGAAATTAATTTCAGTTATTCCGTTTGCTACGACATAAAACTTTGAGAAACCAAATCAACCTTTGATTGCTCCATTAGTTTTCGCAAATTTAGAATGGCGTAGCGCATCCTCCCCAGAGCAGTATTAATACTTACCTGTGTATGTTCAGCAATTTCCTTAAAACTTAAATTGTAGTAGTAGCGCAATAACACTACTTCTTTTTGTTCATCGGGAAGCAATTCAACCAGCTTTTTCACATCGTGATGAATCTGGTCCATCACCAGTTCTTCCTCAATGGTTGCATCTGAAAATTTTGCTGAATTAAACAAAGGAACGTCTGTTTGATCGTCTGAAACGGTTTTCAGGTGTTTATCTTTACGGTAAAAATCGATAATTAAGTTATGGGCAATACGCATCACCCACGAAACAAAACGGCCTTCTTCCTTGTATGTCCCGCTATTTAGCGATTTGATTACTTTAATAAAGGTGTCCTGAAAGATGTCTTCGGCCAATTCACGGTTTTTTACAACCATCAAAATGTAGGAATAAACTTTGCTTTTGTGTCGATTTATTAAGACTTCAAGGCTGGATTCTTGTCCACCAAGATATTGCTTAATCAAATCATAATCATTATGATTATGAATATTCATAATTACCTCCTTTGTTTTTATTCAAGTGTAATTATGTTTCTATAAGCAATCCTCCTTGGTTTTTAAGTAATTATTAATTTCAGTAGCAACAAATATATTAAAAAAATAGGCCGATCCTAATCCACTTCGAAAAAAAATAAACAATCTTTGCAATTCGAAGTTAAAATAGTCCATACAATGGATATGGAAAAGCTGCTAAAAAATCAAAATAAAAGCATGAGTCAGGAAGTTTCCAAACAAAAATACATTGAGATTAAAGGTGCCCGGGTTCACAACCTAAAAAATATTACATTAAAAATTCCACTTAACAAGCTGATAGTAGTTACCGGTTTATCGGGCAGTGGAAAATCGTCGCTGGCTTTCGACACACTTTATGCCGAAGGACAGCGCCGTTACGTAGAAAGTTTGTCGTCGTATGCCCGACAGTTTTTAGGCCGTGTTAACAAACCTGAGGTCGATTTTATTAAAGGAATTCCACCGGCCATTGCCATTGAACAAAAAGTAAATACCCGAAATCCCCGTTCTACCGTTGGCACATCGACTGAAATTTATGACTACCTGAAATTATTGTATGCCCGAATTGGTAAAACCTTTTCACCTGTTTCAGGGCAACTGGTAAAAAAACAACATGCCGAAGACGTAGTCGATTACCTTCAATCGTTTCCTGAAGGAACCAAGGTGTTGATTTTAGCACCACTGAAACAACAAAGCGACAGACCGCTGGAACAAACCCTCGAAATACTCAAACAACAAGGATTTTCACGTATCGAAATAAATAATGAAATTATACCGCTTGAAGATTTCAATTTTTCAAAAAAAGAAAAGGCTATTAATATTGTAATCGACCGGGTGGTTGTTAATCCGGAAAACGACACCATCAGCCGGATTGCCGATTCAGCACAAACGGCATTTTTTGAAGGTCACGGAACGTGTATTGTACGGGTTTTACTGGAAAACAGCACTACAGAACAGGTTTTTTCAAATCAGTTTGAAGCCGATGGAATTGTATTTGAAGAACCCAGTGTCCACACTTTTAGTTTCAATAATCCGCTGGGAGCATGCCCACGCTGCGAAGGTTTTGGAATGACCATTGGTATTGATGAAGATTTGGTCATTCCCAACAAGAGTTTATCGATTTACGACGATGCTATAGCCTGTTGGCGGGGGGAAAAAATGAGTGAATGGAAGGATGCGCTTATAATGAATGCTTCAAAGTTTGATTTTCCCATTCATAAGCCGGTAAATCAATTATCAGCATCTGAAATGGACGTTTTATGGACTGGAAACCGCTATTTTGAAGGATTACACCGCTTTTTTACATTTTTGGAAGAAAACAGCTATAAAATTCAGTACCGTGTTATGCTGTCGCGCTATCGCGGAAGAACCACCTGCCCCGAATGTAAAGGAAAAAGATTAAAAAAAGAGAGCAATTACATCAAAGTTGCCAACAAAGCCATTTCAGAACTGGTGAGTTTACCCATCGACGAATTGGCTCAGTTTATTGCAGGTATTGAACTGGATGCCCACGATAAAAAAATTGCCGAACGACTTTTTATCGAAATCAAAAATCGCATTCAGTTTTTAATGGATGTAGGACTTGGGTACCTTACATTAAATCGCTTATCATCGTCACTTTCGGGAGGCGAATCGCAGCGCATTAACCTGGCTACTTCGCTGGGAAGCAGTTTAGTTGGTTCCCTGTATATTCTCGATGAACCCAGTATCGGGCTTCATTCAAAAGACACGGAACTATTAATTCAGGTACTGCGCAAACTGCAAAGTATGGGCAATACCGTGGTTGTAGTAGAACACGATGAAGATATTATCCGTGCAGCCGACGAAATTATTGATATTGGTCCGCTGGCCGGTCGTTTGGGTGGCGAAGTGGTTTTTCAGGGAAATCATCAGCAATTAATGCTTGCCACCAATAGTTTAACTACCCGCTACTTAAGCGGTGACCTACAAATTCCGGTACCAAAAATGCGCCGCAAGTGGAACAATTACCTGAAAGTGGAAGGAGCCCGCGAAAATAACCTGAAAAACATCGAAGTAAAATTTCCACTTAATACGCTCACCGTAGTTACAGGAGTTTCGGGTTCGGGAAAATCATCACTGATAAAAAAAGTATTCTACACCTCGTTAAAGAAATATTACGGCGGTTACGGTGAAGAAACAGGACATTTCGATAAATTATCGGGCGACATGCATTTACTAAGTGATGTGGAGTTTGTTGACCAGAATCCCATCGGGAAATCGTCACGGTCGAATCCGGTTACTTACATAAAAGCCTATGACGAAATACGCAAGCTGTATTCCGAACAAAAATCGGCCAAACTGATGGGATACAAACCCTCTCATTTTTCGTTTAATATCGATGGCGGTCGTTGCGAAGAATGCCAGGGTGAAGGAACCATTAAGGTTGAGATGCAGTTTATGGCCGATATTGAATTGGTTTGCGAAAGTTGTAAGGGAAAACGTTTTAAACCCGATGTGCTCGAAGTAACTTACCATCGCAAAAACATTTTCGATGTGCTTGAAATGACTGTAGATGAAGCCATGGATTTTTTCAGCGACAAAGCTACAAGTACCACAAAAAAAATCACCAAAAAACTACAAACCCTTATCGATGTGGGTTTGGGCTATGTAAAACTGGGGCAATCGTCGAGTACATTAAGTGGTGGTGAAAGTCAGCGTATAAAGCTTGCATCGTTTTTGAGTAAGGAACGCGATGAGCAGCCCATGCTTTTCATTTTTGATGAACCCACCACCGGATTGCATTTCCACGACATTAACAACCTGTTAAATTCATTTAATGCACTTATCGAAAAAGGAAATTCCATTGTGGTAGTGGAGCACAATCCTGAGATTATAAAAAATGCTGACTGGGTAATTGATTTGGGGCCAGTTGGTGGTAAAAATGGCGGACATCTGGTTTTTGAAGGTACACCTGAAGCTCTGGTTCAATGCAAGGAATCGTTCACCGGAAAATTTTTAGCTGAAAAGCTTAAATGAACATAGCGATTTATAGAAGAATGGACAACGTTTAACAACATCAGCCTCTATAATACAGAAAATACTAAAAACAAAAAACCGGATGCCTTTTAGAGAGACCTCCGGTTTTTAATTTATATGGATACGATTAGTTGTTACCTAAAATAAGGGGCAAACCGTCTTTTCCACTACCCACTACCACAACTTTTGCATTGGGCGATTTAGCTAAATCCAGAGTAGCTTCAATACCACGCATACGCAATAATTCAGGTGTTAAACTTGAATTGATAATTTTATTGGCACGGGCTTCCCCTTCAGCAGCAATACGTTTACGTTCGGCTTCGGCTTTTTCTTTTTCCAGTTTAAACTGATAAGCCAACGCTTCCTGCTCCTGGGTTAATTTCGATTCAATAGCACGTTTGATATCGTTCGGTAAATTAATGGAACGAATAAGCAGCGCTGTCATTTGAATGTTATTCTCTTTAAGTTTTGCTCCGGCCTCGTCGATAATGGCTTTTTCAACTTCGGAACGCTTGGTTGAATAGATTTCCTCTGCAGTATAACGACCGGCAACCTGACGTACTGTAGAGCGTATTTCAGGAATCACCAAACGATTGGCATAATCGAGCTTAAATCCTTCGTACAAAAAACCAATACGTGTTTCAATGGGATAATAACGTACGGTAACATCAATATTTAACGAAAGACCGCTTTTATCGAGTACGTCCATTGGTTCTTCACTTTTTTGCTCTTCTACATTGTATAAATATATTTTATTCCAGGGAGCTATCATGTGAAATCCAGGACCAAAAATATTGCTTTTATCCAAGCCACCCCCAAAAGGCTTAAACAATACGCCCCGTTCGGTTTGATCCAGCGTTACAAACAAACGGTTTCCTAACAAAATGATTACTAAAAAAATTGCCAAACCGGCAATTACAAGACTTTGTGGTTTTTTCATTATATATTATTTTAAAATGTATACATTATAATTAAGTAGCTGGCATTTTAAAGACCAGATGATGTTTAATTTTGGGAACCATGCTGATTACCGGCACTTTACTCCCGCGCATGATGCTTTTGGCAAATGAACCCATAAAAAATTTAACAATCTCCAATTGTTCATGCGTAGTTATAACCACTAAATCCCCCTTATTGTTTTCAATATAATCGAGAATTGCATCTACCCGATCGTCGACTTTAAAAAGCTTCGACACGCATTTAACCCCCCGTTCCTCAATAAAATTCACCACTTGCTTTTGCTGGGTTTGCAAACGGGCAAAAATACTGTCGTCGTCCAGGGTATAAGCCGATACCACATGAATCTCCGCATTTAAGGCTTTGGCCCAATGTACCGCACTCACCACTTTTTCGCGCCCCTCTTTGGTAATATCCATCGGTAAAATTATGCGTTCAATTTTATCTTCGGTTGGTGCTTCTTTAAGCGTGATAACCGGACAGTTGGCTTCGGTAACCACACGCAAGGCATTTGTTCCGATAATCCATTTTTTTATATTATCGATGGTGCTGGTTCCCATTACAATAAAACTGGCATTTATCTCGTCGGCTTTGCTTAAAATGGTTTCACAGCGTTTTCCTTTTTCAATCACACAGTTTAATTCAAAGCGGGAGGTATCTATATATTTCTCACAAAACCGCCGCAAATGCAGCCGCAATTTTTTTAACAGCAGTTCCCTTTCTTCATCTTCAAAAAAGTCGGAATAAATGGGGTCAACTCCCTTTAAAACATTAATAACTGTAACTTTTCCACCCAAAAGGTTCAGCATTTTTGAAGCCATCTGCAGGCCAAAAACTGCTTTATCGGAAAAGTCGACCGGAACGAGTAGGTGATTGGTTGCCGTATCCATAATTTTTTTCTACTTTTGGATTCATTTTTTACAAAAATAAGATTTAATTAACACCGTGCTAAATAAAGGCACATAATATTTTATTGAACACCTTACCAAATTTAAACTACATTATGAACAGAATTGCAGAATCGGAATTAATAATCAATAATGATGGAAGTATTTTCCATCTTCATTTAAAACCTGAGGATATTGCCGATACCATTATTTTAGTGGGAGATCAGGATCGTGTGGAAGTGGTTTCAAGTTATTTTGAAAGTATTGAAGTAAAAAAACAAAACCGGGAATTTATTACCCATACGGGAATCTACAACGAAAAACGTATCAGCGTAATATCGACCGGCATTGGAACCGATAATATTGATATTGTGGTTAACGAACTCGATGCTTTGGTTAACATTGATTTACATACCCGCCTGCCCAAAAAAGAACTTACCCGTTTAAACTTAATCCGCATAGGTACCTCAGGAGCTTTGCAAGCTGATATTCCTGTGGATACCCCGGTTATTTCGGAATGGGCCATTGGTTTCGATGGTTTATTAAACTATTATGCCAACCGGAATCAGGTTTCGAATCTTGAAATGGAGCAAGCGTTTAAAGATTTTGTGAACTGGAATCCCCAGCTTACCGATCCATATTTTGTACCCAGTTCCAACGAATTGCTGCAAAAAGTGGGTTTTGATATGCGACAGGGTATTACCATTTCAGCTCCCGGGTTTTATGGACCTCAGGGTCGTGTTTTGCGTTTACCCATTCAGGATGCCGATATCAATGACAAAATCTCGAACTTTGATACCCACGGAAAAAAAATAACCAACTACGAGATGGAATGCTCGGCTATTTACGGGCTTTCGGCTTTATTAGGGCATAATGCAGTTACCGTTTGCAACATTATTGCGAATCGTAAACGAGGCGAATACAGCAAAGATTACAAAACATCGGTTAAAGCATTGATCGAAAAAGTACTGAAGCGTCTTACGGCCTAAAAACAATGATGAATATAAAAGAGATTGATTCTTTGATAAAATTACTCGATGATCCGGATGCTTCGGTTTTCGAAGCCATCCGGATTAAATTGAACCAGCTTGGGCTTACGGTTATCCCCAATCTTGAAAAAGCCTGGGAAAACAACCTCGATTCACTGTTTCAAACTCGCATCGAAAATATTATCGACGATATTTATCAAAACGATGTTAAGAACCAACTCAATCAATGGATAAAAACTGAGGCACACGACCTGATTGAAGCTGCCCTAATTATTGCCAAGTTTCAGTATCACGAATTAAACATTCCGGAGCTTAGGACTCAGGTGGAAACTATAAAAAAAGACGTATGGCTGGAACTTAACGATAATTTAACCGCGCTGGAAAAAATTAAAATAATCAACCACATTGTTTTCGATATTCATAAATTTTCGCGTAGTAACACGTTTCAAAACAGTGCGCAAAGCAACTTCATCAATCACCTGCTCGAAAACCGCAAGGGTTCACCCATCATGCTGGCTATTTTATATGCCGGACTGTGCCAACAGTTAAACCTGCCTGTATATGGTGTGGCCTTGCCCAAAAATTTTATTCTTTGCTATAAAGACCCACACAAACAGGTTTTTGAAAACGAACCCAACGAAGGAGTATTATTTTACATCAATCCTTTTAACAAAGGAGTGGTTTTTGGCAAAAAAGAAATCGACCAGTTTATAAAACAACAAAAACTTGAAAATAAAGCAGCTTATTTTCAGGCAAGTTCTAATCTCGATACCATAATTTTATTAATAAAGAGCATTATTGTTTATTACAAAATGAATGCAGAAAAAACAAAAGCAGAAAATTATCAGGCACTACTTAAAATTTTATATTTTTAGGCACTAAAATTAAAATAACACATTATGACCGAAAATAAGAATACCCCGCAAGAAATTGATTTGATTGAATTGTTTTCGCGCATGGGAAACGGTATCAGCAATCTATTTACCAAGTTTTTTAACCTGATAGGTAAAATACTGTTCTGGATTTTTATTGCCGGAAAAGAAAGTTTGAAATTCAGCCTGAAAAACTTTCACATTTTATTGGCTTTTGCCCTGCTGGGAATAGTGGCAGGCAAGTTCCAGGTTAAGCGGAGCGTTCCCTATTACCGTACCAGTGCCACCATACAAACTTTTACGGTAAGCAGTTCGAACTTGATTGAATACACCAATTCGTTAAGTGCTGTATGCCAAACCCAGGACTCCCTTGCTTTAAGCCAAATGCTAAACATTTCGGTAAGCGAAGCGGCCTGCATCAAAAGCATTGACGCTTATTGGCTGATAGATAAAAACAAAGACGGCGTTGCCGATGAGGTGGATTATGAAAACAATTTTGAACCCGATACGGTTAACACAGCTGAAAAGATTAACAACCGTTTTTTGGTACAATTACTGATTTACCACCCGGAATACATTGATACCATTCAGAACAAATTTGAAGCTTATCTTCACACCTATCCCCGGCTGGAACTTATAACCGCAGTTAAAAGACGCAATCTGGAATCGGAAATCAAACGCATTAATTCAGAACTCACCGTTCTCGATAGTTTAAAATATTACGAATATTTTATTAAGGATAAAGAACGGCTGGAAAAAAATATGGGCGTGATTCCCTTTGATAAGATATTACTTTCCACAACACCTGAAAAAGAAGAACCGGCCCGTTTGCTTCATAACGTAACCCTTGAACTCGAAACAAAAAATCAGGCAAACATAAGCAGCCTGGAACTTAATACGGAACCCTTTCGCTTTATCAATAAGTTTGTTCCGGTTAACAATCCGGTAAATATTGAAAAAGAAGAAAAAGTAAGTATAAAATATTTAGGGGCCAGTTTATTGCTGGGATTGCTATTTGCCCTGCTATGGCGTAACAGAAAAGAAATATTACAGTTTATAAAAGAATAAAACAACCACAATAGGGCTACTTCGGTAGCCTTTTTTATTGTTGTTTTTTAATATCCAACAAGGTAAAAATGGCTTCTACTCCGCTTAAAGGAAGTTTTCTTAAAAAAGCTGACAAAAAGCTATTAAAAAAATAATGGTAAGGCTTATTCAACTCACATTCGAGATACAATCCCTGCTTCCTGAATCCGAATTTTCGGATTAATAATTCCTGAATGTTTGTTGTATGCATCAAGTTTCGGTACCCATCGCTTATATAGGCAACTTTTTTGGTCAGCAGGTATTCTTCCGAAAGCCAATGAAACAAGGCGTACGACGGATATTTGTCTTTATATTTGGGTTGTATGCGTATTTCAGAAATGTTTGCTTCGTGGTTTCCGTAGCGGTAAATAAGTGAATAACCTATAAGTTGCTGCTTATAGAAAATCCCAATGGGTTCAATAATATCATCAAACTCTTGCAGGATTTCCATAAATTTTCGGTATTCAGATTCATTCAGCGGAGCTCTGGAATGATAGGCAGCGATAGCACTCTGATATATGACATATCCTTGCTGAACCAGTATTTGAGCGGGAATTCCTTTGATTTGAAAATTTTTCAGGCCTTTTTTTACCTGATTACGGATATTCGCTGTCCGGTACTCATCGAGATTTAAGTGCCGGTCTTTTATTACTGCATACCAGGCATTGGACTCAAATCCGGATTTTTGATACGACCACCAAAGCAGTTTACCTTTTAAATGTCTAAAAACAGTAGCGGCATCAATTTCAGCAGGTGGTTCCGGAATAAGTGCCGGACCCAAAGGAATGATAATGGAACCGTATTCTCGCAACAACAAATTGCCCTGACACCAGTAGTTGATGCCTTGTTGTTTTAAAAATGCTTCGTATCGGTTCAGGTAATTCACAGTTTTGAATTTTCAGGTTTCCGCTTATCCCCAAACTCCGGAAAAAAACCCATCAGGGAACCCCAGCCGTATGAAAAATGCAATACAAAAAAAGCCTGCAACAGGTAATACAGATTAATTGATTTAAGGTTTTTTATTCCAATGCCGATACTAAAAAATAAATAAAGAACAAACGAGGCCAGCGAAATAAACATAAACCGGCCATCAAAAACCAGCGAAAAAACCAAGGGAATAATTAACGAGAGCAAAAACACCAGTGGTATATAGTGTCTTATTCCGAGCGAACTGAATTTCCGGGTAATAAATAAGGTGCGAATGTTCCAAAACCCGTTTCCGAAGTTATTCCTGGCTATACCCGAAAAAGTTTCACGGGCAAAATAGGCTACCTTCAATTTTGGTTCCATCCAGATATGAAAACCCGCTGCTTTTATTCGCTTCGATAATTCCATATCGTGATTCCGGATTAGCTTTTCGTTATAGTGCCCGGCTATTTCAAAGACTTCCTTTTTATACAACCCAAAAGGAACCGTATCCACATCAATTAACCGGTCGGCTCCAATACGAAACAGTGAATTTCCCACCCCAAATCGATGCGAAAGCACAAACTGAATGGCCCGGGTTTTAGGCGTTATGTTCTTTACCCGGGTTTCTATTGCACCGCCAACCACATCAATTTCGGGGCCTTGAATTAATTCAGTCAAGCGGATTAGGTAATCGGCTGGATAAACAGCATGGGCTCCGGCTATCAGTATAAATGGGTGCAAAGCCTTTTGAATACCCAGATTCAGGGCAAAGGGGGTTTTTTTGCGGGGGTTTTCTATCCAATGTAATTGTTGTGGATGTTTTTTCTGTAATTGAAATACAAATTCACGGGTTTTATCGGTACTGCCACCATCGACCACCAGAATCTCAAGTTGCTCCGTTGGAAAAGAACCTTTTAACAAGGATTCCAGACATGCTGAAATATAAAGCTCTTCGTTATAACAGGGAATAATTACGCTAACTTTCACAAAAATAAATTTATCCACGAATTTACACGATTTTAAACAAAAGCAAAACCCGGCAACCAGGAATCGGATTATAAGGAAGCATATAATTCCAGGAGTTTTGCTTCCTGCGTTTTCCAGTTAAATTGGTTTTGCGTAAGCTCGATACTCTTTTGAGCCATTGCTTCAATGTGTTGGGGCGCATTTAACAATTCAATAATTGCCGCCACCATTGCCTCTACATTATTTATGTTCAAACACAAACCCGAATGTGTTTCTTCGACATATTTTTTATACAAAGGAAAATCGTTGGTAATAACCGGTAATCCTTGCTGCATGTATTCAAAAATCTTTGTGGGCAGCGACTCCCGATAATTAGGAATATCATGTAATATAGAAAAGCCAATATGGCACTCAGTTAAAAACGAAGCCACCCGGGTAAAGTCAACCTTTCCATGAATGGTCACTAAGTGATTCAACTTGTTTTGTTCAAGATAGCTAATAACTTGTTCCCTTAGGTTCCTGGGGCGTAATTCGCCTACCAAATCCAATGAAACCGCGATGCCTTTCTGGTTTAACCTGTTTATTATTTCAAGCATTTCCCATATTCCACGTAAAGGATGTACTACCCCGGCATAAATAAACCGCCAGGGTTCATTGTACGTTTTTGAATTTAAGGCTTGCCGGCCATTTATAGGATAATTTAAAACGGTAACTGACTTTTTTTGAGGATAATAGTTTTGATACGATTCTTCGGCCAGAACCAAATGCTTAAAGAAAAGCAAAGCCACACGCTCTAATAAAAAGTATAAAACAGCAATAATCTTTGCTCCGGTTTTAGGCAGCCAATCTTTTGATATTAATGAGATACGGACGTTTTCATGCACATCAAAGATTACTTTTTTTCCTGCCAACCTGAGTAATATACCGGTAAGCATTAATTCCGGATCGTGAAAATGGTAAATGGCTGCTTTTTGTTTTAAAGCCAGACGAAACATTCGAAATGGGGCTGTAAGTATTCGCAGCAAGCGATTTTTGGGTAATTTAATGGGCACTACACGAACACCATTTTTGATGGTTTCTTCCCCAAAGGGTGCTATCAAGCTTGTTTGGTAACCGGCCCGAGCCAATGAAACGCATTCTTTGTAGAAAATACGTATATCGAAGGGCGGATGCACCGAGGTTAAATGACAGACTGCTAATTTACGGGTATTCAAAATAGTACTATTTAAGCCGCGAATTCACGAATTAATGTTTTTTTCCTTTCATAATTGGCAAATTTGTCAGAGAAAGACAGGTTCACGATTTCCAATTGTATATTTTACCGTATTAAATTTGCGAATTCTAGGCATTTTTGTCCAAAACTATTCTTTTGCTCTCCAAACTCAACCGCCCAAAATTCACCAATAAAGCTAATTTATTTCCTGATACCTTCAAATAATTAATACATTTGGCGGTAAATTCATCCACAAAAGCACTTACAGCTTTTACTTCCAAAATAATCGAATCATAAACCACAAAATCAGCATAAAAAGAATGAGGAAGAATAACATTTTTATAACGAACCTCATATTTCTTTTCCCGTTCGTATGGTATCCCTGCCTTACGGAATTCCAATTCTAATGCATCCTTATAAACCACCTCCAGAAATCCTGAACCCAAATTATTATGAACATCGAAACAAATCCCAATTATTTTATACGATTCTTCCTTATAAATAATTGTATTCATGGTAGCACATTTTTCACAAAAATACAAACATTTTATAATGCTTTATTCGTTTTCAAATTTGCGAATTAGCGGCTATTATTTTTTCATACGAGCGCAGCACAGCTCCATCCATAAGGGCTACAACCAGATAACTTATTAGCTCTATCCATAAATAAAACATTAAAAATGCTTCTGTAGATTTAAACGGCAGCCAGGCCAGACATAGTATCAAAATAAAATAAAAAACCTGCCAAAGCGATAACCAGCCAATTTTTTCAAAAACTGTAAATAGTATGTTGAAAGGCGAAACCACAAATTTGAGCGCAAAAGCCCACACCAGTATTGATGCAAACTGTCCTGAAACACGCCAGGTATCACCAAAAACAAAGTGAAATAAATCTGCACCAAAAAAATGAATAACCAACCCAAATAAAACACCTATTAAAAGCAACGACAGCAAGGTTCCTACAGCTTCTTTCTGCATCGAACGATTTGCGTTTCGTTTTTCGGTAAACCGCTGAAGCAGCACCTGACTCAGCGATGCTGTAACCAGCGAAAGCGGAATGATAAGCACCATGCGTGCTAAATCAAAATACCCGGTTTCTTCGGGCGTAAATTTCCGATTAATGATTATTACCGGAAGCATCAGGCTTAAAGCATTCAATACCGAAGGAATTCCGTTTTTTAAAGGAAAATCCCTGTACTGTATGGCCACTTCTTTTAAAGGCTTGAATCCTTCCCATTGGTTTTTAAAACGAGGCAATTTGTACCAGGTTCTCAAGGCAATTAAGAGTTGTCCCATTAAATCGCCAATCACTAATCCCACTGTATTTCCCAAGCCACCCAGTAAACTTTGGCCAGCCCCTTCAGTTAGCCTGCGCCACACTTTATTCCGGGCCGAAAAAGCAAACATTTTGTGTCGTATCAGCAAATAATTTAGTGCCTGGGTAAGTCCAAAAAATAAGATAGAAAGCGGCAGCAACCAGAGCCACCAACTGTAAGCTTCGTTTAGTTGAATAAAACCGGCAATGGGTTTATGAAACAAAACAATGAGAAGGGTAATCACCAAAAAACTCAACAGCATGAGAAAAACGGAAAGGAGAAATACAGCACCAGCTTTCTTTTCGTCTTTGGGAAGTAAAATAGCCTGCTCGTAACGCCATGATGAAAGGGTAGCCACTATTCCCAGCAAACTCATGTAAACAGCAAAAGCACCAAACTCCTCAGGCGAATAAAGCCGGCGTAGCACCAACTGAAAGCCAATAACAATGAGCTGAGCTATCACTGTACCTGAAACCAGAATACTTAGGTTCTTAACTATTGCATGGGAGAATACTTTTTTTACCACGAAATCAATGAAAAAATAATAGTGAAAAAATAATAGTGAAGAACTAAAAGTGAAAAACGAATAATTAATAGTGAAAAACACTAGTGGGCATTATAAATTAAAATACGTTCTTTGAAATTCTTTGTACATCGCAGTTGTAGGTTTTTTTTATAGCG
>PHDD01000002.1:379863-380826 GCA_002840905.1 Bacteroidetes bacterium HGW-Bacteroidetes-4 | reverse complement strand
AGACTCTAGACTGAAGACACAAGACGCAAGACCTACTTTTCACTATTCACTGTTCACTTTTCACTATTCACTATTCACTGTCCACTCTTCAATTTTTGCCAATTGTTAACTGAAGCCTGCCGACTGGGGCTAACTGTCTGTGATGGACAGCGCTTAAAAATATTATTTGAAATCCTTCGAAAACTTGCTTACTTTTGTGTCAAATAGCTTGAAAATGACAACGCTGAGAATTACTGTCGATAATAAAAAAAATGCAAAGCTTTTAACAAAAATGCTGAGCAAGATGAATTTCGTTAAGAAAGTAGAAGAGGAAAAACCCCCTATCAAATACCAATACGCAAGTCTTAAAAAGATTTTCAGCGAAATACAACCGGATGCTTTATTTCAAAAAGTGCAGGAACCCCTTTCCTGGCAAAAAGAAATTCGTGATGAGTGGGAAACTTGTTGACACCAATGTCCTGATTTATCTTTCAAAAAAGAAACTAAAGCTTGAAAAGATTGCCTCACCTGAGGATACCCTTTTTATCTCGGTAATCACCTATATGGAGGTTATGGGATACGCCTTCAACAGCAACCCTGAAAAGGCGTTGGTTGAAAAATTGTGTTCCCTGTTTCCAACTATTGATCTCAATTCCGAGATTGTTGAGCAAGTCATTGCGCTACGACGTAATCATAAAATTAAACTTCCTGATGCCATTATTCTGGTATCTGCAGCTGTACATAAGCTTGAGTTACTTACCGCAAATGTAACCGATTTTTCAAACCGTATTGTAGGATTAAAGATTACCAACCCGATGGCCTAGACACCAGACTAAAGACTCCTGAACCAAGACTAAAGACGCAAGACAAAACGGAGTACGGAATACGGAGCACGGAATGGTACACTGATTTTTTATGAAAATAACTGATTTATGTGTTACGAAGTACTTAAAGTTCATAAAGTGGCTAAAGTACTTAAAGTGA
>PHDD01000002.1:353961-379664 GCA_002840905.1 Bacteroidetes bacterium HGW-Bacteroidetes-4 | reverse complement strand
TATAGACTCTAGACTGAAGATACAAGACGCAAGACCTACTTTTCACTAACTATTCACTCTTCACTATACACTTTTCACTTTTCACTATTCACTCTTCACTGTTCACTTTTCACTCATTGTTATTTGTTAATTGCAAACTGCGGGCGTTTGGGTTTAATTGTTAATTTTGCTGAACTGGATACCCGAACAAGTTAATATTTGCAATACTTATGAACATACTCGAACTTATAGGAAGAACCAATGCGCTGTTTATAAAAGACTTACACGCTCATAGCCAGGCATTAAAAGATGCTGTGTCAAACTCCCGTTTCTTAGTACTGGGGGGTGCCGGTTCCATTGGGCAGGCTGTGGTAAAAGAAATATTTAAACGGAGTCCACAAAAATTGCATGTGGTTGATATCAGCGAAAATAATCTGGTAGAACTGGTTAGAGATATTCGGAGTTCATTCGGATATATTAGCGGTGATTTTCAGACTTTTGCCCTGGATATTGGCTCCATTGAATATGATGCATTTATTGAAAATGATGGAGCCTACGACTATGTGCTGAATCTTTCTGCCTTAAAGCATGTACGTAGCGAAAAAGATCCTTATACGCTGATGCGAATGATTGATGTGAATGTTTTTAATACCGACAAAACGATTCAACAAAGCATAGTAAAAGGAGTAAAAAAATACTTTTGTGTATCTACCGATAAGGCGGCCAATCCGGTGAATATGATGGGTGCTTCGAAACGTATCATGGAGCTTTTTTTGATGCAACGCAGCCAGTCTATTAGCATTTCGACTGCACGCTTTGCCAATGTTGCCTTTTCTGATGGCTCTTTATTGCATGGCTTTAATCAACGCATACAAAAAAAACAACCCATAGTGGCGCCCAACGATGTGAAACGCTATTTTGTTACCCCTCAGGAATCGGGTGAATTGTGTTTAATGTCGTGTATTTTTGGCGAAACCCGCAATATTTTCTTTCCAAAATTAAGTGAAAGTCTGCATTTAATTTCCTTTGCCGATATTGCTGTTAAGTATCTTAAGGAACTGGGTTACCAGGCGTATGAATGTAAAGATGAGGATGAAGCCCGGCTATTGGCCGAAAGCCTTCCTGCCAAAGGACAATGGCCCTGTTTATTTACTTCGAGCGATACGACGGGAGAGAAAGATTTTGAAGAATTCTTCACTGCAAATGAGGTGCTGGATATGAACCGCTTTACTAATCTGGGTATAATTAAAAATGATGCACAGTTCGATAGTGAAAAAATAAAGTACTTTACCCGGACTATTGAGCAAATGAAACAGACCCGGAAGTGGACCAAAAAAGACCTGGTAGCTTTGTTTTATGAGATGATCCCCAATTTTGATTTTGAAGAAAAGGGGAAATATCTGGATAGTAAAATGTGATCCACAAATGCGCTCAAATAAAGCACAAATTGATAAGTAATGATTTAAGGAAATTTGTGATCATTTGTGGAAAAAGAATTATCCACAAATAGGCACAAATAAAACACAAATAGAATTATCCAATGGAAGAGGAAGTATATCCTTTTAAGAAAGAATGTTACGATATCATAGGCTGCGCCATGGATGTACACAATAATTTGGGGCATGAATTCCTTGAAGCCGTTTATCAGGAGGCCCTGGAAATGGTATTGAATGAAAAAGGCATTCCTTATGAAAGGGAAAAAGTATTGGAAATAGATTTTAAAGGAAAGCTGCTTAAAAAAAAGTATGTAGCTGATTTTTTGTGTTTTGATAGTGTGATTGTTGAGTTAAAGGCTGCCGATGGGTTAACGGATGTTGATTTGGCACAGGTGTTAAATTATTTGAAGGCAACAAAAAAGAAAATAGGTTTATTGGTTAATTTTGGTGCTGCAAAATTGCAGTATAAAAGAGTAATTCTTTAATGTTTTGTGTGTTTTTGTGAAAAGAATTATCCACAAATACACGCAAATAAAACACAAATAGCAATAATGGATTTGAGGAAATTTGTGATCATTTGTTGAAAAAGAATTATCCACTAATACACACAAATAAAACACAAATAGAATTGAGTACATTTGTTATTATTTGAGGACATAAAATTATCATGGAAAAATACGCTGAAATAGTATCATTTATTCGCTCCATATACCAAAGCGACAAGGAGCTAATTCCTTTACATGCCCCTGCTTTTAAAGGCAACGAAAAGAAATACCTGAACGATTGTATCGATAGTACCTTTGTATCGAGTGTGGGAAAATATGTGGGGCAGTTTGAGCAAATGATGGCTGATTTTACCGGATCCAAATACGCAGTGGCCGCTGTTAATGGAACGGCTGCTTTACATATTGCGTTAAAATTGGCAGGTGTTGAGCAAAACGATTTGGTAATAACCCAACCCTTGACTTTTGTAGCCACAGCCAATGCCATAAAATACTGTGGGGCCAAACCGGTATTTCTCGATGTGGACAAAGATACCCTGGGACTTTCGCCCAAGGCGCTGGAGCACTATTTAGCTGAATGTTCCTACATCAAAAACGAAACCTGTTTCGACAAAGCCACACAACAGCGCATCAAAGCCTGTGTGCCGATGCATACCTTCGGGCATCCTTGCCGGATTGATGAAATAAAAGAGGTGTGCGACCGTTATCACGTGGCACTGATTGAAGATGCCGCTGAATCGCTGGGTTCATACTATAAAGGAAAGCATACCGGAACCTTTGGATTAATGGGCATACTAAGCTTTAACGGGAACAAAACCATCACTACCGGTGGTGGAGGAATGCTGATTACCAATGATGAAGCGCTGGCAAAAAAAGCCAAACATTTAACAACCACGGCCAAAATGCCTCATGAATGGGAATTTTATCACGACGAGCTGGGATACAATTACCGCTTAACCAATCTGGCAGCAGCCCTGGGTTGTGCTCAAATGGAGCAATTACCTGGTTTTTTAAAAAGCAAACAGGATATAGCTCAAAAGTATGCCGCGTTTTTTAGCACCAAAGGAATCCATTTTATTACGGAGCCCGGGAATGCTACGTCAAACTATTGGCTTAATGCCATTATATTAAACAGTAAAGAGGAACGCGACAAATTTCTTACCTTTACCAACAGCCAGAGGATTATGACCCGGCCCATATGGCAGTTGATGAACCGTTTGCCGGCATTTAAAGACTGTCGGACCGATGACCTGGAAAATGCCCTTTGGCTTGAAGAACGTGTAGTAAATATTCCTAGTAGTGTAATTTGAAATGAAAGAAAAAATAATTTTGGTTGGAGGAGGTATGCACTGTGAGTCGTGTATCGATGTAATTGAACAATTGGGTACTTTTAATATATTAGGCATTATTGACAAAATTGAAAACAAAGGAAAAACAGTGTTAGGTTATCCAATAATTGGTACCGATGATGATTTGCCTAAATATGCAAAGGAATGTAATAATTTTCTTGTAACTGTAGGTCAAATAAAAGATCCTACGGTAAGAATCAAGTTATTCAATTATTTAAAGACATTAAATGTAACGCTTCCTGTTATTATTTCTCCCCAGGCCTACGTATCAAAACATGCAAATATTGGTGAAGGTTCCATCGTATTACACAAAGTAGTAATTGATGTAAAATCAAAAGTGGGAGATAACTGTATAATAAATCATATGACTACTCTTGGGCATAATGCACAGGTAGATGATCATTGTCATATTTCTGCCAATTGCGTGTTGGGTGAATGTCATATTAAGCAGGGCTCTTTTGTTGGTGGTAATTGCTGGATTAATAATGGAGTTCAAATTCCTGAAAATACAATAATAGGGTCAGCTTCGAATGTAACAAAAACCTTAGTCGAAACAGGAATTTATGTGGGGAATCCTGCAAAAAAATTGAATTAGAACTTGTTATGAAGGTCGCGTTTATTTCTTTTGTCTATCACGGAGTAGAGCCGTTTCTTAACGATTTTTTTAATTCGTTGCAACACCAAACACATAAAGATTTTGATTTAATAATTGTTAATGACAGCGTTGAGAATTTTAACAGTATTGTTGCTCGATATCCTGATTTAAATATCATAGAAATTAAACATGCAGCCACCCCAGTTGAAAACAGAACAGTTGGTTTTAATTTTTTGATAAACAATGGTTATAGTCATGTAATTTTTGGTGATTCCGACGATTATTTTACTAATAACCGGATTGAAACTGCTCTTGAATATTTAAAAAGATATAAAATAGTTGTTAATGACCTTATAATTACCGATGGAATAGGAGTTACGCGCCATCATAATTATTTCTCACAAAGAATTTCGAACGGTAAACCAATTACAAAAGACTTTATACTTAATAAAAATATTTTTGGGCTATCAAATACGGCTGTGCAGGTTAACTTACTTGAAAATATTGTACTAAAAAATGATTTATTAGCAGTTGATTGGTATATATTCACAAAACTATTGGCCCTGGGTTTTAACGCGTGTTTTACAAACGAAATGGCAACGTATTACAGGCAGCATTCAAATAATTTTATTGGAATTCATTGCGATTCAAAAGAAAAAATAATTAGAGGGGCTTATGTAAAATACCAACATTATAAGCATTTGGCTGAAGAGTTTGAGGATTTTGAAAAAATGTACAATGAATATAAACAGTTAATAATTCAGTTAGAACAGCTTCCTGAAAGTCAAAATGCCTATATTTTGAAACAATTAAATTTTGAACAGAATAAAAATTATTTTTGGTGGGAGAACATTGAATTATAAATAATTAGCAATGAAAATACTATTAGACAAATCAGAGGTATATAATTTTTGCAAACCTTATATTATTGCAGAAATTGGAGCAAACCATAATGGCGATATGGACTTGGCTCGTAAAATAATTGATAGTGCAAAAGCATGTGGAGCGGATGCCGTAAAATTTCAATCCTTCGATCACAAATCACTGGTGAGTAAGGCAGAATACGATGCGAATACCAAATACAACGATTCGCCTAAAAAACATTTTGGATCATTGAGTGATATGGTTGAAAAATATTATTTACGTAAAGAGCAACACTATGAATTAAAAGAATACTGCCAAAAGATAGGAATTGGCTTTTCATCGACCCCATTTTCAATTAATGAAGTCGATTTACTTGTTGACCTTGATGTACCTTATATAAAAGTGGCATCCATGGATATTAATAATTACGCATTATTAAAGTACATAGCATTAACCGGAAAACCGGTTATTTTATCCACAGGAATGGCCACCTTGGGTGAAATTGAAAAGGCAATAGAAATAATTGAAGGTACAGGAAATTTACAGATCATTCTATTGCATTGTATTTCCATTTATCCACCGGCTTTTGAAGATATAAACCTAAGGAACATTACCATGTTGCAGCAAACCTTTCCTTATCCTGTTGGGTTTTCCGATCATTCAATAGGTACCAACATTCCATTGGCTGCAATTACTCTGGGAAGTTGCATTATTGAAAAACATTTCACCTTGGATAAAGACCTGCCTGGTTGGGATCACCAAATTTCGGCAAACCCCGACGAATTAAAACAAATTGTGAAACAAGGCAATCAAATTAATACCGCTTTAGGTGTTTTCAACAGGGTGGTTTCAGAGGCTGAAAAAGCCAAACTATCCAAATTCAGAAGAAGTTTGGTTACTACCAAACCTTTGCCAAAGGGAACTATTATAACAGCAGAACACTTTACTGCAAAAAGGCCAGGTACTGGTATTGGATCCCATGAAGCAAGCTATGTTTTAGGACGTACATTATCCCGCGATTTGGGAGAAGATGAATTAATTAATTGGGAGGATTTAATATGAAAAATGTTGTTTGCCTAATAGCCCGGACAAATTCTCAAAGGCTTAAAAATAAAGTCTTAAAAGAGATAAACGGAATTACAATGATTGAATATATCATCAGAAAGATAAAAAAATCAAAATTAATAAGTGATATTTACCTATGCACTTCAGATAGTGATGAAGATCGTGTTTTAGAGGAAATCGCCAAAGCTAATAATATAGGATTCTTTGCTGGTTATCCTGATTCTCCAATTGAAAGGATCCGTGCTGTTGCAAAAATAAGTAATGCAGACAATATAATTCGAATTACAGGAGATAACATTTTTACTGATGAGGTTTACCTTGATTTAATGTTAAAGCATCATGATATTAATAGTGCTGATTATACCAGAACAGAATATTTACCAATAGGTATCACTCCTGAAATATTAAAAACAGAGGCATTAAATAGAGCATATAGTGCAATGCCCATTCAATATAGTGAGTATTTAATGCTTTACATGTTTCAACCAATTGATTATAATTGTTTGGTATTAGTCCCACCTAAACAACACCAAAAGCCAAATTGGAACTTATCTGTGGATACTGTAAATGATTGGCAAAGAACAACAGAAATAATTAGTAATAATGTTAAATTATTAAATATTGATGAAATTATAAAATTAGTTGATAAAAAGCAGATTAGTTTTTTAGAATATGAAATGGATGGTATTATAAAGCTTCCTGGCGGTTTAAAAATGTCGTTTAAAAGCATAAGAACCGAATTAGATCTTCGATTATCTAAATCTAGAATAGTGAAAATTATTATAAACGATTATCATGCAATTCAAAATGAACAAAACAATTCAAATAATTGCTGAGACAGCATTTTCACATGAAGGGGATTTTGATTTTTTGTTGAATCAAATTCACCTAGCTAAAAAAGGAAAGGTAGATTATGTGAAATTTCAAATACTATTAGATATTGATGAATATTTTATAGAAAATTATCCAAATAAGGAAAAAATTAAAAATTGGACTTTTAGTAAAGAACAATGGATTAAAGCATTAAAATTAGCAAAATTGCTTAAAATGAAAACTATTGTTCTACCCTTGGAAACAACATCTGCTTGTTTTTGTAAAGAGAATAATCATTTAATAGATGCAGTTGAAATTCATTCTGTGTGTCTTAATGAAATAGAAATGCTTTCTACTTTCTACCAAACAAATCAATTAGTTATTTTAGGAATAGGGGGCCATACTCCTCAAGAAATAGAATTCACACTAAGATACTTAAATATGCCAAAAGAACAAACTGTTTTAATGTTTGGATATCAATCATTTCCAACTGATGTATCACAATTGAACTTGGGTAAAATAAAACACTTTAATGAAATTTTTAATACTGAGATTGGATATGCAGATCATACTAGTTGGAAAAGCAGTGAGTTTTTACATTTAAATAAGTATGCTAATATATTAGGTGCAAGTTATTTTGAAAAACATATAGTTGTAGAAAAGGGAGATCAACGAATAGATTTTGAATCAGCTATAAATCATTATGATTTTGTTCTAATGCGTAAAGAATTAGAAGAATTACAAAACATTTTAGGAACTTATAATTCATTTTCATTAAATGAAAAGGAAATAACTTATAAAAATAGAGGTAAACAAATAGTTGCCTCAAAAAATATCAAAAAAGGTCAAATTCTATCAAAGGAGCTTTTGTGTTTAAAAATTTCAAATGAAATTGGAGATTTTGAAATGATAGATTTAAATATTCTTATAGGAAAAACAACTACTCAAAATATAAAAAAGCACCAAGTAGTTAGATTTCAATATATATCTTAAATAAAGAATTATGGTTATTAATGATGTCATAAAATATAAAGTTAACTTCTCTAATAATATTAGACAAGCGATTCGTACCTTAGATGAAGGTGGTATTGGTTTTCTAACAATTGTGGATGACTTTGATTCTGTACTAGCTGTTTTAACCGATGGTGATTTTAGGAGAGCCATTTTAAATGATATTTCATTAAGTGAAAATATTATGAAAATTGCAAACAGAAACTTCATTTTTCTTGAGAATAACTATTCGAGAGAAGATACAGAGCATCTATTTAAAACAACTAAAATTTTGCATATCCCCATTTTAGATGATACTAAATTAAAGGCAATAATAACAAAAGAAATATTTAAGATATCACAACCACAACCTTCATCTTTAAATGTGCCAGTTGTAATAATGGCTGGGGGTAAAGGAACCCGTATGAAACCTTTTACGAATATTTTACCTAAACCATTAATACCCATAGGAGAAAAAACTATGCTCGAAGTAATAATGGAAGAATATTCAAAATATGGTATCCATGAGTATTATCTATCAGTTAATTATAAGCGTAATATGATTAAAGCCTATTTTGAAGATGAACCTAATAATTATGAGATTCATTATATAGAGGAAGATGAACCTTTAGGAACAGCTGGTTCTTTAAAACTGGTTGAACATATTATTAAAACACCCTTTTTTGTTTCGAATTGTGATATTTTGGTAAAAGGTGATTACGATAAAATGTACGATTTTCATATACAAGGGGGCTTTGATTTAACAATTATTGGAACAATGCAACATCACCAGGTTCCTTATGGTGTTTGTGAGATTAAAGAAGGTGGAGAATTAATAAAAATAATTGAAAAGCCAGAATATGATTTTCTGGTAAATACAGGCATGTATATTTTGCAACCAAATGTATTGGATTATATTCCAGAGAATAAATTTTTCCACATTACTCATTTAATCGAAGGATTAAAGGAAAAAGGGGGTAAAGTGGGTGTTTATCCGATTTCAGAAAAATCGTGGATTGATGTTGGACAATGGAATTCATATTTAAATTTTGTCACAAATGATAATAACTGATAGCATTGGTGCCCCAAGAAATATAGGCACCAAAACCTATTTTACTGAAACTTGGCCATATTTAATAAATAAATACTTTATTGAAAAGATAAATTATTCACATTTTATTTTCACCCAACAAGCTTTAGATTCTGATTTATTGATCGAGAATCTTAAAATAAAATTAGACCTATATGATAAAGAATATATTTTTATTCAATGCGGTATTGTCGATTGCGCCAGAAGGGTATTGAGTAAACGAATTCAAACTATTTTAAGTCTTATCCCCGGCATAAATCATATAGTTAAATTTATTGCAAAAAAATTTCATTATCAGCTAACTCATCTTTACAATGTAAATTATGTATCAGAAAAGAGATATATGAAAAATCTATCAACCTTTTGCCAAAATTTTCCTAATTCTAAAATCTTTCTGATACCTATATTACCTGCAGGAGAACAAATGAGAAATAAATCATATAATATAAGCTATCAGATACATATTTATAATCAATTATTGGCAAAGTTAGAACAAGAATTACCAAATGTTAATTATTTAAAAGATGTATATGATTCTTTATTAAATAATGAAGATATTTTTCTTTCAGATGGATACCATATTAACGGAAGTGGACATTTAAAGATTTATAATTCAATTTTACGCTTTATACAGAATGATTTTGAAGGCATTTTTCATCAAATATAAGACTGCTGGTTTTTTTACCATTTCATCTACATTATATTCTATTGCTCAATTAATTAGTAATATTTTAATATTAAAATGGATAACACCAGACAAAATGGGAATTTGGAATTCCTATTATTTAATTTTTACATATGGAGTTATTTTACAATTGGGTGTTTTTAGTGGGCTCAATAGAGACCTTCCCTTTTTTTATGGAAAAAATGAAAAGGATCATGCATTAACATTAGCAAAATCAGCCCTTTGGTTCAGTAGATTCTGTACAATTTCAATTAGTATCATTTTAATTATTGCCTATTTTTTCATAAGGAATAGGATTTCAGTGGATTCTGAATTAGCTTTCGTAGCAGCCTCATTAACTCTAATAATTTTTTTTTATCAGAATTACTTAACCGTAACATTTAGAACAAATAAAGCTTTTAATAAGCTTGTAATTATTTACTTTATTCAAAGTGCATTAACATTACTATCGATTGTTTTAGTTTATCATTTCTCTTATAATGGTATGCTATTTAGAATTGTTTTTTTAGCTATTACTTTAGTTTTTATGTTACACATAAAAAGACCAATAATTATTAATCCTAAGAAATCATTAATCCACTTGAAAGAACTTATTTGGTCAGGATTTCCATTGTACCTTTTTGGTTATTTAAAGAGTATCTCATTCACTTTGAACAGAGTTTTGCTTTTAAAATTCAGCGGGACATTTTTATTAGGAATATATTCTCCAGCTTTGGCAATACTGAGTGTTATGAATATATTACCATCTATTGTAGGACAATACCTTTATCCACAAATGAGTTATGAATTTGGCCGGACAGGAGACCTGCAAAAACTTTGGACATGGACTTGGAAATCAACAGTTTACATTTTAATTGTATTATTACCTTTTGCGATTTTGGCTTATTGGTTACTTCCGCACTTAATAACAAATTATTTCCCATCATACATTGAGGGTATTTTTGCAGCAAAAATATCCATCTTTTCTGGAATTATTACAGGTTCACTTGTAGGTTCAAATGTTTTATATTCTATAAAAAATTATCGTGCCTTAAGTTATACTACTTTTCTTAAGTTTCTAACAAATATATTCTTTATGTATTTATTTATGAGGTTGATTGATCCTCTAAATGGCATTGCTATTGGATTGCTAATTTCAGATTTTATAAATTTTATTTTTACACTTATTGTAATTAGGAAGGCTTTAATTGGTAAATATTTTATATAACTTTATGGAAAAAGTATTGTTTTTTATAAACACCGAATTTGTTTTAATGGCATCGGTTATTTATTATTACGAACATTTAAAACCCAAAAGAGTTATCCCCATTTTTATTTTATTAACAAGCAATGCCGCCCGGTTTAAATCAGTAGATACATCTTGTTTGCCCGGAGACTGCCATATTTATAAAAACGATTTGAATCACTCGGTGCTTTTTCCAGACCGGGAATTTTTGAAAGCATTAAACTACCAAAATGTTAGTGAGCTTATAATTCAAAACTTTACTTTTTTAATAAACGATATTGCAATAAATTATTATAAGCGAAAAGGTACTAAAATTACATTTATTGCCGATTCTATTTCGGTAGATAGAAAACTTTCGGCCTCTGCTAAAGCAAAAAACAGGTTTTATTTAGTCTTGCGAAAGCGGTTTAATGGTTTTAAGTATTTATCGAAACAGATATATTCATTTACCGACCATGGTAATAGGATAGATAGGTATATTGCACACCGAAAGGTGTGGGAAAACATTCCCTATATTGATATTAAAACACTTTTTACTAAAGAATACAATTTACTGCCGCTATTTGGTGGTAACTTACAAACCAATTTAGATGCATTTGATGTTTATTTGTTTACGCAACCCATTTTGGAACATCGCATTTTTACTGATAAAACAAAAGAACTGTATATTCAAATAATTGAAGAGATGGTTTCTTTTTTTAAGGCTAAAAATTTACGTTTACTTATTAAGGTACATCCAGGAGAAGAAATAAATAAATATCAAAAATACCAGTGTAATACGATTACGGTACTGCAAAATAACAGCATTCCGGCTGAAATAATTTTAAACTCAGTAAAGCACAAGAAAATATTCAGTTTTTTCTCATCAATTAGCTTATTTGATTATTCAGGGGCAAATGAACATTTTTGGCTTTTTAAACTAATTGATTATACCCCACCAGGTAAAAATAGTTATCAAGGAATAACAAATATCGTAACGTTTAAACAGCTTGTGCAAAAATTCTAATAAATTCAATTTTGATTAAGCGTTTTATATATATAGTAATCCTATTCGTTTTAATTTATTTTGAGAATATTGAGCTTATTGGGGGTATTAAGTTAGGTTACCTATGGAAAATATTAATCATAATATTTTCCATTATTGAATTTTCAATACCAAAAAATGATAATTTAATAAAGGCGTATTTAGCATTTGTATTTGTTAGTTTATTCACCGTTTTTACTGATCTTACTGTAGCTTCAATTGCAAGTATAAGTAAAATCTTATGGTTCTACGCCATATACATTTTAGCAAAAAACAGTACTGCTAAAAATAATTTGAAATTGTTTTATATTTTATCAACATTCCTTCTTGTTTCAGGCATTCCTGTTATGCTTGGTATACTTCCTTCAGTTGAAACTGATTCAGCCAACCTTTCCGAATGGGGAGGTGCTGATTTAAATGTATTCACAGGTATTTTTCAAGGTTCACATCCCGCTGGAATTTCAGCTGCCATAGCTGTAATAGCTTATATTGCATTTTATGAAAAGGATATTTTGAAACACAGATATTTAGGTCTCTTTTTAATATTTTTAAATATCTATTTTACCTATTTATCTTTTAATAGAACTGCATGGTTTATACTTTTAAATGGGATTATTTTTTTATTCCTATTCAAAAAAACTAAGCTTCAGAAAAAAAAAATAATTTATAAATACCTAGTTATTATAGCTGTTTTATTGTTATCAAATTATGCTTTTAATAACGTTAAACCTATTCAAAACAGGATATTGGATGTGCGGGATGATAAAACCTACAACAATAGAGCTTATGACGAACGAATAGGTTCAGGTAGACTTTCGGTTTATAAGGCTGCTATTGATGTATTTAAAGAAATGAATATTGTTGAAAAAACAATTGGTGTCGGTGAACAAGAATATATAAAACGAATGGGGTTAAAACTTGGCATGGGTTTATTTGCGCATAATGGTTTCTTAAATATACTTTTGAAAAATGGCTTATTGGGATTATTCTTTTATTTAATCTTTTTAATCTATTGCCTAAGAATGAGTTTTACTTCAAAAAGTGACTTTAGGAATCTGAAAATCAGCTATGTACTTGCATTTATTATATTTCTTTTAACTCAAGGAGGTAATTTATATACTCTAGAAACATTTTTAGCTATTTCCTTAAATTTAGAAAAAATAAAAAAATGAAAATCCTATTATTTGCCTATGGATGCGACCCTTTTGGTCGTTCCGAAAGCTTAGCCGCATTCAGATGGCTAGATATTCTAATTAAATACTATCAGGTAATTCTTATTACAACAACAGCTAACGAAAAAAATATAAGAGCGTATTATAAAGAGATTCCTTCAAATATTGAAATAATTGGCATAGAAGAAAAATTTAATTTTAGGAAATATTTTCTATTAAGAGCTATAATCTACGGTTATTTTGTATTTTCCTATAAAGCATTTCGTTTAGTTAAGAAACGAGAAATCGATAAACAAATTGATATTGTTTTTCATAAATCTCCATCAAGTTTTAGGTTTTTTAATTTTTTATTTAAAATTAACAAGCCATTTATATTTGGACCAACTGGTGGGGGATTACAAGTACCAAAAGTTTTAAATAGTTATTTTAAAAAGGAACCATTTATTTTTAGATTACGCTTTCTAGATAAACTTATTTTCAGCATTCCCATTTACAAGAACCAGTTTAAAAAAAGCTACAAAATATTAATTACCTTGCCTTATGTGCGAAATATTTTGCCTAAATATATTGAGCAAAATAAAATAATTGAACTATTTGATACTGGAATAAACACCAACGAGTTTATCAATGAAAAGGTAAAAAAGGATGATAAAGTAGTATTTTTATATGTTGGTATTATGCGCAGGTACAAAGGTCCTGAACTTGCAATTAAAGCATTTCTTTCAATGGAAGCGGAAAAAAGAGAAAGATCATTACTTCATATGGTCGGTGATGGGGAGGAGCTTAACTATTTAAAAGCCCTAGTTCCCATTAATGAAAGAAAAAAGATAATATTTCATGGGAATGTAGATTTTACATTAATAAAAGAATTTTACAATGCAGCTGATGTTTTTATTTTCCCCTCAATTAAAGAAGCAAGCGGTAATTCATTATTAGAGGCAATGAGTTTTGCTTTACCAATAATTACTGTAAATAATGGCGGTCCAAAGTATATGTGTCCAAATAATGGCTCCATTAAAATTGAAATTAATACTCCAGAAATAATGATAGAAAACTTCAAAATAAGTATGGAGGATTTAATAATCAACAAAGAGAAAAGAATAAAAATGGGAGAACTAAACCGACAACATTGTATCGAAAAATACGATTGGATAATAATTGAAAAAAACATTAAAGATTTTTTTGATTCCATCAAAAATGAAATAAAATCTTAAAAAATGAAAGCAGTATTATTAGCAGGAGGTAAAGGGAGACGATTACAACCATTTACCACTACCATACCCAAACCTTTGTTCCCGATAGGTGAGAAACCGATTATGCAAATAATTATTGAACAGCTTAAAACATTTGGGGTAAATGAGTTTATCATTTCATTGGGTTATTTGGGAGGTTTAATCGAAGCTTATTTTGGTGATGGTTCAAAATTCAATACAAAAATTACCTACATTCACGAAAACGAACCTTTGGGCACTGCCGGAGCTATATCGCTTTTGCCTGAATTGGATGAAAGTTATATTTTTATGAATGGAGATATTCTATCAACAGTTGATTTTAATGCAGCGTACACGCAACATTTATCAAAGGGTTCATTAATGACTATATGTACTTTCGAAAAAAAGGTGCAATCAAGTTTAGGAGTTTTACAATTAGATGGGGAGCAAAATGTAACAGCATATATTGAAAAACCCATCACAAGTCATATTGTAAGTAGTGGTATTTATATTTTGAGTCCGGAAATAAAGACTTATATTCCTAAACAGGTCAAACTGGATATTCCTGAATTGGTGCAAAAACTAATTATCGGCAAACACTCAATAAGTACTTTTGCCATACAGGGCAAATGGTTTGATATAGGAACACCGGAAGATCTGGAATTAGCAGAACAGTTTTTAACAAACAACCAGAAATTATGTTAGCAATACTAACCGGAGTGAATGGATTCAGCGGAAAATTTCTTTCCGCTCATTTAAAGGTAGAAAATCCAGGCTCAAAAATTATTGGCATTGACCTGGATGACCAATGTTCTAACAATTTTGTTGATACCTACTTCAGTATTGATCAGTTCACATTGTTTAAAAATACTCTGGATGGGCTAACTGATGAATGCATCTTTTTTCATTTAGGCGGCTTAATAGGAAATAAACCATTACCCGAACTTGTAAATTCAAATGTTTACTGGACATCAAAGTACCTTGAACTGGCTTCAACGTTCAAAAACCTTAAGGTTTTTATGAATATAGGTTCATCGGCAGAATATGGAAAACAAAAAGAAAATACGCTGGTTGAAACCTTAACGACTAATCCGGTTACCAATTATGGAATATCAAAAGATATCCAATCGAAATTGGTAATGAGCTATGGCGAGATTTTTAACCTGCCGGTAATAGCTACCCGCACATTTAACTTAATAGGACCCGGCCTAACTTCAAATCTGGTAGTGGGTAAAATTATACAAGAGTTTAAAGATATTAAAAGGGGTCAGAAATTGAATCTGGAAATGGGAAGAACCGACTCTAAAAGAGACTTTATTGATGTACGTGATGCAGTAAAAATTTATTATCAGTTAGCCATTAATTATACGTCGAACGAAATTTATAATGTAGCACGAGGCAAAAGCTTTGAAATTGCAGAGATTTTGCACTATGGTTCTCAACTATTTGATATAAAACCTAATTTAATTAAAAGTTATAAAACGGAACCCAATCAGGATGTGGATTTTCAATATGCTGATGTAAGCAAACTTCATAAACAAATCGGTTTATTTAACTACACACCTCTTATTGATTCACTAAAAGATATGATGAACTTTAGGGTATGAAAAAAACAAAACTCCTATTTATCACACCGTTTCCTCCCCCTTTTGGTGGAATTGCCATACTTAGTCAATCCATTTTAAACGCAGGTTTGAAGGATTGTTTTGATGTTATTACCATTAATACCTCAAAAAAAGCTTTGCGTGAAAAAATTGACAGTGTAAGGTTTTCGGGTATTCTAAACAGTTTTAAAAACTACTTAAAACTTATAAAAGCATGCCATTCTAATCGCGATGCAAAATATGCCTATATAACAGGAACCAGCAATTGGGCAATACTAAGGGATTTTCTTTACCTTATTATTTTAAAATTTTATAACATTGAAATTCTCTTTAACTTACATGGCACCCGAAAACTGGAACAAAGCAACGGGCTTATAAAATGGGTTTCACAAAAAGCTATGGCTTATTCAACCTATATTCTTTCTCCTACCCGGGTAGATTTTGAAGCAGCAAAAAAATTGTCAAATCGTCCAGCCAAAGTAAAACTATTTTACAATGCCACAAACCTTTCGGTTCCTGTTGAACCAAAGTATAAAAACCTGTTAAATGCTAAAGAAGATGTTACTTTAATTGGTATTGGCCGTTTGTCGGATGCAAAAGGGGCTTACGACTTAATTCCACTTGTTATTCAACTTATTGATAAAGGCCATCCTATAAAATTAATCTGGATAGGACGCGGGGCTTATGAAGCCGATGATAAGTGGGCTTCTGATTTAATCAATAAACAATCTGCCAAGACCCAAAATAGAATTCACTTACTCAAAGATTTAACAGAAGAAGAGAAGTTTAATTACCTGCAACAAGCAGACTTGTTTGTGCTGCCAACCAAGAATGACAATCTACCCGTGAGCATATTAGAAGCCATGGCATGTGGACTTCCTGTGATTTCAACCTACATGGGAGCAATTCCTGAAGTAATAATACCCAATAAAAATGGCTGGTTGATTAATCACTCAAATACATCAGAACTAAAATCAGGTATTTTGAATGCACTAAAACAAAAAGATAAGTTCCCTGATATGGGGAAACAAAATACCGAAGATTTCAATCGAATATATAATGCGGTTAATCGCGTTAACGAGTTAGTAGCTATGATTACAAATTCTCCCAATTAGTATCATTGTCGTGGATAAAAAAGACTGGTTAAGTAAAGTAGTAGCTTTACCCAATGGGTTGAATTTGTTTTTAATAAAAATAAACTTCTTTCCCCAGCTTTTTTTAGGTAAAGCCTATCGTAACTACAGGCGGAAGTTAAAACAACAACACTACTTAAGTTACGATTACACCACCTCGCTTATTAATCTGGTAAATAACAGCATCAAAAAAATTCCCTATTACAAAACCTATGCTCCCATAAATTCACTTGCTGACTTTCAACAGCAAATTGGTTTTATTGATAAGGAAGTAGTGATGGCCAATTTTAACGATTTTGTTGATCCGGAAATTGATAAAACCCGGTATGTTGAAGGAACAACTGGAGGCACATCAGGCAAACCCTTACGTTTACTAATTCCTAAAAACAGACATGTTTTTGAATTAGCCACCATGCACACCATGTGGGAAACAACTGGTTGGAAGTACCACCCGCGAGCAGTTATTCGTAACCATAAATTAAAACCTGGTGAAATTTATCGCATCAATCCGATTACCAAAGAATTCATTTTTGATGGATTTAGAATTTCATTTGACTACTTTGAATCTATATACCAAACACTTAAAAAATTTAATATTTCTTTTATTCACGCTTATCCATCCACAGCTTATGAATTTGCGTTATTCTTACGGGAAAAGAAAAAAGATATTTCTTTTATAAATACTTTTCTATCAGGTTCAGAAAATATTTATGAATATCAAACCGATCTAATAGAAAAACAATTAGGTATTCGGTTTTACAATTGGTATGGGCATAGTGAAAAATTGATTTTGGGGGGTTATTGTAAAGATACTCAGGTTTATCATTTGGAAAACACCTATGGTTTTGCTGAATTAATCGATGAAAACAACCAAATCATTTCGGAAGTTGGTAAACGAGGGGAATTGGTTGGTACTACTCTTAAAAATCCAGGTATGCCTTTAATTAGATATCGTACAGATGATTTTGCTGAATACATTGGCAATTACTGCCCTCATTGTAAGAGAAATGTATTGTTGGTTAAAAACATAGTAGGTCGGTGGAGTGGAGAGCGAATTTACAATAAAGATGGTTCATTCGTAACTACAACTGCATTAAATTTACATAGTGACCTTTATAAGAAGATTAATGGAATTCAGTATATTCAAAATAAGAAAGGAATTTTGAAAATATTAATAATAAAAACAGCTGAATACAGCGCAGAAGATGAAAAAACGCTAAAAGAACACTTCTTAAAAACTTTAAATAAAGATATCATACTTATTATTGAATATGTTGACCATTTAATTAAACAAAATAATGGAAAGTTTCTTCATTTAATCTCAAAAGTGAAATAGACTTGTTGCCTTCACACATTAAGTATGCTCCGTAAAAAACCTGACACAAAGGCACTAAATTTAAAGAAAACAACCTGGTCTTTTTTGAAACGTGGAGTCTTTGAACCCTAGTGGCAAAAAGAGGACCTTACCTGGTTTGAAAAAATTACCCCATTGCTTTTATCGTTTCTACAGTTTGGTGTATCTTCGTGCATTCAGGTAAACTAACCTAAAAAAGCAAATGTAATGCAACAACTCACACAAAAATTAGGTTCCGGCGATATGGTCATTCAGGAACTACCTGTTCCCCAGGTAGGTTCGGGTATGCTGTTGGTTCAAAACCATTATTCGCTGATTAGTGCAGGAACCGAAGGTTCTACCGTACAGGCGGCACGCAAAAGCCTGCTTGGCAAAGCAAAAGAGCGCCCCCAACAGGTAAAACAGGTACTGGATGTGTTAAAAAAACAGGGACCGGTACAAACCTATCGTGCAGTAATGAAAAAGCTTGATGCCTATTCGCCTTTGGGATACAGCAGTGCCGGAGTTGTTGTTGCAGTGGGAGATGGCGTAAGTGGTTTTACCGTTGGCGATAAGGTGGCCTGTGCCGGAGCCGGCTATGCCAACCATGCCGAATTGGTTTCGGTTCCGCAAAACCTTTGTGTAAAACTTAAACCGGAAGCCGATTTAAAAAAAGCTTCTTATAACACGCTGGGTGCTATTGCCCTGCAGGGAGTTCACCAGGCCGATATGCGCCTGGGAGAATCTTGCGCCATTATTGGGCTTGGTTTGCTGGGGCAATTGGCCGCTTTAATGCTTAAAGCCAGTGGGGTGCGCGTAATTGGTATCGATATCGACAGTCATGCCGTAGCATTGGCTGAAAAACAGGCAGTCGATTTGGCCTTAACACGCAATACCCCCGGGATAGAACAAAAGATTGAAGCCTTTACCGGAGGACATGGCGTGGATGTCGTAATTATTGCCGCCGCAACACACAGCACCGATCCGGTGAACTTTGCCGGAGCCATTGCCCGAAAAAAAGGGAAAGTGGTGGTATTGGGAGCGGTTCCTACAGGATTCGACAGAGATCCTTTTTGGTACCGAAAAGAACTGGAACTGAAAATGGCCTGTTCCTATGGACCGGGTCGTTACGATTTGAATTACGAAGAAAAAGGGCTCGATTATCCTTATGCCTATGTACGCTGGACCGAAAAGCGAAATATGGAAGCTTTTCAGGAACTGGTGTTTTCAAATAAAATTGATATTGCTTACTTAACTTCGCATGAGTTTGCTTTTGAGGATACACCCAAAGCATACGATATGGTGGCCGATAAAACAGAACCTTTTTTAGGCATTGTACTAAAGTACGATGTAAGCAAAGAAACGGAGCTAAAAAATACAATACCTGTAGGCATCACAAAAAAAAGCGGTAAAATCGAACTGGCCTTTGTGGGAGCCGGAAGTTATGCGCAGGGCAATCTATTGCCCAACCTGCCTAAAAACCATACGTCAGTAGTAAACAAGACGGTGCTTACACAAAGCGGAACCACCTCGAAAAGGGTAGCCGAAAAATTTGGCTTTGAAAGCTGTACCTCTGACGAAAACAAGGTGTTTAACCACGAGGTCAATACGGTGTTTATTACTACGCGTCACGACTCGCATGCCGCTTATGTATTAAAAGCCCTGGAACACAAACAGCATGTGTTTGTTGAAAAACCACTTTGTTTAAATCCGGAAGAACTGGAACAAATTGATATGGCTTATAAAGCCACTAAGGGAGAAACCCACCTGATGGTTGGTTTTAACCGCCGTTTTTCGCCGCTTTCGGTTCAATTAAAAAAGAAAATTGCCCGTGGTCCTATGACTATGTTGTATCGGATTAATGCCGGAGCCATTCCTTCTGACAGCTGGATTCAGGACTTGGAAACGGGTGGTGGTCGTATCATTGGCGAAGCCTGTCATTTTATCGATTACCTGACCTGGCTTAACGGCAGTTTGCCGGTTGGGGTATATGCTGCTGCTTTGCCCGACCCCAAAGGCTTAAACGATACGATAAACATTACCCTGGAATTTGAGAATGGTTCAACTGGAGTAGTGGCCTATTATGCCAATGGATCCAAAGAATTGCCCAAGGAATATATCGAAGTATTTAGTTCAGGCACCTCGGGCATCCTGAGCGATTTTAAGGAATTAAAAATCTACGGTAAAGGCAAGCCTTTTAAAAAGAAGCTCTGGAACCAGGACAAGGGACAAGCTGGTATGGTAAAGTCTTTTTTGGATGCTATTATTGAGGCAAAGGAAACTCCGGTTACCTATGCTGAAATCCATGCGGTTACCCGGGCTACATTTGCTGTGTTGGAGTCCATAAAGCAAAAACAACGGATTGCCTTGTAATCAGCGGTGTTACCTTTTAAAAATAGTATAATTTGTGTTAATTCGTGTAATTTGTGGACAAGGTATTATCCTCTTTTGACAAACTAAAATCCTATATCGAAAAGGAGCAGTTTAAAGGTTGGGATCCTTACGATGGATTGAATTCCCGGATATTTCAGGCTTTACCCTTTAAGCACTGGGATTTGGCTCGTCTGGCCTGGATACAGTTTTTTAAACGCAGCCCCTTTAATTTTCGAAAGTTGCTAATGGTACCCAAAGCATACAATGCCAAAGGACTGGGACTATTGTTAACTGCTTACAGCAACCTGCATCAAATAAAAACAACCCATCCTGGGGCTCTTCCCTATACGTTGGAAGCCCTGGAAAAACAGATTCACTTTTTAGCCAAACAATTGATTGACCTAAAGGTCACCGGCTACAGCGGAAGTTGCTGGGGCTATAATTTTGATTGGCAGGCCCGCCGCTTGTTTCTGTTTCCCAGAAACACCCCCAATGTAGTAACAACTTATTTTGCTTTTTATGGTCTATTAAAAGCCTATGAGGTTACCCGGGAAAAAGACTACCTGGAAACTGCCCTTGGTGCTGCCAAATTTGTTTTAAATGATTTAAACAGAACACCAACTGCAGATGGTTTCCTGTTTAGCTATAGCCCCCTGAATGGTAACAATACGGTTTACAATGCCTCTTTACTGGGGAGTAAACTGTTAAGTCACTGTTACCATTATACACAAAACGAAACTTTCAAAGAGGCAGCCCGGGCTTCGGTACAAGCCTGTCTGACTGCTCAGAACAAGGATGGTGCCTGGCCTTATGGAGCCTTACCGGTACAGCAATGGATAGATAGTTTTCATACGGGTTACAACCTGGATGCTCTAATGGCTTACCGGGAATATTGCCACGACACCAGTGTGGATTCCTCCATTCAGTCAGGTTTGGATTTTTATCTTCGTTCCTTCTTTAGCGATGAGGGTAATCCTTCTTACTATCATAACCAAAGATACCCTATCGACATCCATTGTCCGGCACAGCTGTTTGTGAGCCTTTCGCGTACCCAGGCCTTTAAAAAAAATCAACTACTGGCAACCAAAGTAATGGATTGGACGTTAAAGCATATGCAACATAAAAAAGGATACTTTTTTTACCAGTTAAAAAAAGGGGTTTCTTCAAAAATTCCTTACATGCGCTGGAGCAATGCCTTTATGATGTATGCTATGTCGTATTATTTAAAAGAATCACTTAAATGATTGTACCAATCACTTTAAACAGCATAAAGATATATCCTTTTCAATCACGAAAACAGCTGATCGATTCCCTGGAAGGCGATAACAAGATTTTAGTCGCCCTGAATGCTGAGAAACTATTGCATGCCGGCGACGATTTAAAGCGCATTATCAATACCAACATAGGTTATGCCGATGGTATTGGTGCTACCCTGGGGTTGCATAAAAAGGGAATAAAAAATGCCGTAAAAATTCCCGGTTGTGAGCTTTGGCTAACCCTGGTGGAGCATTTTTATAAAAACAAAACCTTTTACCTGATTGGAGCAAGCGACGAAGTGATACACGAAACTGTGTCAAAACTAAACTTAGAATTTCCCGGAATTCAAATTGCCGGTTTTCGTAATGGCTACCTAAAAAACGATGAGGAACGGCAAGAAGTAATTAATGAGGTGGTAAGCTTAAAACCCGACGTTGTTTTTGTTGCCATGGGTTCACCCCGGCAGGAACTGTTGATGGAGGCCATGCAAAAAGAACATCCGGCAATTTATCAGGGTTTGGGGGGGAGTTTCGACGTATATGTCGGTAAATTAAAAAGAGCTCCCAAAATATGGGTCGATTTGAAACTGGAATGGTTTTATCGCCTGTTACTCGAGCCCAAAAGAATTAAACGACAAATTCATTTGGTACGCTTCTTTTGGTTACTTTTGTTAAATAAAATATAAAGTCATGCCCTTTTCAGTTGAATTAAACAGTTTGTTGGCCTTGTTTTTTGCCCTGATTACCACCTATTTTACCATTCCGGTAATTATTGGTATAGCCAAAACCAAGCATTTGTACGATATTCCCGGGGAACGTGCCTCGCATAATGAAGCCATTCCCACACTGGGAGGACTGGGAATATTTATTGGCTTTATCCTTTCCATGACCCTTTTTACTGATTTTAAGGTGTTTTCCGGCTTGCAATACCTGGAATTTGCCTTTGTATTTGCCTTTTTTATGGGGATGAAGGATGATATTATTGCGCTCGATCCCACCAAAAAAGCCATAGGATTGTTTTTGTCGGTGGCCGCCATTGTAATACTGGGTGACGTGCGCATTACCAGTTTTTATGGGCTTTTTGGTGTTCGTGACCTTGCCTATTGGTTTAGCGTGGTGTTTACCATGTTTACCTTTTTAACCATCATAAATGCCGTAAACCTGATTGATGGAATCAATGGTTTATGTACCAGTTCCTCCTTAATATCGAGCCTGGCCTTTGGTATATGGTTTTATCTGGAGGGCAGTGCGCAAAGCATGCAAATGGTAATAATAATAGCCGCTGTAATAGGTTCCCTGCTGGGCTTTTTAAAATACAACGTAACGCCGGCCCGCATATTTATGGGTGATACGGGTTCCCTGCTGCTGGGTGTGCTGCTGGCTTTTTTTGCCATTCAGTTTCTGGAAACCAACAAGGACTATACGGGGCTTTATAAAATACAATCGTCACCGGTAGTGGCCATGAGCTTTATTGCCTTACCGCTGGTTGATATGGTTAAGGTGTTTATCATTCGTTTGTACAAAAAGCGTTCACCATTTAAACCCGATAAAAACCACATTCACCATGTGCTGTTAAAGCTGGGTTATTCACATACTAAGGCCACAGCTATTTTATCGGTATTTTCTTTGCTTTTTATCTTATTGGCATTGTTAACCCATACCATGAGGTTTCAGACCATTACACTGGTAATTATTGCCTTTGCTGCGGTGTTATTTCCCAGTATGGTGCTTAAACGGCGCGAACGATAGAAACTAGACTATAGATTTATGACATGGGAATTTAGAATTTAGACATTAGATACTAGACACAAGACTTAAGACGCAAGACAGAAACTGGTTGCTGGTTTCTTGTTTCTGGATGCTGGAGGTTAGATTGTTAGAATTTAGACTATAGATGTTAGACTTAAGACACTGGACTAAAGAAGAACGGAGAACGAAGTAAGGAATCAAGAGGTAGAAAGAAATCAGTGTAAATCAGCGTTTCCGTGAAACGGAATCAGCGTCATCAGCGTTCATTTTTTTTTAGCCATTAAGTAATTAAGGAGCATTAAGGGCAGAGAAAATTGTTGCATTATAGACTTGCGTCTTTGCGTCATAGCGGTTAAAAAGACACAAGCGGAAGACGAGAGACGGGAGAACGGCAACACGACAGAGAAAGTCAGTTATGAGCAATTAGCCTAACAATAAATAGTGAAATACAAAAGTCAGTTTAAACCATAAATAGTAAATAGCATGTTGTATCAACAGGTTTGTTTTTTAGGATTGGGATATATAGGATTACCAACGGCTACCCTGGTAGCCAGCAAAGGGATAAAAGTACTTGGGGTGGATATCAACCCACTGGTGGTGGATACCATTAACCGGGGAGCCATTCACTTTATTGAACCGGGACTTGAACCCCTGGTTAAACAAGTGGTTAGTAAGCTTAATCTTAGGGCAGCCACTGAGCCGGAAAGCAGTCAGGTTTACCTGATAGTTGTTCCAACACCTTTTAAAGGCGATCATGAACCTGATATTTCATTCGTCAGTAGCGCTACCGAGAAAATTATTCCGCTGCTTAAAAAAGGCGATTTGTATATTATTGAATCCACTTCGCCGGTAGGGACCACAGAAAAAATGGCCCAAATGATATTCCAGCAAAGGCCCGAACTTCGGGGGCAAATTGCTATTGCCTATTGTCCCGAACGGGTATTGCCCGGCAATGTCATTCATGAGCTGGTGTATAACGACCGGGTTATTGGGGGCATTGATGCCCAATCGACCGAAGCCGCGTGCAGTTTTTACCAGACTTTTGTTGAGGGCAAACTTCATAAAACCAATGCCCGCACAGCAGAGATGTGCAAGCTCACTGAAAATGCATCGCGCGACGTGCAGATTGCTTTTGCCAACGAGTTGTCGCTGATTTGCGATAAGGCCGGCATTAATGTTTGGGAATTGATTGAGTTGGCCAACAAACACCCGAGGGTAAACATTTTACAACCGGGCTGTGGCGTTGGTGGGCACTGCATTGCGGTAGATCCCTGGTTTATTGTGTCGGATTATCCCATGGAATCGCGCTTAATTGGCAAAGCCCGCGAAATTAATAATTACAAGGCTTTTTGGAGCGCGGAAAAAATTCAGAATGAAATGCTGAAATTCCGTCTAGAAAAAGGAAGGCCACCCAAAGTAGCCATCATGGGACTGGCTTTTAAACCCAATATCGATGATTTAAGGGAATCACCGGCAAAATATATTGCCCAAAAAGTAATGCAGTCGGTAAACGACGAAGCCATGTATATAGTGGAGCCAAACATCGAAAGCCATCAGGTATTTAAATTAACCCCCTACCTCGAAGCTTACGAACAAGCCGATATTGTTGCATTTTTGGTTAACCATAAAGAGTTTCAGGAATTGATATATGATGAAAAGAAAATAATTCTTGATTTCTGTGGAACGTTTAAGATATAGCTTGCCTCTTAGATTTATCATAAATTTAAAAATAAGAAAATAGTGGAACTACTATATAAAGAGGAAGTTTATACTATTATTGGTGCTGCTATGGAAGTGCATAATGAATTGGGATATGGATTTTTAGAGGCTGTTTATCAGGAATCTTTGGCAATTGAATTCGAAGAACGGGGCATTCCTTTTAAACGAGAACATGAAATAGAAGTTTACTATAAGGACATCAAGCTTGATAGGGGCTATAGAGCGGATTTTCTTTGTTTTGATGAAATTATTGTGGAGCTTAAAGCAGCAAAAGAATTTTGTTCAGAAGATTTTGCCCAGATTTTAAATTATTTAAAAGCCACAGAACGAAAGGTTGGGTTATTGATAAATTTTGGTAAAGAAAAATTAGATTATAAACGGTTTGTTTATTAAGACATGCCACGAATTAACACCAATTAACAAGAATATAATTTACAGGAATATTACTTTAAAAAGAATATTTCATGTAGATTAAAGCCGGGAATTATCATGACAAATTTCGTTTGTTTAAGAAAAGAATCATTCGTGAAAATTA
>PHDD01000002.1:0-353946 GCA_002840905.1 Bacteroidetes bacterium HGW-Bacteroidetes-4 | reverse complement strand
TCATGTAGATTAAAGCCGGGAATTATCATGACAAATTTCGTTTGTTTAAGAAAAGAATCATTCGTGAAAATTAGTGTACTTTCGTGGCTAAATAATTAAAAGCAACAGCACGAAAAACTTGACTATAAAAGATTTGTTTATTAAAGCAAGCCACGAATTAACAGGGATATTAGTGGCAACAAGAAATTTATAATTGTGGAAAAGAAAAAAATATTACTTGTATTTGGAACCCGGCCTGAGGCAATAAAGATGGCCCCCCTGGTGCAGTCTTTTAAAAACGAACCCGATTCTTTTGAAACTGTAGTTTGTGTTACCGCCCAGCACCGCGAGATGCTCGATCAGGTATTGCATCTTTTTGAAATTCAACCCGAATACGATTTAAATCTGATGCAGGCAGGTCAGGATTTGTACGACATTACTTCACGGGTGCTTCTGGGGATGCGTGAAGTGCTCTCGAAAGAAAAGCCCGATGTTGTTTTTGTTCATGGCGACACCACAACTTCCACTGCTACCGCTTTGGCTGCTTTTTATCAACAGATTCCGGTGGCTCATGTGGAAAGTGGTTTACGTACCCATAATATTTACAGTCCCTGGCCCGAAGAAATGAACCGTCAGCTTACTGGTCGTATCACAACCTATCACTTTGCACCCACCGAACTGGCACAGGCTAACCTGGTTAAGGAAAACGTAAACCCATCCCGTATTTTTGTTACTGGAAACACGGTTATCGACGCTTTGTACTGGGTGATTGAAAAGATAAAAAACACCGCGGACATAAAAGTTAAAATTTTGGCCCAACTATATACCTTTGGAATCGACCACCATTCGTGTAATTCGTGGCTAAATACTGAAAGGAAACTGGTACTGATAACCGGCCACCGACGCGAAAACTTTGGACAGGGCTTTTTAAATATCTGTCAGGCTATTAAAGCTCTCGCAGAAAAATATCCTGCCGTTGATTTTGTTTACCCTATGCACTTAAATCCAAACGTACGAAAGGCCGTACAAACCGTTTTTGGGGCCATTAAGGATTATAAAGTTCAGACATACCCGAACATTTTTTTTATTGAGCCCCTTGATTACCTCCCGTTTGTGTACCTTATGCATGCTTCATACCTGGTACTTACCGATAGTGGTGGAATTCAGGAAGAGGCTCCGGGGCTGGGTAAGCCTGTTCTGGTGATGCGCGATACTACTGAACGTCCTGAAGCTTTGGAAGCAGGAACAGTTCGTTTGGTAGGTACTGATGAGTTGCTTATTATTAAAGAAGTTTCGGCACTACTTGATAATGATGTTTATTACCAGCAAATGGCCAAAGCCACTAATCCTTACGGGGATGGAAAAGCCTGCAGCCGGATTGTCTCCCGAACTAAAAAGTGTCTTTCTGTTAAAGGTTAACTGCCATTTTTTTAGGAAGGTCTACAACGTTCCATGAGGGTGTCGTCGTTCAGATAATTTTGAACCATTAAAAAATTAAGGGAATTAAGAGTTTGGCAATAACCATTTTTCCTGCCACGAAGGCTATAAGCCTCAAAGGAGCACGAATAACCTTAGTGTTTTTTCGTTGTGATTTAGTGTCTTGGTGGCAATTGGACTTTTTGCAACAAGGTTTCCATGTGGTATAAAAGCCGTTGAGTAATGGTAAGCCTTCCTCTACGAAACAGGATGTACTTTGGCGACCACATCTTTTACACCGCAATAAATCTCCCGCCTTACCTTAAAAGGCAAACCAAAAAATATGATTACTTTTGAAAAAAAAATCGTTTATGACAACTGTTGGTATTATTCCTGCGCGTTACGCGTCGACCCGTTTACCGGGCAAACCCCTGGCTGTTATTCACGGCAAACCCATGATTCAGCACGTTTATGAACAGGCGATCCAGGCATTGAACCATGTGTGCGTTGCCACCGACGATGAAAGGATTTTTAAGGCTGTGCGCGCATTTGATGGACGGGTGGTGATGACAGCTGTTAATCATCCGAGTGGGACCGACCGTTGTGCTGAAGCCGTGGTGCAATTCGAAAAGGATTATCACCTGAAGGCCGATGTGATCATCAACATTCAGGGCGACGAGCCGTTTATCGATCCGGAACAAATCAGGCAGCTGAACCAGCTATTTGAGAAGGAGGAAACACAAATAGCCACCCTGGTTAAACCCATCAGTGATGCCAAATACCTGTTTAACCCCAATAAGGTAAAGGTAACCCTCGACAAAAACGGGAAAGCCCTGTATTTTTCGCGCAGCTGCATACCCTTTGTGCGTGGTGCCGCACAGGAGGAATGGCTGGATCATGGCACTTTTTACCATCATATTGGCATGTATGGCTACCGTAAGAGCACGCTGCTTGAACTTTGCCGACTTGAAAAAAGTAGCCTGGAAGTTACCGAATCGCTGGAACAATTGCGCTGGCTTGAGCACGGCTATAGCATCCATACAGCCATAACCCATATTGAGGGTTTGAGTGTGGATACCCCGGAGGATTTGGAGGCGGTGGTGAAAAAACAGATGTGACAATAAAAAAACATCTCATTTGGGCTTATCAATAATCCTAAGCTCGCATCCAGAACCTTGTCTTAATTCCTGTGTATTTTGTTATTTTAAGGTTAATTTTCCATTATCCTTTGTTTTTTTATTCTTTTTTAACAAATAAAATACTTCAGAATTAGTTTGAAATTCATACATTTGTAAATTATTATTTTGAAACAACTTAAACTTAAATTATGAAAAAACTTTTACTTATTCTATCCTTTGTAGCACTTATCATTAGTGCAAAAGCCCAAACCGACCTTATCATTTCGGAAATGGTTGAAGGTTGGTCGAACAACAAAGCGCTCGAAATTTATAATCCCACAAACGCTGCGATAAACCTAAGCGCTTATCGCATTACACGCTATTCAAATGGAACCGATGTTCCTCCGGCTGATGCTCAGTGGACCATAGCTTTGCCTGATTTCTCATTGGAAGCATACAAATCATACGTAGTAGTTTTGGATAAAAGAGATCCTGCCGGAGAAGGCCAAGAAGCTCCTGTTTGGAAACAATTAGCCGAAAGAGCTGATGTGTTTCTTTGTCCCGATTACAATACAAGCAAAGCAATGTATTTTAATGGTGATGATGCCGTTACACTTGAAAAAACAAATGGAACTGTAGTAGACATCTTTGGTCGCTGGGGTGCACCCAGACCTGCAGAAGCTACTGTTGGAGGTTCAACAGTGGTGTTAAGATGCTGGACCAATACAGCTCCTTATTTTGATGGAAGTGGCGTTGGTATAACTGCAGAACACACCATGATTAAAAAACCAGCTGTAGTATCAGGAGTAACAACGAACCCTACCATTTGGAATCCTTTAGCTGCTTGGGATACTTTACCCGCAAACACATTTTATACCTTAGGATGGCATAAGAGTGATGTGGCTCCTACAAACGAGACCCCAGTATTTGGGCAAACTCAATACCTGTATTCAATTAGCAGCGATTCAGAAAACGGATTGGAAATTGGCACCATTACCAGCACGGATAATGAAGGAGATGCCGTCAAATATTATATTAATTACGGAAACTTTGTTTATATTAATGATCTTAGGATAGAGCCTTTTGCAATTGGAAAAACTGATGGAAAACTGACATTGGTTGACAAATCTGGCTTAGATCCTGCCATTAAAGACACCTTTGATATTAAAGTAGTTGCTACGGATGGTTTCTCACAAACAAATGAAGTGTTAGTTCGGGTATTGGTTGATATTGAGATCGGCGTTAAAGAAAAGCAATCAGAGAGCACCATCTCTGTATGGCCAAATCCGGTTAATGATAATAATATTAATATCACTGCTAACAAAAGAATTGCTACCGTTAAACTAACAAACCTTTTAGGACAGGAAGTTTTTAGCGCTAAGCTAATTGGTTCAAACACCTATGCAGCAAATATCTCAGAAACAGCAAAAGGAGTTTATGTTATTGTCGTAGAAATGGAAGACAATTCTGTTGCTGTACAGAAAGTAATTTTAAAATAATAAACCATTCACATTAGGATAAAACTTAGCTTAATCGGCTAAGTTTTATCTTTTATACCATACTTAAATTTAGTTCGAAAAATACTCAAAAATGAAAAACCGCATATTTTTTACCTTGCTCATCCTGGTTTTTGCAACATCGGCTTTTGCCCAAAAACTTCCGATAACAGGAAAAGTTATTGACGCAGCGACAGGTGAATCTTTAATTGGCGTGAATATACTTTTTAAAGATGGGGTTGGTGTTGTTACTGATTTTGATGGAAATTATAACTTTTCCATCGAAGCTGGCACCTACAATATATTGGTGTCCTACGTAGGGTATGATAAATTAACTAAAACAGTTACCGTTAAACAACCTACTCAACTTAACTTTCAGCTTAATGCCATAGTATTGGATGAAGTTAGAGTTGTGGCTGATGTAGCTATTGCCCGCAAAACTCCTATTGCGTTTACCAACATTGAGCCAAAGCAATTACAGGAAAATCTTGCCTCGCAGGATATTCCTATGATACTTAACTCAACACCCGGAGTATACGCTACCCAGGAAGGTGGTGGCGATGGTGATGCGCAAATAACCATACGTGGTTTTAGTTCCCGAAACGTGGGTGTACTTTTAGACGGAGTTCCGGTAAACGATATGGAAACCGGACATGTTTATTGGTCAAACTGGTTTGGTTTGGATATCGCGACCCGTTCCATTCAGGTTCAACGAGGTTTGGGAGCATCTAAGCTGGCTTTACCTTCAGTAGGAGGAACGATTAATATCATTACCAAAGGTTATGACAATAAAAAAGGCGGTGAATTTAAACAGGAAGTTGGTCAGGATGGATACCTGCGATCTACTTTTGGTTATAATACCGGAAAACTTAAAAACAATTGGTCAGTATCATTAGCCGGTTCCTATAAAAGAGGAAATGGTTGGGTGGATCAAACCTGGACAGAGGGTTACTTTTACTATTTAAAAGTGGATAAAAAAATAGGCAATCACTTGTTTTCTTTATCTGGTTTTGGAGCGCCTCAATCCCACGGACAGCGTTCATACCAGTTACCCATTGCCGCTTATGACGAAGCTTACGCTAAAGACCTGGGCGTAACGCAGAACGATTTAGACAATTCAGGTTACGTAGGTCAATGGGACAAAGGGCTACAATACAACCAACACTGGGGAAATTTGAATGGAGAACCTTTTAATGAGCGTGTAAATAAATACCATAAACCACAATTCACTTTAAAAGATTCATGGACTGTTAATGATAAATTATTTATTTCGAATATTTTATACATGTCAATAGGTCGCGGTGGAGGTATTCGGGCAAAGGCAACTCCTACTATGGATAGTACGAGCCAAATGAATTTCCAGGGTATTTACGATCGAAATACAAGCAACGATCCTAATCCGCTTTATCATCCCACAGAGCGCATTGCAACAAATTACATGCGTAACCTTCGCAATGAACACATGTGGTATGGATTGGTTTCCACTGTAAATTACAAAGCCACACCTTTATTAAACATTTCTGGGGGTCTCGATTTAAGAAGTTATAAGGGAGAACACTATGAAGAAGTTTATGATTTGCTGGGTGCAGATTATGCCCAACCCGATTTTTATAATAGCAGCCAAGTTAACTGGGCTGAGCAATATCCTTTACAAGATTTCAGATTAAAAAAAGGCGACATAAACAACTTTCATAACGATGGATTGGTTCGCTGGGGAGGCTTATTTTTGTTAGGAGAATTAGATTTAGGAAGGTTTAATACATTTTTGAATATAACATCTTCTGTAACAGGGTATAAAAGAATTGACTATTTTTATGGCATAAAAGCTAGTATCGCAAAAAAAGAAACCGATTGGAAATATATACCTGGTTACACGATTAAATCAGGAGCTAACTTTCTATTAACAGATAGGTTTAATGTGTTCGCTAACTTAGGGTACCTTGATAAAGCGCCACGTTTCAATAATGTTTATGACTATAGCAACTTGCTTTGGAACAACATTGATAATGAAAATATTATTGCTGCTGAGGTAGGTCTTTCCTATAAAAGCTCTGCTTTTAGCGCAAGTGTTAATAGTTATTATACTATCTGGAAAAATAAACCCGCAGATTCTGGTGTTACAATAACTGATGAAATAACTGGTGAAGAGTATTCTGCAAATATTAAAGGAATGAATGCTTTACACAAGGGGATTGAGTTTGATTTTATATACAAAATAAACAAACAATTAGATTTCCAGGGATTGATATCTATTGGTGATTGGAAGTGGAATAGCAAAGACACGGTTTATATTTATGACAATTACAATAACCTGGTACAAAAAAGATATTTCAACGCCATTGGTGTACACGTAGGAAATTCAGCCCAAACTCAATTTTCAGGTGAAATTAGGTATGAGCCTATTGAAAAGCTTTACCTGAAAGTCAGAGGCACCTATTTTGATCGCTATTTTGCTCAATTCGATCCTTTCACTTTAACCGATGATTCACCCGATGAATCATGGCAAATACCCAGTTACCTTCTTTTTGATATCCATGCCGGATATAAATTTAAAGCTTTTAAAAACAACTTTCAACTCAGAGGAAGTATCTTAAATGCATTTGATGAAAAATACATAGCCACTGCACAAAACAATGATCAATTTAATGGTCAAAAATTCAACACCAATGATGCGCGGTCTGCTTCGGTATTTATGGGAATTGGCCGTAGGTATAATGTATCGATTCAGTGGTATTTTTAATACATAATCAGTTAAGATGAAAAAACTCTATCTAATTATATTTTTAGCATTCCTTAGCATAACAATTCATGCCCAAAAGCCGGGTTATTATAATGGAACTGAAAATAAAAGTGGGGAAGAATTAAAAACAGCATTACATCATATTATTAAAGCTCATGTTGACTTTAGTTATAATGATGCAAAATATATATTAAATTATGCTGAAGAAGATCCAAATAACACAAACAACCTGATTCAATTTTACACCAACCGATCGGTAAGTAAAGAATCATGGGGAACAGGTGGTAATGAAACCAATCGTGAACACATTTGGGCTAAATCGCATGGGAACTTTGTTGATATTCGTCCTATGGACGGAGATGCACACAACTTACATGCAGCTGATGCATCGGTAAATGTATTGCGAAGCAACTCCGACTTTGATGAAGTTACCGGAGGTACCTATATTGAAGAAGCAGATGCTTATTACTTAGGTGAGGCTTTTGAACCTGCCGACAGAGATAAGGGAGCTGTTGCCCGCACAATTTTCTACATGGCAGTTCGCTATGAGGGAACCGATGGCGAGTTGGATTTAAAAATGGTTGATGCCATTAATACGGCATCAACAGATGTGGCAGAGCATGGAAAACTTTCGACTTTACTGCAATGGAACCGTGACTTTCCTCCCACTGAATTTGAAAGACGACGCAACGAACGTGTTTTTCAGTCACAACTCAACCGGAACCCGTTCATTGATAACCCACAGTTTGCCGATTTAATTTGGGACAACAGCAGTTTACCTCAAGTTCAAATAAGTAATGTGTCAATGACTCCTACATTTCCAAAAGCAGGTGAAGAGGTTGAAATATCGATAAACCTTACCGCTGCAGAGGGCTCCCCAACGGCAAAAATTTATTGGGGAAAAAGCTTTAATAGCGAAACAAACGTGGCTGACTTTGCTGGTACAGAAACCTTGACAGCAACTTTTTCATTAGTAGGATTTAATGAAAATGAATTAGTCTATTTAAAGACTGTTGCATCGACTGGTGAAGTCTGGTATAACACTTTTGTTGTTGCCCCGGAATTAAACTTAACAGAAATTACAGCCGTTCAAGGAACAGGAAATACATCACCCATGGTTAACCAAACCGTTACCGTGGCTGGAATTGTTACAGCCAATCTGGATAATTCATTTTACATGCAAACTACCAGCGGGGATAAATACTCCGGAATATGTGTTTATAGTAACTGGAGGGGTAAAATTGGTGACTCTGTGGCTGTTACCGGTAAAGTGGTAGAATACCAAAATCTTACCGAAATTAGCGAAGTAACTATGGTTTTCAATTACGGTCACAAGGAAACACCGGTTCCAATGGAACTATCGGCCACTGCAATAAACGAAAGCTACGAAGGGATGTTAGTAAAACTTAGCGATGTTAACTTCTCAAATGCGGACGTATTAATTCCAGCTGATGGAGGTTCCTATACTATTATGGATGGAACAAATTCGATTACTGTTTATGTGCGTTTCAATTCCAGACTTTGTGGCACGAGAATTCCAAATGGAACGGTTGATGTAACGGCTGTTGTAAGCCAATATCAAACCACCTACCAATTGCTTATCGATAATATTGGCTGGATTGAGCAAGGAGTTGATGTTACTGCACCAGTAATAGCTGCGGTTAATGTTACTGATGCCAGCTATATCGAAGTTTCGTTTAACGAAAAAATAAAAGAATCTTCTGTGGTTCCTTCAGCATTTTCTATCGAAGGAGTAACAATTATAGGTGCCTATTATTACCCAACAACTCAGGTTTATTTGTTAGTAAGTGGTATTCAACAGAAAGAATACACATTGACCGTGAATGGAGTTGAAGATTTATATGGTAATATTACTCAGAATGCAACTTTTGCTTTTACATCTAATTTTTCTTCAATAAAAAATGAAAGCAGCATAAAAACATTGGAACTTTTTCCTAATCCAACTCGTGGTTTGGTAACCATATCTTTAGATGAACGCTCCAATCAAAACAGTATCTTTCGCTTGTTTGATATTAACGGACGGGTGATTCATCAGGAACATTTAGTTGAAGGAAAATACAACCACCAGATTTACCTGGGCAACAACTTAACAAAAGGATATTATATTATCCAAATTGATAATAATAAAACGAAATACACCAGTAAAATTATTCTTGAATAAACCTGAAAAGAATTTAAAAGGCACTCAATAAAACGAGTGCTTTTTGTTTTTAAAATATAATTTAGTTTGTATTAAAATCTATTTCTGATGAAAAAACTAATTATCCTCCTTTTCTGTGTTGTAATTGCACTACAACTTAATGCCCAAACTATTTATCAAATTCAAGGCCAATCTCCGGCATCTCCGTTTAAAGGCCAAACAGTAACTACAAAAGGTATTGTTACCGCCATCTACAGCAATTCCTACTTTATTCAGGATGGCGACGGAGCCTGGTCTGGACTTTATATTTATGATCAAACAAATAAACCCGCTTTGGGCGACAGCGTTCAACTTACCGGCCTTGTTGATGAATATTTCGACATGACCGAATTAAAAACAATTACTGCATTTACAATTCTTTCATCAGGCAATAAGCTACCTGAGCCGGTTTTAATAAGCACCGGTACCGATAAGGAACAATGGGAAAGTGTACTTATAAAAGTGAGTAATGCAACATGTACCAACGTAGATTTAGGTTATGGCGAATGGGAAGTAAATGACGGAACAGGTCCGATTGTTGTAAACGATTTGGGAATTGCTTACACTCCAATTTTGGACGTTTCTTATGCCATTACCGGTCCGCTTGATTATTCATTTTCGTTCTATAAAATTGAGCCCCGGAATGCCGATGATATTTTTCAGGATTTAGCACTTTATTTTGTTGAAAATCCCAAACCCGAAAACATAACAAAAACCAGTTTCGATTTAAGCTGGGAAACCAACGAAAATGCTTCGGCTTATGTTGAATATGGACTAAGTACCACACTTGAAATGGGAAAAGCATTTTCAACAGTGAGTAGTACCCTACATACCATAAATTTAAGAAATTTAGATGCGGGTACAATTTACTATGCCAATTGTTATGCTGTGAACAACACCAACGACACTACCCCCATTTATAAAGGAGTTTATGTCACCCAAAGTGAATCGAGCGGCCAAATTAAAACCTATTTTACTGACCCTCAGGTTAACATCCTAACAAAAAGTGCCGCAAGTGGAGCGATTATAGATACCATTATTTTTTACATTGATAAAGCTACCAGCACTTTAGACATTGCCCTTTACGATTTAACCAATTTTGCCCCGCAAAGCGACAGCTCCAATTACCGAATTATACAAGCAATAAACAATCAATACAACAAAGGCATCGCTATTCGATTTATTACCGACGATGCTGTATTAAATCCGGCTTTAGACAGTCTGAATCCCAATATTACAGTACTCAAAGGAAATACCGAGGGCATCATGCACCATAAATTTTTAATAATTGATGCTGCCAGCGCCTCCCATGCATGGGTTGTAACAGGTTCTACCAACTGGACTTACAACAACCTAAACATGGATTTTAATAACATGATCTGCATCCAGGATCAATCGTTGGCAAAAGCGTACTTATTGGAATTTAATGAAATGTGGGGAAGTTCCTCGTTAATCCCTGATAATTCAAATGCAAAATTTGGGGCGGCAAAAACCGATAACACACCCCATTATTTCAATATAAATAATTCCATGGTCGAATTGTATTTTTCACCATCGGACAACACTACCCAAAAAATTGCTAAAGCCATCGAACATGCAGAAAGCAATATATGTTTTGCCATGATGGCTTTTACCGAAGATGTTTTGGGAAATGCCATCGTAACAGCTCACAACAGAAGTGTTGCTACACAAGGTATTATTGATTATATAGAATATTCGGGAAGTGAATTCGATTATTTGAAAAACAGCGGTGTTGAAGTTTATGATTTTGCAAATCCGGATGGATCTGGCTGGCCCAATGGAAGCACTTTACACCACAAGTTTTGTGTTATAGATGCAGGTACAGAAAATCCTCTGGTGATTTCAGGCACACACAACTGGACCGCCTCAGCTGAAAGCAAAAATGATGAAAACACTTTATTCATTTATAATATTGATATAGCTGAAGCATTTACAGCCGAATACAATAAAATAAAAGCCTATTTGCTTGACAACAACATTTTGGACAAAACGAATACAATCGACTACAGTTTGTATCCAAATCCGACCAATGGTCAGATAAATATTCTTATGGGCGAATCGGACTCTTATTTAATTAATATCTTCGATGTAATGGGTAAATCGATTCAAACCATCCATTTAAATGGAAAACAAGCCAAATTAAACTTCTCTCAAAAGGGCATTTACCTGATAATGGTAACTGCCGGCTCAAAACAAATGACTAAAAAAATAAGTGTGTATTAGTAAATAAAAACCAACTAAAAACTATAACCGTTGATTTTTACAAAAGATTAACGGTTTCTTTTATTAGTTATCAACAAGCAATTTCTTTACGTTTTTTTTGTCCTTAATAATAGGAGTATAGAGAATTTATGCTAACACAATTTATCAACATGCATGTAAAACACGTATAGCCCTTAACCTTTTTTTAACATATTAGTGTTAAATTTATAACGCAAACAATAGATATACCTTTTATTTTCACAAAGAATCATTAATATATTATTAATCAATCTAGAAGTAAAATGAAAAAAACACTACTGAGTTTAGTTTTAAGTTGCTTTGTTATGCTTTTTACAAGCTATGCACAGGTTACTACCTCCGGACTTAAAGGAAGGGTAATTGGCACCGATAATGAAGGCCTGCCAGGAGCAACTATTTTGGCCATCCATGAGCCTTCGGGCACGCAGTATGGCACAGCAACCAACGTTGAAGGTCTATTTGACCTACAGGGGTTACGTCCGGGAGGACCGTATAAAGTTGAAGTTTCATTTGTAGGTTATTCTACAGAAACATTTACAGACATTACCTTAAATTTGGGAGAATATTTTGTACTAAATCTGTCTCTTAAAGAAGGTGCGCTGGAGGTTGGAGAAATCACTGTAGTTGTGAAAAGAGGATCAGCTTTTCAATCTGATAAAACAGGCGCTACTACCAACATTTCGAACCAGGATCTTGATCGTATGCCTACTATTAGCAGAAGTATTTCTGATATTGCCCGCCTGTCACCCTATGCCAATAACATGAGTTTTTCAGGCAGTGATGGACGTTCCACAAATTTTACAATTGATGGGGCAAACTTTAACAATAATTTTGGACTTTCTTCGAATCTTCCAGGAGGTGGAAACCCCATCTCGTTAGAAGCTATTGAAGAAGTTCAGGTTGTAATTACTCCTTTTGACGTACGTCAATCCAATTTTATTGGAGGCGGTATCAATGCCATTACTAAATCGGGTACAAACACTTTAAAAGGAACAGCTTATAGCTATTTTAGAAATCAAAGTATGCGCGGTAACAAACTTGGAGATTATGATTTTGGTGAACGCGAGGACTATTCAAAAACCACCTATGGAGTTACCCTTGGAGGTCCAATCATCAAGAATAAATTATTCTTTTTTGTAAATGCTGAAATGGAAAAAGAACCCGGTCAGGTAGTTACCTGGAAAGCTTCTACTGACGGAATTAGCGACGGAGCAACCATCTCGCGTACCAGTATTGCCGATATGGAGGCAGTAAAAAACCACTTGCAAACCAGGTATGGATATGATGCTGGTTCATTTACCGATTTTCCTGGCGACGAGTCTAACATAAAGCTTTTAGCCCGAATCGACTGGAATATTAATAGCAGGAACAGGCTTAACCTTCGTTACAACTATACAAAAAATCAGGCTTGGAATCCAACCAACGGGAATTCAACCGATGCCGGGTATAGAAACCGCAGTATGGATAGAATATCTCAATATGGTATGGCTTTTGCCAATTCGTTGTATTCCATGGATAATATTGTGAATTCATTCACTGCTGAATTGAACAGCCGTTTTACTGATAAAATTCATAATCAGTTACTGGTTACCTATACCAAAATAGATGATGTGCGTGGTTCCACTTCCGATAAATTTCCTTTTATTGATATTCTTTATGGCGATGCCTATCCCACAAGCATTGAACCTTATATTTCTGCTGGTTATGAGTTGTTTACCTGGAATAACGGAGTTCATAATAATGTATTAACCGTTACTGACAACTTTACTTATAACCTAAACAACCATAAGCTTACTGGTGGTTTGAGTTTTGAATATCAAATGGCTAACAATGCCTACATGCGCAATGGTACCGGATATTATCGCTATGCCAGTGTATCAGATTTTCTTAACGATGCAACCCCCATTGATTTTGCGTTGACCTATGGTTATGATGGGGAAGAAAACCCAGCAGCCGAGGTTGCTTTTAATCAGTATGGAGCCTATGCACAGGATGAGTGGACTATTAATAACATTAAACTTACTTACGGGCTCCGTGCCGACCTTATTAAATTTGCCGATAACCTTATGGGCAACAATGCAATAAGTGCTCTTGATTTTGGAGGAAGAAGTATTGATGTAGGTACATGGCCTGATCCAAAACTTTTATTATCACCCCGTATAGGTTTTACCTGGGATGTTAATGGTGACCAGTCGCTTAAAGTACGTGGAGGAACTGGTATTTTTACAGGCCGTTTGCCCTTAGTGTTCTTCACCAATATGCCAACCAATGCGGGTATGGTTCAGGGAAGTTTTGCCGCAACAACAAGATATGATGCTGCAAACGGCAATACCCCTATTCCAGGCTCTAACTATGCTGCCCTTTCCATTTTTAATGGAGGAATGATAACCAATGTGGATGACATGATTGACGCATTAGAACCTTTTGGTTTATTACGATCGGTTACTCCCGAGGATGGGGCTCTTCCAAGAGACATTAATGGCGTAGACCCCGACTTTAAAATGCCACAGGTATGGAAAACATCCGCTGCTGTCGATTACCAGGTTCCTGCTTCTTTTCCAATGCAAGCGACTGTCGAAGGGATTTTTACTAAAACCATTAATGGTGTAATGCTGAAAAACTGGGACTTAATGGAGCCTGATGCAACATGGCAGCGATTCAATGGCCCGGACGATAGATACATCTATCCGACTACTTATAAATACAATAATAGAAATGCATATGTTTTGTCAAATACGAATGAAGGCTGGGCGACTATTGCCAACATTACCTTGACAGCAACTCCTATTGAAAATCTGAATCTTATGGCAGCCTATACTTATACCATGTCGAAGGAAATAACTGGAATGCCGGGTAGTAATGCTGGTTCAGCTTATGGTGGTCTTTTGGCTATAGATGGCCCTCATTTACCAACTTTACAAACATCACAGTATGTTGTTCCCAATAAAGTTATAGCATCGTTATCGTACACCATACCCTACGCTAACAACATGATGGCTACTACTTTTAGCATGTTCTATACCGGGGCAACTCTTGGTTATAGCTATACCTATGCCAACGACATGAACGGTGACGGATGGGGAACCGATTTAATCTACATTCCAACAGGTAGGGGTGATATTAATTTTGCAACCCAGGCCGACGAAGATGCATTTTTTAAATTCATGGATCAGGATAAATACCTGAAAAAGCACAAAGGAGAATATGCGGGGGCTAACGATGTACGTGCACCCTGGGTTAGCAACATAGACCTTAGATTAGCACAGGATTTCAAAATCAAAGCGGGTAAGAGTTTAAACACGCTTCAGCTTAGTTTAGACATTCTGAATTTTGGAAATATGTTGAATAGCGAGTGGGGAACTTATAAAAACATGTCATCAGCCAATAATGGACAAATTCTGAGATACGAAGGAGTAAATGGGAATAATGAACCCGTTTTCTCAGTTCCAATGATTGAAGATGAAAATGGAAACAATGTTTATCCAACCGAAACCTTCTCAACCAGGTATTCTTATACCGATTTATGGAGTATTCAGATTGGCATAAGATATAAGTTTAACTAATCTAATATTGATAAGAAAGGCTGCTCGTTTGGGCAGCCTTCTTTTTTATAGGTCTAACATGAGTTGCTCATCCAGTAACCGAAAGCTCCTGCGGTGATGCGGTGTAATGCCATAAAGTTTTATCGCTTCACGATGGTCTTTGGTTGGGTAGCCTTTGTTTTTATCCCAACCATAGCGTGGAAACTGCTTGTGTAGCTCCAGCATGTAATCGTCGCGATAGGTTTTTGCAAGCACCGATGCTGCTGCAATAGATAAATATTTGCCATCGCCTTTTACAATCGTTTGGGAAGGGATTGTTCCGTAGTTTTTAAAACGGTTTCCATCGACAATAATGTGTTCAGGCTGAATTTTTAGTTGCTCTAAAGCACGGTGCATTGAATAAATGGATGCATTCAGAATATTCACTTGATCAATTTCCTGCGGTGAATAACTGGCCACTGCGTAAGTCAGCGCATGCTTTTCAATATACTCACGCAAAAGGTAACGGCGCTTTTCGCTTAATTGCTTGGAATCGTTCAACAGTTCGTGTCTAAAATCGGGGGTAAGAATAACTGCCGCAGCAAAAACAGGTCCTGCCAAACAACCACGCCCCGCTTCGTCGCAGCCGGCTTCCAACAACCCGGATTTGTAAAAAGGTAAAAGAGTTGCCATACGTTAAAAACATTTTTCAATGCCATTCCACAAACGTTCTGCCGATTGGTCCCAGTTAAATTTAACCCGTTGAATCCTGGCGTTGCTTATTAAGCTTTGTCTGTAATTTTCGTCGCCAGCCAGTTTTGCAAATCCCTGAGCTATGGAATCTACCGAATTGGGATTCACCAAATGGCCGGCATTACCAGCCACTTCGGGTAAAGCAGTAACATTGGAACAAAGTACCGGCACATCGCAGCACATGGCTTCCAACAAAGGAATTCCAAATCCCTCGAGATGTGAAACCAATACCAGAGCATGGGCACTGGCTAGTAAAATATGCAATTTCTCGTCCGAAAGTCTTCCGGTAAAAAGCACATCGTTTTTATGCAGCATGTTTTCATATACATTTTCGATTTCGGAGTTGCCCCACATTTTTTCGCCTACAATTACTAACTGATGAGTCAAGCCGCTTTGTTGCTTAAAAGCATCAAAACTCTGCATCATTCCCTCAATGTTTTTGCGGGGATTTAAGGAGCCCACATAAATAAAATAAGGTTTGCCCTGCGTAAATTCTTTTCGGGCTTGTTCCGCTACTTCAGGAGCCACCGGTTTATAAAGGGCGTTGCTCCCGTTGTAAATCACATCGATGGAATTGGCTGAAAGATTCCATGTTTTAACCATATCGTTTCGTGAATACTCTGAAACCGTTCCCAACCGGGTGGCCCGGCGGGCAAATTTTGGAAAATAGGTGTTGAAATACTTTTGCTTAAGCCAGGAAAAATTTTCAGGATGATGCACAAAATCGAGATCGTGAATCACAGTATATCGTTTAACTTTCGTATTAAGAGTACTCCATCCATCGGTCGAAAGAAATAAATCGGCCTTGTGTTTTTTTAACAAAACGGGAATTGCTTGCTCAAACCTCAAATACCAAAGTAAAGGGTGTCTTGAAGGAATCAGGGTTTTAATAGGAATAATATTATCCGAAAAAATAAACTGCTCGTTCCAGGGACGATCAAAAATAAACACAAACTGATGTTCCGGATGCTGCCGGGTTATCCGTTTGAGGGTTTCAAAAGTGAACCGGCCAAGTCCTTCGAGCCGGTCTTTTAAAAGGTGTTGTGTGTTAACTGCAATTTTCATAAATAGAAGTATTCAGCTATTCGCTCTCAAAAGTAAAGAAATTGTAACGATTTCTGCCAAACCAAGCCTATAATGGTTATTTTTGCATTTCAGATTTTAGTACTTATGACAACTACAAGTGATAGAATTAAAAAAGAAAGGGAATTTCACAACCAAATATTTAATGATAAAAGTCGCAAGGTTACCGATAAGTTTTATTCCATCTTTTCACTGATTGAAAAGCTCTATACAACCCTTTTAACGCACCATGTTGAGGGCTTGAAGATTCTGGAATACGGTTGCGGCGAGGGCAGCTCGGCTTACCTTATTGCACAAAATGGCGGACAGGTTACCGGAATCGATATATCAGATTACGCTATTGAACAAGCCCATGGTAAGGCTGAAAAAATGAATCTGCCCATCACATTCAAACAAATGAATGCTGAAGCATTGGAATTCGAAAATCAGTCGTTCGATATGGTTTGTGGTTCGGGAATTATTCACCATTTGGATATTGAAAAATCGTACCACGAAATTTCAAGGGTTTTAAACCCCTCAGGAAAAGCCATTTTTATGGAACCACTGGGACATAACCCGCTGATAAACTGGTACCGTAACCGAACACCACATTTGCGTACCGAAGATGAACATCCCTTACTTAAACCCGATTTAACAGCGTTGAACCGCTATTTTGGGAAAGTAAAACTTTCGTACTTTTTTTTCAGTTCGCTGGCAGCCATCGCTTTTAGAAATACCTTTGTTTTTAAACCCCTGTTGAAATGCCTGCATGGAATTGATCGCTGTATTTTTGCAGTTTTCCCTTTTATGCGCAAACAGGCCTGGTTTGTTCTGATTGAAGCCAGCGAGCCGTTCAATACAAATAAATAGTTCTTATACAAAATATTTTGAAAAAGAAATTTATAACCAATCTGGCTTTAGTTTTATCGCTTAATTTATTGATTAAGCCTTTTTGGATATTTGGTATCGACCGCACGGTTCAAAATGTGGTAGGTGCTGAACAATACGGATTTTACTTTGCGCTTTTTAATTTCTCGCTCATCTTAAACATGTTGCTCGATTTGGGCATCACCAATTTTAACAACCGCAACATTGCACAAAACAGTCATTTATTAAACAAACACTTTTCGAACATTATAGGTTTACGCCTTATATTGGGTGTGTTTTACCTTGTAATTAGTATGGGCGTAGCCTGGATTTGGGATTACAGCTGGGACCAATTGAAGTTGCTGCTGTTTTTGGTTTTCAATCAGTTCCTGGCTTCAACCATTCTGTACTTTCGCTCGAACCTGGCCGGCTTGCATCTGTTTAAAACTGATAGTATTATTTCGGTACTCGACCGGGCATTGATGATTATTATATGCAGTTTTTTGCTTTGGGGCAACCTGACTGATGAACCTTTCAAAATAAAATGGTTTGTTTATGCACAAACTACAGCCTACTTATTTACAGCACTGGTTTCGTTTTTGCTGGTTCTTTTCCGCAGCGGACGCATCAAGCTTCGATTCGACTGGCAATTCTCTAAAGCCATCCTTAAAAAAAGCTATCCTTATGCCTTGCTTACCCTACTCATGGCATTTTACAACCGTATTGATTCGGTTATGCTGGAACGCATGCTCGCTGACGGTAGCACACAGGCGGGCATTTACGCACAGGCTTTCCGTATTTTAGATGCAGCGGCCATGTTTGCCCTCCTTTTTGCCGGATTGTTGCTTCCCATTTTTTCAAAAATGATTAAACAGGGCGATGCTGTTGGCCAATTGGCACAACTCTCGTTTATTCTTATTGTAGTGCCAGCAATTGTTGTAGCCATGGTAAGTGCCTTTTACCGGGCTGAGATTATGGACTTATTGTACCACCATCACGTGGAATCATCGGCATCGATATTTGCTGTACTTATGTTTGGTTTCATAGCAATTGGCACTACTTACATATTTGGAACCCTGCTAACAGCCAACGGTAGTTTAAAAGCGTTAAACCTTATGGCTTTTGCAGGAATGATTCTGAATATTTCATTGAATTTAGTGCTTATTCCCCGTTTTCAGGCTTTGGGTTCGGCAGTAGCCAGTCTGATTACCCAATCGATTACCGCGCTTATTCAGGTAATAATTGCCATTAAAATCTTTAAATTTCAGATTAATTATAAACTTTTAATTTTATTATTGATATTTGCATCTGGCGTACTGCTCATAGGGATAATTAGTAACGATTTACCCTACAACTGGCTAATTCAGGCAGGTATAATGGTAGTTTTGAGTGTTACGCTGGCTTTTGGCATTGGTATCATACGCATTAAAGATATTTACCAGATAATTAAAAGTGAACAATAGCGTTCAGACAATATATTTTAAGTTAAATAAATAAAACCAGCAGTTTCATTAAAAAAGTTTGGAACAAGCTGTATTTTAAAAAAAACCGAACAGTAAAATTGATTAGAAATGAGATATCAAAAACTTAATGTTATTTTTGGTTGGCTGGCATTTGCCATTTCGGCTTTTGTTTACATAAGCACCATTGAACCCACAGCAAGTTTCTGGGATTGTGGCGAATTTATTGCTACCGGCTTTAAATTAGAGGTAGGACATCCTCCCGGGGCACCGGTATTTATGCTTTTAACCCGTTTCTTTACACTGTTTGCCGGGAATAACCTGGAAATGGTTCCGGTAATGGCCAATATTATGTCGGCCCTGGCCAGTGCCTTTACCATTTTATTTTTGTTCTGGAGCATCACGCATCTGGCCCGGAAAATTATCAACAAAAATGAATTGTCGCTGGGGCAAACCATTGCCATAATTGGAAGCGGTATGATTGGTGCCCTGGCTTATACTTTTTCCGATACTTTTTGGTTTTCGGCTGTCGAAGGCGAAGTTTATGCAACGTCCTCGCTGATTACCGCCTTTGTTTTTTGGGCCATTCTAAAATGGGAAAACATTGCCGACGAACCACACAGCAACCGTTGGATTATACTTATTGCCTTTATTGTTGGGCTTTCCATTGGTGTTCACCTTTTGAACCTGCTGGCCATACCAGCCATGGTTCTTGTTTATTATTTCCGCAAATATCAGGTTACGGTAAAAGGAGTTATATGGTCCTTGGTTCTATCGGGTATAATACTGGGAACCATTATGTGGATTATAGTTCCTGGAGTGGTTAAAGTGGCCTTTGTCTTTGATTTACTATTTGTAAATTCATTTGGTCTGCCCTTTAACTCGGGAGTTATATTTTTTGTGCTTCTTATGGCTGCCGTATTGGCTTTAGGTATCTATTATACCCGTAAAAAACATCAGGTGATATTGAATACCATCATTCTTGCCTTTACCGTAATGATGATTGGTTATTCGTCGTACGGAGTTATTATTATTCGTTCAAACGCTACGCCTCCTATTGACCAGAACGATCCGGAAGATGCCTATTCGCTGTTGGGTTACCTGAACCGGGAACAATATGGTGAACGCCCCCTGATGTTTGGCCAGTATTACGACACGCCTTTAAACCTAAAAGACCCCTATAAAGAAGGTGGCAAAACCTGGATGAAAGGTGAAGAACGATACGAAGAAGGAAAACCCAAAATTTCATACAACTACAATCCCAAGCTGACCATGTTTTTCCCTAGAATGTACTCATCGAAACCAGAACACATTCAGGATTACAAAAGCTGGGCAAAAGTTAAAGGTTATAAAATTAAAGCCGAAAATAACCGGGGCGAACTGGAAACGTTCAACAAACCCACCTTTGTGGAGAACATGCGCTTTTTTATCCGTTATCAGATAGGGCATATGTACTGGCGGTATTTTATGTGGAATTATGCCGGACGACAAAACGACATTCAGGGGCATGGTGGCGTATTACAAGGCAACTGGATTTCGGGCATCAAATTCCTCGACGAAGCCCGTTTAGGCCCACAGGACAATCTGCCCACAACTTATGCTAACAATAGGGCAAACAATAAATATTACCTGCTTCCTTTTATTTTGGGAATCATCGGGCTTGTTTATCAGCTGGGAAAAGACAAAAAGAATTTCTGGATAGTAATGTCATTGTTTATTCTTACCGGCTTGGCCATTGTAGTGTACCTCAACCAGTCGCCGCAACAACCCCGTGAACGCGATTATGCTTATGCCGGATCGTTTTACGCTTTTGCCATCTGGATAGGATTGGGCGTACTTGGAATTTACGAATCATTGAAAAAATACCTGAGCGAAACGCCATCGGCAGTTATGGCAACAGTAGTTACCCTGTTCATTCCCGCACTAATGGCGGCCGAAAACTGGGACGATCACGACCGTTCTGACCGTTACATTGCCCGCGACTTTGCCTATAACTACCTGAATTCTGTAGAAAAAGACGGGGTAATATTTACCAACGGCGATAACGACACCTTCCCGCTTTGGTACATACAGGAAGTTGAAGAGGTACGAACCGATGTTCGTGTGATTTGCCTTCCTTACCTGATTACCGATTGGTACATCGATCAAATGAAATCAAAATATTACGAATCGGAACCGGTTCCATTTAGTTTAAATAAAAACCAATATGTATTGGGCAAACGCGATCAGGTACCTGTTTTTGAACGAGTGAACGATGCTGTGGAACTGAAACAAGTGATTGATTTTGTTGCAAGTGACGATGCCCGAACCCAGGTTCAAACCACCATGGGTGAGAAAACGGACTATTTCCCGACTAAAAAATTCAAAATTACGGTTGATAAAGAAAAAGTGTTGGCAGAAAAAGTTGTTAAAGAAGAAAATGCCGGAGAAATTGTGGATGAGATTCGTTGGAACATTGGCTCAAACTACATTCTTAAAAACGATTTAATGATACTCGATTTGCTGGCCTCGGCCAACTGGGAACGCCCCATTTATTTTGTAACTGTAGGCACCGGAAACGAAACCAATATGCGCGATTACTTTCAGCTCGAAGGATTTGCCTATCGTTTTGTTCCCATTAAAACTCCATTCGACTATCAATCCATTGGACGCATCGATACCGATATTTTGTACGATAACCTGATGAATAAATTTCGCTGGGGCAATATGGCCGATCCTCATGTTTACCTCGACGAAAACATCAGGCGTACCATTCGTATTGTTAAAATCCGCAATAATTTTGGACGACTGGCAAAAGCACTCGTTGCCGAAAATAAAAAGGATTCGGCCAAACAGGTTATGCTACGTGGACTTGAGGTGTTACCGATCGAGAAAATGTCTTTGGAATTTTGGGATTCCCATTTTGTAGAAGCCTTGTTCGAAGCCGGCTTACAGGAGCAGGGACGTGAGTTGGTTGAAAAAATGGCTGCCGATGCCTTAAACGATTTGCGCTATTATACCAAACTCGACCGTCGGTTCCCAAATCAGGCTGAACAAGACAAACAAATATGTTTTGCTACCGTGCAATGGCTGAACGAGATGGCGCAACGCTATGGAGAGAAAGACCTCAGTCAAAAACTGAATCAGACTTTTGAAGAAATGTATGGTTTATTCATGCAGGGAAACATGCAATAACCCAAAATAAAATGTAAAAAAAAAGCTACCTTGTTTGTTCAGGGTAGCTTTTTCTGTTTTTATCACAGTTTTCTTCTCTCAACCGGCCTGTTTATTGAATAGATTCAGGAATTTTATGTTTTACTTAAAATTATACTGAGCACAACATTAAACAGTGAGCAATCTGCATTTAATAATTAACAATTAGCCGACAACTGCCTGACATTAGTTTGGGCTTCCCAAACTAATGTCAGGCAGTTGTCAGGTTCAAAAATCTAATCTTTTATAATCTTACATCCAGTATTAATAAAGAATCAATTCCCTTTCCTTTTCAGTACCGAAACCGATTCAATCAATTTACGGAAGGCATCGGTTATTAAAAGCACGTACATAAGCAATGAGAAAAGCCAGATAATACTTAGGTTAAAGATATAGGTATCAATTTCGAGCGAACCCATTTTTTTAACCGGGGCATAGAAATGTGCACGGCCGTTTGAGCTGACCGGGTCGCGATAAATGGGATCCGAAAGTTGCACATAGCCTTCGCCGGTGTCGTGAATCTTGTGTAATTCGTTACGATTCATAACCAAATCGGCTAAAAAATCGTTGTAGTAGTTCTTTTTTAGCTCAACCAAAGCCTCTTTACTGCCCAGTTGATTGGTTAATTCATTTACTTGTTCATCGAGCATGCTGATGGCCTTGTTTTGAATCTTCTGATAATATTGGGTAACCAGTTGCAGGTGTTCCTGAATTTGCTTTATCAGGGCATCGTTAATCTTATCGGGTTGCACCTGCGAAACCGCTTTGAACGGATATTTGGGTGTTCGCTGATTCAGTTTCAGCAATTCTTTGTGCAGAATCTCCACATGATGCGCCCGCGCTACATTGTCTTCGGTATATTGAATCTTTGAGATGCGAGCCGCTAAAGCAGGAATCAGGTATGAGGCAATATAGCTGGCTTCACTTTTCTTTTTTTCGAGGAAATAAAAATGTTTTTGGTATTCGTTATCGCGAAACTGCTTCACCGCAATGCCTTCATAAGCCCATCGCGAGACCATTAAATCGCCCAGAAGCGGAACATGCTCGTACGAGCTGATGGAGCGGTTCAGCTTCTCAAATTTAACCATAGTACCGCTAAAAAGGAGTTGTGGAACCACCAGAAAAGGAATCATAATGTAAATGGTGATTACCGAATCGAGTGCCGCAGAAATATTCAAGCCAATCATGTTCGATGCGCAAGCGGCTGAAAAAAGCATCAGCCAGTGTGCCAGGGTAAGCCCGTTTAGTTCCATAATGCTGTGGCCAATGAGTACAAAGCTTAGGGTTTGTATGGCCGATATAAGAAAGAGTATCAGTATTTTGCTGTTGAGGTAACTGAAACGGCTCAGGTTCAGAAATTTTTCGCGTTTCAGCAGTTGCCGGTCTTTAATAATCTCTTCGGCACTTACCGTAAGACCAATAAAGATGGCCACTACCACAGCCATAAAAAGGTAAATGGGGACATTCTCGTTGGCGCTAAAAACATAAGCATTGGGATTGTCGCTTGTGCCTTCGATGTATTTGGTAAAATATGCCAGAATTGCTGCCAGCAGGGGAGCTTCGAGAAAATTAATTAAAATATACTGTCGGTTCGATAGTTTTGAAAGGATGTTACGTACCGAGAAAATCCGAAATTGTTTGAACACCCCCGGAATAGCAAAATTATTTTTGGGAAGTTCCTGTTTTTCGAAATCCATTTTATTTTTCGATGAAATATTCTTCAGGTACAGTCCAGCCCATTCCTGTGGTGATGTTTTTCGTGTTCGGGTTACCCGCCCGTATTCGTCTACTACCTTCGACTCAACAATTTGCAATACTTTTTCGGGGTTGATATTTCCGCAATGGTAACATTCGGCTTCCATGGCATTCACATGGTTGCTCATGGTTTTAAAATAAACTACCGAATCGACCGGGTTCCCATAATAAATCAGGTAACCACCCCGATCCATGATAAGCAGTTTGTCAAACATTTTAAAAATATCGGACGAGGGTTGGTGGATGTTCACTATCACCAGTTTTCCTTTCAGGGTAACCTCTTTAAGCAGGTCCATCACCATTTCCGAATCCATCGATGAAAGTCCCGAAGTAGGTTCATCCACAAATAGGACCAAAGGCTCGCGGATAAGTTCCAGTGCAATGTTAAGCCTTTTGCGTTGTCCTCCGCTGATGGTCTTTTTCAGCGGATTTCCCACAATCAGATCCTTGGTTTCGCGCAAATCCAAATCGTCCAATATTTTGTTTACTGCCTCTTCAATCTCAGCTTCGCTGTAATCTTTAAAACACAGCCTGGCATTGTAATAAAGGTTTTGGTAAACACTCAGCTCTTCAATCAGCAAATCGTCCTGCGGCACAAAACCAATGACGCCTTCCAGCTTTTTTTTGTCCTTGTGCAGGTCGTATCCGTTAATGAGAATTTGACCGCTTTGAGGCATCAGGTTTCCATTCAATACATTGAGCAGGGTTGATTTGCCCACGCCACTTCCGCCCATGATGCCAATCAGTTCGCCGCCGTGTTCACTAAAGTTAAATTTATGGATGCCGTTTGTGCTGTTTTTAAAGCGAAACTCTACATCTTTGGCAGTAAACACCACTTTTTGTTCCAGGTGTGAATCAATAAATTTGGCAGCAATATCGCTGTAATAGATGGTTCCCAGTCGCGAACTGCGTATGGCCGAACCTTTGGGTAAAATATAGGTGCGGTTCAATAAAATACTGTGGCCGTTCAGGTACAAATCGGTTTCGCCTACATAGCGAAAAGCGAACATGTTTATTGACGGAAGGTTTAGCATCACAATACGTCCGCTCAGTTGTTTAAACGGTATGTGTTTAAAGCTTTCCGATGGAGCCTGGGCATTGCTGTCGAGAATTAGAACCTGTTTTTTAAAAGGAATTTTATCGATGTTTCCGTCCAGAATAAAGTTAAAGCTGTTTTGGTATTCATCTTCAGGAATATTGAATACATCGGAAACCGTTTTTACAAAATCGAGTTCTTTTTCTGAAATTACTTCGCCGTAACTAATAAATTCAAGTAACTGCAGCACCACCAAAATTTTTTGGTCCTGTTGCAGTTCCTCGTTAATCTGCTGGCATATACGCAGTACTTTAACGGAGTTCGACGAGGTGCGCTTACGGTCGCGGTTTCCATCACGCGACGATGCTCCTCCCTGGTGAATCTCTACATAATCACCAAAAAGTTCCAGATATTCCTCAACCTGCGTTTGGCTGAGTTGCATCTTTAAATAACTTTCGACTATGGAGCGCGACTTGGTTGATACGCCGTCTTTATTTACATGTGCAATTATGGCAAATAGCTGCATCAGGGCTTTAAGTACTGACTCACTCATAATAATTTGGTTTAATAGGGATTAAATTTAAGAAAATTTACATTCGTTTAGAACTTGAAGTAAAATTATAGGCACAAATTAATTTTTTTAATTTTGCCTGATGTATCAATTCGAATGAAATGGAAAAGGTATTTCTTGAACTGGGAGGTAATCAGGGCGATCGCTGGCAGTTGCTGGCCGATGCCATAAAGCTCATTGGCGATAGGGTAGGGACTATTGTTGGGCAGTCGTCGGTTTATGAAACACCCCCCTGGGGATTCGAGAGCAGGGACTTTTTTTTAAATCAGGTAATTCAGGTTATTACCCCATTGGAACCCGTAGCTTTGATTCAGGAGTTGCAGCTAATTGAACGTTCCCTGGGACGTGTGCGGGAAGCACAGCAATATGCATCGCGCAGTATGGATATTGATTTATTGTTTTATGGAAACCGGGTTTTACAGACTGATAACCTTCAGGTCCCGCATCCGCGTTTGCACCTGCGGAATTTTGTTTTACTTCCCCTGTGTGAAATTGATCCGGATTTTGTACATCCGGTACTAAAAAAGAATATAGCAGAATTATTGGCTGCGTGCAGCGATGAATCCAAATGCCTTAAGTTTTCTAAGGATTGAGGTGTTTAAAAATCAGTAATGCGGTATTTTATTCTTTGGCTCCGTAGGCTAAATCGCCGGCATCGCCCAAGCCGGGAACAATATACGATTTTACAGTTAACTCTGAGTCAATGGCGCCGGTCCATAGGGTATATTTCTTGCCCACCAGATGTTTTTGCATGTACTCAATACCTTCTTTGCTGGCAATTACTGAAACAATATGGGTGTGCCTGGGAGTTCCTTTGCGCAAAAGCGCGTTATAAGCCAAAACCATTGAAGCGCCAGTAGCCAGCATCGGGTCGACCAGAATAACTTCTTTTTCATCGACCGTAGGCCCCGAAATGTGTTCAAAATTAATCTGAAAGGTTCCGTCTTTTTCGTACTTCCTATAGGCCGTAATAAAAATATTCTCTGCTTTGTCGAATGAATTCAGGAAACCCTGATGAATGGGTAAGCCGGCCCGCATAATGCTGGCAATTACCGGTTGCGCACTAAGAACCGGAACTTCTGCAATTCCCAGCGGGGTTGTAACTTCTGTGGAATAAAATTCCATCTTTTTGCTTATTTCATAAGCAAAGATTTCACCAACACGCTCCAGGTTCCGGCGAAAGCGCATGCTATCCTGCTGAACTTCCTGATCCCTGATTTCTGCAATGTATTGGTTAAATAGTGAGTTGTTCTCGCCAATGTTTATCACCATTTCTCCTGCCGTTTAAATTATGTTGTAAAAGTGCGAAAAATATCTGTAAAAAGTGGTATGTGAGGAAAAAGCTTTTTAAAATCTTAAAGGTATTTGTCAACAGGTTTTTAAATAATTACAATAACCCTTCGTCGGCAAAACTTAAATAGCTTGTATCGCCAATTATCAGATGGTCTATTACCTGAATGTCGAGTGGGAGGGCTGCTGTTTTTATTTTTTCTGTGATGGTTTTATCGTTTTGACTGGGTTGTATGTTTCCCGACGGATGATTGTGCACAAGAATCAGACTGCTGGCCAGTTTTTCGATGCCGTGTTTTAGAATTATTTTTACATCGATAACTGTCCCGGTGATTCCACCGGTGCTGATGCGCTCTTTATCGATAAGTGCGTTAGCCCGGTTCAGGTAAGCTACCCAAAATTCCTCGTGGGGTAAATCGCCTAAAAGAGGTTGAAACAATTCAAAGGCATCGTTACTGCATGTAATTTTTTTCCGGTTCAGATCGGCCAGTTTCCGGCGCTTGCCTAATTCCAGTGCTGCTATAATGGTTATGGCTTTAGCTTCGCCTATGCCGTTTACTTTTTTTAAATCGTTTACATTTTGTTTTCCCAACAGGTGTAGGTTGTTTTCAGCATTGGCCAGAATGTTTTTTGCCAAATCGACAGCCGAGAGGTTTTTAGTTCCGGTTGCCAGCAGTATGGCAATAAGTTCGGCATCGCTAAGCGAAGCAATTCCTTTGCTGAGAAGCTTTTCCCGGGGTCGGTCTTCAACTGCCCATTGCTTGATAGTAAGGTTCTGATAGCTTTTCATGGACCCACGTTTTGAACAAATTTACAAAATAGTGGGCAAATTATGGCAGGGTATTTTATTTGAAAAAGTATGGGTAAATGGATATTAAAAACAGCCACCGGCTCATCTGAGCTGATAGCTGTTTATTTTTTGTAAGGAAAAATTAAATTTCTTTATCTATCTGATAATGGTTTCTGTCTGATGAGCTGCGTGATACCAGTTCGCCAAGGAAACCGCTCAGGAAAAGCTGGGTTCCGATAATCATACATACCAATGAAAGGTAAAAATAGGGATTGTCGGTTACCAAAATGGCGCTGACTCCTTTGGCAATGGCAATCAGTTTTTTTGCTCCAACAGCAACGGCCGCAAAAAATCCAAACAAAAACACAAGAATGCCGAGGGTTCCGAAAAGGTGCATGGGTTTTTTGCCGAAACGGGTCATAAATATAATAGACATTAAGTCGAGAAACCCATTTACAAAGCGTTCCAGTCCGAATTTGGTAACCCCATATTTGCGTGCCTGATGTTTTACTACTCGTTCACCAATTTTGGTAAATCCCGCTTGTTTTGCCAGAACAGGAATGTAGCGATGCATTTCGCCATAAACCTCAATCGATTTAACCACTTCGTTTTTGTAGGCTTTCAGTCCACAGTTAAAATCATGCAGTTTTATGCCGGTGGCTTTGCGGGCAGTCCAGTTGTAAAATTTGCTGGGAATGGTTTTGGTTATGGGGTCGTAGCGTTTTTTCTTCCAACCCGAAACCATATCGTAGTCTTCTTTGGTTATCATATAGAAAAGACCGGGAATTTCGTCGGGTCTATCCTGCAGGTCAGCATCCATGGTGATTATTACATCGCCTTCGGCAGCCTGAAACCCTGAGTGTAATGCAGCTGATTTGCCATAATTCCTGCGGAATTTAATACCACGTACCGAGCCGTATTCCTGGGCCAGCATCTCAATCTCGTGCCACGATTTGTCGGTACTTCCGTCGTCGATAAGCAAAATTTCGTAGCTCAGGCTTTTTTCGTACATCACCTTGGCAATCCAGGCAACCAACTCGCTAAGCGATTCTTCTTCATTATATAAGGGAACAACTATACTTAAGTTCATACGTTGGGGTTTAATTGTTTTCCTGAGTAAATTGTACCGGGCTTTTAATGAATACTGCAGCCAGCAAACTAACCAAAGCACCCATGAATACATGTGATAAAAAAACAACAAATGCCATCATACCCGGTGTGATGGTGCTTTTGTAAAGGGTAATCAGTGTATCAACCTGCTCCGGAGTTAGCCCGGGTTGTTGTGAATAAATTAATTTTATCTGATCGATATAATAACTAATGCCCTGTGGTTGAATAATGGCATAATAAATATAAGAAAAAAAAGCGTATATAAATCCGGAGAAAAGCACCAGCAATAGACAAAACTTATAGGCCTGGCGGTAGATAAAAACTCCTTGGTGCATCGTGTCGCGGTATTTACGGCCATAAAAAAGCATTAAAAAAGCCATTATTGCTGTATTTACCACACCTATAGAGTCACCGGGAATGTGTATCCTACTCATTACATGGAAAAGAAATACACTGGCCGAGCAGATGATGCCCAAATAAAGCCCGATAGTCATGGTATATTTAACCAGGTTGTTGTTGCTCGTTGTCATGTTTTTTTACTTATGAGGCAAAGATACTTTTTTGTAACTATTATTCATCAAATTTTTGCATCGAATCTAAAGCGCTTATAACTAATGGTTAAGAAAAGTAATTTTAAGGTTTCAGTGTGTTAATTGTCTGGTATGTTGTTTGTTGGAATGCTTGATAATTTTTAGCTGCGTGTTTGCAGGTTTTTGAATTATTACTACTTTTGTGCGCGGGTAAGTCTTATACGACCAGCTCCTGCTGAAACCCCCCAGGTCCGGAAGGAAGCAAGGGTAGGTGGTTGAGCGGTGCGATGTAAGTAGCTTACCCGTTTTTTTTAGAAAAACTCATGAAATCCAAAGTCTTCAATTTACCGCAAGTGGGTGAGGTGTTAATTTACAAACATCACAATGCCAAACATTTGTCGATAAAACTAAGACCAAATGAACCACCCAAAGTAGTTATTCCCATGCTGATGACTTATTCCATGGGATTTCGTTTTGCGGTGGAGAAAACCAACTGGATTATTAAGCACGCAAAAATACTTAAGGAAAAAAAAGATGCGAGTCCCCGCTATACCAACGAATCTGTTATAGTTACCCGTTTCCATAAAATTCAAATTGGCAGGCACAAAGCAGCACATGTAGGAAGTAAAAAAGAGGGTGATTTAATTACGGTAATTTTTCCCGAAACGACCGATATTACAGGGGAACAAAACCAGAAACTGTTAATGAAGTTTGTTACCGGTGTTTTGCGGACAGAAGCCAAAGCCTATTTACCCAAAAGAACCCAATGGATGGCCGATAAATTTGGATTTACTATAAATGATATAAGAGTAAAGAACCTTAAGTCACGCTGGGGCAGTTGTTCGTCAAAAAATAACATCAATTTGAATATTCATTTGATGCGTCTGCCTGAACATTTGTCAGACTTTGTAATTTTGCATGAATTATGCCACACCGTACATCGGAATCATGGAACACAGTTTCACGCATTGTTGAATAAACTATGTAGGAATGAAAAGGCATTAAACAAAGAACTTAAAAAATACAGCACACAATATTAATATATGGAGAAAATAACCGAACGTTTTATTCGCTACGCTAAAATTGATACGCAATCGAACGAAAAATCGACCACCTGCCCGAGTACCAACAAACAATTTAATTTAGCAAAACAGTTAAAAGAAGAGTTGGAACAAATGGGAATAAATAAAAACGAACTCGATGAGAATTCCTATTTATACGCTACCATTCCATCGAATGTTAATTTTAAAGTACCAGCGATTGGTTTTATTGCTCATTTAGACACCAGTCCAGATATGCCTGCTGATAATGTGAAACCTATTATCGTTAAAAACTATTCGGGAAAAGAAATTATTTTGAACCTGGAAAAAAACATAGTGCTTTCTCCTTCGGAATTTCCGGAGTTGCTAAACTATGTAAATCAGGATTTGGTTGTAACCGACGGCAATACCCTGTTGGGAGCTGACGATAAAGCAGGAATTTCAGCCATCATGCAAATGGCACAGTACATTTCGGAAAACCCGGAGTTTAAGCACGGGCCTATTAAAATTGCTTTTACACCCGACGAAGAAATTGGACGCGGTGCAAACCTGTTTAATGTGAAGAAATTCGGAGCCGATTTTGCCTACACAATCGATGGGGGAGCTATTGGCGAGTTGGAATACGAAAATTTTAATGCGGCTCATGCTAAAATAAGCATTGTCGGTAAAAATGTTCATCCGGGTGAGGCAAAGAACAAGATGGTGAATGCCATTTTAATTTTAAACCGTGTAATTGGCGCTTTGCCTGTTGAGGAAACACCCCGATATACCGAAGGTTATCAGGGATTTTACCATGTGTTGCACGCCTCGGGCAATGTGGAAGGTTCCGAGGCTGAATTGTTAATACGCGACCACGATACCGACAAATTTAACGAGAAAAAAGAACGTTTAAAGCAAGTGGTAAACGCTTTGAATCAGGAATACGGCAACAATTACATTACGCTGGAGATTGAGGATCAGTATTTCAATATGAAAAAAATGATTGAACCATACTATCACATTGTTGAAACAGCTAAAGAAGCCATGGAGCAGCTTGGAATTGTTCCCAACATAAAGCCCATTCGCGGAGGAACCGATGGTGCACGGCTTTCGTATATGGGACTGCCCACACCTAATATTTTTAGCGGTGGACATAATTTCCACAGCCGATACGAATTTGTTCCGGTACAAAGTATGGAAAAAGCCAGCGAAACCATGTTGAAAATAGTAACGCTTTACGTTCAGAAAAATGAACCCGCTCAATAAAATTCAAACCAATACAAGGTTAAAAAGGGAGGAAATATGGTCTCCCTTTTTTTGTACAGAACATTTTTTTGTCTCGAGAGTTTACCTTGTAATGAATTTAATTGCCGGCCATCGTGAGCTTCTGTAACGACCATACAATTTTACTCATGTTGCAAAGTATGATTAAAATAAGTGCTTTGGGCCGTTGATTCAGTTGCTTATTCCTATTTTTGTATCGACTAATTTAAAACAACAAATCATGAAATTTTTTCTCGACACTGCAAACCTGGCTCAAATAAAAGAAGCTCAGGAACTGGGCATAATTGATGGAGTAACTACCAATCCTTCGCTAATGGCAAAAGAAGGCATAAAAGGCGAAGCAAATATCTTAAAGCATTATGTTGATATTTGTGAGATTGTTGATGGTGACGTAAGCGCTGAAGTTATTTCAACCGATTATGAGGGTATGATTGCCGAAGGTGAAAAACTGGCAGCTTTGCATCCACAGATTGTGGTAAAAGTTCCTGTAATAAAAGAGGGAATTAAAGCCATTAAGTATTTATCGAAAAAAGGGATTCGAACCAATTGTACCCTGGTATTTACTACCGGACAAGCTTTGCTGGCTGCTAAAGCCGGAGCCACCTATGTTTCACCATTTGTAGGTCGCCTCGACGATATTTCGCACGACGGCATGGAGCTGATAGGCCAGATTGTTGATATGTTTAATTATTATGGTATGGGAACTCAGGTTTTGGCTGCTTCTATCCGCAATACCATGCATATTATAAAATGTATTGAACTGGGAGCCGATATAGCTACTTGTCCGCTGGAGCCTATTCTTGGTTTGCTGAAACACCCCTTAACCGAAAGTGGATTAAAGAAGTTTTTAGAAGATTACCATAAATTAAACGGCTAATTTTCACTTTTTTTTGTGCAGTATTGCTTTGTTGTTTGTATGTTTATAGGCAATTACAATAAAGGAATACTGTATTTTTAAGGTAAAGCCTATGTTGATAAAAATTTATCCTGAGAACCCGAACCAACGCGAAGTTCAAAAAATAGTTGATATTTTGCGTAATGGCGGTGTGGTTATTTTTCCGACCGATACGGTTTATGGTATAGGATGCGATATTAACAAACCCAAGGCAGTAAACCGGGTGGCACGTATTCGCGGAATCGATTTGGAAAAAGCCCACTTTTCGTTTCTTTTTTACGATTTAAGCCAAATTGCCGATTATACCAGTCATTTGGCCAACGATGTATTTAAACTAATGAAGCGAAATTTTCCTGGCCCCTTTACTTTTGTGGTTGAAGCCAATAACAAGATTCCCCGGATTTTTAAAGCCCGTAAAAAAACCGTTGGCATCCGGGTGCCCGACAACGAGATTATCCGCACCATAATAAAAGAATTGGGCAATCCCATTTTAACTTCTTCCATTCACGATGAGGATGAAATTATTGAATACACCACCGATCCCGAGTTGATTCATGAAAAGTACGAACACCTGGTCGATGTGGTTATCGACGGAGGTTATGGAGACAATGAACCATCAACCGTTGTTGATTGCACTACTGAGGAGTTTGTAATTCTTCGTCAGGGAAAAGGAGTGCTACTTTATTAAGCCTTTAGCATTCGTTTAAGTTTGTTTTTCCACTTCAGAAGTTTACTTAGCTTTGGTTCATTCAGTATTCCTGAATATTTTTCTCCACGTTTAAGGAATTTTACTACAAAAGTATTAGAGCTAAGCCCCCATTTCATCAGGAACTGATCGCTACCCTTGTTGATTCGTACTCTTTTGGTCGACTTGGAACCGAAATGATATACTTTGCTGTTTCCTAATCCTTTAAAATGCCTGACTCCTGCTTTCCAGAGTTTCATCGACAAATCGGGATCGGAGTAAAAACCGGGTGAAAATTCAATGCTCATTCCACCTACCAAATCCCAAAGTTCTGTGGGTAAAATATTGGGAGGCCAGGTGCTTCCAAACCAATCGTCTTTGTTTAGCTGAACCACATTGTTAAGTAAATCCGCCTCACGAAAAGTCACCATATCGCGTCCGTAGTTCTGCACTAAAACGCAGGGGTTTCCGGTTTCAACGGGTTCAATCATTGTTGCCGAGAGCATAAAAAGACGATGGTTTAATTGTTTTATTTCGTTGTCAAAAGCCGAATCCCACCCGGGAAGTAAATACATGTCGTCGTTTATGTAAACCATAAAATCAGTTTTAACCAATGAGCGACAGGCGTTCAATCCATAGCAAATGCCAATGTTTTTAGGGCTGTACACATAATCTATATCAGACTGCGATTCAACCCAATTTAAAGTTCCGTCGTTTCCTTCGTTAATCAAAACAATAAGTTGATGGGTAAAACTGGAATTTTTTCGGATGCTGTTTATGCAAAGCTGAAGGTACTCAAGGTTGTTCCAGCTGGGAATTAGTAAGGAATATTTTAATGAGGTGGAGTGTTCGCGATTTACTTTTTTTAATTGATTGAGCATGGTCAAACGTTTTTGTTTTTTTGTAATTCTAGCATCTTTACATATTTTAAAAAGTTTTCGTGGCTAATAATTATACAAACCACAAAACCATAATAACCATCTAAAAAACCAAGTTTTAACAGGTAGTTACGAATAAAGCGCCAAAAGGGAAACAGAACAACCTTAATAAGGTTTGCTTTGCGGCCTTTGTTAATGGAACTTTCGGCGCCCAGCGTCGAAAAACGGTTGGCCTGGGAAATATGATCCTGAACTGATGTGTACGAGTAATGCAGTAAATTGCCGTTTAAAAATGCCGTTGAGGTGCCGGCCTGCATTTCAATTTTCTCATGAATTTTTACACCGCCCCAATGTCCTTTTGTTCTGTCGTACAGTCGGAGTTTACGGTCGGGATACCAGCCCGAATGTTTTATCCATTTGCCGCAATAATTGTTAAGCCGGTTAAATTCGTAGGCATCGGCTGTAAAGTTTTCTTTTACTTTTTTAATAGATGCCAGCAACTGTTCCGAAAGTTCTTCATCGGCATCAATCGATAAAATATGATTGTACCGGGCCGATTGATCGGCAAAATTTTTCTGAGCAACAAAGTTGTCGAAAGGATGCTCCACAAAATTCACGCCCAGCTCATGGCAAATGGTTTTTGTGTTATCGCTTGAGTAGGAATCAACCACTAAAACTTCGTCGGCAATGGGAGCCACAGATTTTATGCAGCGGGCAATGTTTTTTTCTTCGTTCAGGGTTATGATAACAACCGATAATTTTATCATTTTTTATTGCTTGATGAGAATAATAACAAGGTATAGAAAAAAATGTAAAACGAAACACCGGCTTGCGTTTCTAAAGTGTCTTCGTTTAACATGCTTATAAAAGTTATAAATACAAATGAAATAAGCATCAGATTATGTTTGTTTCCCTGCCAAATAAGGGGCAAAAACATACTGCTCAAGGCCAGCATAAATCCAAAAATACCAAAAGCCACAAAAAAGGTAAGGTATTGATTGTGTGCGCGGTGTTGATTTTCAGGATGCAAGCGGCTGTTAATTTCTGCAAAAGCTTTTTTGTAATCGTTGTTTAAATCGCCGGTGCCCACACCAAACCAAAAATGTTTTGAAATTAAGTGTCCGGCTGCTTTAAGGTATTCAATACGCTGAGCCACCGATTTGTTATTGGCGTCTCCACTTTTAAAATATCGGTCGAGTTCCCATAAAATGCTATAGGCTTTTATGTAGGGAATAAATTTGCTGCGATACACACAACTGGCAAATCCTTTTTCAATCATTTGAATGTCTTCGGGTTCTAACGCAAGTAATCCATCCTGATCTTTTGGCAGCCCCTTTGAAGTAAGGTAACGAATCATGGTAGCCCAAATTGAATAACCATTGGCATCTTTTCCATTAAACGGAATTTGACTTAAAGTGGGCCAGGTTTGTCCCAGTTCTTTGTAACTAATTAAAACCCGCACATAATGACCGTTTTCTTTGGTACGTGTAGTGGTGTCGTTTAAATACAGGTTGCCTCGGGGAGTTTTGTTTGGGAGTTCGTTAAAGGCAATGGTTTCTTTAAAGTAAAAATTATATATCAAAACGCCAAACAAGGTGCTTGTACCTACTACAAGTAATATAAGTACCAGCCACCCTGCTATTTTTAAGAAAGCTTTTGTAATTTGTTTGTAATAAAAAAAGAAAAGGAAGAAAACCAGAAAAAACAAAATGACCCAACTGGTTACCGACTGTAAAATTACCAGAAAAAAGAGCATCCATATGAATAAGGCAGATAAAGCCAGGGCCTTATTTTTTTGATTTAAGTGAAGTGCTTCGGTAATAAATTTACCAAGGACAACCAACACGAAGGCTATCATTAAACCAAAACGGATGTGCGAAATAAAAATGGAAGCTTCACGTATGTCGGTATAATGATAGGGGTAAACGCCTGTGAGTATGGACATGGTAACCATGGTTCCACTGAAAACAGCCAGAACAAACACAGCGAGTATTAAATTCAACTCTTTTTTTGTTATGGGGTTTGTGGTCCCTAATAATATGGGAAACACTAACAAGGGTAACTTTATTTTGATATCGTGAAGTGCATATGCATAATCGGAGGTATTAAAAAGCCACAAAACATGAAGCAAAGGCAGAATCAGAAATACATGTAATACACGATTGCTTTTCAGGCGTTGCCATTTGTTTTTAAAATCACCCTCGATGAACCAGCTCAGTAATAAAAAAAACTGTGATGCCCCTACCAAAAAAGGAGAAAGTGGCAAGCCAGCCGATAGCAAAAGTAGAGACAATACCAAAAGCGATCTTCCGGGATTTTTAAAATTTAAGGCTTCCAGCATTTGAAGATTAGTAAATGCCATAGCTGATTAATAAAATACAGTTACAAATCCTTGTTCCGTCTCGTAGTTATCGGTGTCGTCCTGGGGAGTTATAACATAATAGTAGGTTCCCGGATTAACTATTGTTCCATCGGGCAACCTGCCATCCCAGACTATTTGCTCCTGGCCACTTCGTTTAAACAGTAAATTACCCCAGCGACTGTATATTTCTATTGAAAACCGACTCACTCCGTTCGATGTTACAATAAATTCATCGTTTACCAAATCTTCATTTGGTGTAAACACATTGGGAACCTTAAAGCGGTCGTATATTTCAAGGTTTTTGCTTATAGAGTCTGTGCATCCTTTTGAATCAATAACCCGCATTTTAACCGTGTAACTGCCTGCAGCCAGGTATTTGTATAAGTAGTTTCGGTTTTGGGTTTCAACAGCTGCATTGTTGTCGCCAAAGTTCCAGATGTTTTGGGAAAAAGTATTGTAAAGCGTCGATGAGTCAGTAAATATTCGGCTATAGCTGGAGTATCGGGTGGTGTCGATCAGAAAATCGGCAGTTGGATTTTTTGAGATTTGATAGGTTCTGCTTTTACTGTAGGTGTTGGCTCCGCTAACAATGGAGAGTGTTACGGTATAAGTTCCACTGTCGGCATAACTGTGGGTCGTATTTTGTTCGTTACTCCCTTCGGTATCACCAAAATCCCAGGTCCAGCTGTCGGCAACAACCGAGGCATCGGTAAAGCTTAAGGTATTTCCCTGGCAAAGATTTCCCTGAATGGTAAAGTCGGCTTGTGCAAAAACACCATTAAATAGAAGCGGTATAAATAGTAATAAAAGGTATTTATGCATGGTTCTTACGTTGATTTTTCAGGAGTATATTCCTTCTTACAAACATAAAAAAATTATGGATGCAACGAAAAAAGATTGGATTGAAGTTAGCAAATTATTTACAAAGGAGCGATTAAATGTTTTTGGTGAGTTTCTGTACCACTTTAAAACTGCTCAGAAATTCTTTGGCTATTACCCGCAAAACGGTATAAGTTGGAATGGCCAGAACCATTCCGCCAATTCCGGCCAAACTACCAGCCATCATAATTATCAGAAAAATTTCTAAAGGATGCGCATTAACGCTACTGCTGTAAATCAGGGGTTGAAACAGTACATTGTCGATGGTTTGTACGGTGGCAAATACCAAAACCATCCACCCAATCAGGGGCAATAATTCCGATTGAAAAGGTAAGTCGATGTTTGTTGCCACACCAATCAGAATACTGAATGCAGCACCAATCCATGGCCCAATGTAAGGAATTACGTTCAGAATGCCGCTGAATAAACCACACAGGACGGCATGTTCAAAACCAATGCCCACCAGCCATAATCCCAGGGTAACCAGAATCATTACCAGAATAACTTCAATAATTATTCCGCCCAGGTAGCGGGTTAACAACGATTTTATCGAGTTTAATATGTGTTTAATCTCATCCGAAAACTGGTCGGGGATAACCAGCATAAGCCCATCGGAAAAAAGTGACGCGTCTTTTAAAAAGAAAAAGGTGATAAAAGAAATAGCAAAAAAAGCAATTAGTAAATTTCCCAGGGTGGCGGTTAATCCTGAAAAAATATTTGATAAATACGTAACGTTTAATACCGACATGAGCCGGGTGGTTATGTAATTCTGGAAATCAACACTGTTTTCGAATAAACCCAGGTTAAGTAAAGCCTGTTGAATGTGTTCCAATGGTTCCTGGATTCGGGAATACAGGGTGTTGACATCGATTTGTGAAAGTATATTGGCTTCGTGTATAACCAGTGGTATAAACAAGCTGAAAAATAAGATGATGGCTCCCCAAATCAAAATTAAAGTAATGGCGGCAGCCAAACTTTGGGGCATCGATTTTTTTTTGATTTTAAGTTTTGTCAGAAGTTTTAACAAGGGCTGACCTAAAATGGAAATGGCCGCTGCTATCAGTACATAGGCAACCAACGAACGAAAATACCAAAGGCCGGCTACCAATAAAGCAATTCCAATAAATCCTATTATGTAACGAACGCGTTTATCCATAAAGTGTGTTTTTTTGCTAAGGTAAGGTATAGATGCCGTAAACCGGATAATGATCAGACAGATTATTTCGAAATAAAGTAAAATGCGTGCACTGCAGCGGTTTCTGATAAAGTATGTAATCGATGCGTAAAGCTGGGAAAAAACGGGGAAAAGTTCCGCCCATGCCAATATGTAATTGTTTAAATGAATCGGTAAAATCTTTACTTAGCGATTGGTAAGTGTACGATGCCGGTACATCGTTAAAATCGCCGCAAAGTATTATCGGGTATGGCGATTCTTCAACCATTCGGATTATTTCCCGGGTTTGTACGGCCCTTATTTGCGAGGCGTTTTTTAAGCGGTGCATTACGCCTTTGGCTCCTTTTATTCTTGCTTTATCATTCAAAACCGGAAGGCTGTCGATAAAGATATAATCTTCTTTTAAAAATTTTACCGATTCCAAATGACAGTTTATTATTCGCAGGGTGTCGTCTTCAATTTTCACATCGGTAACAATGGCCATGTTATGGGTATTCGGAAAATGAATGTCGCTTTTATTTATAATTGGAAAACGACTGTAAGTAGCAATTCCAAAGTTGTGGCCGTTGTTTAACTGACTGCTGAAGGCGATGTGAGCCTGGGTAAAACCCTGATTTTGTATCAGGGAATCGTGAACGGGAAACGTACCGTTGGTCGAAGTAAAGTATTCCTGAAAACATGCTACATCAGGTGAAACGGTTCGAATAAACCGATAAAACTCACCCAGCGATTGTTTGTTTTTTCGCCAGTTATACAAATCGAAAACTTTTACATTGTACGACAATACAGAAAAAGGAGTGTTGAATTGTTTGATCTCGCGTGGTGGAATCAAATGAAAAGTTTCAAGCAGGGGTTTGTATACCAGCAACAGCGCAAGAAGTGAAAATAAAAAGTAGTACTTCTTAAAAACAAACCAAAAAAATATAAAACCCAGGTTAACAAAGGCCAAAATATGGAAAAACAAGGTAAAGATTGCTAATCCGGGAAGTAAAGCCGGAGATATTTTACCACCGAAAAATCCCAATAGTAAAAACACAATAACTATTACATTGAAAAATAAAAGAATTTGTTTTGCCAGGCGGTTAATCATAGGATATTAATTCGCCGAAAGATACAAATAGCAAAGCAGAACTTAAAAAAAAAAGCGTTCAGAACCTTAAATGTAACAAAGCTTTTAACCTTAATTTTTACGGCTTTGCCGGAATAAAATTTCTTTTTCCTTGCTGCTTAAGCTTTCGTAACCCGATTTGGCAATTTTTTCCAAAATGACATCTATTTCTTTTTGTTCGGTTTGTTTTCGGGCATTGTATTCAATTTCCGTTTCTCCCCTTCGGTAGGTTACTTTTAATTTACTTTTGGGTTTGAACCAACCTGCAAGCGTATCCATAATTTTTCCGAATCCTTGCGACAGATCATTACCGTTTTTTAATTGTGAACTATACAAATAACCAAACAGCGCTCCGCCCAGGTGAGCCAAATGACCGCCTGCATTGCCATCGGTAATTAATATCAAATCGAGCAATACCGAAACCAACGCAATGTATTTGAGTTTTACCGGGCCAATAAACAGTAAATAAATGGTGTAATTGGGGACATAAACGGCAGTGGCTATCACAATGGCTAATACTCCGGCCGATGCGCCCAGGGCATAGGAAAAGGGCAATGCGTTTTCGAATCCCGGAAAAACATTATAAGCCAGCACATAAAAAAAAGCACCACTTAATCCGCCTAGCAGGTAAACGTTAAGCAGTTGTTTACCAGTAAGGTATTCCAAAAATATTTTACCCAGCCAATAGAGCCACAACAGATTAAAAAGAATATGCAAAAATTGCTGATGCAAAAACATATAGGTGAAAATTGTCCAGGGCTTATAAAGCAATTGGCTGAATTGTGCGGGTGCAGCTAACCAGTCAATCAAAAAGTTGCTTCCCTGTATGGCAAATAGCAGGTAGGCGGCATCGACCAGTTTTACCAGAACAAAAACGCCCAGATTTACATATATCAAGCGGGTAAGCATGCTGCCATGCTTAAACGTATCTTTTAATTCATCAAAAATTCCGTTTCCTGTCATCATAGCATATTACTTAAAAACGATCGTATTTTCCAATTCCTTTACTGTTCCAGTATTTTATTAAGAAAAAGCCAAATATCATACCTCCCAGGTGGGCAAAATGAGCTACGTTATCGCCCGGTTGTGGAATAACAGCAGCAAAAAGTTCAATAGCTCCATAAATTATTACAAAGTATTTAGCCCGGATGGGGATGGGTGGAAACAACAACATAAGTTGTGTGTTTGGGAATAGCATTCCAAAAGCCAACAATACCCCAAAAACAGCACCTGAGGCTCCAACTGTTGGTATGTTTATATGCATTTCAAAAACTTTTGCCATAATGGCTGTGGCTTCGTTAATATAACCCGGGTTATTGGGTTGAGAACTGAACGACGAGATAAAATCATTTATTCCGGCACTTGCATTGGGTAGGTATTCGCGTATGTAGCCTAAAAACAATTCGGGCGAAGGGGTGTTGGCAAAAGCCACAATAGCTTCACGCATTCCCGATAAACTATAATAATTTACTGCACTGTGTAAGGCTGCAGCTCCAATTCCGGTAACAAAATAAAAAATTAAAAAACGTTTTGCCCCCCATACCAGTTCCAACATCCGGCCAAACATAACCAGGGCAAACATATTGAAAAAAATGTGGGTTAGGCTACCGTGCATAAACATGTGAGTAACAAACTGGAATGGCTTAAAATAATCCGATTGAATGTTATGTAAGGCTAATAGCCGAGTTAAATCAAATCCAACAGTTGGTAAAATATAGTCGGCTAAAAACACAAGAATATTAATAATCAACAGGTTTTTAATCACCGGTGGTAAGTTTCCAAATAAGGGTGCTCTATACGATTGCATCTTGTTACTGTTTTAATTTTTTTTCAATTTCGTCCATCCCAATAATGGTAACAATGTTTTTTCCGTCGGGGGTTAAATTGGGCATTGGCGAAACAAATAATTTGTCGTTTATGTGTGCCATTTCCTCCTGACTTAAAATTTTTCCGTAAGGGATTGACAAAAACTTTGCCAACGAGCGAACCATGTTTTCACGCAAGGCTTCTTTAAAATCTTTTTGATTTTCTTTCAGGTTGTCAATTATCTGAGTAACCCACACTCCAACGTCGCTGTCGGGGAATTCGGCCGGAATGCTGTTTACAACAAAGGTGTTGGCGCCAAAAGCTTCTACCTCAAATCCCAGGCGGTTTACCTCTGAAATTACCGAACGAAAAAGTTCTGCGTCCATAGTGTCCAGTTCCACTTTTTGAGGATACAACAGTTTTTGACCAAGTCCGGCCTGGGTTCCTATTTTATAAATGTATTCGTCGAATAATATTCGCTCGTGCGCTCTTTTTTGGTCAATTACCATCAGGCCTGACTTTACGGCAGTTAATATGTAACGCCCTTTAAGCTGGAAATAACGCCCCGGTTCGCTCGGGTGATTCGAGGTAAACGTTTGTTGAATTGGACTCTGTGGAAACTGGTTTTCAGGTTTAAAATGTTCTTTGGGCGCTGCATCAAATCCATTGTAAAGCGCCTGCCAGTCGAGTGGTGGTTTTTGGAAAGAAGCATTTCCGCCTGATGGGTTATGAATGGATGATTTTGAATGCCTTTGCGAATCGAAGGGATTGTAATTGGGATTTATTTTTATTTGCGGCGGTTCAACCGGTTCTCCTTTGCGCAGGTTGGGAATATCAAAGGCTTGTTCCTGGTTAAAATCGATGCTCGGGACCAGGCTGTGTTTTCCCAGTCCTTCTTTTACCGTGGCTTGTACAATGGCCCACAATTCGCGTTCGTTTTCAAACTTTATCTCAGTTTTTGTGGGGTGAATATTAATGTCGATGCTGTTGGGATTGACATCAAAATAAATAAAAAATGAGGGGAGCATTCCTTGTGGAATAATGTTTTCATAAGCTGAAAGAACCGCCTTGTAAAAGTACGGATGCTTCATGTAGCGGTTATTTACAAAGAAAAACTGTTCACCGGGACTTTTTCGGGCATGTTCGGGTTTGCCAACATAACCTTTTATTTTAGCAATAGTGGTTTCCGATTGTATGGGAACCAGATTCTGAGTGGCCGAGCGCCCCAGTACATTTATTATTCGATTGTATATTTTTGATGCGGGGAGGTTGTAGATTTCAACATCGTTATGAATAAGTTGCATTTCAATTTCAGGAAACCCAAGGGCAACATGCTGAAACTCCTCCATAAGGTGTTTTAATTCGGTGCTGTTCGTTTTTAAAAACTTGCGACGGGCCGGAACGTTGAAAAACAAGTTTTTTACCGAAATATTAGTGCCAATCTGACAGTTGACGGGTTTCTGCTCTTCAAAAGTGGAACCTGAAATATGCAGGTAGGTTCCCAATTCGGCATCGTATTTCTTTGTTTTTAATTCAACCGTAGCAATTGCAGCAATTGCAGCCATGGCTTCGCCGCGGAAACCCATTGTTCGGATATCGAATAAATCGTTTGCTTTCCGTATTTTTGAGGTAGCATGCCTTTCAAAACACATGCGGGCATCGGTTTCTGACATTCCACAGCCATTATCGATTACCTGAAGCAGGGTTTTGCCTGCATCTTTAACCACAACCTGAATTTTAGTGCTGCCGGCGTCAATAGAATTTTCTACCAGCTCTTTTAAAACCGATGCAGGTCGCTGAACCACTTCGCCAGCTGCAATCTGGTTTGCAACACTATCGGGTAATAACTGAATAATATCGGGCATGAAAAACAGAAACTATTTAATTAGAAAAAAATAGAAAATGGCTAAAAGTAAGGCCAGAATAACCAACAAGCGCATGTTCGATTTTTTTTGCGTACGGCGACTCATTTTAATGTAATTCGCCATTTCTTCTTTCGTGATACGGCTTTTTTTTCCTTCCTTTTCGGCGTCAACCTCACGTTTGATTTGCTCGTTTCGTTCCTTTCTCATTTCAGCCCTTTCGTCGTAATAACGAGGTGTAAAGGTAAATCGTTTGTTTTTGGGTAAGCTAAAAAATCTTGCCATAAAATTCCATTTGTTTAATGCTACAAAGGTATTTTTATTTATTGAATCAGGGTAACTCAAATCCACCAAATAATAAACAGTGCAAGCGAATGTTTTATCAGGTGATTTTAAATTTTCAAGGTAGCTCCGAAAGTTTAAGCAACAACAATTCAGCGGTTTAATCTGAAGCAGGCGTGATTTGCTTTTATGTGTCTATATTTAATGTTATATGCTTTTTAATTTTTGAGTTCTTTTTTTGCATTAGCTATAGAAAATATAAAAATTATGTGTTATGTTTGCACCGCAAAAAAAGGAAACGTTTTTTGTAAGGTTCTGAGGAAGGATGAGAAAAAGTAATTTTTTTGAAAGATATTTTTGCAGATATAAAAAATTAATTACTTTTGCAGTCCGAAAACAAACGCTCCGTTCGTCTAGCGGTTAGGACGCCAGGTTTTCATCCTGGTAGCAGGGGTTCGATTCCCCTACGGAGTACTATAAATTTATTTTACACATTAATAACATGGCAAATCATCAATCAGCTAAGAAAAGGATACGTCAGAACGAAGAGCGCAGGTTGCACAATAAATATTATGCTAAAACTGCCCGGAATGCAGTAAAAATGTTGCGTGCTACTACTGAAAAAGCTGAAGCTGAAGCGTTATTCCCAAAAGTAGCTTCAATGCTTGATAAATTGGCTAAAACCAGTGTTATTCATAAGAATAAAGCTGCCAATTTAAAGTCAGGTTTAGCAAACCATGTAAGCGGTCTGTAATCAATTATTACTATATAAAAAAGCCCCAAGCAACGCTTGGGGCTTTTTTTGTAGTGATGTTTTTTTTAAATTTAAATTTGATTCGGTAATTCCTGTTGTGCCTTTTTAAAGTCGTCGGGAATTCCTATATCGATAAAGTAGCCTTCACAAATTAAGGCTTGCATGTTCCATTGCAACGTTTCTTTTTCAAGTATTTCTTTTTCGAATGAAAACTTTACAGGTAAGTTTAATAATTCAAAGCTTTGTTTTTCGATTACATAAACACCTCCATTAATTAATCCTTTGTTAACCGGTTTTTTTTCGTTGAATTTAATGATTCGCGAATCGCTGGTTTCAACTGTTCCATAACGGTTGAATTGTTGCATGGGCTTTAAAGCCAGTGTAAGCTGAGCCTTTGATTTTTGATGATGCTGAAATAGTTGCAGTAAATCAACTTTAAAAAAGGTATCGCCATTGAGCAGAAAAGCAGTGTTGTTTTTTGTGAGTTTTAATGCATTGACAATAGCACCACCTGTGCCCAAAGGTTCTTTTTCTATGGCGTAATCGATCTCCATTCCCTGATATTTGTTCCTGAAATAGTCTGAAATACTTTCGTGCTTGTGTCCAACAGCTAAAACAACCCTATTAATGGGAAACTTTTTAAGGTATAGGAATAAGTAGGCTAAAAACGGTAAGTTACCAATGGGAGCCATGGGTTTTGGAACATCTTTTACCGCTTCTTTTAACCGGGTTCCCAATCCTCCGGCTAAAATTATTACTTCATCGGTCATTTTATTCCAAATAAACCTTCTTCAACTATTTCGCAAAAAATATGACCCAGCATAATATGTGATTCCTGAATTCTTGGTGTGTCGAGCGAAGGAACGTTTAATAGAAAATCGGAGAGTTCACGTAGTTTTCCGCCCATGGCACCGGTCATACCAACCGTAATCATTTTTTTATCGCGGGCTATTTTAAGTGCCCTTACTATGTTTTCGCTATTTCCCGAGGTGGAAAAACCAATAATTACATCACCGGGTTTTCCCACACCATTCACGTAACGCGAATAAATATCGTTGTACGAATAGTCGTTGGCTACAGCGGTAACATACGATGAATTTACATGTAGTGCTTCAGCTTCAAGTGGTGGACGATCGAAGTAGAAACGTCCCGATAATTCAGCGGCTAAATGCTGAGCATCGGCTGCACTTCCACCATTGCCACAAAAAAGTACTTTGCCTCCGTTTTGGTAACAGGCAATAATTGCCTGGGCAATTTTTTCTACGGTGTCCATTAAAGTAACATCGTTTATAATCTGTTGTTTGGTAGCTATGGAGCTCTCAATAATCTGTTGTACATTTATCTTTTTCATGTTTGCATCTACATTTTCGTGCTAAAATACATTTTTATTTTTGGCAAACCTTGTAAATAGAACTGTTTGTAAACTGCTTAATCGATGGTCCAGGTTTGAAGTCCGCTGGTTACAAATTCGTAACGTTTTACCTGTCCGCCATTTTCTTCGAGCATTTTTATTACCCGATGTCGCGAATTTCCGGGGCAATAAAAAAACATGAAACCGCCACCACCGGCTCCTGATATTTTTCCACCGGTGGCTCCGGCCGCAAGAACCTTCCGGTATAATTCATCAATTTCGGGATTGGTAATATTATCGGCCATTTGTTTTTTTTGTTGCCAGCCAAAATCGAGAATTTCGCCAATTTGATGCAATTCACCTTTTAGCAGAGCCTCTTTCATGGTTGAAGCCTGTTGTTTTATTTTTTGCATGGCCTCAATCGAGCTTTCTTTTTTTTGAGTAACGTTTTGCCTTTGTGCATCAATAATTTGAGCCGATATGCGACTGGTTCCGGTATAATAAAGTACCAAATTATAAGCCAGTTCGTTAAGTATTTTTGGTTTAATCCGAAGGGGGTTAACAATTACTTTATCGTTGTCATAAAATTCCATAAAATTTACCCCGCCAAAGGTTGCAGCGTATTGGTCCTGTTTGCCACCCGCCATATCGAGGTCAATACGTTCAATTTCGTAGGCCAGATGAGCTAAATCGTACTCGCCCAACGGCAGATTTAACCATTCAGCAAATGCTCCCAAAATGGCCGTAACTAAAGTCGACGAGGTTCCAAGTCCTGAACCCGGGGGTGCATCTACATAAGTAGTTAAGGTAAAGGCCAGGGGTTTTTTTGAATAATCGCGAACCACACGGTTGTAAATTCCTTTTGGTAAGTCGAGCTGACCATTAATTTCAAGTTGGTATTCGCTGTTCAATTCGTAATATTCGCCTTTGTCAACGGCATTGAGAACAATTTTATTATCATCGCGGGGTTCAATGGTTGCATAGGCGTACATGTTTATGGTAGCGTTTAAAATGGCTCCACCGTACAAATCGCTAAATGGCGAAACATCGGAGCCGCCGCCGGCTAATCCCAAACGGAGTGGGGCTTTACTTCTGATTAGCATGGTTTTCAATTAGTTGTTTGTAAAGTTGCTGAATAGTCGATGTCATGGTGTTCCAGGTGTACTTTTTCTTTTCTTCTAAAATATTTTTATGAAAGAGGCTTGCCTTTTTGTGTTCAAAAAAATCGACGAGCTTATCGGCAATAGCTTTTGGATTTGGTTCTACTACATAACCCACTTTTTGGTCGGGAATAATTTCAGCCAGACCGCCAACATTGGTTACCAGCATGGGTTTTTCAAAATGATACCCGATTTGTGTAACCCCACTTTGTGTAGCTGTTTTATAAGGTTGCGCAATAATATCGGCTGCTCCAAAGTAATCTCCTACTTCAGGATCGGGAACAAAACGGTTATGCAGTACTATGTTTTCCTGAAGCCTGTGTTTATTGATTTGTTGAGTATATTTTTCCTCATCGGAATAAAATTCGCCGGCAATTATCAGTTTAATTTTTAATTGGCGAAAACGTTCATCGGCAAAAGCCTCGATGAGTAAATCTAATCCTTTGTAATCGCGTATTAAGCCAAAGAATAAAATGTATTGGAATTCGGGATTAAGGTTCAGGTTTTTTAAAGCGGTATGGCGTTCTACTTTTGGACCAAAGTTGTCGTACAAGGGGTGCGGACAAAATGCCCGTGGTTTTGAAGTGTCGAAGTGGTTTAAATCGCTCAGTACACTTTTCGACATGGCAACAAAGGCATCAGCACTTTTCGAAAAATAGTTTGAAAATACCGTGTCGCCAGGACGTTTTTCGTGAGGAATAATGTTATCGAGAATTGAAATAACTTTGGTGTGTTTGTTTTGCTTTGCAATACGAGCAATGGTTCCAAAGCAGGGGGCCATAAAAGGCAGCCAGTATTTAATAATAAGCAAATCGGGTTTTTGTTTCTTTATTTTTATCCCAACTTTAATCCAGTTCAGTGGGTTGATGGAATTTACCGACTGTTCAATACATAGGCTTTTAGGTGCTTCCCAATCGGCAAACTGAGTTTTACCCGGAAACAGAAAACCCGGATATTGGAGGGTAAATGTTTCGATTTTTATGCTAGCCCCTTCGTCCTGAAAAGCGTTTGCCAGCCGTTCGTTATAAACAGCAAGTCCTCCCCGATAAGGGTAAGCAGTTCCCAGTATGCATATTTTTTGTGCCAAAATACTTATCTTTTTGAATATGCGTAAAAGTATAAATTTATGAGGAAACTTCCTTGTGTTTATTGCCACGAGGCGAATAATAGGAACAATAGTTTATGTGTGGTTAAGACTTATGAATGAAGTCAAGAATTTCAGCAGTTTGTTCGGGATGAAACCAGTGAATGTTTTTGTCGCGGTTCCACCAGGTAATTTGTCGTTTGGCGTAGCGGCGCGAGTTGCGTTTAATCAAGCGTATGGCTTCTTCCAAATCATATGTTCCATCAAAATGTCCAAAAAGTTCTTTATAGCCTACGGTATTTAAAGCGTTTAGTTGTTTGTAGGGGTAGAATTTTCGGGCTTCGTCAACCAGGCCTGCCTTAATCATTCCGTCGACACGCTGATCGATACGTTGGTAAAGTTCGGCCCGTTCCATTTTTAAACCGATTTGAATAATTTTAAAAGGCCGGGGTTTTACCTGTTCGGTTCTTAAAACGGAGTAAGGCTTGCCGGTCATGTAATAAACCTCAAGTGCTTTTAACACGCGTTTGCTGTTTTTCAAATCTGCCAAATTGTAATAATCCGGATCAATTTTTTGCAATTCGTTTTGTAAGGCTTCCAATCCTTCTGTTTGTAAACGCTTAATTAAATTCTCACGCAAATTGGGGTCGATGGTTGGTAAGTCGTCGATTCCTTTCACCAAAGCGTCGAGGTAAAGTCCTGAACCGCCTGTTAAAACTGCGTATTTAGTATGTTTAAAAATATTATTCAGTACATGAAGCGCTTCTGATTCGAATTTGCTGGCGTTGTAATAATCGTGAATTGTAAGGTTCCCAATAAAATGATGTTGAACAGTTGCCAATTGCATGGGTTCGGGTACGGCGGTTCCAATTTTCAGTTCGCGATACATTTGGCGACTATCGCACGATACAATTTCTGTTTTTAATGCCTGGGCAATTTTTATACTCAGGTTTGTTTTTCCAATTCCAGTGGGTCCCAAAATAACTATTAAAGTATTTGAAGTGTCTTTAATAGTCATTGCCGGGTTCAGGATTAAAATCTTCTAAATCTTCGGGTAGTTCATCCTCGTAGCCAAAAGCTTCGCTGTCTTCGTCGTGGTCCGACATTAAAAACTCGTCATCTTCAAAGTCGCAATGCAGGGATTGTTCCGGCGTAATGCCCTCAAGTTTTGAAACCGTGGGCAGTGGGATTGGCGACTCGGCATCTATCAGCCGGACAATGCTGCCAAACAATAAACGTTCTGCCAGGTAATCGAAAACATAAAGTAAGCGTTCGTTTTTTTGGTGGTAAAACATTTCGATTGGGGTGTTTTCCATAATATGTGCTTGTTCGGTTCCCATATCGAGCAGGGTAATTTCTTCCAACTTTTCCCACGATTCGTTCGACACGAAAAATGAAGTGAGTTGGCCGGGATCAAATCCCAAACGTTCCTGGATAATTTGGTGTAATTGTAAAAAGGTTTGATCGTGATTGATGTTCACGTCCATAATAAAGCTTTCTTCCTCGTCGGAAATAAACCGGAAGGTATAAATCATAATCAGCTGTTTAAATTCAGTAAAAAGTCCAAAGTGTCTACATTATCAGCATAATCCCATAATTCAGGGTGCTGTGCTTCACCCAACTCATACGTTGCAAAGGGCCATTTTGTTTTACTAACGAGGCATTGAATTTTAGTTTTGTTTAGTGTAACAAAATTGTTAATCTGCTTTATGTCGGAATAATACTGATAATGGAGCACTGCGATGGGAGACGAAAGTGATGCATCTTCTTTTAATAAAACCAGTCCGTTGTCGAGAAAAGGTTCCTGATTTAATAGGAGCAGTGCTTTTTGATAATCGTAGTTGTTGGCGTATTTGTTATGTTGAATTACCTTACTGAATTTGGCAAAACTTTCGAATAGCCGGTTTATATCAAAGTTTTTAGGAATCATCAGGAATGAAACATTCCGGCAACCCAGTCCAAAATACGAGAAAATATCGGTAGCCAGATGTTCTAAATCGTGCTGGGTTTCGTTTCCGGTAAGCAGTGCAACAGCGTTTCTGTTTTTGCGGATAATGTGCGGATATTTTTCAAAATAATATTCAAAATAACGGGCACTGTTATCGCTTCCTGTGGCAATTATGGCATCAACCTCTTTTATGGTGTGGTCGGTAAAAGTAATTTGGTTTTGGTACGATGCGTCGATTTTTACCAGCAGTTCACTCACTATTTGGTACAAATGCTGGTCTTTCGACGAAAGTTTAACTCTGGCCCTATTACCGCTAACCAAAACACAAAGAATGTCGTGTAACCCCACCAAAGGTAAATTTCCGGCAAGAACCAGTCCAATGGTTTTAATTTTTTTTGGTTTTTCGATGGTGTAGTTCGCAAGCCAATGTGTGATTTTTTCAGCAGACAAAGAGCGACCAATGGATTGGAATGAAAGGCGAATGGAGTCGGGTGTGAACCAGGCATTTTCCTGCATGGCTTTTTCAAAGGCAGGAGCGTAGTCACTGTTTTCGAAATTATGGGCCAACTCAAGCATTTGGTTCCCCAGTTTGGCTAAATCGGAAGTAATTTTTGCGACACTCATTGTGATGTATTTTCAAATAAAAAAGCCTGATACGATGGTTTAACACCAATCAGGCAAGGTGGTGCAAAATTAATAAATTTACTGACAAAACATATTCCAGGGTAACATGGTAAAAATGCTTCCAACAACCCAACCCACTATCGATAAATAAATAAGTACACCAATAATCCAAAGTGAGCCAATCGAAAGGCCGATAATTCCACAAACTTTTCCGGCTTTGGCGTTTTTAAACGAAGCTTCGGTATAAAGTTGCGGGTTTTCCTCATACATTTTAAGGGCTTTATTTCCTAAAACCAAAGCCAGAATTCCAAGTGTAATACCTATAAAACCGGCTGCCAGGCAGCAAAAACAAACTATACTTAAGATTCCCATTACCAACACACCAGTGGCATTGGGTAATTGCATCTGATTTTGAATGGTCGATTCACTTTCCATGAGGGTTTAATTTATTATGAGTTTATAAAAATAGTTTCCTACCAATAATGTAATGGTAAAAATAAACCAAAGTTTTATAAAAACAGCTCCATATTTAAAACGAATCTTTAGGTGTAAAAGTAACAGTATTATCAAAAATATTATGGGGATCAGAGCCGGATAAAGTTTGAAACTCTCCCAGATATTTCCTTTCAGCAATTCAACAAAAGCCCGTTGAAAACCACAACCCGGGCATTCGAACCCGAAATGCTTTTTGTAAAAGCAGGGTTGACTGTGTTTGTCAATCCATTCAATCAGTTTGCTGAAAATTCCAATTTGCCCACCAAGCAAAGCTCAATCAATTTATCAGTTTTACAACAAAGTGTTTGGGTTTACGCTTTGCAATTCTTTTTCGAGTATTTTTTGTTCTGTAATGTCGATAATTAAATCGATGGCTTTTTGCAGTTCGCCTTTTTCGTTTTTAAACGGTGTAAAAGTGTGCCGGAACCAAAGTTCACCGTCCTGAGTAATGTAATTGGTAATCATTGAGCCGCTTTCGCCCAATTGAAGGCCTGACCATATTTCAACGAATTGGCGTTCCGGTTCATTTCCCGGCGCGAAAAATTCCTGGAACGATTTGCCAACGAGTGAACCTGCATCGGCTTTAATTTTGTTTAAAAAACTATCGTTTACGGTGATAATATTCCCGTTTTTATCGATGTCGATGGTTCCCATGGTATTGTTAATTGCTGCAATGGTATTCATCATTTCAATTTCACGACGTGCAGCTTCTTCCTGTGTGGCCTGAAGTTCTTCCATGTTTTGGCGCAATTCTTCTTCCTGAGCCGAAAGTTCGTCGCCTCGTACTTTCGATTCCTCGAGCAGGTATTTGGTTTGTTCGTTAATGCGAACGTTCGATATAGTTGAGGCAATGTTCTCACCAACCGATTCAACAAATTCAATCTGATATTTTTCAAATTCTTTAAACGATGCCAGTTCAATTACACCCAATACATTTTCGTTGATAATGAGCGGAACCAGCAACAGAAAATCAGGTTCTGCTGTTCCTAAGCCTGAGGTAAGTTTGATGTATTCTTCCGGAATTTCTTTCAGATAAACCGGTAATTTTTCAAAAGCACAACGACCAACCAACCCTTCTTTTAATTCGAAATTCTTTTTCAGGAATTTCTCCCGTTCGTAGGCTACGGCAGCTTTCATCTCAAAGTAGGGGTGCGTTTCGTCGTGTTCATTAAGAATGTAGATGGCTCCCTGGTTGGCTCCAATGTAATCAATCATGTGGTTGATTACATTTTTTGATAAGCGTTCCATGTTATCGGAATTCTGTCGTAAAATATCGCCAAAATCGGCCAATCCTTTGGTTATCCAGTTTCGTATTTCGTCGGCTTTTGCCCGCTGCTTATTCGTTTCTTCGGCATTCTTTAGGTTTTGGCGCATCTCAAGCAAGGCGTTACCCAAAATATCTTCTTCACTTAAAGCCTCAAATTTAGCTTCGTATTTTCCCTGTCCAATTTCAACAGCAAATTCCGAGGTTTTCCGCATATTATCGATGTAAAGATTTAATGCATCGGCCATGTCACCGATTTCGTCGTTGTTGGTTTGCATTTTTTCTTTGGGCAAAATTCCTTTGGTCATGGTAAACAGGAATTCCTTAAGTTTTTGTATTGGGAAAACAATACTGCGTGTGGTAAGGAAACCAGTTAATGCAACAAAAATGGAAACAAAAAATACAGTAAATAGCACAAAGCGCTGAAACCAGCGGAAGGAATCGCTCATCTCGAGATTGATGCTATTGGCTTGTTCATCCATCTGGGCTTTTAACTGACCCAATTTGTCTAACAATTGTTTAGTAAGTACAGTTATTTCACCACCTTCTTCCACTTTGGGGTTTACTTCGACCAAAACCATAAAATCGTCGTAGCTTTCAAAACTGCTCAGCATTTCCATAATGCCCTTTTGCTGAACAAATAAATTGGTTTCGACCAGGTTAATCAGTGAGTCAATATTGTTTTTAAATGCGGGTTCCCAGTTAACTGAAAGCTTAGCGATTTCTTCTTTTAATTTAGGAAAGTCGGTTTTGTGAATCTCTGTCAGTTTAACTTTATCGGGAGTGTCGGATTGCTTTTCGATAAACACCCAGTTTTTGGTTAACATGTAGGAGTTATTAATGATTGAAACCAACTCTTGCAGCTTTGTGGTGGATGGGTTATAAATGGTTAATATTTTCTCATTCAATTCCTGACTCTGGTTCAGGGTTGAGTAAGTAAAAACACCATTTATTACCGTAGCAAAAAGTAAAACGCCAAATCCGACTACCAATTTATTTGTAACTGTAAAACGGGCTTTCATTATTTATTCTGTTTTGTAAATCAACGCAATGTGTGGTTGATGTATGTTAAACATTCAACATTGTGGTTTTATAATTTTGTGAAGATACTTATTTCTGCTCAAAACTGTATTTATGGATGTTATTTTTTTGTGTTTGATTAAAAGCGGTTGGTGTATCCAATGTGTATTTTGGCATTTTGAATATTGAAGGTTTCGTTCGATGAGTTTGCCAGCGCATAAGCTACCGAAACAGTTCCTGCTTTTGTTTTTAGGTTTATTCCTGCACCGGCAGCCTGTCTCACAATAAGTTTGTTCTTGATTGTTTGCGGTTCGTTAAACCAACCGGCATCGGTAAAAAGGTAAACATACGATTCACCTCCTATAACAAAGCGATATTCAACAGTGAAAAAACTGAATGCTTGGGCAAAAATACTTTTTTCGTTTACTCCCCTGAAACCGGAGAATCCCCCCAGACGCTGATAAGCATTCAATGACAGCGAGTCGTTAATAACCAGAGCGGTTTCGTTCTTTAATTTTAATGTTCCCAGCGGAACTTTTATAAAATATATTGCCTGACTATTAGCTTGGGTAAAAAGCGAATTGTATCGATTTTCAGTGTTGATATTGTGGGTGTTATTCCCTGTTTCGACCGATGCTTGAAAAAAAATTCCTTTAGTGGGATTAGCCCTGTTGTTAACGGTATTGTATTCAACGCGTAAGCCATAAAGCAGGTTCTCGCTGTTCAAATAATTATCGTTTGAGCTTAAAGTTGTTGTTGAAATGTTCTTATGAGCAGTTACTGCCAATTCGCAATTTTTTCCCAGGTCGATAAGCAAACCGGCTAACAAATCGGTGTTTGCATAGGAAGAATCCTGTTTGTAGAATTTTATTTCGGCAAGTAATCCCAGCGGAGTTTTAAAAATATAGGGTGCTTTTAAAAAGGCGTTTAAATCCTGCGATTGGGAAGCGAATTTTTGCCAGTCGATTCGGATGGTTTCGCCTTTTTTAAATAAATTAACCAAATTGAAATTAACCTGGCCGGTAATTTCGGTTTTTAGTTCTGCGTTGGTCATTAGTCCTAAAATTCCTGAAAATGAATTTTGCTGGTGTTTCGCTATCTTTAATAAAACCCTGGCGCGGTTGTTCTCATGAATTACCGAAAGGCTGTCGAGTTTTAAAAATCCGGTTCGATTAATTGTTGCGGTAAGTTGGTTTAACAGTAAGGAATTGTATGCTTTTCCGGGTTTGATTCCGGTTTTATGTTCCAGATAACTTAAGCTGATAGGGTGTTCTCCAACCTGTTTTAGCGTGTCGAATTCGTAATAATTTCCTTTTTCAAAGGTGTATTTTATATGAATTAAGCTGTTGGCAAAACGGGTTTCCTTATTGAGGTGAGCCAACGGAAAACCTTGGTTTTTTACATTTTGAAGTAGTTGCTTTTCAAGTTGATGCATTCCTTTGATGGAAAAGGGTTTGCCGGGTTTTATGCGGCCTTGGTTTACTTGAATGGAATCGTTTAGTGTTAACCTGCCGAAGTAAAATTGCGCACCTTGATTGCTGTAAACCATTATCTGCGAAGGCATCCTGATTATTGAATCGACAGAGAAGGACAAAAAGCCTTTTTCGATATTTTTATTTTGGATTTCCTTTATTAATGAGTTTAATTGTTCGATTGAGTCAATGGTTATTTGGTGTTTGCTTTTTTTTATCTGATTATTGGTAAAGTAAACCGGTATTTTTTTTTGCTGGGGAAAAAGTTGGGGTTTAAAGGCAATCATGATTATGAAAAGCAAGAATAGTTTACCAATAATATAAAAATTTAAACCCTTCTTGTTTTGTTTTATCATGTGTAACAATTTACTACCTTGTTGTGAGTTGTTATACCCATATAATGCCTGATTCTCGTTTTATTTGATAGAGTTTTCCTTATTTACCGATGATTCCCTTAATTGGTTTATTGATTCATAAATCCTTGTTTTTTAATTGTTTCTAAAAATGATTTGGAAAAATGAATGTTGTCTGTTTTTTTGTAGCGTTTTTCGGTAAAAATCTGGGCCAGATTTTGCGTTTGATTTTCAGCTACCAGTTTATGAGTTAATTCCGAATGGTCTTTTTCGGAATACAAACGGGTAATTTTCTCCGGATAGTAATCCTCGTATTTCTCATAGTGCACTACACTTTCCAGGGGAAGACGGTCGGTTAACGAAGGCTCCTCGTTGGGATATCCCAGTGTTATTGCCGTAACCGGAACCACACCTTTGGGGAGCTTAAGTATTTCGATAATCTTGTCGGCCATGTAGGTGGTAGTTCCCAGATAGCATATGCCTAAACCATTATTCTCAGCTTCGATACAAACATTTTGGCTGGCCAACACAGCATCGATGCTGGCGTTATAAAACCACAAAAAATTATCGTAACCAGGTTCAGCATTGTTTAATTGGCACCATTGGTTAAAGCGGTTAATGTCGGCACAAAAAGTAAGGTGAACCGGGGCTTCCAGAACCATGTTTTGTTTAAAATGTACTTCCCACAGTTTCGTTCGTATTTCAGGCTCTTGCGTAACAATAATGCTGTAAACCTGCATATTTCCTGTGTTCGAAGCTCGGGTACCAGCAAGTAAAATTTTTTCAAGCAGTTCGGCATTAACCGGAATGTTTTTATATTTTCGAATGGAGCGGTGTTCAAATAAGGTTTGCATAATTAGTTCAATTAATAAATTAATATTTCAACAGCAGTAAGCTGCGTATTTGCAAAGGTAATGGGTATTGCTTTAAAAAAAAATGTTATAAATACAGCGGTCAAATATTTCAGACTTACTGCTTAATTTTTCACTAAAAATCTACATCTTTGGCCTGATTTTAATAATTTTACCCGTTTTGTTGATTAATTTACCTGGTATGAAGCAATATTTTGAGAAATATTTTGGAAGTGTAGCCTGGCTTTTACTTGCGCTGTTCTTAATTACCTTACCTTTAATATTTACCAAGAAAATACTCGATCCGGTGCTTTATTCAAGGTATTTATACCTTGGTTTTTTTATGGTAGTACTTTCGCTGATTGTTGGTATAAGGATAATTCGCAATCGTTTTGTGTTTTTCTTTAGCCGGACCGATAAAATTATTTTTGGAGCCCTTCTATTGTTTGTCATAGTAAATATTTTCTCATCGATAGGGGTTTATAATGTTAAGGAGGCTATTTTTCATACCGTCCGCGAAGGCATTTTGGCTCTTGTGTTTTTTCTGCTTTATCAGCTTTTACGTAACACGCCTCAAGGAAAAGATGTGTTGATAAAATCAATTGTCATTATGACTTTTGTTTTTTTAACAATTGCACTTATTCAACTGGCCGGAGCCGATTTCACCCAATTTAAAGCAGCAACCCAACATTACGGATATTATTTCAGGCAGGCCATTTCAGAAGTTAAATCCACCTTGGCGAACGTAAACCCCTTTGCATCGTTTTTGGTGTTGAGCTTACCTTTTAGTGTGTATAGTTTACTTTTTTATAATAAGTACTGGAAAGTTTTTGCAGGTATTGTTACTGGTTTAAGCCTGTTCTTTATTTTTATTCTGGCCTCAAAAGCTTCGTGGGGAGCACTTGCAATGGCAATACTGGTGTTGATTGTTTGTCTCTACGTTTATTTATTTGTGGTAATGCCACGTGAAACCGGACAGAAGTTGTCTTTATATGGAACTGTTTCTGTTATTCTTTTTCCGATTATTATGGGAATAGCAGGTCTGTATTTTGTGCAGAAAACCGACATAAAAGTAGTAAAAATTATAAGTGAAAAGGTGCAACAGGTTCTAAGTCCCGAAAAGAGCTTGCATTCAATATACAATACAGATAACCCTACAAGTGCACAAACCCGTACTTTGGTTTGGGCCAATACCATTCAAATGGCACGCGATAATCCACTTTTTGGTGTTGGTCCAGGGCAATGGCGTATTGTTTATGCCAAATACGGAGTTGATGGTTTTGAACACGATATTCGAAATGGATTGAAGCATTTTCAACGTCCGCACAACGATTTTCTTTGGATTTTGGGTGAAACTGGGTTTTTAGGCTTGATTACATATATAATTATATATATAGGAATTTTGGTTACTGCTTTTCGTATGTTTTACCGAAGTAAATCGAAAAAAGATCGTTTGTTGGCCTTATTTTCCTTTGCCTTCTTAATAGGGTTTATGATTAACTTGTTTGTGTCGTTTCCAAGGGAGCGGGTCAGTCATAATATGCTTTTTTTATCGATGTTTGCTTTAGTATTAAATACAGTTCCTGTTGACACAGTTAAAAAACTTACGCTGAATAATGTTTGGGTTAAATGGTTGATCGGTTTACTTTTATTATGCTTTACTCTTGTCAATTTGGTGTTAGCCTGGCAGGTTTTTCATGGCGAACAGGCTGCCAGGGCCGTCCGCTATGGGACTGGGAAAAAGAATTTTCAAATGGTGCTTCGGGCAGCCCGTAGTGTTCAAAATACAATCTACACCATGGATCCATTTACCACTCCCATGAGTTATCATCAAGGAGTGGCCTTATCGGCCCTAAAACAAATGGACGAGGCTAAAGAGGCATTCAGTCAGGCTTATGCAATTCATCCTTTTCATTTACAGGTTCTAAATAACTTAGGAACCAGTTTCGATTTAACCGGCAACAAGCGGGAAGCATTAGAGTATTACAAAAAGGCTCTTGAAATTTCGCCCCGTTATAAAGAAGTTTTGATGAATACAGCCATCGTACATTACAATTTAAATGAATTTGAAGAATCAATGGAGTATATTTTACGTATTCCTGCTGAGCAAAAAAATAATCCCGAAAAATTTAAAGAAACCATGCTTACTATTAGCAAGCGTTATGCTATTTCTTTGTCCGATTCCTGTGACATTCCAAAACTTAAAGATTGGATAGCCGATGAAAACAAAATTGAAGCCACATTTGTTAAGGTACAGCAGGCAAATTCTACTTTTAAAGAAGTTTTATTAGCTGAGGTTGGAAAATAATTTCTGTAATTAAATGAATTTATGTATTTTTAGCCGATTGTCAGAGTGTAAATTTTTAATAATTTGGAACGCATGAAAAGATTTTTAGTATTGGTTGTGGTAGCGTTGTTTGGAGTGGCTTTGTTTAGCTCATGTAAAACTGTCGATTGCCCCGCCTATTCGCAAGCTGATCAAATTCAGGTTGAACAACCTGCTTAATTGGTTTTAAAAGCTTAACTCTTAAACCTCTTTTATTAGAGGTTTTATTTTTTAATAATGAAAAAATGGGTACTAATCTTCCTCTTGTATAGTACTTTTCATTCATTACACGCTCAAGGCGATATTTCTGAAGAAAAAAAGGAATTCATTCGAAATGAACGCACCTTTCACCTGATGCTGAACAGTAATGGTTGGGGAGGAGGGTTTATGTACGGAAAAATGAAAAACATTTACCGCAAACAATTGTGGAATGTTGAGTTTGTTAGTATAAAAGATCCCAAGGAATATCGCGTTAGCCACCCTTACTATCCCGATTTGCGACGTTTTGTTTTTGGTAAAGCCAACGAAATGTACAATTTCCGATTCGGACTAGGACAACAATTTAATTTGTTCGATAAAAAAGACCGGGGTGGAATCGAAGTACGACTTTTTTATCACACAGGCCTTTCGGTGGGTGTGTTAAAACCTCTTTATTACATTACCAGCGAATCTCCCCGTGTCGAGGAAAAATTTGATCCCGCCATCCATAGTCCCTACGATATTTTAGGTGGAGCTTCTTTTTTTAAAGGATTCAACGAACTTAATGTTACACCAGGAGTTTATTTGAAAGCCGGTTCAGGATTTGAGTTTAGTCAACGCGAAAAATTTTTAAATGTCATAGAGGGGGGTGTTGGACTCGACGTTTTTCCGAAAAAAATGAAAATTATGGCCAACGATCAGGAGAACTTCTTGTTTTTTTCGCTTTTTATAGTTTATCGATTCGGAAAAATTATCAATCCGAGGGCAAAAATGGTGAACAACATCGGGCAAACAAAGTCAGACAAGAAGAGTAAGTAATATTTAAAATAAACCGGGCGATTGTATGGCTTTTTTTTGTTTTTTGAGTGTCGAATTTTTAACTTTGAGCGCCTTTTAAAAACATGTTTTTATAAATAAATTTCATAGCAAAAACCTTGAGAACTTAACAATTAAAAATCATACATTATGTCTAAAATTAAAATTGGAATCAATGGATTTGGTCGTATCGGCCGGTTTGTTTTCCGTGTAGCTGTAGAAAACGAAAACATCGAAGTGGTTGGTATTAACGACCTGATTGATGTGGAGTATATGGCTTACATGTTAAAGTACGATTCAACCCATGGTCGGTTTAAGGGAACTGTTGAAGTAAAAGACGGTAAACTGATTGTGAATGGTAAAAAAGTACGTGTTACCTCTGAGAGAAATCCAGCCGATTTAAAATGGAATGAAGTTGGTGCCGAATATGTTGTGGAGTCAACCGGTCTTTTCTTGACCAAAGAAAGCGCAAAAGGTCATATTGAAGCAGGTGCTAAAAAAGTTATCATGTCAGCTCCGTCAAAAGATGACACTCCAATGTTTGTAATGGGTGTTAATCAGAATAAATACAGCAAAGACATGAACTTTGTATCCAACGCCTCGTGTACAACCAACTGTTTAGCTCCAATTGCCAAAGTTTTGCACGATAATTTTGGTATTGTTGAAGGATTAATGACCACCGTTCATGCAACCACAGCAACTCAAAAAACCGTTGATGGACCATCAATGAAAGACTGGCGCGGTGGACGTGGTGCAGGACAAAACATCATCCCTTCATCAACGGGTGCTGCAAAAGCTGTAGGTAAAGTAATTCCTGAGCTAAACGGTAAATTAACCGGTATGGCATTCCGCGTTCCTACTCCCGACGTTTCAGTGGTTGATTTAACCGTACGTCTTGAAAAAGGAGCATCATACGAAGCTATCTGTAAAGCCATGAAAGCCGCATCGGAAGGCGCTATGAAAGGTGTGTTGGGATACACCGAAGACGCTGTTGTTTCGAACGACTTTGTTGGAGAAAGATGTACTTCAGTATTTGATGCTGGTGCAGGTATTGGCCTGAACGACAACTTTGTGAAAGTTGTATCATGGTACGATAACGAAATGGGTTATTCAGCCAAAGTGGTTGAGTTAGTTCAGCACATGTATTCTGTTGATCACGCTTAAGCTATCAGTATAAAATCTAAAAAGGCGGCTCAAACCGCCTTTTTTCTTTTTAAAAATAAGATAAGGCTGCAATTTTAATTTTTCTTAGCATCTTTGCACAAATTTTATAAAAGTGGGTCGTAGAAAGCCAAAACCATTTATTGAAAAAATTACCATCGAAGGAGTAGCTGCTGAGGGTAAAGCCATTGCCAGGTATAACGATGTGGTGGTATTTGTACCTTTTGCTGTTCCTGGCGATGTGGTTGATTTGCAGGTTACCAAAAAACGAAAGAATTACATGGAAGCCAAAGCGGTGCATTTTCATCAACTGGCAAAAAACAGGGTAACTCCTTTTTGCGCTCATTTCGGAACTTGTGGCGGCTGTAAATGGCAACCATTGCCCTATAGAGAGCAACTTAAGTTCAAGCATCAACAGGTAATAGACGCCCTGACCCGCATTGGAAAGGTGGAATTACCCGATGCAGAACCCATATTAGGAAGTGAACTTACCCAATATTACCGCAATAAACTGGAATATACCTTTTCGACACATCGCTGGTTAAGCCGCGACGAAATGAGCGATGAACCCAAAGATACCAATGCGCTGGGATTCCATATACCCGGACTTTTCGATAAGATATTGGATATTGAACGTTGCTATTTGCAACCCGAACCGAGTAATGCCATTCGTTTGGCATTAAAAGAGTTCGCCTCGGAACAGGGACTTGAGTTTTATAGCCAACGCACCAATACCGGTTTTTTACGAAATCTGGTCATTCGCACTGCATCTACCAACGAGGTTATGGTAATTGTGGTTTTTGGTCGCAACGATGCAGAAGCAATTCAGGAAACCATGCAGTTTCTCGACGGGCAATTTGGCCGGCAAATTACTTCATTGCAGTATATTGTTAATCAAAAAGTAAACGATACTTATAACGATCTTCCGGTGCATCTTTTTAAAGGAAGAGATTTTATTTTTGAAGAAATGGAAGGACTCCGTTTTAAAGTGGGTCCCAAATCATTTTATCAAACCAACTCGCAACAGGCGTATAATTTATATAAGGTAGTTCGTGAATTTGCCGGACTTACCGGGAGTGAAACAGTTTACGATTTATATACCGGAACGGGCACAATTGCCTGTTTTGTGGCAAAATTGGCAAAAAAAGTAATTGGAGTTGAATATGTAGAGGAAGCTATTGCCGATGCCAAACATAATGCCGAATTCAACAATTTGAGTAATACTGAATTCTTTGCCGGCGATATGAAAGATGTGCTTAATAAAGCATTCATCGACAAGCTGGGGAAAGCCGATGTTATAATTACCGATCCGCCTCGTGCGGGAATGCACGCTTCGGTAATTGAAGCAATTAATTATTGCAGTCCCGACAAAATTGTTTATGTTAGCTGCAATCCGGCTACACAGGCGCGCGATTTGGAATTGCTCAATGCACAATATAAAGTTACACGGGTTCAACCGGTCGATATGTTTCCGCATACCCACCATGTTGAAAACATTGTTTTACTTGAGAAACATTGGTAAGAATCAGGTAAAAAAAAGGATGAATTGAATACAATTTGGTTTAGTTTTTATATTTTTGGTTCTAATTATGTTTTTTAGCATAAAATCTCTACTAACATGATGCAAAAGAATATTGATTGTGAAAAATGCTTCGAATCTCCTGATGTAATATTCACAAAATTAACACCCGAACAGTTAAATTTTGTTAGGGAGCGCCATTCGTGTGCCCACTATAAAAAAAACGACATAATTTTTAAAGAAGAAGACGAACCCATTGGCTTATTGGTTTTGTGCGAAGGAAAAGTTAAAGTTTTTCGTGAAGGAGTTGGCCGCCGCGAACAAATTGTAAGAATGGTAAAACCCTTCGGGTTAATGGGGTTTAGAGCATTATTTGCCGAAGAAAATCATATAGCAACTGCAATGGCTCTCGAAGATACGGTATTGTGTATTATCGATAAGGATGATTTAATGAAGCTTATCCGTGAAAACAGCGATTTTGCTATTGGCTTAATTCGTTCGCTGGCATCTGACTTGGGTTTCTCAAATCGCAGAACCGTAGCGCTAACCCAAAAACACATTCGCGGGCGATTGGCGGAATCTATTTTGTTTCTTAAAGAAACCTATGGATTAGAAGATGACGATTCTACTATTAAAATATATCTCTCACGCGAGGATATTGCCAATTTATCGAACATGACCACCTCAAATGCTATCCGTACTTTATCAACCTTTTCCAGTGAGGGGGTAATATCTATCAACGGGCGAAAAATTAAGATACTTGATATTAAAAAACTAGAGCGAATCAGCTCTTTAGGATAAAAACAAAAAAGCCACTCCACAAGTGGCTTTTTTGTTTGTGTTTTTTTTTGTTTTAATGCCGTTGTTTTAAAGAATTAACTATTTTTAAAATTATCTTTGTGCACAGCACTTATTTAGTGTAAAAGCCAAAAAATATTAAAAATTGGGTGTGAATTTAAGTTATGATGCAACAAATAAAAAGTGCCTTAATATCGGTTTATCATAAAGACCAATTGGAGCCTATTGTTAAAGAGCTATACCGTTTGGGAGTTCAATTGATTTCAACTGGTGGAACGCAGGATTTTATTAAGCAGTTAAATATACCGGTAACAGCAGTTGAAAGTATAACCGATTATCCTGCAATCCTGGGAGGAAGAGTTAAAACCCTGCATCCGAAAATTTTTGGAGGTATATTAACCCGAAGAGATAATACTGAGGATAGAGAACAACTTTCACAATATAATATAGCTGAAATCGATCTGGTTATAGTCGATTTGTATCCTTTTGAAGATACCGTAGCCAGCGGAGCTGACGAAGCCGCAATAATCGAAAAAATTGATATTGGTGGAATTTCACTTATTCGTGCAGCTGCAAAAAATTACAAAGATGTTTTAATTGTGAGTAACCGCAGTCAGTATAACCGGCTTTTTAATTTATTGAAAGAACAAAACGGAGCTACAAGCCTTGAACAAAGGAAAACTTTTGCCCGTGAAGCTTTTCAAAATTCATCGCATTACGACACAGCCATATTTAACTACTTCGATAACGAAGAAACCGTTTTTAAAATTTCTATTAGTGATAAGATGCCCTTACGCTATGGCGAAAACCCGCATCAAAATGCTGCATTTTATGGCGATTTATCAAAATCGTTCGAGGTGTTGGGTGGAAAAGCAATCAGCTATAATAATTTATTGGATATTGATGCCGCGGTTAATCTGATTGATGAATTCAGCGAGACGACATTTGCGATTTTAAAACATAACAATGCCTGCGGAATTGCTTCACGTCCGGTTTTAGTTGAGGCATGGAAAGAAGCACTTTCCGGTGATCCAGTATCAGCTTTTGGTGGCATTTTGGTTACCAATACCCGCTTGGATTTAGAAACGGCCCGCGAGATGGATAAACTATTTTATGAAGTACTAATTGCACCGTCTTACGACGATGAAGCCTTAGAACTTTTGATGAAAAAAGAAAAACGAATTGTTTTAATCGATAAACGAAGCAACAAACCTGCTAAACAATTCCGATCAATTTTAAATGGTGTTTTGGTTCAGGATTACGATTCATCGGTTGAGGGAGTTGAAAAAATGCAAGTGGTAACTAAAACTGCACCCAAAGCAAACCAAACCGACGATTTAGCTTTTGCTCTTAAAGTGGTAAAGCACACAAAATCGAATGCTATAGTTCTGGTTAAAAATCAGAAACTACTAGCCAGTGGTGTTGGACAAACATCGCGCGTTGACGCATTAAAGCAGGCCATTGAAAAAGCAACTACATTTAACAACAGTTTGCAGGATTCGGTAATGGCTTCCGATGCTTTTTTTCCATTTGCCGATTCAGTAGAAATTGCACATAAGGCCGGAATTAGCAGTGTGATTCAGCCCGGAGGCTCCATGCGCGATAACGAATCAATAGAATATTGCAATACGCATGGAATGTCAATGGTATTTACAGGAGTACGTCATTTTAAACATTAATATACTTTTAATATAAATTTAAATGGGACTATTTTCATTTTTAACTCAGGAAATTGCTATTGACCTTGGAACAGCCAATACAATAATAATTCACAACGATAAAATTGTGGTTGACGAACCTTCAATTGTTGCCATTGATACAACCACCGGAAAGATGATTGCTATTGGAGAAAAAGCCCGGCAAATGCATGGGAAAACCCACGAGCATATAAAAACAGTTCGTCCCTTACGCGATGGAGTTATAGCTGATTTTGATTCCGCAGAGAAAATGATTCGTGGAATGATAAAAATGATGAATAACAATAAAAACCAATTATTTAGCCCTTCATTGAAAATTGTTATTTGTATTCCATCGGGTTCTACTGAAGTTGAAATTCGTGCGGTTCGCGATTCATCAGAACACGCCGGAGGCCGCGAGGTTTTAATGATTTATGAACCCATGGCAGCTGCCATTGGAATGGGAGTTGATGTGGAAGCCCCTGAAGGAAACATGGTGGTTGATATAGGGGGTGGAACCACTGAGATTGCTGTAATTTCGCTGGGTGGCATTGTGTCTAATCAGTCCATACGTATTGCCGGAGATGATTTAACGGCTGATATTCGCGAATACATGCGTCATCAGCACAATATAAAAATTGGCGAACGCACAGCTGAAGATATTAAAATTAATGTGGGTTCTGCTTTACCCGAGCTCGATGAGCCACCAGCTGATTATATTGTACGGGGTCCGCACCAAATGACGGCTCTGCCTATTGAAATTCCGGTTTCGTATCAGGAAATTGCCCATTGCCTCGACCGTTCCATCAGTAAAATTGAAGCAGCCATTTTGGCAACTTTGGAACATACACCACCGGAACTTTATGCCGATATTTACCAAAAAGGAATATTCCTTGCAGGCGGTGGGGCGTTGTTGCGCGGATTAGACAAGCGTTTAACCGAAAAAACAAAAATTCCATTCCATGTGGCAGAAGATCCCCTGCATGCAGTAGCACGTGGAACAGGTATTGCTCTAAAAAATTCAGACAAGTTTTCATTCCTGATAAAATAAATCGTTATAAAGAAAAATTCATAAGCACTGGGGTTTCATGCGGAATTTATTAAACTTTCTATTAAATTTTCATTTTGTAATTCTGTTTCTTATACTGGAGTTTTTCTCATTCTTTTTGTTGATTCAATACAACGATTATCAGCGGGCATCGTACCTGAATTCGTCGAGTAACCTTTCAGGGAGGGTATACAAATCACTCTCGAATATTACACAATATTTGAGATTGAATAAAAAAAATCAAGAGTTGGTTATTGCCGTAGCCAAATACCGTAACATAAGCGAAGATGCTTATAAAAATAACCAGGTATCGTTGGTTAAGGTACTCGATTCCGTTTATATTCAGCAATATGAATTTATTCCGGCAACGGTTATTAATAATTCAGTAAACAAGCAAAACAATTACCTTACCCTCGATGTGGGAACAAAGCATGGAATTGATAAAGGCATGGCTGTTATTTCGCCCATGGGGATTATTGGTATAGTAAAAGAGTCTTCTGAGCATTATTCATCGGTTATAAGCCTGTTAAATCAAAACCTGCGAGTTAGCGGCATGATAAAACGTAACGGGTATTTTGGTTCCATAAACTGGGATGGGGTTGATTACCAACGTGTAATTCTTTTTGATTTGCCCAGCCATGTTGAAGTACGAAAAGGTGATACCGTTATAACCAGTGGGTATTCAGCCATGTTTCCAAAAGGAGAGCTGGTTGGTCTGGTTGATGGTGTTGAAAAAAGTGAACGGGGCGATTTCTTAAAAGTTCAGGTTAAACTTTCAGTTAATTTTAAGAATCTGGCACATGTAATGGTAGTGAAAAATCTGTTGAAAGAAGAGCAATTAATGCTTGAAAGGGAGGCCAGTCATGATTAAACTGGTTCCACGCAATATTTTTCGTTTTATTTTTTTGGTGCTCCTGCAAGTTTGGGTTCTAAATAATATTCAGTTTAGCGGATATGTAAACCCATACATGTATCTGCTTTTTATAATGTTACTACCCTTTGAAACTCCGGGATGGCTGGTTTTGGTTTTATCCTTTGTTTTGGGAATTACTATCGATATGTATACCGATACCTTGGGAATGCATGCATCGGCATCTCTTTTTGTGGGCTTTTTGCGCCCTTTCTTATTGCAAAGTATTGCACCCCGCGACGGATATGAAATTGGGACTTTTCCCCGGATTCATTATTATGGATTTACCTGGTTTTTAAAATACACCCTTATTTTGGTTTTTAGTCATCACCTGTTTTTATTTACAGTTGAAGCTTATAGTTTTACTTCCTATTATTTAGTACTTTGGCGTACAATTCTAAGCACGGTGTTTACTGTTGTGCTTATAATGTTAAGCCAATACCTTATATTTAGAAAATAGATGAATCCCTTTGCAAACCGAAAATATGTTATTGGAAGTATTTTTGGTCTGTTGATACTAATTTATATCATCAGGTTGTTTGTATTGCAGGTTATCGATCAATCATATAAACTTTCTGCATCGAACAATGTATTGCGCTATGTAACTCAGCACCCGGCAAGAGGTTTAGTATACGACCGGAATGGAAAACTAATGGTGTATAACGAGGCCGCATACGATTTAATGGTGGTTCCTCAGCAGATTGAAGCTTTTGATACCAATGAGTTTTGCCAAATGCTCGATTTAACAAAAGAGCAGGTAATAAGTCGTTTAGACAAAGCAAAGACCTATTCCCGATTTAAGTCGTCGGTTTTTGAAAAACAACTCTCGGCAAAGACTTATGCAGCATTTCAGGAAAAACTTTACCTATATAAAGGTTTTTTTGTGGAAACAAGAACCATTCGGCAGTATCCTCAGAGCACGGCCGCGCATGTATTGGGATATGTAGGTGAGGTAAATGATGAAATAGCTACTACAGATAATTATTATGTTGCAGGCGACTATATTGGTATAAGTGGCGTTGAAAAATCATACGAAGAAGTACTGCGAGGAAAAAAGGGGGTTGAAATTTTCATGGTCGATGTTCATAACCGAATAAAAGGAAATTATAGAAAAGGAAGATACGACACAGCTCCGGAACACGGCGCAAATGTAACACTTACCATCGATGCTGAATTGCAGGCGTATGGTGAACTTTTAATGGGTAATAAAATTGGAAGCATTGTGGCTATTGAGCCAAGTACTGGAGAAATACTGGCGCTTATCAGTTCACCGGCTTACAATCCGGAACTCTTATTAGGACGTAATCGTACCGATAATTATAATGCATTGAAAAACGATACCCTAAAACCACTTTTTAACCGTCCTTTAATGGCGCGCTATCCGCCGGGGTCAACTTTTAAAACGGTAAATGCCCTTATTGGGCTTCAGGAAGGAATTGTTAAACCGGAAACAACCTTTCCCTGCATGCAAGGTTATGCAGCGGGTCGCTTTTTTATGAAGTGCCATTACCACAGGAATAATCTTGATCTGACTGCATCTATTCAACATTCCTGTAATGCATATTATGCTTACGAGTTTAGAAATTTGCTCGATGCTCCCAAATATGGTTCCGTAGAAAGTGCTTTTGAATTGTGGCGAAACCACGTACTTTCGTTCGGATTTGGTAAAAAACTAGGGGTCGATTTGCCTCACGAAGTAAATGGTTATATTCCAACCCTGAGCTTATACAACCGAATTTATGGAGAAGGCCGCTTGCGTTCGTTAAATATAGTTTCCTTAGCCATTGGTCAGGGCGAACTGCTAATGACTCCTGTTCAAATGGCTAATTTAACGGCTATTATTTGTAATAATGGCTATTATTATGCGCCACATGTAATTAAAGATCTTCCCAAAGAATTTAATAACATGAAAATGCCTTATCTGGTAAAGCGCTATACCAATGTCGATTCGGTACATTTCAAACCCATTATTGAGGGAATGTATTTGGCAGTAAACGGGCTTGATGGCGGAACCGCCCGAATTGCACAAATTCCGGGTATCGAAGTTTGCGGGAAAACAGGTACTGCTGAGAATCCACACGGAGAAGACCATTCCATTTTCATTGCTTTTGCCCCAAAAGATAATCCTAAAATAGCATTGGCTGTTTATATTGAAAACGGAGGGTTCGGAGCCACCTGGGCTGCACCTGTTGCCAGCCTGATGATTGAAAAATACCTTACCGGCACTATTAAGCGGAAATGGCACGAAGAACGAATATTAAATGCAAACTTACTCGATGTTCGACCAAAAAAATAACATACTATTTAAACTCGACTGGCTGACTATTGGCCTTTATTTGCTACTGGTAATGCTGGGTTGGTTTAATATTTACTCAGCAGTATATACCGATGAGCAGCAGGCACTGGGTTTTGATTTTTCGTCGCGTTATGGGCGCCAAATAATCTGGATTATGGCCTCTGTAGTTATTTTACTGCTGGCGTTAATTCTCGACAGTAAATTTTATTCTTCGTTTGGCTACCTGCTTTATGCCCTTTCCATACTTTTACTAATCGCTGTATTGCTATTTGGTACTCGTATTAATGGGGCCAAATCGTGGTTTGTTATGGGTCCGGTGCGTTTGCAACCGGCCGAGTTTGTTAAAATTACCACAGCTTTAGCCTTGTCAAAATTTTTGAGCGCTTACAACCTGAGACCCGAAAAATTTAAAACCTTATTGCTGGTTGGGGCTATTGTTTTACTTCCTGTAGCACTTATTTTATTGCAAAACGATACGGGATCAGCCTTGGTATTTTTTGTCTTCTTTTTGGTTTACTTTCGCGAGGGAATGCCATCGGTTTATTTGCTGATAGCCCTGTTGGCAGTGGCTTTATTTGTTTTGTCGTTGTTATATCAAAATTACCTGATTGTAATAATTTTGGAGCTATTAACCTTTCTTGCCTTTTATATTACCTATAGGCGGTGGAAAGAAACCCTGATAGGTTTTTTTATACTCGAGAGTATTACTGGTATATTTTGGGTTGCAGGCAGCTATTTCAGGCCCGAAATGTCAAAAACTATTTTTGTTCTGGCTGCTTTAGGATTTGCATCAGTAGGTTTTATATATCAGATATATAAACATCGCTTAAAAGAAGCTTTTGTTATATTATTAATGCTTTTCGGAAGTATTGCTTTTACCTACTCAGTAGATTATGTTTTCGACAATGCTCTGGATAATTACCAGCAACGCCGGATAAAAGTTTTGTTGGGAATTGAAGACGATCCTTACGGAGCCGGATACAATGTGAATCAAAGTATGATTGCAATTGGTTCAGGAGGCCCCGGTGGAAAAGGATATTTGCAGGGAACCCAAACCAAATTCAAGTTTGTTCCGGAACAAAGTACCGACTTTATTTTTTGTACCGTAGGCGAGGAATGGGGTTTTGTGGGAACAGCCACCGTGCTGAGTTTATTTTTGTTTTTATTGCTTCGGCTGTTAAAATTGGCCGAAAGGCAGAAATCAAGGTTTAGCCGGGTTTTTGGTTACAGTGTGGCAAGTATCTTGTTTTTTCATATTGCCATAAATGTGGGTATGACCATTGGTCTGGCTCCGGTAATCGGTATTCCTTTGCCCTTCTTTAGTTACGGAGGGTCCTCACTCTGGGGATTTACGTTCCTTTTGTTTATTTTCTTAAAGTTAGATGCCAACCGGAATCAACTAATCACATAATTCTTATTGATACTTTTTTAGACTGGAATGTACTGCAGTTTTTTTGCTATAAGCTTTAATTGAAAAAACTGTACGTTCGAAACAACTCATGTAAAGCTAATTGGCTACAGACGAAAGGCTTGTAAGGATTCCTCATTGGTTGAATCCTTGGTAGAAAGGGTTTTTTTTTGTACTTTTGCGCCACTTAATATGGGATAGCTTTATTTACATACCTGTTGATATTCATTTTGGTCGTTTCTGACCGGATTAGCTTTTTTGTATTCAATTTTTTACCGCGAGACTGATATGCTCGTCCAAATAATTTTTTAAACACATAGCATATGTTCGAATTGTTTTTTAAAGAGATGGATCAAAACAAAGTAAGTGTACGTTCGTACCTAACACTCCAACAGCTTTTGGACGAGAACCCTTACCTTAAGGAAATCCTTTTAAATAACAACGAAATTGAAATAATTCACCAAAAAATACGCGACTGGGTTTATAAGGAGCTGGGAGCAAATTCTGCCGGAATTTTATATTTTGAGCGAAAAATTAGCGGGCGAAAAGCACTCAGGCAATTGACCTGGAAAGAAGTTGCCGGAATAAGAATTCTCGATTACATTGCTCATGCTGGTCAACGGGTTGAAGACGCCAACCTTAAAAATTCCGTAACCATAATTCAACCTTTTAAAATACTGTGGCTGGCTGCAAATTATGGCAATGGCGGTGCTAAGTACGATTTTTTTATTGACATGCTTCAGTTGTTTCAGCAGTTTAATGGAACACAGCAGCATAATTTACCCAATAAACAAACGGTCTTAAATTGGATGGAACGACACCCCAGTGGTTCCGATGAAGAGGTTAAAAAAATACGGGAAAAGAACAAGCAACGTATTATACGAGTGTTAATTAATAAAATAAAAGAAAAGTCGAAAACCGATTCACGTTATTCATTTGCTGATAATCTTTCAATCGATGAAAAAATTGCATTGGTTAATCAATGGTGGGACGACTGGAATTTTCATTTGAAATTCGCCGTTCGTGATCCGGAAACCATGAACGAAATGCTCGACTATTCAATTACACCTGATACTATTGCCATACTTAACGATGCGCGGGCAGCCGGAATACCCTTTTTTGTAAATCCCTATTATTTATCCTTACTTAATGTTCGCGAATACGCATTTGCTCCAGGAGCCGATATGGTTATTCGCGATTATGTATTTTATAGTAAGCAATTAATTAAAGAATTTGGAAAAATTATAGCCTGGGAAAAGGAAGATCTTGTTAAACCGGGTGAACCCAATGCTGCCGGTTGGTTGTTACCTTCGGCTCACAATATCCATCGAAGGTATCCTGAGGTGGCTATTTTAATCCCCGATACAGTTGGTCGGGCTTGCGGCGGTCTTTGTGTTTCGTGTCAACGTATGTACGATTTTCAGAGCGGGCACTTAAATTTCGATTTGAATCGCTTGAAACCTGATGGAACATGGCGTGAAAGGCTTGAAAAGCTAATGGAATATTATGAAAACGATTCCCAGTTGCGCGATATTTTAATAACCGGAGGCGATGCTTTAATGAGTTCCAATGCATCAATAAAGGAAATTCTGGAATCCGTATATCAAATGGCGCTCCGGAAAATTGAAGCTAACAAAAAACGGCCTGCAGGTAAAAAGTATGCCGAAATGGTTCGCATTAGGCTGGGTACAAGGCTGCCGGTATATTTACCCCAGCGTATTAACAACGAATTGTGTGAAATATTACAGAATTTTAAGCATAAAGCCAGTAAAATTGGATTTAAGCAATTTGTTATTCAAACACATTTTATTACTTCAATGGAAGTAACTGCTGAGGCTGCTGAGGGAGTGCGTAAACTGCAGCAAGCCGGTTGGATGGTTGCCAATCAAATGGTATTTACAACGGCAGCTTCCGTAAGGGGGCATGCTTCAAAACTCCGGAAAATACTGAACGATATTGGTGTGCTGTCGTATTACACTTTTTCGGTTAAAGGATTTAAAGAGAACAGTCATAATTTTGCTACCAATGCACGTGCGGTGCAGGAATCGGTCGAAGAAAAAGTAATTGGCACGATTCCCGAAAAAGAACTGAAGACTATTGCCGGCTTTCCGGAGCAAGCTGAAAACATGCAACAATTGGTTGATGATATACGAATTAAAGAGTCCTTGCCTTTTTTGGCAACCGACCGTAATGTGATGAATATTCCCGGGGTAGGAAAAAGTCTGACTTTCCGGGTAATCGGGATAACCCGTTTTGGATATCGTATTTTGGAGTTTTACCACGATGCCACGCGAAACCACAGCCCTATTATTGAAAAACTTGGAAATTTTGTGGTGGTCGAATCCAAAACCATCAGGCAATACCTGCGTCAACTGGAGCGCATGGGCGAAGATCCCAACGATTATCATACGGTTTACGGCTATTCAATAGGCGAAACAGAACCTCGTATGTCGATTTATGAGTATCCTGAATATGAAGAAGGCATCACTTCCGAATATACCAATCTGGATTATTAATCCGATAAAGTCTTATTCAAGGCCACGACGGTTAAATAGCAGGTATCCAAAGTTTAATTGCAGGTAAAACGGGTTTTCTTCGCCATTAAAATAACTGCCCGAAAGCGCCAGAGGGCCAATGGGTGAATGGAAAACCAGGGCAAGCGAAGCCATAAATGCGGGTGCGGGAAAAACTTCAGAAAATTCAGTCTTATAAGTGTTGGTGTTAATGAATTGATAAGGTTGAAAAAGATACATTTCGCTGCGTAACGAGAGTAAAGTGTTAAAGTTTATAACCGGCAACATTCCAACTGCAGCAAAAGTATTAGCCCTGAATTTTTCGAGTAATACTACTTTGCTTTGTGGAAAAGGTGTAAAAGTAATGGCTCCAAGCATTGACGACATGGAATTGGCAAAAGGACTTTTGTTGGTATACTCCAGGTCGGTCCGGTATCCTAAAGTAAACCAACGACTTATTTTGTGAAAATTCAAATAGCTGAATGAAAGCCTAAACCACGAGTGGCCTGTTTCAACTTTTTGCCGGAATTCTGTTGGGGTGGTGGAACCCGGGTTATAAATCTCTTGTCCGGTTACATATTGAGCTCTGAACTTTGCGAATTTTCCTTCCGTAGCATATTCTTTAAAATTTAAAGTGCTGTATTCGTGCGTGGCATGAATTGATGCAAAATCGAAATGACCAATATCAGCAGTATCTTCTTTAAAAATGTAGTTGGTTTGAAAATACTCGTCGGTTTGGCGTCCGTAACTAAACCCGGCATAAAACAAACTGCGAATAAGCATAGGGCGGCCAAAATTGGCTTTAAAATAATAGTCTTGTTGTAAAACTTTTCCCGGTGAACGGCTGTCGACAAACCAATCGGTCGATAATTTGAAATAATCCCAGCGGTTGCTGGTTGCCGAAAGCTCAACGTAAAAGGGGGAAATGGTTTTGTCTTTGTTAACCTGACGGGGAGGAAAATCTATTCTGAATGTGCCATTTATTGAATTATAAAACTTTCCGATATAAATGTTCGACGAAAGGTTGTAAATATTCTTTTTCTGAAAAAAATAATCCAGTTCCACAAAACCAATATTTCTTAGATTCGACGATATATTACCACCAATGGAAACCGAAAGTTCGTTTTGGGCTTTAATATCCAGATAAATATCATAATAGCCACTTTTGGGATTGTATATGGCTTTAGGGTAAACCGATTGTACCAATTTATCGGAAAGCAGTTTAAAATATTCCATTTCAAACTCTTCAAAAGTTAGCAATTCACGGTTCCGTCGTATATTCTTAAGAACGTACGAAACCGATTCGTTGTCGATGCCAGAAATAAAAATGTTTTCAATAATTAGGGGTCGGTATTTTTCTTTAAAAGCGGCCCGCTTCTCAGCTAATTCCATTTTGTCCATTCTTCGTTGAACCAAAAGTTTTATTGAATCCATTTTTTCAATAGTAGCCAAATAACCAAGGGTATGAAGTGTGTCGTACATCTCCATATCCAATAAACCAAAATCTTTTACTTTTGGGGCAACCAAAATTCCATTTTCAGGCATGGTGTAATTGGTGTTTTTCATAAACACATTCTCAAGCTGTTTGTAAATATCGTCTGAATTTGGTTTTTCAGGGTTTGAAGCAACTTTACATCCAATAATTACATCCGGATTAAACTTTTCAATCATCACGTCAACCGGAAAATTGTTTTCCATTCCTCCATCGAACAGCAGCACGCTGTCGATAACAATGGGCTTAAAATAACCCGGGAAAGTCATAGATGCACGAACTGATGCTGATAAGTTACCCGAATTAAGAATCACGGGTTTGTTTCTGTAAACGTCGGTGGCGATGCAAAAATAGGGAATCATAAGTTGATTAAAATCGTAATTCGCTGCTGCACCAGCCGGTTCAAAAAACTGCATAAACCGTAAATCCATTTGTTCGGGCGAAATTATATTTGTTGGAAGCTGAGCGATAAATTCGTCGTTAATTTTTTTAAACGGAAATTCAACCCAACCCGGGTTTTCATCTTTTGTTTTAAAATAGTATTTTTCTTTCAGATCGATAATCCCAAGCGACCATTTCCGAAACTCATCGGAATTCAGCAACGCTTCCATCTCGTCGGGCGAATAGCCGATTGTATATAAGCCACCTACAATGGCGCCCATCGATGTGCCGGCAATATAATCAATCGGAATTTGGTTTTCTTCCAAAGCGCGCAACAAACCCACGTGCGCCAACCCTTTAGCTCCGCCACCGCTAAGCACAACGCCCACACTTTGCCCGTTTACTCCAAAAGCAATCAGAAGTAAAGCCAGAAAAAGGCAGGTGCGTTTCATTTTGAATCCGATTTTTGAAAAGTGTTGCATCATGCCCTAAAATTATAACATCTTGTAAAAAGGTAATCAATAAACCCGGGTTTTCTTTTATCGGAACCGGCTTTATTAATAAAGGTTGCAATTAAATTGGATACGGTTCGGAATCAACCGCTTACTTTTGCTATTTTTGAGGCCGATTTGAAAAACAGAAAGCATGATTTCAGTAAATGATTTAACGGTTGAATTTTCGGGGACTCCCCTGTTTAACCAGGTTAGTTTTTTAATTAACCCGCGCGACAGGATTGGGCTTACCGGTAAAAATGGAGCAGGAAAATCGACCTTGTTAAAAATTTTGAGCGGATTACAAGCTTACGATAAAGGACAAATTTCCATACCCAAAGATGTTACAATTGGTTACCTGCCGCAGCAAATGACGGTAAGCGACACGAAAACTGTGTTTAAAGAAGCGCTCGATGCATTTGTTGAGATTCGTTCGTTGGAAGACGAAATTGATAAGCTAAACCAGGCCTTGAGTTCCCGTACCGATTTTGAATCGATGGATTATTTGGAGTTGATTCATCAACTGTCGGACAAAACCGAACGACATAATTTGCTGGGTGGAAACAGCATTCATGCCGATATTGAAAACACCTTGCTGGGATTGGGTTTTTTGCGAAGCGATTTTACTCGACCGACCGGTGAATTTAGCGGTGGTTGGCGCATGCGTATAGAATTGGCCAAAGTACTGTTACAAAAACCTGAAGTATTGCTGCTCGACGAACCTACTAACCACTTGGATATTGAATCGGTACAATGGTTCGAAGATATGTTGAAAGTTTATGAAGGAGCTGTAATGGTGGTTTCGCACGACAAAGCATTTTTGGATAACCTGACCAATAGAACGTTGGAAATATCGTTGGGAAAAATCTACGATTATAAAGTTCCTTATTCAAAGTACCTTATTCTTCGTCGGGAATTACTCGAGCAACAAAAAGCGGCTTTTGAGAATCAGCAAAAAAAAATTGAAGAAACCGAACAGTTCATTGAGCGTTTTCGTTACAAAGCCACCAAATCGGTGCAGGTGCAGTCGCGTATCAAACAACTCGATAAAATTGAGCGTATTGAGTTCGATGAAATTGATAAATCGGCCATTCATTTTAAATTTCCACCGGCAACCCACTCCGGTCAGTTGGTAGTTGAAGCCAAGGAACTGTCGAAAAGTTTTGGCGACCATCTGGTTTTGAATAAGCTGGATTTTGTGTTGGAAAAAGGGGAAAAAGTTGCTTTTGTAGGAAAGAATGGTGAAGGAAAAACCACGTTCTCAAAAATTATTATTGGACAACACGATTATCAGGGACACCTCAAACTCGGGCACAATGTAAAAATTGGGTATTATGCTCAGAACCAAAGTGAAATGCTCGATGACAACAAAACAGTTTTTCAGACAATCGATGAAGTGGCAGTGGGAGATATCCGTACTAAAATTCGTGACATATTAGCCTCCTTTCTTTTTCGTGGCGATGATATTGATAAAAAAGTTTCTGTGTTATCGGGCGGCGAACGGGCCCGTTTGTCACTGGCTAAACTGTTGCTTGAACCAGCCAGCCTTTTGGTTCTCGACGAGCCAACCAACCACCTCGATATGCGCTCGAAAGATATTTTGAAGGAAGCACTTTTGAGTTATGATGGAACGGTTATTCTGGTGTCGCACGACAGGGATTTCCTTGATGGTGTAGTTTCGACGGTATATGAGTTTAAGAATAAAAAAACAAAGCAACATTTGGGAGGAATTGCTGAATTCCTGGTTAATAAAAAAATTGAAACGCTGAATCAGCTAAACGAAGCAAAAACTAAATCCATAAGTGACAAATCCAAAGAAACATCCGAAAGCAAATTAAAGTATGAAGAGCGGAAAGAACTGGATAAAAAAATACGGAAAGCACAAAAACTGGTTGATGAGAGCGAGACTCATATTCAGGAACTGGAAACAGCTCTCGAAAAAATGGATGAACAAATGGCTGCACCCGGGATAATTACCGATGTTTCAACTTTTGAAAAATATAATGAGCTAAAGAATGCTTTAGCCGATGCAATGGCTTTGTGGGAAAAATACAGCCACGATTTAGAAGATATGGTGGCTTTAAAGGAATAATTACGTTTTTAAAAGGGTCTTAGCGTTTTATTTCAAATGAAACATAGCCCATCAGGGGTTGTTCTGCAATTTTTATATCAAAAACTTTTGCCCACGATGGTCCTTTATGGCACCAGCTGATGAATTCATTCAATTGGGTTTCGTTTCCTTCTGCTTCAATAAAAACAGAACCGTCGGGCATATTTTTTACAAAACCGGTTATTCCCAGTTTTACCGCTTGGTCCTGTGTGTGAAAACGAAATCCCACATTTTGTACCCGGCCATTAATTGAAATTTGATACGCTTTTCGTTTTTCCATGCCCAAAAATAAAAAAAGCTCCCTGCAAACAGGAAGCTTTTTATGACAAATTTTATTCTTTAGCCGGATTAGTAGTTAAAAATCTCCTCCAGCGTAAGTTCTTTAACCGGTCCAAGTTTTTTGAGTACGTTAAAATCAATTTGGCTCTTGTTTCCAATCACCAGGTAAACGTATTCTTTGTTGGCCACGTGAGTATCGAAAAAGGTTTTAAATTCATCCATCGAAACATCTTTCATATGTTCGTAAACGTCTTTACGAATGTCGTAATCCAAACCACGGTCTTTTGCATTGATGTAAGTCCAGAAAATACGGTCTTTAATAATACGTTCCGTTTCAATATTCTTCATAATGGCATCTTTGGCCAGCTCAAATTGCTTATCGGCTTTAGGCATCTGGTTAAGTAATTCGGTCATGGCATCGGTAGCTGTTTTTAATTTATCGGGTTGTGTAGCTACAAACGAATAGTTGAAATGGGCTTTGTCCTGACGCGAAGGAACAGTAATAAATGAAAACGCAGAATAGGCCAGGGCACGCGATTCTCTGATTTCCTGGAATACTATCGATGATAGTCCGCTGCCATAAAATTCGTTAAATAACTGAATGTTTGGCGTAAGTGAGTTGTCGAGGGCTACATCTTTCGAAAGCAACATTATTTGCGATTGAACCATGTCGTAGTTGACAAAGTAAACCTTGGGTTGGCTAATGTCGAGTTGTGGATATTTTTTAGGTTCTTCAATTTTTGCCAGATTGTCGGGTAAAACATGACCTTGTTTAAGCAGGTTAAAGGCTTCGTCGGCGGTGTTTTGACCGTAATAGAACAGTTGATGCTCATGTTGGGTAATGCCCTTAATTTTATCGACCAAAACCTGGGGGTCAATTTTTTGCATGGCTTCCTGCAACAAAATATCGCTATAGCTCGACTCCGGTCCGTAAATGGCATAGTTGAACATGGCTCCTCGCAAAATCTGATTAATATCCAGTTTTTTATCGGCCCGCGATTTCTGAATTCCATCAATGTATTTATCGTAAGCCTCCTGATCGGGTACTACATTAGCCAGAATGTGTTCCATTAATTCAATGGCTTTGGCTGCATTTTCTTCCAAGCCGGTAATATATACGGTGCTTCGGTCGTCGCTGGTTGATACGCCAAAATCGAGTCCGTAACGGAAAAATTCCTGTTTTAACTCGGCTGCTGTGTATTTTTCGGTTCCCAAATAAGGTAGATAACCCACAGCTAAAGCCAGTTCTTTATCGTGGTCTTTTCCTTTTTCAATAATGTAAATAAGCTTAAACAGTTTGTTGGTTGGGTTTTTGATGTAACTAAAGGTTACTCCGGGAGCAAATTCTTTGCTTGTAATGGTTTGGTTAAAGTCGATAAAAACAGGCTCAAGACGTCCCGATTCTTCGCTGGTAAAGTTTTTATAATACTCCGATTCGTTTTCACGGTTTAATTCAACGGCTGTAATTTGTGGTTTTTCAACCTTCACTACATTGGGATCTTCGCCTTTGCGTTTATAAACTATCACATAGTTATTGTCTAAAAAGTGCTCGTTTGCATATTTAACCACATCTTCTTTGGTAATTTTGGCAAGTTCGTCGTTAAACTTGAGCGTGTTTTCCCAGCTTACTCCGTTGGCAAAGGCAACGGCAAATTCATGCGATCTGAAATTGCTTTCCTGACTCCGAATGTCGTTTAGTTTCATGTCGTTGATACAAGCCTCAATTAACCAATCTTCGAATTCGCCGGCTTTAATTTTCTCAACTTCACCCAATAACAAGTCGCGAACTTCTTCTAACGATTGCCCCTGACGCGGTGTGCCACGGAACGACAACATGCCGTATTCTTTCAGGAATGAAGGTCCTGAACCGGCATTCAATACTTTTTGTTTTTGGTTCAGATTGATGTCGATAAGTCCGGCTTGCGAGTTGTTAAGCATGTAATCTATTAGTGTTATGTATTTTTCATCTTCGCTATTAACGCCGTCAAAGCGGTAAGCAAACATTACAAATTCAGCCTGTGGTCCTAAAACTTCAATCTCTTTAACTTCGGTAATGGGTTCTTCTTTGGGAAGTACATTTTCAGGTACTTCTTTTGGTTCAAGGGAGCCATAATACTTGTCGATAAGTTGTATGGTTTCTTCCATATCAAAATCGCCCGAAAGACAAATGGCCATATTGTTGGGAACATAATACGTTGACCAGTATTTTTTGATATTTTCCATCGATGGGTTTTTCAGGTGTTCTGCTTTACCGATGGTGGTTTGTTGTCCGTAGGGGTGATTGGGGAACAAATTCGACATTAAGGCAAAGTATGCTTTGGTTCCGTCGCGGTCCTGTCCCATATTAAATTCCTCGTAAACAGTTTCCAGTTCGGTATGGAAGATACGGAGTACCAGGTTAAACATACGTTCTGATTCCAGTTTGAGCCATTTCTCAAGTTCGTTCGACGGAATGTTATTCATATAAACTGTACGCTCGTTGGTGGTGTAAGCATTGGTTCCGTTTCCTCCCAGTGAACTAATCAGTTTATCGTATTCGTTGGTGGCCACATATTTTGCAGCTTCCTGCGAAATGCGATCAATCTCTTTGTATATTTCTTTTTTCTTGGCTGGATCGTCGGTAGCTTTATGTTGTTCGTACAAAGCTGAAATTTGTTCCAATAATACTTTCTCAGCCTCCCAGTCAAGGGTTCCAATTTTTGGTGTTCCTTTGAACATCATGTGTTCAAGGTAGTGAGCCAGCCCTGTGTTGTCTTGAGGATCGTATGTTGAGCCCGCTTTAACCGGAATAAACGTTTGGATGCGTGGTTCGTCCTTGTTTACGCTCAGGTAGGCTTTTAAACCGTTGTCGAGGGTGTAAACTCTGAGGTTGTAAGGATCGTTGGTCACCATTTCGTAGGTGTACCCGTTGGCATCGGTTTTAGTAACCGTTTTATAGCCCGTTTGTTTACAGCTCATGGTAACAAATAAAACAGCAGCCATGGCAATCATTAAGTTTCTCATAATAAAAATGGGTTTAATATTCGTGTTGTTTATAGGGTTTTAAATAGTAAAAATAGGTCTTTTCGATTATAAAATTACAATTTTAATATAACTATATAGTTAAACAATAATTATGTTATAAAGTATCAAACGGGTTAAATGCTTTCTTATTGCCTGATGCAGGTGTTTTTGTTTAACCTTGTTCCTCTTGGTATTTAAGTTGTTAGCAATAAAAAAGCCATCCAAACTAATGGATGGCTTTTCATTATAAATAAGGGTATGCTTATTCTTTCTTTTCTGGTTTTGGAAGCAGTACTTTACGCGATAATTTAAGCTTTCCGGCTTTATCAACGTCAATTAGTTTAACTTCAACTTCATCACCTTCTTTAAGTACTTCGTCTACTTTATCTAAGCGGCGCCATTCAATTTCTGAAATGTGTAATAAGCCTTCTTTGTTTGGCAAAATTTCGACAAAAGCTCCAAAAGCAACAATGGCTTTTACTTTTCCTTTATAAATAGTACCAACTTCAGGAACCGCAACAATTCCTTTAATGCGTTGCAATGCCATTTCTATGCTTTCTTTATTGTTAGCCACCACTTCAACCCGACCCATGTTATCCACTTCTTCAATAATAATGGTTGAACCAGTAGAAGCCTGAATTTCCTGAATAATTTTTCCGCCAGGGCCAATTAAAGCACCGATGGTATCTTTGGGAATGGTTAAAGTAACAACACGAGGGGCATGAGCTTTAAATTCAGGACGTGGTTCCGGAAGGGTTTCGAGCATTTTTCCCAAAATGTGAAGACGTCCTACTTTTGCTTGTTCCAGGGCCTGTTCTAAAACCTCGTAGGGTAAGCCATTAACTTTAATGTCCATTTGTGTTGCGGTAATACCATCAACAGTTCCGGTAACTTTAAAATCCATATCACCCAAATGATCTTCGTCGCCAAGAATATCACTAAGCACGGCAAATTTCTCATTATTGGTAATTAAACCCATAGCAATACCTGAAACAGGTTTTTTAATCTTTAGTCCGGCATCCATTAAAGCCAGTGTGCCGGCACAAACGGTAGCCATTGACGATGAGCCGTTCGATTCAAGAATATCGGAAACGATGCGAATTGAATAAGGATTGTCTTCGCCAGTGGGCAGCATGTTTTTTAAAGCGCGGAGCGCCAGGTTTCCATGGCCAATTTCACGACGCCCTACACCACGATTTGGTCTTGCATCACCGGTTGAAAATGGAGGAAAGTTATAATGTAATAAAAAGTTGTCTTTTCCCTGGCGCAAAACTTCGTCGATGAGTTTGTTGTCGAGTTTGGTTCCTAAAGTTACTGTGGTTAACGATTGGGTTTCACCGCGTGTAAAAACGGCTGAACCGTGTGCTGAAGGAAGGTAATCAACCTCGCTCCAGATTGGGCGTATTTCAGTGGTTTTTCGTCCGTCCAAGCGAAGACCTTCGTTTAATATTAAATTACGAACGGCTTCTTTCTCAACATCATGATAATAGCGGCCAACCAAAGTCATATTTAATTCCGACAGTTCTTCTTCAGTGTATTGTGCTATAAATTCTTCTTTTACTGCCTGAAAATCTTCATGACGTTTGTGTTTGTCGGCCTGGCATTTACGGGCCACAGCATAAACTTTATCGTAAGTTTCTTTCCATATTTTTTCACGCAAAGCTTCGTCGTTGGTTTCGTGGCAATATTCGCGTTTTACTGTTTTACCCACCTCTTTGCTAAGTTCCATTTGAACTTTGCAATGAATTTTAATGGTGTCGTGAGCAAGTTTAATGGCATCGAGCATATCTTTTTCTGAAACTTCCTTCATCTCGCCTTCAACCATTAATATATTCTCGTAAGTTGCGGCTACCATAATGTCGATATCGGCAGTTTCCAGTTGAGCAAAGCTTGGGTTTATTTTAAACTCGCCATTAATGCGGGCAACCCGGCATTCTGAAATAGGACCGTTAAACGGAATATCAGAAACAGCCAATGCTGCCGAGGCTGCTAATCCAGCCAGAGAATCGGGCATGGTTTCTTTGTCGCCCGAAATTAAAGTTACGGTAACAAAAGTTTCGGCATGGTAATCGTCGGGAAAAAGCGGACGCAAGGCACGGTCGATTAAACGCGATACCAGAATTTCAGAATCCGAAGGACGACCTTCGCGGCGCAGGAATCCCCCGGGGAAACGGCCTGCGGCAGAATAATTTTCTTTGTAATCGACAGAAAGTGGCATAAAATCCACATCTTCTTTGGCTTCTTTTGCTGAAACTACTGTAGCAAGCAACATGGTGTTGCCTTCTTTTACAACTACAGCTCCGTCGGCCTGTTTGGCTAACTTACCTGTTTCAATGGTAATAACCCGGCCATCGCTCAGGTTGATTTCTTTTTTTACAATATTCATCTTTGTTATTACTTACCGGCTTGCCGGTTTCTTATTGTATCTGTCGGGCAAGCCAAATTTATACTAAATTATTTTTGCCAAATATAAATGCTTTTTTGCCCAGTTGCAAAAAGCTTTTTATTTTGGCTCAACGGTTTTTGTTGGCTAAGGGTTTGATGGGTTATTTTGCGGAGAGGATGTTTTTTGCAAAGACAAAAAAAGGCAATAAATAATTGCCCTTTTTTGTTATTTTCTTAAGTTAAGTGCTTTAATAACGGCACGGTACCTTTCAATATCATTGTCTTTTAGGTAGTCAAGCAGACTTCTTCTTTTACCTACCAGTTTCAGCAACGCTTTTTGTGTGCCAAAATCCTTTTTGTTCGTTTTCAGATGCTCGGTTAAATGTGCGATCCGGTAGCTGAATAAGGCAATTTGTCCTTCAGTAGAACCGGTGTCTTGTGCAGACTTACCGAACGTCCCAAAAATCTCCGTTTTTTTCTCTGCAGTTAAGTACATATTCGTTTTTATAATTTATTTCCAATAAATAGCGTACGTTTTTTGAACCGCAAAGGTAAGCCTTTCTTTTTAAACTGCAAGTTGTTTGCTTAAAAAAAATGAAATTACAGGTTATGCCTTATGCGTTTGTTTAGGAAATCAAATGTACTGTTAAATTTTTGTATTTTAGTTCTTTTATTTTCAGGTAAGGCTGCAATTGTAACTTTTATTGTTAATACGCTACCTATTAAAACCTGAACTAAAAAAAGTGTTCTCATTTGTTGCTTAAGCTAATTTCACTAAAATAAACAATTAACTAAAAATAAATGCACATGAAAAAACTTGTATTTGTATTTTTGCTGGCTGGTTTTATGGCTTGTCAGCCAACAAAAAAACGATTGGATTATCCTATGACAAAAAAAGTGGATACTGTAGATGTTTATTTCGGACACGAAGTACCGGATCCTTACCGCTGGCTCGAAGATGACAATTCTGAAGAAACAAAAGCCTGGGTTGAGGCTCAAAACTTGGTTACCAATGCCTATCTGGCTGAGGTTCCTTACCGCGAACAGGTTGAAAAGCGCCTCACCGAACTTTGGGATTACCCCAAAATTTCAGCGCCTTTTAAACGTGGTGGAAATTTTTATGTATTTAAAAACAACGGTTTGCAAAACCAAAGTGTGGCCTACATAAAAAGTGATTTGGATGCCGAAGAACGCGTAATTCTCGACCCCAATACTTTTTCGGAAGACGGTACCATCTCGTTGACTAATTTTACTCCTTCGGAAGATGGTAAATACCTGGCTTACGGAATTTCACGAGGTGGTTCCGACTGGCGCGAGTTTTATGTAAAAGAAATTGAAAGCGGTAAACTCCTCGACGATCACATCAATTGGGCTAAGTTTTCCGGAATATCGTGGTTGAACGACGGATTTTTTTATTCGCGTTATCCCGAACCAAAAGAAGGCGACAAGCTTAAAGGAGTTAACGAACACAGCAAAGTTTATTTTCATAAAGTTGGAACACAGCAAAGTGAAGACAAGCTGGTTTACGAAGATCCCGAGCATCCACAATGGGGCTTTAGTGCCGGTGTTACCGACGATGAGAAATACCTTATTATTTCGGTTACCGAATCTACTTCAGGAAACGCATTTTACATAAAAGATATTAAAAGCTGTGGTAAAGTGATTAAAGTGGTTGAGGATTTTGATTACGACTTTTATGTACTCGACCATGTGGACGGCAAATTGCTGGTGCGCACCAATTATCAGGCTCCAAAATATAAAGTGATTGCCATCGATGTAAATAATCTTTCACGCGACGCTTGGACTGATTTTATTCCGGAAAAAGAAGGTGTTTTGGAGCAAGTATCGTTGGTTGGCGGAAAAGTGATAGCCAATTACCTGAAAGATGCCCATAACGAGGTAGAAGTTTTCAACATGAACGGTGAGTATCTGTATAATATAGAATTACCTGTGTTGGGAAGTGTGGGCGGCTTTAGTGGTAAGAAAGAAGATGACTTTACTTTTTACACCATTACGTCGTTTACTACTCCATCAACGGTTTATAAATACAATATTAACGATAACATTTCAGCTTTTTATCAGGCTCCCGATGTCGATTTTGACGCCAATGCTTACGAAACCAAGCAGGTGTTTTATACCAGTAACGATGGCGCTAAAATTCCCATGTTTATTGTACATAAAAAAGGATTGAAGCTGAATGGAAAAAATCCGGTTTTATTGTATGGATATGGCGGTTTTAACATCAGTCTTACGCCAAGTTTCAACGTAAGTCGTTTGGTTTGGCTCGAGCAGGGTGGTATTTATGCCATGATGAACCTGCGTGGCGGAGGCGAATACGGAGAAGAATGGCACAAAGCCGGTACCATTATGCAAAAGCAAAATGTTTTCGACGATTGTATTGCTGCAGCCGAATACCTTATTGCTGAGAATTACACCAGCAAAGGCAAAATTGCTTTGATGGGTGGTTCAAACGGCGGATTGCTTGTAGGAGCCGTAATCAATCAACGTCCCGAATTGTTTGGAGCAGCTTTCCCGGCAGTAGGCGTAATGGATATGTTGCGTTACCATAAATTTACCATTGGGCGCTATTGGGCTACCGATTATGGAACCAGCGAAGACAGCGAAGAAATGTTCAAATACCTTTATGCCTATTCGCCTCTGCATAGCATTAAAGAAAACGTGGAATATCCTGCAGTTTTGGTAACAACCGCCGATCACGACGATCGCGTGGTGCCGGCACATTCGTTTAAATACATGGCTACGTTGCAGGAAAAATACCTGGGAAACAATCCGGTACTTATTCGTATTGAATCGAAAGCGGGTCATGGAGCAGGCAAACCCACCACAAAAATTATTGAAGAATACGCCGATGTTTATTCATTTATGTTCAAAAATCTGGGATTAACCCCCAGGTACGAGTAATCAGGTAAAAAATACAAAAAGCACTTCTTAAGAGGTGCTTTTTTTTATTTGAATTTGGAGGGCATTTTTTTAACTTTACGCTGATATCAACCAAAAAAACAAGATTTATGAAAAGATTATTGATGGGCTTGGCTGCTCTTTTAATCGCAGGAACTTTGCATGCGCAATTATTTAATGTAGGAAAAGTGGGCGTAGGCTACCTTTATGTGGGGCCAAAACTGGGTGGAAACCTGGCAACTTCTACTGTTGATGTGGGAACAGGTACTGATAAAAAAATGAATCTGGGGTACCAGTTTGGAGCGGTTGCCAAACTCGGTATTACTGAGAAACTGGCAATTCAACCCGAGTTAGTATATACCAGGAAGGGTTATGGAACGGATGTTTCAGGTTTTGAATCGCATAGTAATTATCAGTATTTTGGATTGCCTGTGGTTGCCAAATATGCTTTTATGAAAATTGCCGGTGTTCAGGTGTACGGAGCAGGTGGTTTTTATACCGATTACCTGACAAAAGTTACTTATGTAATGGATAATTTCTCAGAAGAACCTGCCCTGGATACTTATAACCGATTTGAGTTTGGTTTAAACTTTGGAGGCGGAGCAAATATTCCCTTCGATAATGGCGACCAACTTAACCTTGATTTGGCTTTTACCCTGGGTTTAACTGATGTGGACGATAGTGGTGTATATTCTTCGAGTAAGAATATTACTATACAACTTTCAGCCATATACCTGGTCGATTTAACCAAATGGATAAGCTTTAAAGGTAAAAGCAAAACAAACGACGGCTACGAAGATAACAATGCTCCGGCTGGAGGTGCTAAAGTTGAACGGGAATAATAAGTTGTTGATAAAATATTAAAAAACCGGGCATCGCTCCCGGTTTTTTTATGCCCAAATCGCATTTTTTCTGTTTATTTTGTAAGCATGGATTTAGCAAATAAATATATCGTTATCGAGGGCAATATAGGCGCTGGAAAAAGCACGCTTGTAAATAAAATTGCTGAACAATACAACGGAAAAATTATTCTGGAACAGTTTCATGATAATCCTTTTCTGCCCAAATTTTATAATAACCCCGACCGATACAGTTTCCCTCTGGAGCTTTCTTTTTTAGCTGCACGCTACAAACAATTGAACACCGAGATTTCGTCGACCGATTTGTTTAAATCGTTCACTATTGCCGATTACTATTTTGTAAAATCTTTGGTATTTGCGCGCTCAACCCTTAACGAGGATGAGTTTAACCTTTATCGTCAGTTGTTTAATATTATTTATCAGCAGTTGCCTTTGCCCAACCTTTACGTCTATTTACATACATCACCCGAAAGGCTGCTTGAGCATATTAAATTGCGCGGGCGTGATTATGAAAAAACCATAACAGCCGGTTATCTGCTACAGATTCAAAAAAGCTATTTCGAATATTTTAAAACCGAAAACCGCTTTCCTATAGTGATAATAGAAACTACGCATATCGATTTTGTTAGTAATCCGGCCGATTATGAAAAACTAAAAGCTTTAATTCTGGATAACGATTACGAAAAGGGCATGAACCGCGTAGTAGTTTCGTAGGCATATTTATCCAGCCAGTAAGTCGAACCAAAAATAATTTTAACTTTGCTCCGGTTCATAACGAAATAAAAATATTTTTCATGAAAACTGCTGTATTTGCCGGTTCTTTCGACCCTTTTACCACTGGCCATGAGAGTGTGGTAGTTCGGGCTCTGCCACTTTTCGATAAAATAATAATAGCCATCGGAAGTAATTCTTCAAAATCAGGGTTTTTATCCATCGAAGAGCGTATTGAATTGATTGAAAATGTATTTTGCCATGAACCCCGGGTTAAGGTTGAAGCGTACGATGGACTTACGGTTGATTACTGTAAAAAAGTAAATGCCGGTTTTATGATTCGGGGAATACGCACTGCTGCCGATTTTGAATACGAACGAGGCGTGGCACAAATGAATAAAATTATGTTGCCCGAGGTTGAATCGGTTTTCTTATTAACAACACCCGAACTTACGCCGGTAAACAGTACAATTGTTCGAGATATCCTGCGTCATGGGGGCGATGTGAGCCAGTTTTTGCCGCGTAATTCCAATATTTATTCCTTATTAGAAAAAAGAAAGCATGCAAAGAATAAGTAATCGCTGGTATTGGTTTTTTTTACTTACTTTTTTACTTACAGGCTTGCATGCTAAACCAAATACTACCACCTGTACAATTTTTGGAAACAATAAAAGTTATGCAGGCTTTGTGGTGCAGATGTTTGCCACGCCCGATTTAATTAGTGGAGAAAAGGTGCTGATAGCTTCCGACACAGTTGATGCGGAAGGAAATTTTAAGTTGACTTTTTCACTTCAACAAACACAATTGCTAACCCTGCCATTGGGAATATATGAATGTATAGTTTATGCTGAACCCGGAAAAACCTATCAGGTGGTGTTGCCTCCCTGGCAACCCAAAACAAAAGCCGATTTGCTCAATCCTTTTTTTACCCCGGTGCAAATTTATCTGGGAATCCGAAATCCGGCTCCTGACGATATAAATCTTCTGATTGCCGAATTTAATGAACGGTATCACAATTACATCGATCAGGAGTACTATTACATCTTTAAATTTCCCCGCAAGGCCAATATCGATTCGGTAATTAAAACTATCGATGCTCAGTTTGATACAATTGTAAATCCCTATTTTTATAACTACCGAAAGTATAAATATGCCTGGTTAAAATATACTACCGTAATGCGCGATAACAGGTACGTAATACGTGAGTATTTTAACAATCAACCGGTTTTGTACCATAATGTGGCTTATATGGATTTGTTTAACCAGTTGTTTGCCAATTACTTGAGTGTGTATATGAAAACCAGCGAAGGGACCCGTATTTTCTCAGATGTGGCTTTGGCAAAAAGTCCGGTTTTGGTTAAGGAAACTTTTTCGAATAACATGGTTTTACTGAACGACACCCTTCAGGAAATAGTTTTGCTTAAGGGGTTGTACGATGCTTTTTACAGTAACGATTTTCCCTTGCAGAGTATGCTTATTACACTCGATTCGCTTGCTTACAGTACCCAAGTTCCGGAACATAAACTTATAGCAAAAAACATTCGCACAAAAGTGCTGTATTTACGCAATGGGTTCAACGCTCCAGGTTTTGAGCTGACCGATGCACAGGGAACAAAGTATTCGCTTAACGATTTTAGTTCGAACTATGTTTACCTGAATTTTATTTCTGTCGAAAGTTTTGCCTGTCAGCAGGAATTGGAACTGTTAAAAAAGTTGCACGAAAAATTCTCGAACGATTTAACCATAGTTTCAATCAGCATTGATAAAGATTTGGAAAAAGCTCAAAACTATTTCGATAAGAATGGCTATACCTGGAGGCTTTTGGGCGATTCCCCGGACAGGAAAATTGCCGATTTATATAAGGTTAAAGCCTATCCAACTTTTTATCTGATTCAACCCAATGGAAAATTAAAGATGTCGCCAGCTTTAAGTCCCGGTGAGAATTTCGAATGGTCTTTTTTTAATTTGCTTCAGTCAGAAAAGCGGCGTCAAAACCAGTAGCTCTTTTTATTACCGACTTAATCGACGGAAAGGCTTTTTTGCAATAACTTTCCAGTTCTTCGGCATCAATCCAGATAGCCTTACTGATACCCTCTTTGGTTTGTGGTGTGGGCATTTCGTTTCCCTTATGTTTCATTAAATACCAGGTGGTAGGTTTTAGAATCAGGCTTTGTTTTATTTTATAGGTGTGATAGGTTTTGTTTATTTTATAATCAATGGTAAGTTGACTGATACCGCATTCTTCTTCAACTTCGCGCAAAGCGGCCTGCCTGGTTTTTTCGCCCTTTTCAATATGCCCTTTGGGCAAATCCCACAAGCCTTTGCGTTTTATCAGTAACCATTGCCGGTTCTCATTAACTACCAAACCACCCGCAGCTTTTTTCTTTTTAAAAAGGGCAGTAAATATTTTCCAGGTAGCTTTAACGTCGGAACACAAAATATAAATTTGATCCCGGGTATCACTTTCAATATAGGTACTGACCAAATTACGCAATTGATCTATGGTTGGATTGCTTATAGCAATGCATCCGCGAGGAACAATGAAGTAGTTTTTGACAAAATTAAGTGTATTGTGGTTGAAAAAAACTTTATACTTTTGTGGCATGAACTCGAATATTGAAATTGAAAAAATAATTGCCGCACATTTATTGCAAATAAAAGCAATAAAATTGGCTCCGTCAAATCCTTTTACCTGGGCTTCGGGATTAAAATCCCCAATTTATTGCGATAATCGCAAAACCCTTTCCTATCCTGAGGTTCGTGAACAGATACGCGATGCTTTTGTTCGTTTGGTGACCAATGTTTATGCTCATGCCGATGTAATAGCCGGTGTGGCTACAGGAGCTATTGCACATGGAGTATTGGTTGCGCAGGTTTTAAACAAACCCTTTGTTTATGTGCGTTCTGATGCAAAAAAACATGGACTTGAAAATTTGGTGGAGGGCTATTTGGATCCCGGTCAAAAAGTGGTGGTTATTGAAGATTTAATTTCGACGGGAGGGAGCAGTTTAAAAGCGGTTGAGGCATTGCGCAATGCAGGAGCTGAGGTTTTGGGGCTGATAGCAATTTTTTCGTATGGGTTCGATAAAGCTCATGAAAATTTTGTAGCTGCCGATTGTGCTTTTCATACGCTCACTAATTATCAAACCATGATTAGCATCGCGCACAAAACCGGTTATGTGTCGGAAGCAGAAGTGGCACTTTTGAACCGTTGGCGGTTGAACCCTGAGAACTGGCAATAAGAATAGTAACCAATTTTTACCGTATTTTATTATGGAAATTGAAAGCAGGGTTGGCAAAGTAGAGGCCAATCAGGAACGTATATATTCTCTTTTATCTGATTTTACAAACCTGGGTAGTTTTGTGCCTCCGGAACAGGTTTCCGACTTTAAATCGGATACCGACAGTTGTAGTTTTACTGTAGCCAAAATCGGAAAATTTGGTATGCGCGTGATTGAACGGGAACCTTTTAAGTTGGTGAAAATTGCCAATGACGAAAATGTCCCTTTTCAGTTTTTTATGTGGATACAAATTAAAGAAGTGGCGGAAACTGACAGTAGAGTTAAAATTACCCTCAGGGCCGATTTAAATCCCATGCTTAAAATGGTAGCAAAAAAACCATTAAACAGTTTTGTAGAATCGTTAATTAGTAAGATTGAAACAATCCGTTAAGTTTAAAGTATAAAGTCGAGCTCTTTAAAATAAAACTTGCGTATTCCGCCTTGAGGGGTTTTTAAAACCAATTGTCCGTCGGCTTCAACCGATTTTATGCAGGCGTGGAATACTTCGCCGTTTGAACTAAAATCGTGATAATCCTGGTTGCGGAACAAATGATCGAAATACCTTTGGTTAATGTCGTCGGTAAAACCATCGGCCAGTAAATCGTACCAAATTCCAATTTGCTGGATAATACTTTCAAGGCATTCGTGTAGCGCTAATTCCTTTCCAAATATCGTTTTTAATGAAATGGGATTGGGCGCATCGCTTACAAATTTTTCCTGATTTACATTAATTCCTATACCAATTACTGAATATTTAATGGTGTTGCCCTGAATCTGGTTTTCGATGAGAATTCCTCCTGCTTTTTTGTTGCAATAATAAATGTCGTTGGGCCATTTTATGCTAAAACACTTTCTGAGGGTATTCAAATAGTCGATAATACCCAGTGAAACTACTTTCGAAATCAGGAACATTTTTTCGGCCTCTAAAAACTCTGGACGTAACAAAAGACTGAATGTTAGGTTTTTGCCTGGCTCGCTTTCCCAGGTGTTGGAGCCTTGTCCTTTTCCTCCTGTTTGGTTTTCGGTTACTACTACAAAACCTTCGGGGATGTCATCTTCAATAATAAACTTTTTAAGTTGGTCGTTGGTCGATTCAACTTGCTTTACCTGAATAATATTAATTGGTTCCATAGTTCAAGAGTTTGCTTAAATGGCGATTAGTTTATTCTTTATGGCGTACATAATTAAGTTGGCTGTGTTTTTTGAATTGGTTTTGCTTAAGAGATTTGCCCGGTGTTTATCAACAGTTCGTTTGCTTATGAAAAGGTTGTCGGCTATTTCCTGATTTGAGAGTCCTTTGCAAATTTCTTCCAAAACCTGGAGCTCACGTTTCGACAAGTTGGCTAATTCGGTTTCAACTTCTTTGTGAGGTTTGAAACTTTTTATGACATTGTACAAAAGTTCCTGTGAGAAATAGCTGTTGCCTTTGTTTACCTGTTTAATGGCTTCAATTACTTCGTTTATTTCGGAGTTTTTCAAAAGGAATCCTTTCACACCGGCGTTTATCATCCGGTAATAATAATCTTCTTCACCAAACATCGATAAGGCAATAATTTTTAGGCCCGGATACTTTTCCATAGCCTCTTGGGTTGCCTCTACACCGTCCATCACCGGCATATTGATATCCATTAGTACAATGTGGGGAAGCTCGTGTTCAATAATTTCAAGAAACTCTTTTCCATTTGCAGCCTCGTTAATAACATGTATTTCAGGAGTAGCGCCAAGTAAAATTTTTAAACCGTTTCGGAATAAGGCGTGATCGTCGACCAAGGTTATTTTTATCTGTTCCATAGTTTTTTTAATTTAAACGAACTTTGATTAATGCATTTGTTCCTTCGCCAGGCGAACTGTTTATAATAAATACCCCGTTTATTGATTTTATCCGCGAAGTGATATTTGAGAACCCCATTCCTGAATTTGCATTTGTAAGGGTTTTGTCGGGATTAAAACCACGACCATCGTCGTGAAATTGAATGGTCAAAGTATTTAGATGTTTCGAAATATTCAGTTGAACGTTTTTTGCTTCGGCATGTTTTAGCGTGTTGGTAATCAACTCGCAGGTTGCACGGTATAAAATGGTTTCCACATTGTGATCGAAGCGTTCGTTTTCCATATTGCTGGCCAGAATAATGTTAACCGATTTTGTTTGGTTTATTTTGTGTGAGAAGTTTTTAATGGCACTTACCAGTCCAAAATTAGTTAATACATGCGGGCTCAGGTTATTCGATATTTCTTTGATGCTTGAAATGGCTTCGTTAATAACCAGATTGGTGTTTTCAAGAATTTCCTGCTGGTTGTTTATTTTATTATTTAATACGGCCGAAATTGACATCTTAACGGTCGAAAGCAAGGGCCCCAAACCATCATGTAAATCTTTTGCAAAACGTTTTCGTTCTTTTTCTTCAGTTTGTATAATTGCATTTAATACGCGTTTTTCTGACCGGTTTCGTTCAATTTCGGCTCGCTTAAGGGCGTAGAAAATTTCGCCAATTAAAAACACTCCTGCGGTAAACAAGAATGAGATAATCACACCCAGCCAATCATCGGCCATGGTAAGGTAAAACGAGAAGTCATCATCCAGAAACTGAATAAGCTTAATGGTTCGTTTGATGGCCGTAAGTAAAAACCCCAGTGAAATAAGCACCCACGAAGCCCGGTATTTGGTAACGCGCATCAGCCGTAAGGCAAAAATGGCAGCTACCAATTGTAAGGTAATCGAGATAAGCAGAGCAATTAAACGAATCATGAATTTTTTTATACAAAAATAGTATTTCTATCCGATTTGAGCCCAACTCTTATAAGTTGTTGTGGCAATAGTGGTATATATTTGCAGGAATCCTAATAAGCTTAACATCAAATAAAAAAAGTAGTAAAGCAGGGTTTTGAATGTTAAAATAAATATTATCTTTGCAGCCTCGAAATAATAACAATTTAAAATTAAATTTATGCCTGTAAGAATCAGATTAGCAAGACATGGTAGAAAGCGTAATGCTTATTACCACATTATTGCAGCCGATAGCAGGGCGCCACGAGATGGTAAGTTCATAGAGAGATTAGGTAGTTACAATCCTAACACAAATCCTGCTACTATTGAACTTAACTTCGATCGGGCATTGCATTGGCTACAAAACGGTGCGCAACCTTCTGACACCGCAAAATCAATCCTTTCATACCAAGGAGTTTTAATGAAAAAACATTTGCTCGAAGGGGTCCAAAAAGGAGCTTTTGATGAAGCTGCAGCCGAGGAAAAATTTGAAGCATGGATGGCCGACAAAAAGTCGAAAATTCAGGCAAAAGTTGATCAGTTAAAAGCCGATAAATCTACCTCACTTAAGTCGCGTTTAGAGGCTGAGAAAAAAGTGAATGATGACAGGGCTAAAGCGTTGGCAGAAAAATCAGCAGCCTTAGCTAAAGAAGCGGCAGCTGCAAATGCCGAAGCCGAAGAAGCTCCAATAGCCGAAGAAGCTGCTCCTGAAGTTGCAGAAACTCCTGTAGCAGAAGTAGCTCCTGAAGTTGAAGAAACTCCTAATGCTGAAGTAAAAGCTGAAGGTGATGCCCCGGCTGACGAAACGGCTGAAGCATAGTATTTGAATGCTAAAAAGCGATAGTTTTCAAATCGGTACTATCATTAAAACCCATGGTATTCATGGGGAATTGATTATCGAAGTTAACTATCCTGAATTAATAGAAAATTATAAGGAACCAGTATTTCTCGAATTGGAGGGATTACTGGTTCCTTTTTTTATAAAAACGCTGGTTCCGGTAAGCAACGAACGATTTCGTGTTGCTTTCGACTGGATTGAAACTGAAATAAAGGCTAAAAAGCTGGTGCAGGTTCCGGTGCTAATTCCAAACCAAAATCTACAGCTATCGGAGCAAAACTTGCAGGTAGCACCTGAGCTATTGGTAGGTTTTCAGCTTATCGATATAAATACCGGACCAGTAGGCGAGGTGCTTGCTTTTCTCGATAACAAAATGAACCCCTTACTTGCTGTGGAAACCAATATGGGGGAACAACTCATTCCTTTCCATCCCCATTTTATCCGAAGTATTAATCCGAATTCAAAAGAGATACTTGTTGAATTACCTGACGGGCTGGTTGATTTAAACTAGCGGTTTGTCGAGTTGTTCGTAAATGGAATTCTGACTTATAAACTCAGGAACTATCCTTTTCATTGAATCTACCAGCTTCAGATGGTTTTGTTCCTTAAGCAGGTCAATCAATTGTTCCATTTGAACCTTTACTTCGTTGAATTCGTAATTCCGAACCTTGGCAATCATAATTTGCGGATGATGCGTCGGCAATGTATTTTCTTTATCGGCCAGTAATTCCTCGTAAAGTTTTTCGCCGGGGCGTAATCCCGTAAAACTGATTTGAATGTCTTTTCCCAGTTGGAGTCCCGAGAGTTTAATCATCTTTTTTGCCAAATCGACAATTTTAACCGATTTACCCATGTCGAAGATGAATATCTCGCCTCCGGTTCCCATAGCTCCTGCTTCCAAAACCAGCTGACAGGCTTCGGGAATGGTCATGAAATAGCGGGTAATTTGCGGATGCGTAACGGTAATTGGACCGCCTTCTTCAATTTGTTTGCGGAATCGCGGAATTACCGAACCGTTTGAGCCCAGTACGTTTCCAAATCGGGTGGTAATAAATGCAGTATTGGTTTTTGAGTTTAACGACTGGATGTAAATTTCGGCCAGGCGTTTCGATGCGCCCATCACATTGGTTGGGTTTACTGCCTTATCGGTCGATACCATTACAAAGCGCTTGGCACCGTATTTTACAGCCAGGTCAGCTACAGTTCGGGTTCCAAATACATTGGTTTTAATGGCTTCAGCCGGGTTGTTTTCCATCATGGGCACATGTTTGTATGCGGCTGCATGGAAAATTATTTCGGGTTTATAGGCTCTAAAAACCTCTTCAACCCGCACCGGGTCGGCAATGTCGCCCATAATTACCTGGAAGTTAAAGCATTGTTTTTGTTCCCTGAGTTCCATCTCAATGTCGTAGAGCGGCGTTTCAGCCTGATCGAACAAAAGCAGGTTTTTGGGTTCAAACTTTATAAGTTGTCGAACCATCTCGCTGCCAATGGAACCGGCAGCACCAGTTATCAAAACTACTTTGTTCTTAACCTGTTCGTTAATACGTGCAACATCGAGCCGGATGGGATTGCGTTCGAGTAATTCTTCAATTTTTACCTGTCGAATTTGTTTGGAGCTCAGCTCACCGTTAATCCAACTGTCGACACTGGGAACGGCTAAAACCCTAACGTTGTTGTTCAGGCAGAGTTCAACCAAATTGGTTTTTTCTTCAACTGTAGCAAACGGACGGGCCAACACAAGAAAATCGAGCTCCTGGTTGTTTAAAATGGTTTCAATCCGCGAAATGGGTAGTATGTCAATTCCTTCTGCTTTTTTACGCGAGCGGGTGGTTACATCATCGAAAAAACCAATAATTTTGTAGCGGGTTTCGTAATCCTGCTCGAGCGTGGTTTTTACGGTCATTGCAGCGGGTCCTGTTCCGTAAATGGCCGCACGTTTAATTTTTAAGGGTGAACTGCGTAGTTCGTAAAAAATAGCTTTAACCAACCAGCGCAGCGAGGTCATAAAAAACACGGTGGTAAAAAAGTCGATAATAACTATAGATAAGGGAACAATAAAGGCTTTGGTTATAAAATAGTAACTAATGATGTTACTAATTACAATAAATACACTTCCTAAGAAAATGGTTATGAAAATCCGTTGCGAATCTTTCATTCCGGTATAGCGGACAATTCCTGCATAAGTATGACCAATAATAAAACTGATTATTCGGATGGCAGCCACAAAAGGAATTATAAAATACAGAGAGGCTACATTGGTTTCAGGAATCTGAAAATTGAACCGAAGCAGATAAGCCAGTGCCACTGAAGCGACACAAATAAAAACGTCAATGGTGAAAACGATCCATCGTGGCGTATATTTTTTGCTAAAGATCATGTGCTGTTATTTGGTTTTGCTAATGATTGGCAAATATAATGGGTTTTCCTATTAAAAGGAATTAAAACGGCATCGTTTTACACAAAAGAATGGGAAGTATTATAGCATTAAAAATAAAAAGCCCAACGAATTGGGCTTTTTAACTAAATTTTTTAAAAAATTTACTCTGCAGGTGAAATAGCATCAGTTGGACAAACCTCAACACAGGTACCGCAATCGGTACAAATATCAGGATCTATAACATAAATATCACCTTCAGAAATAGCTTCTACAGGGCATTCGCTGATGCAAGAGCCACAAGCTATACAGTCTTCAGAAATTTTATAAGCCATATCCGAACAATTTTTGTTGATTAATATGCGGCAAATTTATACTTATCGATCAATATATTCTAACCAAAGGTGCTTTTTTTTCCTATTTAAAAGCAGTCTAAGCTATAAATGCTTATTTACTTAGGAAGATCAGCTATTTTTGTGAGGCCACCGGTAACTTTTTGATCCAGGTTTACATGAATGGTTGAGCCCAAAGGCAATAAAATGTCAACCCGCGAACCAAAACGAATAAAACCCAGTTCCTGGCCGGCTTGGCATGCATCGTTTGGTTTGGCATAGGTAATTATACGACGGGCCAAGGCACCGGCAATTTGTTTAACCAGTATTTTACCTGAATTTACTGTTTCTATAACAACTACCGAACGTTCATTTTCATGCGACGACTTTGGCAACCAGGCGGCCATATACCGGCCATCAAAATGGAGCAACTGGATAATTTTACCGATTACCGGAAACCAGTTGATGTGCACGTTCCAAACCGACATGAAAATAGAAACCTGTATGCATTTTTCTTTTATGAACTCGGTTTCTTCAACCTCTTCGATGGTTACAATAGTACCATCGGCCGGAGCAAAAACTTCTTTTTCATTAAACTGAATGTTGCGTTTTGGTTTTCGGAAGAACCGAATAACAAACGCAAACAGCAGGATAAAGAATGTAAGCAGGGGATAAAAAACAATAGCCCTGGCGTTTGTATAAACTAATAACGCAATCAGAGATGAAAATAGCAGAAATGCTACTAAAATTATACTGTAACCGGCTTTGTGAATCTTCATGTTTTAAATTGAATTAAACTACCTTACAAAAAAGTACAAATATGTAAAAATTACCGGAATTGCAAACAAGAAACTATCAAAACGATCTAAAATTCCTCCATGACCAGGAAGTAAGTTCCCTGAATCTTTAATGCTGACACTGCGTTTCAGCATCGATTCAACCAAATCTCCCAATGTTCCGAATACTCCTACAATTCCTGCAACAATAGCCCATTCATGAAGTTCAAAAATACCCATATAACGCGCTAACAGAAACGATCCGCCTAAGGAAACCATAATTCCGCCGATAAATCCCTCCCAGGTTTTCTTGGGCGAAATGCGTTCGAATAATTTGTGTTTTCCGAGGGTTACACCGAATACATAAGCACCGGTGTCGCTAAGCCAGATTAGAATAAAGATGCCTAATACGATTTTTCCGTTATAGCTTCCGTCAAAATAAGCCAGGTGATTAACCAGCATTAATGGGAAGGAAACGTAGACCAGACCCAGCAGGGTGGTTGCCAGATGCAACAAAGGCTGTTTGCGGACTCGGTAAAGTTCGAAAATGAAAATAAAAGTTAGAAAGGGTATTATCAACAAGGAAACATAGGGCCCCCAGTCGAATTGATACCAAAGAAAACCGGCAAGAAAAATAAAGGTGCCTACAATGTTTCCATACTTATTTTGCGGACGGCTGTGGCTAAGTGCAGCTAGCTTGTAAAATTCAATCAGAGCAACAATGTTGATAAGTAAAAATACCAACGCAAATAAAAACGGATGTAGTAACAGCGAGCCGATTAATACTATTACCATTAATAGTCCGGTAAGTGAGCGTTGAAAAAAATTGTTCACTTTATAAATCTTTTAACAAATATTTAGCCCGAATCACTTGTTCGGGCTTTACTAATAATTCTATTGCTCCAAAAAGGTACAAAGAATCCTGCTGGTTTAGCAAAACGGTCTCAATATCGTTTTCTTCCAAAATGATTTTTGCCATTTCTGCCTGATAAAGTTTGCCGGTTGAATAAACGGTTTTCCAGTCAGCATTCATGCTTTATTACTCTGTTTGGTTTTTTGGTTCTGTAGTTTCCGTATTTGGTGTTTCGGGTACAATTTCTTTTACGGGAGCCGTGGCAGCATTGTCTTCTGAAAAAGGTGTTTTTCCATGCGGACGCGGGCCTATTATGCGTTCCAGGTCTTCAGCAAAAATTACTTCTTTCTCGAGTAATAAATCCCCAATTTTGTTGTGTTGCTCGCGATATTCTAAAAGCAGCGCTTTAGCTTTTTCATAAGCCAGGTCAATAATACTTTTTACTTCCTCGTCGATGGCTTTGGCGGTGTCGTCGCTATAAGGTTTATTAAAGGAGTATTCGTTTTGTCCCGACGAATCGTAAAAACTTCGGTTACCAATGCGGTCGCTCATGCCAAAGAACGATACCATGGCATAGGCTTGTTTGGTTACTTTTTCTAAATCGTTAAGTGCTCCGGTTGAGATTCTGCCAAAGAATAATTCTTCGGCGGCACGTCCGCCCAAAATGGCACACATCTCGTCGAGCATCTGATCCTTAGTGGTCAGTTGTCGCTCTTCGGGCAAATACCAGGCAGCACCCAGCGCTTGTCCACGTGGCACAATGGTCACCTTGATTAAAGGATTGGCATGTTCAAGTACCCAGCTTACGGTGGCGTGACCTGCCTCGTGGTAAGCAATGGTTTTTTTCTCCTCGGGCGATATTATTTTGTTTTTCTTTTCCAATCCGCCAATTATCCTGTCGATGGCATCTAAAAAGTCTTGTTTTTCGACCTTGTTTTTGTTTTTGCGGGCGGCAATCAGAGCCGCTTCGTTAGCCACGTTGGCAATATCGGCCCCCGAGAATCCGGGGGTTTGTTTGGCTAAAAATTCGGCCGAAACTTCTTCGCCCAGTTTGGTTAGGGGGCGCATGTGAACCTTGAAAATTTCTTTACGTTCGTTCAAGTCGGGCAATTCTACGTGAATTTGACGGTCGAAACGGCCGGCACGCAGTAAAGCGCGGTCAAGAATGTCGGCGCGGTTGGTTGCTGCCAGAATAATTACTCCGCTATTTGTTCCAAAGCCGTCCATTTCGGTGAGCAATTGGTTCAGGGTGTTTTCGCGTTCGTCGTTGGCTCCCCAGTTTGGGTTTTTTCCACGGGCACGGCCAATAGCATCAATCTCATCGATAAAAATGATACAGGGCGCTTTTTCTTTGGCTTGCTTAAACAAGTCGCGCACGCGTGATGCACCTACGCCGACAAACATCTCAACAAAATCGGAACCCGACATGGAGAAGAAAGGTACATGAGCCTCACCGGCTACGGCTTTTGCCAGCAGGGTTTTTCCGGTTCCGGGAGGGCCTACCAAAAGAGCTCCTTTAGGAATTTTACCTCCCAGTGTGGTATATTTTTCAGGATTCTTTAAAAAGTCAACAATCTCTTTAATCTCAACTTTGGCTTCTTCGAGTCCGGCAACATCTTTAAAATCGACTTTTACTTCAGCACCTTCCTTATCGAATATTTTTGCTTTCGATTTGCCAATATTGAATATCTGGCTACCGGCACCGTTTGGCCCTGCCATACGGCGGAAAATAAACAACCATACTCCAATTAAAAGCAAAGGAAACAACAACCAGTTCAAAATAGTTTCAAAATGGTTCTCTCGGGTAACGTAGCTTACGGGTACTTCCTCTTCAACAGAGAATTCTTTCATGGCTTCGTCGAGTTTTTTCTCAAAGACTTCAACCGAACCGATGGTAAAAAAATAGTGGGGACCGGCAGTTGCAACAGTACCGTTTTTTTGCTTGTTGGCATCGTGAAACTTGGTTTCACTAAGGCGATCTTGTTTAATGAATATTTCAGCCCGTTTGTTATTTACCACTTCAATTTTTTCCACGTCGTGGGTGCGCAGCATTTCCTGTTCAAACCTGCTGCGGGTAATTTCAACAGGTTCGGCTCCAAACTGCATAAACAGCATGCCAAACAAAAAAATGGCAATAAGGCCATAAACCCAGGTTATATTAAACTTCGGTTTTTTATCGTTATTTTTTGGATCGCCACCCGGCTTTGTTCCAAATCCAAAATCTTTCTTTTCGTTGTTTTCTTCGCTCATTGCGTGTAGGTATTATTCGTCTTTAACTAATTCTTTTTTTGCATCGGCCCATAAATCTTCGAGATTGTAAAAGCGGCGGAAAGGTTCCTGAAATACATGAACCACCACATTTCCATAATCCAAAAGAATCCATTGTGAGTTTTCGGTGCCCTCAACATGTATTGCGTGTTCTTTTATTTCGGTTCTGGTTTGTCGTTCAATAAAGTCGGCAATGGCATCAACCTGTGTGTTTGAGTTGCCATGGCAGATAATAAAATAGTCGGCTATCGATTGTTGCAGGTTGTTTAAATCAAGAACAACAATTTCTTCTCCTTTTTTCTCTTTAATTGCTTCAACAACAACATCCTTTAGAATGTTTTGTTTGTTTGGTTTTGTCATACGTTTATTTTGTCTCAAAGGTAATGATTTTTGTTTTCGTTTTATAGCCAAAAAGCGGGGTTAATACAAATACAATGCCTATTTTGATTTGTCGGTAGTTATAAAAATAAAGATGCCATTATTTCATCGTCATTGGATGCTTTGCTATAATGTCAGTGATTTTTGATAGTTATTTCCGATAAACGGCTATTTTTGTAAATCATTGTAACTCTTAAACAACTTTGCCGACTTATTAACTGTAAAAAGATGGGAGACGTGCACGAAGAAGAGGTCATCAGAAAAATAGAAGAATATCAACCCCTTATTCGTAAGGTTTGTCTGATGTATGCGCAAAACAGGGTGGAATCGGATGATATGTTTCAGGAAATATGTATCCAGTTGTGGCGTGCATTCCCACAGTTTAAAGGGAATTCAAAATTTTCGACATGGCTTTATCGGGTTTCTATCAATACGGCCATTTCGTGGATTCGTAAAGAAAAGAAACACCGGCTCGATGACCGTGATGATGAAAAACTTTTTGGAGTTCACGATGATACACCTTTTTATATTGAAGAAGAAAAAAAGGAGCAGTTAAATGCATTGCAAAAAGCCATACAAAAACTGAACGATATTGACCGAACCCTGGTTCTGCTTTATCTGGAGGAAGTGGCTTATGCTGAAATTGCTGAGATTATGGGATTGACCGTGAATAATATTAAAGTAAAAATGAACCGGGTTAAGAAACGCTTAAAAAAGTTGATGGATGATGATGAATGATTTGGATAATTTAAAAGATGCCTGGAAAACCATTTCTCAATCGGGAGCAATGTCGGCTTATTCGACCAATGAATTGCGGCTCATGGTTCGAAAGCGCTCCAATAATGAGTTGAGTAAAATAAGGCGTAAAATAATTATGGAATGGTCGGTGGCTTTTTTGCTGTCACTTTTTTTGGTTTTGTTTGTCCGTGTAATTAATCCGGCCGACACCAAATACGCTCTCTTATTTATAGGCGTAATTCTGGCTGTAAGTTTTATTCCCTATGTAAAGGTAATCCGCTTAAAACTCGCAAACCACCCCGACCTGAAATCGTACCTGACTTTATTTATCGATCGTTTTGAACGCCTGATAAAACAATACATTCGCATGGCGGCATTTTTAATTCCCATTGCTGGCCTGGGTGGGTTTCTGCTGGGTTTTCAAAGTGCAGCCCGCGAAGACTGGCCGGTTTTCTTTCAGAACTTTAATATAGTTTTACTCTTACTTTTTGTTGCTTTCATTTCGTTTTGTGGTTACTGGCTACAAAAACGCTATTTCCGCTGGATTTATGGAAAAAATATACAAAGGCTCCGCCAGTGCCTCGATGACCTGAACGAAGTGGAGTAGACCTGTCTTCAGTTCATAGTCTTCAGTCTTTTGCCAGTAACAGTTAACAATGGACAATGTGCAATTAACTATGAACAGGCTTCAGTCAAAAAACAATTGGCAATAAAAAAATCTACAATAACGAAGTTCTCACAGAACGTAATCTGCAATCGCAAATTGTTATTCCAAATCATCCATCAAATAATTAGCGCGCTATTTCGTAATTCTTCTTCCATGCTCTGTTTTTCTTTTCACTTGTGCGGGAGCTAATCCAAGCCTCAGATTTACATTTATACTCATGTGGAAGCTAATCCGAGCCACAGATTAACCTTTACACTATTGCAGGAGCTAATTTGAGTCGCTGAAAATACTTTTACACTTGTGCAGGAGCTTATCCAACTTTCGGATTGACACCCAACAAGCCTTTCGATACTTGTCCGGATTTCTGTGCGATGCTCAGCAGGCCTTTGCATCTGTTTTTTAGTTTATTGAACGTACTTTAAAATTTGAATGAATAGATGTTTACCTGGGTTTTTATGCACAATTGACTGTGTAGGCCTTCGCTTTAGGTACAGTAGAAAAAAGTCTTTGCTTAATTCATTCAATGTGGTATTTTTGACAAAAATTTAGTGGTGCATGCCGAAAAACCTAAGAGTAGGCAAAAATTAAAACTCACAAGATGAAAAAGCTTTTATTTGCAAGTATTTTATTGACATTTATGGCCACGGTTGCCAATGCCCAGTTTTTTGTTGGGGGTAGCGTAGGATTCTCTCACAGCGGGGGTAGCATCGATAATGGTACTACCGAGGTGGATAAAGTATCGACCAACAATTTTGAATTTGCTCCCAAAGTAGGCTATGAACTGTCAGAAGTTCTGGAAGTAGGGGTTCAATTGGCTTTTAGCCTCGACCGGACCAAAACTCCCGGTGCGACCGAAACTATCGATAAAGAATCGGGAATTGCCCTGGTTCCTTTTGCCCGGTACTATGCCATTACCATGAATAAGTTTGCCCTGGGTCTCGAAGGCCGCCTGGGTTTGGGTATGTCGTCACAAAAAACCGAAGCCGGGGGTACAACTACCGACGGACCAAAAAATACCAGCTTGTCGTTTAATGTTGCTCCGGGTTTATTTTATCACATGAGCGACCGGGTAACCCTTGAAGCCGTATTGGGTGGTTTGAGTCTGGGTTATGCTTACAATGTTCAAAAAACCGAAGCCGGCGGTGTTACTACTAAAAACCGAAGCAATAGTTTTGGTTTGGGAGCCGACTTAGATAATATTTTTACTACCGGTTTTATTACCGTTGGAGCTGTCATACGTTTTTAAGAAGTAAAATTCCTTAATAAAAAGGCTTGTTGTCGTTTATGGCAGTAAGCCTTTTTTTTCTTATCCAAACTTATTAACATTCCCTGAATTTTCGCAACAAATACCCTAATTTTACCCTTCAATTCCGATAGCTGATTCCGGTTGACGGAAGTCCTGATTCGCACACATAAAAGTCTTATATACATGTTTTTAGTTTTTGATACCGAAACTACTGGCTTACCAAAAAAATGGAAAGCACCGCTCACTGATTTTGATAACTGGCCGCGTATGGTTCAACTGGCGTGGCAGTGTCACGATTTGCAGGGGAAGTTCCTTTTTGCCAAAAACCATGTAATAAAACCCGAGGGCTATTCCATTCCCGACGATGTGGTAAAAGTGCATGGTATCACAAACGAAATTGCCCATCAACTTGGAATCCCTTTAGCCGATGCCCTTAATGATTTTGTTGCCGATGTGAAAAAGGCTAAATTCATTATCGGCCATAATATTGAATTCGATATTAACATAGTAGGTTCAGAGCTTTTAAGATGTGGTATGCCCGAAATTATGACCAAAGCACCACAACTTTGTACCAAGGAAGAAAGCACCGAGTTTTGTGCCATCATGAAGAATGGTCGGCCCAAATGGCCAACCTTAACCGAACTCCACACCAAGTTATTCGGCGTACCTTTCGAAGAAGCCCACAATGCCGCAGCCGATGTGGAAGCTACCACACGCTGTTTTCTCGAGCTGGTAAGGGTAGGAGGTATTTCACCCCAGATTTTAAAAATGACCGATACCGAGATTCAGGCCTTTATTAAAGCAAACCCGTCGGAAATTAAACCAGCCGGAATAAAGTTTGAATCGTTTAAAATCAATGAATTTCACGACATTTCGGTGGCCGACGAAGAGAAAAAACTTGCCGTAGCTGCCCGCACCAGTGGACGGGTTCCTTTTGTTCATCTGCATGTTCACTCACAGTATTCCATTCTCGATGGGGCCGCAACAACCGCACAAATTGCCAACAAAGCCAAAGCCGATGGTATGCCCGCTGTGGCTCTTACCGATCACGGCGGAATGTTTGGGGTAAAGGAATTTCATGTATCGTGTAAAAAGGCCGGGGTTAAACCCATTATTGGCATCGAAGCTTATGTGGCAGCACGCGGGCATTTGCGAAAAGAGGATCATAAAATTGACGGATCAGGCGAACACCTGGTTTTACTGGCAAAAAACCGTACGGGATATAAAAATCTTTTAAAGTTAACTTCCATCTCGCATAACCAGGGATTTTACTACAAGCCCCGCATCGATAAAGAACTGATTGAAAAATACCACGAGGGGATTATTGCTACTTCGGCCTGTTTGGGCGGTGAGGTAGCGCAACATATTATGAACGGGGACTTCGACAAGGCCGAAGAAACCATTCTTTGGTTTAAAAAAGTATTTGGCGACGATTACTACCTGGAACTAATGCGTCATCAAAACAACGATCCCTTGTTGCGAAAAGATGTCTGGGAAAATCAGGTAAAGGTCAACAAGGTTTTGCTCGAATTGTCAAAAAAACTCCAGGTTAAGGTAATTGCCACCAATGATATACATTTTGCCGAAGAAGAGGATGCCGAAGCACATGATTTGCTGGTTTGTTTAAGCACCGGCCGTGACTACGACGACAACACCCGGATGCGATACACCCGCCAGGAGTGGTTTAAAACCACGGCCGAGATGAATCGTATTTTTGCCGATGTGCCCGAAGCACTCGAGAATACCCTGGAGATAGCCGCTAAAGTGGAATTTTTTGAGCTTGATGCCGATCCCATCATGCCCAAATTTACTATTCCCGAATCCTTTGGTGTTTTGAGTGATTATGAAAAAAAATATACCGCCGACGACCTGATTGAAGAGTTTGGCCAAAAGGCTTTCGACCGCATTGGAGGCTATGAAAAAGTGCTTCAGATTAAGTTTGAGTCTGACTATCTCAGGCATTTGACTTATTTGGGTGCAGAAAAGCGTTATGGCGAAAACTTTAAGGATGACATAAAAGAACGCATCGATTTCGAACTCGACACCATAAAGACCATGGGTTTTCCGGGTTACTTCCTCATTGTGCAGGATTTTATTAATGCGGCACGCGAAATGGAAGTTCTTGTTGGACCCGGACGGGGTTCAGCAGCCGGAGCTGCCGTTTCGTACTGCGTTGGAATTACCAATGTGGATCCCATTAAGTATGATTTACTATTTGAACGTTTTCTGAATCCCGACCGCGTTTCTATGCCCGATGTGGATATTGATTTTGATGACGACGGACGACAGATGGTGCTCGATTGGGTTACCGATAAATACGGTGCCGATAAAGTAGCCCATATTTGTACCTTTGGAACCATGGCTACCAAATCGTCAATAAAAGACGTGGCCCGGGTAATTAAACTACCGCTCGAGGAAGCCAACCGGTTGGCTAAAATGGTGCCTGAAGCACCAAAAATGAACTTCGCCAAAGCCTATAAAGAAAGCCACGAACTGGTTGAAGAAAAGAAATCAGCCAACCCACTAATTCAGCGTACGCTGCTGAATGCCGAAAAACTAGAAGGCTCAGTACGGCAGATCGGTGTTCATGCCTGTGGCATTCTGATTGGTCGCGATCCGCTCGACGAACACCTGCCCGTGATGCCTACCAAAGGCGAAAAACTGCTTACTACCCAATACGACGGACGGTTTGTAGAAGCCATTGGTTTGCTAAAAATGGACTTTTTAGGCCTTAAAACCCTGTCGATTATTAAAGAAACCCTGGAGAACATTAAACTCTCGAGAGGGGTTAAGATTGACATTGATGGCATTTCGTTCGAAGACGAAAAAACCTACCAGCTATTTAGCAACGGCGAAACCACAGCCATATTCCAGTTTGAAAGTCCCGGTATGAAAAAATACCTGCGTGGACTAAAACCTGACCGTTTTGAAGATTTGGTGGCCATGAACGCACTCTACCGTCCGGGACCTATGGATTACATTCCTTCGTTTATCGCCCGCAAACACGGACAGGAACCTGTGATTTACGACCATCCCCTGATGGAGCCTTACCTGAAAGACACTTACGGAATTACTGTGTATCAGGAGCAGGTGATGTTACAGTCGCGGGCTTTGGGTGGCTTTACGCGAGGCGATTCTGATACTTTGCGTAAAGCCATGGGGAAAAAGATAATGGAGCTGATGGAAAAGCTCAAAAACAAATTTACCGAAGGTTGTAAAGCCAATCCGGAGTTTGTGGCCGGAGTGAAAAATAAGCCAGCCGAAGAAGTAATCGATAAAATATGGAAGGACTGGGAAGCCTTTGCCAGTTACGCTTTCAATAAATCGCATTCGGTTTGTTATGCTTATGTGGCTTACCAAACAGGTTATTTAAAAGCCCATTTTCCGGCTGAGTTTATGGCTGCCAACTTAAGCCGTAACCTCTCGAACATAACTGAGGTTACCAAGTTAATGGAAGAATGCCGTCGTATGGGACTTAAAGTTTTTGGCCCCGATGTGAATCTGAGTTATAAAAAGTTTACGGTCGATAAAAACGGAGACGTGCGTTTTGGAATGGCTGCCATAAAAAATGTGGGCGAAGGTGCCGTTGAAAACATTATTGCTGAACGCGATAAAAACGGGCCCTATAAAGACATTTATGATTTTGTGGAACGCATCGATTTACGATCGGTAAACCGCAAAACTTTTGAAGCGCTGGCACAGGCCGGTGGATTCGATAGTTTTAAAGAAGTGCAATTCCGGAGTCAGTTTTTTGAAACCAACGAGTCGGGCGAATCATTTATCGAAAGCCTGTTAAAATATGGTAACCTGTATAAAAACGATGTGTCGAACAACCAAAATACCTTGTTTGGAGCCATTACCGATCAGGTTGAGATTAGCAAACCTCCGGTTCCCGCGGCAGAACCCTGGGGAAACCTTGAGCAGTTAAACCGCGAAAAGGAATTGGTGGGCATCTATTTAAGTGCGCATCCGCTCGACAGTTATAAAATTGAAATGACGAACTTTTGCAATGGTACTCTCGACGACCTGACCGATTTGCAAAAGATTGAAGGTAAAGAGTTGTCGGTGGGTGGAATAGTAACCGATGTGCGTTCAGCAACTACCAAAACCGGGAAGCCCTTTGGAGGATTCACGCTCGAGGATTATAGCGGAAGTTTTCAGTTTACCTTTTTCGGTAAAGATTACATGGAGTATAAAAATTATTGTACCAAAGGTTATTCACTGTTTGTAAAGGGAAAAGTGCAGGAGCGGGGCTGGGGAAACAACGGGGGAAAAGAACTTGAGTTTAAAGTGTCGTCGATACAAATGTTAGGCGATATTAAAGATAGCCTGTTGAAAAGCCTGGCCATTAAGTTCCCTGTGCAGGAGCTTTCTGAGAATTTAATGAAGGAACTGGCTGATATGTTAGAAAAAAACAAGGGTAATACGCTGCTTAAATTTCTTATTTTCGACGAAAAAGATAAAATATGGATTCAGATGTTTTCGCGAACCCACAAAGTCGAAGTTTCGAATACATTTATCGAATACCTCGAAAAGCATCCGGTTTTTGAATACAAATTGGAATAACTTGTTAATTAAATCAGAAACTTAAAAACTTATTTACTAATAATACAAACATTTATTCCTTTATATTTGTATCTAATACAAAAATTAAAACAACTTAAAATAGAATAAAAATGGCAATTCATGTAACCGATGCAGATTTTGAAGAAGTAGTATTAAAATCGGATGTGCCCGTAATGGTAGATTTTTGGGCCGAATGGTGCGGACCATGTAAGATGATAGCACCCATTGTTGACGAACTTTCAGTGGAACTCGAAGGTAAAGCAAAAATGGTGAAACTTGATGTGGACAACAACTCGAACACCGCCATGAAATACGGAATCAGAAACATACCCACTTTATTATTCTTTAAGAATGGTGAAGTAGCTGATAAACAAGTAGGCGTTGTGGCCAAAGCTGCTCTGCTTGAAAAGTTGAACAAACTTTTTTAATAACTGCACCTAAGAAATTTTATCCGGTAATTGAGGTACATTCAATTACCGGATTTTTTATTTTTATGCCGGAATGAAAAATCTGCATGAGGTATTTAGCTTTGAAACTTTCGATCATCTGGAGTGGGTTTCGCAACAAGTGGTTGAGGGTTTTATTACCGGTATGCACCGGAGTCCCTATCATGGATTCTCTGTTGAGTTTGCCGAGCATCGTTTATACAATAGTGGGGAATCGACCCGGCATATGGATTGGAAATTGTATGCCCGTACCGAAAAATTATTTGTAAAACGATACGAAGAAGAAACCAACCTGCGCTGCATGGTTTTAATCGATACCTCGTCGTCTATGCTATTTCCTTACGGAACGTTGCGGACAGTGAACAAACTAAGTTTTTCAGTTTATTCGGCTGCCGCTATAATTCATATGTTGCGTCGCCAGCGCGATGCCGTAGGCCTGACCCTGTTTTCGGATGCCATTGAATTCACATCGGATGTTAAGCTTAGCGATTCGCACAGTAAACTCTTGTATGCAGAGTTAAACAAGCTGTTATACCGCGACAAAGCCTATTTTAATCAGACAACCCAATTGGCAGAGTCGCTACACCTGATTGCAGAAAAAATACACAAACGCTCACTGGTAATTTTATTTACCGATATGTTTGGCGAAAACCCTGATAAACTTTTTGCGGCCCTTGAGCATTTGCGCTACAATAAGCACGAAGTAGTTATTTTTCAGGTCAGCGATAAAAGCTTGGAACAGGAACTGGCTTACACCAACCGGCCCATAAAGTTTGTTGACATGGAAACAGGCCAGACATTGAAACTCAACCCCAATGAGGTACGAACCGAATACCGGAAAAGACAGGAAACATTTATGAATCAACTCCGGCTCAAATGCGGGCAATACCGCATTGATTTAGCCGAAGCCGATGTTAACGATGATTTCAGAACCGTATTAATCCCTTTTCTGGCCAAACGCGCTTCGCTGTACTAATAGGTTTTCTTAAGGATTATGCTTAGTTTTTTAATCATAATGCTTGATAAGAATTTTAATTAAATAAAACTATTTTTGCTTTATCGGCCGCTGCAATGGCTTTAAAAAAATCGCGAAGTTTTTCATACTCCGTAGCAGGAAATGTTCCTTTATTCCATTTGTACTCCCTGATGTATGTGGCTTTATTGTCTTCAATTTTTGTCGACGATTGGTAATAGCCAAAAGGCGAATCGATTACTACAGGTTCAGGAAGGTATTCCACCGAATAGGTTTTAGGCAAATCAAAAATTACCGTGTCGGCATCGTAACCGGTACTTTTTATAACAATAGGGTACGTTCGGTTTTTATTTATTTCGGGAATGTAAGTGCTGCTGTTAAAACTGTTAAGGGGAATGAACAGGCGGTTACTGTTTTTGGTTCCCAGATTTTCTACCTTGAAACTGAGTTCCATAGTGGCCTCGGGAATGGCTTCATTGGTGTGATCGAAGTGAAAATCAGCGATGGAAAGTTTGGGCAAATCAATCATTTTGTAAAGCGCTTCGCTTTGTTCTTTGGGACTCAGGTAAAAATAGCGTGCAATGTTTTCGAACTGTAAGCCTTTAAAGTGTGTTTTGTTGCTTACCATAAAATTTCCTTCCTCATCGACCATGCACAGAGTAAAACTAAACTGAGTATTGGTTTCCTGACCGTATTCGGGGGTTTTGGCAATCTTACCACCCTGTTCGGTTACCAAAAGACAATGCCGGTTTTGAGTTGAGGAACCCATAAAACCAAAAGGGTTTTTTTGGCTGGTACATTCTAACCAAACCGTATCGCCATGGTTCAGAACACAAAGTATAATGTGATTGAATTGCTGACTGGGAAAATCAAGATTCAGATCCTTATAAACTTCCTGTGACATAATTCGCGTATAAATGGCCTCAATGCCAACTTCTTTTAGCATGGCTTTGGTGTAATTCGACAAAGCTTTACAGTCGCCATATTTGGTTTCGTCCACTTTGGCAGCCTCAATGGGTTGCCAGCCCCCAATACCTTCAGCAATATTTACGTAGCGGGTATTGTCCTGCAGGTATTTGTAAACAATGCGTATTTTTTCCATATCGCTGCTGACATTCTTGGTTAATTCAAGCAAATGATTCCGGGTTTTTGAGGTAATAATATCCCGGCCATGCAACAAACCATAAGTCCATAAGCCAAACGATTCCCAGGTGCTCATGTCGCCACGAAACCCATCGTAATCAAAAGTTGTAGGTGCTATGCGTACCAAGGGAAAAACATCTTCATAATAAGGCATAAAAGGTTCCCATTTTATGGCATTAAAGCCATTTAATTCCCAATGGTAGATCATTTTATCTTTTTGAATGGTTTCGGTCACCGTATTTTTTAAGTTATATTCTTTGTAGCGGATGCTGTTGTTTGCCGAGCTGGTAATGGTATAGCTCGATTGCTGAACAGCCAGATTATAGCCACTTACCGGAAACCAGGGTGTAATGTGCAGGGTGTGTTTGTCGATGCGTTTAAATGAAATTTCGACGGTATACGGGTAATTGTTTGAGAATTTGTTTAAATAAACCTTGCGGTTATCATCGAAAAGGGTCATGCCATCATAAGCCTTTATATCGGTAAAATCGCTTTTTTTCGATTTGTAGATTTGGATTCCTTTGCTGTTGTAAAGTTTTACGGAATAATCAGAAACACTGCTTTGCTTATCGTAAATCTCAGAGAAATAGCCAAGGTTTTGGGCGCTTTTGTTAAATATGGTAACTACCAGGGTTTCCCGGGTAGCCACCCGGGCATCCGATGTTATTTCCTTTTCAATCGAATGCGAGCGAATAACGGCATCGGCATGGCTTTTTAGCGATTCGGGAATTTCTGATACGGGGTAGTTTTCATCTTTTCCGATTGCCGATAAAAAAGCAATAAAAAGCAGAAGAAACAGGCTGATTTTTTTCATCTTTCTAAGTTAATGGTATTGGGGAGCTTCACTTAAAGCTCCCCGTAAAAGTTATAATTTTTTCAGAATAATGTCTTCTGTCTGGGCTTCAATTACCTGATTGAAAAATAATTTCAAATTTTGATAGTCTTCAGGTAAGAAGGTCACTTTGTTAATATCAAACTTGGTAAGCAGTGTGATTTGGTTTCCTGATTGTTGGATGGAGTAAATAAAAGACGCTTTGTTTTCAGGAAGTATCATTCGTTTGTTTTGGGGCAGATTATCTATTGCATATCCTTCGGGTAGGGTTATAGTTGCCATATAAGTGTTGGTACGAGGAAAAGAAAAATCGACCGGGTAAGCACGCTCGGGTAATTTAAAAGGATTGGTTTGAGTTTTGCCAATAAGAATCGGGTTTATCATAAGCAAGTTGCCGGCAGCATCCACAGGAACATCGGTTTCAAATGAATAACTCAGGTAAAGGGGTTCGTTTAGTTGAGCCACGCCACTTACTGAATCCAACTCCAGACTAAAGGTCTGAAAGCCTTTTTGGTATTCTTCCAGATAAGCTTCGGTGCTGTTGTAATTCTGCATGGTTTTCCGGTATTCTAACGCTGAATAACCTTCGTGTTTTTCTATAATATTTCCTTTTAGCGATAAATCGGGTTCAATGGTAAAAGCGGCCTGGTACATCCTTCGGTGATTGCTGGCAGGAACCAGATCGACCCAGGAACCCCCGTTTTTATCAATTTGCCGGCCTTGTCCGTTCAGGCAACGTTCGGGTAATAATCCGGCTGGCGTATTGCGGTCGGTGGCATCGAGTAAAATAATTTTATCATCGATTAAAACCGAAGCAATTACGTAATTAAACTGGTCGAGAATAATTTGTGCCGGGTGGATAAGGCCGTTAGCGCGTGTGCTTAATAGTACCGGATTGGCTTCGAACCCTAAACGTCTTAGGGCCGCGACCAATAGCAAATTAATATCGCCTACGGTTCCGCTACCCTCGTTCCAGGCTTTGTTGTTATCATACGAATGAAATGAATAACGCCCATTCCAGCTGATTCCGTTTCGAATTAAATCGTACACGGCAGCAATTTTTGCTTCAGGGTTTGGGTTTAACCTTTCAATCAGAGCCAGTTTGTCTTTTAAGAAACCAGCGCCATTAATCCGGTTGCCAAAATCGGTATCAAAAAGTAATTCTTTATTTATGGCCTCCCAGGTATTGGTATAGTTTTTTACCGGTCGGTTGGGCCATTTAACCGAACCCAACTCAAATTCAATGCATGAAATAAAGTTTTTTTCGCTCGTCATGTAATCCTCTTCATAAAAGGCAGGAACATGCTTCGAAATAAAAAAATAGTCGGTAACATTGTAATTAAAATTGTAGCTCTGAACCCTTGATGTAGTTACGTAGCCTGTCGATCGTTGATTTTCAGTTCCTGTTTGTGTAACCGTGCGGTTACTGGTGCTTTTCTCACCAATGGGAATAAAACCCTTTTCCAATTGTTTGAAATGGAAATATTCGGGAATGGTTACCCGATATTCACTGTGAAGTGTAGGGATATCGTCCTGAAAATCCCAGTTTCGTATATTGTATAATTCAGATAAAATGGAGTATTCCACGTCAATAATAGAGCCTTCTTTTACGGCAGGCTTTTCAAATTTTATCAGTTCCCAGTATTTATTAATGTCGTCGGTAAATACCTGGTTGTTTTCGAGTTTAACTTTTTCTGTTTTACCCTCATCAAAATTAAAAGTCATCCCTTTAATCCTTCCCGGACTATCGTATTTTTCCGGAGAGGAATTTCGAAATTGGCTTTGTGATACCCTTCTTTTTTTAGAATTTTAATCCGGATATTCCGTTTGTACAGGTACATCAAGCCTGAATTATCTGAATAAGTAAAATCAGACGTACCAAAATCGCACAAAACAATGGCAGCAGCTGCTGTGTCTTTGTCGTAAACCTTAAGGTCTATTTCGTCCTTACTAAGTTTTCCAAACTTAATGGGTGCTTTTTGAGCAGAAACGCCCAGGCTGATAGTTAAAGCAAGCGCCATGCTAACTAAGGTGGTAATTTTATTCATGGTAAATTAGTGTAAAATAAAAATGGTTGTTAAGAATAGTTTCGTTTACAAAAATATAATTTTATCCAAACCGACCGCGTTTTTGTCAATTTTTTTGAAACCATTGAATATATTATACAAAAGTTGTAATTTGTACCAACTAATTTAATTACAAGCATGAGCAGGAAAATTACGGTTTTAGGCGGAGGCATGGTGGGTAGTACCATTGCGGTTGAACTCAGTAAACAATATGAAGTAACGGTTGTCGATTTAAATGAACTGGCCCTGGGAAAATTAAAGCGTTGTTTTGGCATCAGTTGTGTTCAAGCCGATGTTACCGATAAAAAAATGCTCGAAAAACTGCTTGCTGACTCTGAATTAGTAATTGGTGCAGTTCCCGGTCATATTGGTTACGAAGTAATTAAACGGGTCATCGATATCGGAAAAAATATGGTGGATATCTCCTTTTTCCCTGAAGATCCGTTTGAGTTAGATGAACGGGCTAAACATAAAAAAGTTTCGGTAGCTATTGACTGTGGTATTGCTCCTGGCATCAGTAATATGATTCTTGGGTACCATGCCGCCAGCATGAAGGTGGATAAATACGAATGTTTGGTTGGAGGTTTGCCTGTTATAAGGCAATGGCCCTGGGAGTATCGCGCGGTGTTTTCACCGGCCGATGTAATAGAAGAATACGTGCGTCCGGCCCGCTATGTCGAGAATGGTCATCAAATTACAAAAGATGCCCTTAGTGATCCGGAATTGGTGGAATTTAAGCATATTGGTACACTCGAGGCCTGGAATTCCGATGGTTTACGCACCTTGCTAAAAACGATGAAGGTGCCCAACATGATAGAGAAAACTTTGCGTTATCCGGGAACCATTGAGTATTTGCGCGTACTTCGCGAAAGTGGTTTCTTTTCGCAAACCGAAATCGATGTAAAAGGCGTTTCAGTTCGTCCACTCGATGTTACAACCAAATTGTTGATGCCCCTTTGGGAGCTTAAACAGGGCGAGGAAGATTTTACCATCATGCGTTCAAAAGTGATGGGTACCATGGGAAGTGAGCCGGTAGGTTACGAATACCTTATTTACGACAAACTCGACACAAAAACCGGAATTCACAGCATGGCCCGCACAACGGGTTATACCTGCACAGCTGTTACCGATATTTTTATGGATGGACTGGTTGAAAAGCATGGAATTATTGCTCCGGAAACTTTAGCTGGGCACAAAGATATTTTTCCCCGGATAATCAGTTCGCTCGAAGCACATGGTATTGACGTAAGTGTTGATAAAATGTATTAAACACTATACTTCCATACTACTGTAATGTATAATAACCAAACATTTGATTGTTTTTTAAGCGAAAACCATTTTTTGTGATGTGGGAAAAACTTACTTTTACACCCGTAATTTTATACTACAGGGAATGGATAATAAAAAGAAACAAGGACGCTACGAACGAATATTCAAACAGTTGAGCGATTTAATGGTAAAAAGCACTGATCCTTCAGCCCGGATGTCATCTATTGCAGCCGTTTTGCACCACAAAATGGAAGGTTTTTTCTGGACCGGTTTTTATTTGCTCACTCCCGATAATCGTTTGGTGGTGCGCACTTACCAGGGGCCGGTTGCCTGCATGGAACTGGCTAAGAATACTGGAGTTTGCTGGGCGGGAATTAACTCGCAAAAAACCCAGGTTGTGCCCGATGTACATCAGTTTCCCGGACATATAGCCTGCGATTCACGTTCCAAATCGGAAATTGTAGTGCCGGTTAAAGACCAGACAGGTAAAGTAATCGGAGTGTTGGATGTGGATAGCGATAAACTGGCAACTTTTGATGAGGTGGATGCTGAAGGGCTGGAAAAAATAGTTGCGCTTATTTACAGTTGATATCAGTTATTATTGCAAACTAAGTCTGGCCAAATAATCAAAATGGGTGCCTTTTAAAATCAATTCGCATTTAAAACCCGATTGGTGGGCCATGTGTGAAAGAGTGTTAAAGTCGATAAACAACCAGGAAAATTGATTGCCCTTAATGGAGCCATAACTCATTTGGTAGGTAACCTGTCCGTAATAATCAGCATTTAAATCAATCTGATAGCCGGTTTTTTCATCTCCGAACAGATAAATTATATCCGACGAGTCGAGTATTACCTGCCCATTGGATTCCAATAGTTGTTTGCATTTTTCAAAAAACAGGGGTAGTTTATTCAGTGTTCCTGCAATTCCAATTCCATTCATCAGGAACAGTAAGGTATCGAATTTTTTGTCTGTCTTCAAATCAAAAAAATTAATTTGTCGGGCTGCAGTAAAACCTTGTAATTGCAATGTTTTTACAGCAAGTTCAGACACATCGATGGGAAATACCTCAACGCTTTGAGCTTTTAACCATAAACTGTGGGGACCGGCAGCAGCTCCAACATCCAAAACTTTTCCACTGCAAAGTTTAAGGGCTTTTTGCTCCAAAGGCGGCATCTGATTAAAAGTTCTGAAAAGATATGAAACCGGAATTTCATCGGTTTCAACAATGTTGGAATAAACCTTTAGCCTTTTGGTTTTTTTTGTGGTGTAATAATCAAAAACGGCCTGTCCCAGTGGATCGTTATGTAAGGTGCTTGGCATTATTCCAGATGGTAAGTTCGTTTTACTCTTTTTGAAATACCGGTAAGCACTTCGTAAGGAATAGTTTGCATCCAATGAGCCAGTTCATTAATAGATAAGTTTTTGCCTAATATTTCAACACAATCGCCCTCCTGAACCGAGATGCCGGTAACGTCAATCATACACATATCCATGCAGATGTTTCCAACAATGGGAGCCATTTTTCCATTTACCCAAATTTTTCCCACGCCATTACTTAATATGCGTCGTAAACCATCGGCATAACCTACCGGAACAGTTGCAATAATTGAATCTTTGTCTAGGACACCTTTTCGGGAATAACCCACCGTTTGTCCTTTTTTGAGTTTTTTAAGTTGAATGATAGAACTGTTTAAGGTTCCCACCTGCGCCAATGGAGCATCGGTTGCGCTAATTCCGAACAGCCCTATGCCCAGACGCACCATATCGTACTGATACTTTGGAAATCGTTCAATACCAGCCGAGTTTAAAATATGGCGCTTAATTTTATAGGGAAATTGTTCCATTAGGGTTTGGCTCATTTTTTCGAAAGTTACCACCTGTTCGTGGGTAAAATCGTCTTGTTGGGGCTCATCGGCTGAGGCCAGATGCGAAAATATACTAACTACCTTAAGATTTTCTGAATCTTTTAATGACCGAATAAGTAAATCGAGTTCGTCTGCCATAAAACCTGAACGGTGCATTCCGGTATCGAGTTTGATATGAACCGGATAAGGTTTTGAATCGGAAGATTCTGCAATTATATTAAAACGGTGGATAGAACTAAAATTTGATAACTGAGGTTCAAGACGATGATTTATCATTGTGGCAAAACTTTCTTCCTCGGGATTCATAACCCAGATGGGCGTTTTTATTCCGGCTTTTCGTAATTCTATTCCTTCGTCGGGAAAAGCTACAGCAATGGCAGCCACCCGCTGGTACTGGCAAAGATTGGCAATTTCGTACGTTCCGCTGCCATAGCCCGATGCTTTAAGCATGGCAACTATTCCGGTTGTGGGTTTCAGCAGATTCTTAAAGTAATTCAGGTTGTGTAACAAAGCATTCAGGTCGATTTCAAATACCGTTCGGTGATTTTGTTTCTGAAGTAATTTACTCAGGTTTTCAAACTCGAACCTTCGGGCGCCCTTAAGTAAAATGGCTAAGTGCTGAAACTTTAACCATTCATTGCTTTCAATAAATTCACGGGTCGACAGGTAAAAATCTTTTCGTAATTCAAACAGGTGCTGATGTGCGTGAATGTCGGGTCCAATTCCAATTAAGCGATCAATATTTTTTTGTTGCAGCATTCCCGCCACTTGTTGGTATAATTCGTCTTTTTTAAAGCCGCTTTGTTCAATATCGGACAAAATAAGCACCTTTTGCGGATGCTGGTTTTGTTGCGATAAAAAATCCATGGCAATGTGCAGCGATTCCAGGTCGGAGTTGTAACTGTCATTTATGAGGGTGCAATTATTGGTGCCTTCTTTAAGTTCAAGACGCATTGCCACATGTTCTAACCGGGATAGTTTTTCCTGAATAAACGAAAGGGGATACCCTTGTACTAAAAGAAAACTCCAGACATGAATGGCATTCTCGATGGATGCTTTGTCGAAAAAGGGAATTTTTACGCTTTGAGCTTCGCCTTGGTAACTTGCTTCAATTAAAGCTCCTGACTTCAGGGTTTCAAGGCCTGATATGCTGAGTTGACAGTCGGGCGAGCTTCCCCAGGTAAATTTTTTTGTTGCCGGATTAATTTCAGCGCGAATGGTTTCGTTTACCAGGGGTTGATCGGCGCAATAAATTAACGTGTGGCATGCTGTAAAAAGTTTAAGTTTTTCCCTAATTTTCTGTTCTCTCGATGTAAAATTTTCCTGATGCGCATCGCCAATATTGGTGAATATGCCGATTTCGGGTTGTATTATTGCTTGCAGATGTTCCATTTCACCTGCCTGAGAGATGCCCGCTTCAAATATACCCAGACCAGCCTCGGCATTCAGTAACCATACCGATAGGGGTACCCCAATCTGGCTGTTGTAGCTTTTTGGGTTGCGGATAATGTATTTTTCGTTGTGCAAACACTGATAAATCCATTCTTTGACAATGGTTTTACCGTTACTTCCGGTAATTCCTAATACAGGGACCGAAATATGGGATCGGTGCCAGCGAACCAAATTTTGTAAGGCTTTCAAGGTGTTCGAAACCTGAATAAAATTTGCACGTTGCATCATTTCCAGGTTTTCAGGCAGGGTTTCTACCACAAAATTTCGTACGCCTTGTTGGTAAAGTTCTGAAAGATAATAATGACCATCGTTATGTAAACCACGCAGGGCAAAAAACAGACTTTCGCGTGGAAACAACACCTTGCGACTGTCGATAAGAAGGTAATTTATTTTGCCTCCCGAGTTTTTGGTCAGCTGCCCGTTAAGTACGGGGGCTATTTCCTGTAGGTGGTAAGTGGTCATTTTTTATTATGCGTTAGTCTTAAACCTTGTAAGTAAGCTATTTAATTTCAGCAAATCAAACCTGGGTTTTCATTGCTTTTTGAAAACAATCGCGGCATAAAGGTTCATACACATCGGTTTCGCCCAATAAAACCAGCTTGTCGTTACTGGAAAGTCGGTGCGAGTACTGTGCTAAATCGCCACATTTTACGCAAATAGCATGAACTTTGGTTACGTATTCGGCAGTGGCCAAAAGTTTTGGAATAGGGCCAAAGGGTTTTCCCCGAAAATCCATATCCAGTCCGGCAACAATAACACGTATGCCCCGGTTGGCCAATTCGTTGCAAACTTCAATCAAACCATCATCAAAAAACTGCGCTTCGTCTATTCCAACCACTTCAATATCATTGGCTAATAACAAGATGTTGCGGGGACTGTCAACCGGAGTTGAAAGTATGGCGTTTTCATCGTGCGAAACTACTTCATCAACCGAATAGCGGGTATCGATTTTAGGTTTGAAAATTTCAACCTTTTGTTTGGCAATTTTGGCGCGTTTCATCCGGCGGATTAACTCTTCGGTTTTACCCGAAAACATCGATCCACACACTACTTCAATCCAACCTTTTTTTACCAGTTTATTGTTTTTTTCGAGAAACATGACAGCTTTTTTTGTACCCGGTTTGCGATTCGGGAATTGCAATTTTCAGGGTAAGTATAATTAAAATATTTATATGGTCGTTTAATTACATTGATTACTTTTGCAAAGAAAAAACATCCCTTGATATGAATAAGAAAAACCTGCTTAAAATCATTAACAAAGAACTAACAATTTTATCCGACATTGTCAATGATTTTTCCGGCGAAGAGCCCATACACCCTTTTGAAGTGGATTTGGCTTTGTCGAAGGTGAAAGATATATATGGCGAATTGCTCTTGTTAAAGGATTCATCGGAGTCAATAGCTTCAAAAGTTGAAAGCGATTTGATGAATCGCTCTGCTCATGTTGATGTTGAAAAAGAAACAGAAAAACCCCGGTTGAGAAATGATAAGCCTGAAACAAGTATTGACCCAAAGCTAGTTGTTGAATCAGTGGAATCAGATCGACCTGATACGAATAGTGACAACGAAAAAAATGAGGTTGCTACAAATGATTTGCTTGCTATTGATGAGGAATCGAAAGAAGAACTCTTGTTTGATGAAGCAGCAGAACTTGAAGAAAAGGAACCAACCGAAAACAAAACCGAGCTCACTGAAATTGCTGACAAGTTTATTGAAGAACACGACGATGAGTTACCTTTTACCGTAGAAACTTTTTCGCCTAAACCAGAATCGTTAGCCTCCGGAATTCTGAAAACACCTGAAGAAGAAGTAAAAACGGAATTGCAAAAAGAACCGGAACAAAAAACAAAAACTAATGGAGGTACTATTGCCGAAAAGTATCAGGGGCAGGCTCCGTCAATTAACGATATGCTTGCCGGTATTAAAAAGAATAAAGATTTGGCATCGGCTTTAAAAGACCGCCCCATAAAGGATTTAAAAACAGCCATAAAATTGAATGATAGAATTTGGTACATTAATGAGTTGTTTAATAAAGATGCCGCAAAATATGCCGATGCGGTGGAGCAAATTAATAAACAAGACAATCTGGATAGTGCATTGGCTTATATTTTCACTCATTATAACTGGGATCAGAATAAGAAAAGCACCATTAGTTTTCTGGAGTTGGTATTCCGGCGTTTTGCAAATTAGATGAAATGATATGGCAAAATTATTTTTAGTTCCCACTCCCATTGGTAATCTTGATGATATGACCTTCAGGGCAATAAAAACGCTTAAAGAGGTCGATTTTATTTTGGCTGAGGACACCCGAACCAGTGGTTTTTTACTGAAGCATTTTGAGATTCAAAATAAGTTATTTCCCTTTCATAAATTCAACGAGCACAAACAACTGGGTGCTATCATTGAGCGGATAAAATCGAGCCAAAGTGTGGCATTGGTCAGTGATGCAGGAACGCCGGGCATTTCCGACCCGGGTTATTTGCTGGTAAAAGCCTGTGTCGATAATCAGATTGAAGTAGAGTGTTTGCCCGGGGCCAGCGCATTAATACCGGCTCTGGTAAATTCGGGATTACCCACCGATCGCTTTGTTTTTGAGGGGTTCCTTCCACAAAAAAAAGGCCGGATGAAACGCATTGAAGCCCTGATTAACGAACCACGTACCCTGGTATTTTATGAATCGCCGCACCGTTTGATAAAAACACTGGAGCAGCTAAAGCTGGTTTTTGAGCAGGAACGACAGGTTTGTGTGAGTCGCGAGATTTCAAAACTGCATGAAGAAAATTTTAGGGGCTCGTTTACTGAGGCCATAGCGCATTTTTCAGCAAAAGCCATTAAAGGGGAAATTGTTTTGGTTGTTGAAGGAGGGAAAAACAAGGAGGCAAAAGACTGATTCTTCTGGAAAAAAAATGTATATTTGATTTCCTAACATAAGATTGGGTGTTTAATAAATAGGGTTTTTATGTATAAAGCAGTTATTGTTGATGACGAACTGGATGCTATTGAATCCATTAAACTCATTCTAGCTGAAAACATTGACTTTATTGAGGTGGTAGGAACCGCTCAAAATGTTGATGATGCCCGCCGAATTATCCAAACTACTGACCCAAACATTGTTTTTTTAGATATTGAGATGCCTGGTGGAAGCGGATTTGAGGTTTTAGAAGGCCTTCCCGAAAGAAATTTTCAGGTTATTTTTGTAACGGCCTACAACCAATATGCCATAAAAGCATTCAAATATTCAGCTGTTGACTACATTTTAAAACCGATTGATATTGATGAGTTGGTAAATGCCGTTTGTAAAATTAAAAGCAGTAAAAATCACAATGTTGAGGATAAGATAAACCTATTGCTTGAGAATGTAAAAGGTTCAAAACCCGATAAAATTGCCCTTTCAACCTCAGAGAGTATTGAGTTTGTTCGCATTGCTGATATTGTTCAGATTCATGCCGAAGGAAGCTATTCAACACTGAAATTGACGGATCAATCGGAATTGCTTGTTTCAAAAAATTTGGGGGAGTTCGAAAGTTTACTTGAAGATCATCCGTTTTACCGCACCCATCAGTCGCATTTGATAAACTTATTGCACGTACGTAAAATTACCCGTCTGGGAAATGAGATTGTTATGGAAGACGGCTCGGTGGCTTTTTTATCGCGTCGCAAAAAGAATCAGTTCCTGGAGTTGATGACTACCATGGTGCAACAAAAGAAATAATCAGTCATTGATTTTTCATCCGGAATATAGTTCGGACTGCTACTTGCTTACTTCACAGAATATTTATCCTTTTTAACCGATTTTGAATCCATTGAGTCCGTTTGTATGTGCATACCTACCAAATGCAAATTACCAAAATTTATTCCCTGGGCTTATCGTAATATTGCATTAAATTTTAAATTATAGATGGGTTTATGGGTTTAACCACAGCCATTGGTAGTTATTCACGCAAGCAGCTTCAGGTTTCGAAGATGGCACATGCCATATCGCATCCGGCACGAATTGCTATTTTGGAATTGCTTCAGTATGGCGATTGTAGCTGTAACGATATTGTTAATTCGTTGCCTCTGGCACAGTCAACCGTATCGCAGCACTTAAAAGAGCTGCAAAAAGCAGAATTAATTTTTGGTACCCAACTACCGCCCCGAACCATTTATTCCATCAACAAACCGGCCTGTATTCAAATTCAAGTTTTGTTAAATAGTTTTTTCGTTAGTTGAAAAAAGCGGCCCGAAAGCCGCTTTTTTTATTTATTTTGAAAGTTCAATAATCATGGCCGACTTGGCCGGAACAGTTATTTTGTTTAAATCGTTCACGGCGGTACCCGTAATTATTTCATTACCTGTTTTGTATTTACTTAAGATTTCGCGATAGCGATTGGCATCGAGTTCTTTGGCTTGTTCGTTATTGTTGTTTAATACCAACATTACAGCCTGGTCATCTGTATGTCGGAACATAACGTAAACACCTTCGTTAGGCAAAAAATGCACCAGTTTACCTTTGTGTATAACGTCATTGTTTTTTCGCCAGTTTAGCAGTTTTTTCACAAATGCCTGAGCTTCTTTCTGCATGGGGCTAAGTCCATTGCCAGTAAATGCGTTTATGGTATCGCCAGCCCATCCACCGGGAAAATCTTTACGGATAAACCCGTGTCCCTGATGTTCCTGTCCGTCCATTAAAATCTCGGTTCCGTAATAAATTTGTGGAATTCCACGGGTAGTCAGCAAAAAGGCCAATCCCATTTTGTACTTGTTAAAATCTTTATTCATTGATTCGTAATAACGATTCAGATCGTGATTGTCGGGGAAGATTAACAGGTTCGAAGGATTGGCATAAGCAAAATCCTGTGCCAGTACATAATAAAGTTGGGCAAGCCCTTCACTCCAGCCTTCGTTTTGATTAAATGCGGCATTAATGGCATTAAACATGGGAAAATCGGTAACGGCAGGCATGTGCGAATCGTAACCATCCTTGTTTTTTGCACCGCCCTGGAAGTACGATGTAATCAATATTTTTTGCAACCAGGCTTCACCAACAATATTGAATGTCGGGTATTCGGCCATAACAGCCTTAGCCCAATCGGCCATAAATTCCTTGTAAGGATAAGGCTGGGTATCCACTCTGATGCCGTCAAGTCCTGCATATTCTATCCACCAAATGGTGTTTTGTATTAAATAAGTGGACAGCAAAGGGTTTTTCTGATTTAGGTCGGGCATATTTACATCGAACCATCCGGTAAGCATTTGCTTTGTGTCGTATTCCGATGCATAAGGATCGGAAACTACCGGACCTCTGAAATTAGAGCGAAAAAAGCTTTCGTGCTGATGAATCCAATCCTGTTCGGGCAAATCCTTCATCATCCAGTGAGCAATTCCCCAATGGTTGAAAATCATATCCATAATTACTTTAACGCCTTTTTCGTGAGCCTTGTCAACCAGATCAACAAACAGTTCATTGCTTCCGTGACGGGAATCAACTTTGTAAAAGTCAGAAATGGCGTAGCCGTGATAGGAGTATGCTTCCTGATTGTTTTCCAGGAAAGGATTGAGCCAAAGAGCTGTAAAACCCATATCCGCAATATAATCCATGTGATTTATAACTCCCTGCAAATCGCCGCCATGACGGCCGTTGGGATTGCTACGGTCGTCTTTCTCACGGGTATCTTTTGTTGAATCGTTATCCGGATTTCCATTGGAAAAGCGGTCGGGCATCAGCAAATAAATTACATCGGATGCATTAAAACCCTGGTGGATGTTTTGTTTCGTGTTTCGGGGTTTCAGTTCGTAGGTGTATTTCAATCGTGACTTTTTACCTTCTTTAAAAAGAATGGAAATATTACCCGGTTCGGTAGCTGCATCGATAACCAAATCGAGAAACAGGTAATTGGGGTTATCAACCCGATTTACTTTTTTTAATTCAACACCCGGATAGTTTAACTCGGGTTGAGTAGATGCTATGTTTTCACCATAAATCATTAGTTGCAGGTTGGGATTTTTCATTCCAACCCACCAGTTCATGGGTTCAATTTTTTGTATCGATGTTTTGGCAGTAAGCGATAAAGCCAGACTCAAGGAAAATATAAAAATAAGAAGTTTTTGTTTCATAGTATGGTAATTAAATTATTACTAATGTATTAAAAATTATTGTTTCCGGTGTTCAAGAAACCACTCAAACAGACCCGAGTTGTTGTAGGCAGGAATCCACGAATCGTGATTAACGCCGGGGAAAACCGTAAGTTTAACATCGGCTCCTGCTTCCTGAAGTGCCTTAAACATGAGTTCAGAATTTTCAACAGGAACCACTTCGTCTACCTCACCATGAAAAATCCAGGTAGGAAGTTTCATTGAAAAATCGGCTAATCCGGGAGTTCCACCTCCACAAATGGGGGCAATGGCTGCAAAATAGTGGGGATACATTTGCGCCAGGGCAAATGTTCCGAAACCGCCCATACTTAAACCGGTAAGATATATTCGATTGGTGTCGATGTTATAAGTTTCAATGGCTTGATCAAGCAATTGGCTTAAAGGATATAAAAGCGATGTCCACCATTCGTTGGCCGGACATTGGGGCGAAATAACGATGAAAGGTAAGCCTTTTTCAGATGCAATTCTGGGTGGTCCCCATGCTTTTACCAGCGGAAGACTGTCACCCCGTTCACCGGATCCGTGCAGGAACAGGATAAGCGGATAGCCTCCTGGAGTGTCGGCAGCGTAATTGGCGGGTAGTTGCAGCAGGTACTGTAACTCAAGGGTAGATTCATTTTTTTTTATTTGCTCCGAATTTACATCCTGGGCGTTTAGAGGTAAAACAAGCGAAACGAAAATTGCCATTATCGCTATTCGAAAAATTGATTTCATTTTTCTGATTTTTTGTTGTTTGATGGCTGTGTGTGGCATTTTTAAAAATTTTTATGTTTATGACTTTTCGTATTTGCTTTTAACCAGTTGATTGATGATTTGATAACCAAAAGTTCAATTTATACTATTTTGAATATACTATTCTCAGAAAATAGTTTTTAAACAAAATTAATTTATTCCAATTACCTGCAAGTGATGATCAAAAGGAACTTTTGTTGTGTATATGTTTTAAAAAGCCCGATTCGTAATGGAATCAGGCTTTTAAAATACACATTTACCGATTAACTAACACATATTATCTTAAACTAAAGCCGAATTAATTGTTTTTTACCAAGACTTTGTAGTTCCAGGGTTCTAAATTAAAGCTGCTAACATCGGTAATGGTAACATCGGTTTGTGTAAAGAGTGAGTTGTAGTTACCAACAACCGCATTATTTATGAAAGAAATTTCCTGATTCGTATTGCTTAGGTTTAGTATAACCACCACTTTATTATTTTCTTTTTCACGCGAAAAAGCCAGTACATTGGTGCCACTGTTTTCAATAAATGTTAATGGTCCACCCTGGGTGCCGTTCCAAAGCGCTTTGTTATTCTTTTTCAGTAGCAATAATTTTTTGTAAAAATTGGCATATTCATAAGTTCTCCATTCAACAGAGTCTTTTTCGAAAAAAAGCAGACGCTTGTTAAGTTTTGCTTCTTGTCCGGTGTATAATAGCGGCATTCCGGGCACGGTGTAAGCCAATACCGCCATGGCTTTGACAGCATCGCCCATGCGTTCGAATTCGGTACCGTTCCATGAGTTTTCATCGTGGTTGGTGATGAAATTCATCAGGTAATCATCAGCATCAAACAGGGTGTCAATTTTATTAAAGTAAGTAATTAAATCGCTGGTGTTTTTTTTGCCCTGGGCTAACTGATTCATGATGTGATGAAATTCCCATCCGTAAATCATATCAAAAGCAGCCAAAATTTCTTTTGATTCCCATTCGGCCAGCATAAACACTGGTTTTATGGCATCCAAGCGGGTACGGGCCGAGATCCAGAAATCGAGAGGAACCATTCCTGCCACATCGCAGCGGTATCCGTCAATGTTTGCTTCTCTTACCCAGTATTCAAGACTTTGAGTCATGTATTCGCGCAATTCGGGAACTTCATAGTTCAGGTCTGCCACATCGCTCCAATCGTCGACCGGAGTAACTATATTACCCAACGAATCTTTGGTGTACCAATCGTTATGGGCTTCAATCAGCCAGTTATCCCAGCCGGTGTGGTTGGCAACCCAGTCAATAATTACTTTCATTCCCAATTCGTGAGCCTGGTCAACCAGTGATTTAAAATCTTCGAAAGTTCCAAATTCGGGATTCACCTTTTGATAATCCTGAACGGCGTAATAACTGCCTTTACTTCCTTTGCGATTTTTTTCGCTGATGGGATGAATGGGCATCAGCCATAAAATATCGACACCCATTTGCTGTAAACGGGGCAAATGTTCGGCAAAAGCATTAAAAGTTCCTTCAGGAGTATATTGCCTGATGTTAACTTCGTAAATATTGGCATTTTTTGCCCAATCAACATGGGTATAAACCCGTTGGTTTGTTTTAGTCTGCTCGTTTTTCGATGTTGGTGCATTGCAACTAAACAGAGCAAGCAGAAAAACTACAAGCATTGCATTTGAAAATGTGCGCATAAGGGTATGTTTTAAGTTTTAAATTTCAACCGTTAATTTGTTGTTTCCGTTTAAAGTATATTCTTTTTCAAAAATTACCAGTTTAAGCTCGTTATTGCTATAGTTGTGTACTTCGACTTTGTTTTTAAGTGCATTAATCTTAAGCACACTGCCCCGGAATCGGATTTTAAATGAATAACTATCCCAGGCCTTAGGGATGCGAGGGTTCAGATAGATTTTATGGTTATATACCCTTAGTCCGCCAAAACCCTGTACCACCGACATCCATGTTCCCGCCATTGAGGTAATGTGGAGTCCTTCGCCAACTTCACAATTATAGTCGTCGAGGTCGAGGCGCGATGTTCGTAAATACAATTCGTAGGCAAGCTCCATTTTATTCAGCCTGGCTGCAAGTACCGTATGTACGCAAGGCGAAAGTGACGATTCGTGAACGGTGCGAGCCTCATAAAAATTGAAGTTGCGCTCAATGGTATCCACATCGTATTCTTCTTCAAAAAGATAAATACCCTGCAGGGTATCGGCTTGTTTTATAAAGCAGGAACGAAGTATGCGGTCCCACGACCAGTTTTGGTTGATAGGCCTTTGTGAAGGATCGAGATCTTTCACCAGGATTTGTTCTTTATTCAGGTAATTATCCTGCTGTAAGAAAATGCCAAGTTCTTTGCTTTCAGGAAAGTGCATGTTTTCTGCAATGGTTTTCCATTTTAGTGTTTCAACTTCGGCATTAAAACTTATTTTCTGACTCAGCGAAAGAAACTTTTCAGTATGGTTTTTTTGAACGTAATCAACTACTTCGCGGGTGTAATTCAGGCACCAGGTAGCAATGGTATTGGTGTACCAGTTGTTGTCCACGTTGTTTTCGTATTCGTTGGGTCCTGTAACGCCTAACATCACATATTTTTTGAGTGTTTCAGAATAGGTGATGCGCTGTGCCCAGAAACGGGAAATAGCTATCAGCAGTTCCAGTCCATAATCGGCAAGGTAATTCAGGTCGTTGGTGTAACGAATGTAATTGTAAACGGCATGCGCGATGGCTCCGTTTCGGTGAATTTCTTCAAAAGTAATTTCCCATTCGTTGTGACATTCCTCACCATTCATTGTTACCATGGGAAATAAGGCAGCACCATGATTGAATCCCAGTTTTGTGGCATTTTCAATGGCTTTATCGAGTTGTTTATAGCGATAAAGCAATAGATTACGTGCTACGTGCTTATCGGCAGTGGCCAGATAAAATGGAAGGCAGTAGGCTTCGGTATCCCAGTAGGTGCTACCTCCGTATTTTTCGCCGGTAAAGCCTTTAGGACCAATATTTAGTCGTTCGTCCTCACCGGTATAGGTTTGGTTTAATTGAAAAATATTGAAACGGATGGCTTGTTGGGCAGCCACATCACCTTCGATGCTTATGTCGCTTTCTTCCCATTTGGTTTCCCAGGCCGCTTTTTGTTCGGTCAGCATTTGCTCAAAGTGTTTTTTTTGAGCTTTGTCCAACTCAGCCAAAGCCACACTTTCAAGTTTTTCTATCGGATGGTTAAATGATGAAATGTTGGTTGCAAATTTATACAAGATAATCTCATCACCCGGATTTACATTCAGAGTTAAGCTACAAGCTGCATATTTTTCACGAGTAGCAGGTTTAGCCGTTGGTTCTGTTTTTTTTCCATTTACCCATACTTCGTAATGCATGGCAGTGGTGACCACAAAACCGGTTTTTTTTGTTTTGGCAGTTACCAAAGCAAGCGTTCCTTCAGCTTTTTCTGTAATGGGTTCCCAGAATTTTTCATCGTAGTTTGAATCTTCGTTCACCACATCGGCATCAACATATGGAGTGAGTGTAATTTTTCCACCTAAATTGTTTACTTTAATTTTGTAGCGAATTGCTCCTAAATTATCATCAACAATACTTAGAAACCTACAGGTATCTACCGTTAACTCACAACCATTATTTAAAGTAGCTGTAAAATAGCGCGATAAATGCCCTTCGCGCATATTGAGCACTCTTTTAAAATTGGTCACTTTGTTTTTTGCCAAATCAAGAGCCTCATCATTCATGTTGACCTGAATACCAATCCAGTTTGCTGCATTAAGCACCTTGGCAAAGTATTCCGGATAGCCGTTTTTCCACCAGCCCACTTTAGTTTTGTCGGGAAAATAAACTCCGGCAATGTAATTTCCCTGAAGTGTTTTTCCTGAATAGTTTTCTTCAAAATTGGCGCGTTGACCCATTCGGCCATTGCCAATGCTAAAAATACTTTCTGAAGAGGGGACGTTTTCCTGATTAAACCCCTCTTCTATGATGTTCCATTCGTCTAGTTTCAAATATTTATTCATGTAGGTATTTATTTTATGGTAAGGTCTTTTTTAAAAAATTGGCCACCATTACCCATGTAAAAATTTTATAAAAAGTGGGGAGCAACACTTATCCCCCAATAAAACCCATGAAATAAATATTTCGTGAGTAGTTGCTCCCCAAAGCCTGTTAAACATTTAGTTTTGCCATGTTCATATCAAATAGGCCGGGTATAACCTGGTGTGCTTTACTAAGCACCTGAGGTGAACCAACTCCTATGCAATACATGTTTGCATTTAATGCAGCTTGTATACCTGCTTCGGCATCTTCAAAAACGGCACAGTGTTTTGGTTCTATTCCCAATTCCCTGGCTCCTAAAAGGAAAACCTCCGGATTGGGTTTGGCCTCCTGTGTTTTTGTTCCGTCGATAATGGCATCGAACCAATGACTCAGGTTTGTTTTTTCAAGAATTGACTGTGCGTTCTTGCTGGCAGAACCCAAAGCCATTTTAATATGATTTAATTTTAGTTCTTCAAAAAAGTTGACTACTCCGGGTAAAACTTCCTCGGGTGTCATGGTATCAATGTATTCTTTGTACCAATTGTTCTTTTTTTCGGCAAGTTGATGCTTTTCTTCTTCGCTGATTTTAATTCCACCAATGTTTAAAAGAATGCTTAACGAATCCATTCGGCTGACGCCTTTAAGTTTTTCGTTGTCTTCGGGCGTGAAATCGAAGCCCATTTCCTGAGCTAAGCGTTTCCAAGCCAGGTAATGATATTTTGCAGTGTCAACCACTACTCCGTCTAAATCAAAAATACAAGCACGAATCGTTCCCATCTAAAAATCTGTTTTTTTAATTTATTTGTAAGTTTTTTGTTTCAGTTGAATGCTTATTTGTTTTCAACTTGCAGACTTGGTTTAACAAAACCTACCGAAACAGCTCCAAGAATCATTAAAACACCACAAAGCACCAGGATAAATATGGCTTGTTCGTTGAAAAAATGTTTTAGAATGACTCCGGCAATAAAACCGCTAACTATCTGAGGTCCGGCAATGGTAAAGTTGAAAATACCCATGTAAACACCCATTTTATCTGAAGGTACCGAGTCGGATAAAATAGCGTAAGGCATGGCTAATATTCCGGCCCAGGCAATTCCAACACCAATCATCGGAATAAAGAGCAGGTATTGATTGGTAATAAAAAACATGGCAATGTATCCAACTCCTCCGGCAATAAGCGCCAGTGAATAAGTTGTTTTTCTGCCAAATTTATTGGCAATACGCGGCATAAAAATGGAAAAAATAGCGGCAAAAAGGCTATAAGCCCCAAATAAAAGTCCTACCCAGTTTCCGGCTTCCTGAAATGCTGCCGACGATTTGTCGTCGACCGGGCAACCCCAAACATGCTGTGCCACAGCCGATGTGGTGTAAACCCACATTAAATAAAGGGCAAACCACGAAAAGAACTGAACAATGGCCAGTTGGTACATGGTTTTTGGTGCATCGGCAACTAACCGGAAAAATCCCAATATCCCTTTGTACTTTGGATCAGCAGGTGTGTTTTGTTCCAGGCCTTTATACGAAGCATATTCTTCGGGCGGGTATTCTTTGGTTCTGAAAACAGTCCAGATTACCGATAACAGCAACATGGATCCTCCGATATAAAACGACCAAATTACTGATGCCGGGACTTCGCCATCAGGAGCTGTGTTCTGAACATTCAATACGTTGGTAAGTAAAAAGGGCAGAATTGAACCCAAAACAGCACCGGTATTGATTAAAAAACTTTGAATCGAATATCCCAGCGTTCGTTGTTCCGAAGGAACCATATCGGCCACCAAAGCCCTGAAAGGTTGCATGGTAATATTGAATGAACCGTCCATTAAAGCAAACATAATGGCACCAAAAATTAAAGGTGGCAAAAACTTAACAAACAATCCGGCATTAGGCATCAGAAACATGGCAAAAGCAGCCACAATGGCTCCACCCAACAAATAGGGACCTCTGCGTCCAAAGCGGTTCCATGTTCTGTCGCTGGCTGAACCCACAATGGGCTGAACAATTAGTCCCATCACTGGAGCGGCAAGCCAAAATAAGGAGAGATGGTGCAAATCGGCACCTAAATTCGAAAGTATCCGGCTTACGTTTGCACTTTGTAAGGCAAACCCCATTTGGATACCTAAAAACCCGAAACTTACATTCCAGATCTGCCAAAAATTTAATTTGGGTTGTTTTTTCATCTGTTTACTGTTTGCGATTATGCTTTAGTTTTCAATGCAATTCCAAACTTGCTTCGTCTATGAATCAAACAGGAAGTTCAAATCTGGACTGTTTATTTAAACATGCATCTTTAATTATAACAAGGATATTTGGCAGAAATCACACAACTACAGTTGAATTCTCCATGTTTTGCCTTGATATTAATCAAAGTTACTTCATATAAATATATAAAAGTATTACATACATGATTAGTGATGCGCTACTATAATAATCATGCTTAAAATAAGGTAAGACAAGGCAAATTAAAGGAAAAATTAAAACCGGTACAAAAAAAATGTTCGCGAAATCGTTAAAATCCTTTGTGCACAGTATTTAAAACGATTGCGATGGAGGGCAATAAATTAGTTAAAAATAGCTTAAATGCCGGTTGATTCACGAACAATAAGGTTGGTTGGGATAATTTTAGTAATGGGTGAATAGTTATCGATGGTTTTGTTGATGCGGTCTAACAATAACTGGGCAGCTTGTTTTCCCATTTCAAAGCCATGTTGATCGATGGTGGTCAGCGTGGGATCGGTAACAGTAGCCACAAATCCGTCAGAAAAGCCTACAACTTTAACATCGTGAGGTACGGAATAGCCATATTGTTTAACCACTTTCAGAACTCCGGAAGCGGTGAGATCGTTTACCGCAAAAACTCCATCGGGGCGGATGCCTGAGTCGTAAATTTCACGCATCACAATCAGCGCTTCTTCACGGCTGTCGCATTTTCGAATCAGGTTTTCGTCTACTGGAATTCCGTGTTTGTTTAAGGCTTTAAGGTAACCTTCCCGGCGACGTTGACCAATCAAAAGATTTTGTGGTGCAGCCAGATGAACAATTTTTTTACATCCTTTTAATATTAAATGTTCGGTGGCTATAAAGGCTCCGTCTACATCGTCAATGACCACCTTATCGGTTTTTAGTTCGGCAAGAGCCCGATCGAAAAATACCAGTGGAATGTTGTTGTCGAGCAATTCTTTATAATGAATAAAGTCGGTAGTGTCTTTAGAAACTGAAGCTAAAATTCCGTCAACTCTTGCCGAGGTTAACGATTGGATACTTGTGATTTCGCGATCTTCGTTTTCGTCGCTTTGACAAATCATCACATTATAACCCAGTTCGTTGGCCACGTGCTCAATGCCACTAATTACCGATGAGAAAAAAAAGTGAACTACTTTGGGAATTATAACGCCAATCATATGTGTTTTACTACTCCTGAGCGATAAGGCTACCGCATTGGGTTTGTAGTTGTACCTTTTAGCCAACTCATGAACCAATTCTTTGGTTTTTGAGCTGATGTCGGGATGGTTTTTAAGGGCCCTTGAAACTGTTGATGGCGAAATACCCAGCTCTCGGGCTATATCTTTAATGGTGATTTGACCTTTATGCTCCATGTTAACTTGTAGATTGTTTTGACAAATTTAACATTTTACACGGGTCAGCCACGAGAAATTCCTAATTTATTCACCATTTGTTTTGGTAAAAAAAAACGTGGATTGGTAATCAATCTATTGAAACATTAATGTAACTTTATAAATATTTTTAAGAATTGTATGCATGAGGTTTTAAAAACATGCTATACAACATAAACAACCGTTTGCGGAAACGGTTGTTGTGTTTTGTTAAAATTGCTAATGAACATTTTAACTTAATGTTTACTAAATTTGAATGCAATTATAATATTCAGCTTAAAAATAGGTAAGACACAAACAAACTCATTAATTAACTAAACTAAGTGTTATGGTAAGAAAAATACTATTAATTTTGACAGTATTTCTTGCAACTTCTGCAATGGTTTTGGCTCAGAGTGGAAGTGTAAAAGGAAAGATTGTAGATGGCAAAGGCTTGCCTTTAATAGGTGCAAACGTTGTCATTAAAGGAACCACTACGGGTACCATTACCGATATTGACGGTAATTACCTGATTCCTAAAATAAATGCAGGTCAGCAAACCCTGGTTGCATCTTTTATTGGGTTTGCGGCTCAGGAAGTAATGGTTACTATTCAGAATGGACAAACCGCAACCGTTAATTTTACTTTGATTGAGGATATTGCCACCCTGGATGAATTAGTGGTGATTGGTTATGGTACCGTTAAAAAAGAGGATGCCACGGGCTCTGTAGTTGCTCTTAACAGCGACGATTTTAACAAAGGGCCCATAGCAACACCCGACCAATTAATTACCGGTAAAGTGGCCGGAGTGCAAATTACCTCTGCCGGAGGAGCACCCGGGTCAGGTCAAACCATCCGTATCCGGGGAGGAGCATCGCTAAACGCCAGTAATGATCCGCTCATTGTTATCGACGGTATTCCAACCGATAATGATGGAATTAGCGGTTTGGCCAACCCTTTGGCATCGATCAATCCCAATGATATTGAGTCGATGACCATTTTGAAGGATGCTTCAGCTACCGCTATTTATGGTTCCAGAGCTTCGAACGGCGTAATTATTATTACAACTAAAAAAGGAAAGGTAGGCCAAGCACTGAAAATTGATTATCAGGGTTCTGTCTCTATTTATCAAAACACTAAAAAAGTGGATGTACTAAATGGAACGGAATTTATCGATGCGGTAACCAATTATGCCGGTACATTTAGCAATCCATCTTTAATTACTCAACATTTGGGAACAGAAAGTACCAACTGGCAGGACGAGATTTTTCAGTCTGCCGTGGGAACAGATCATAACCTGAGTGTTTCTGGTGCATTGGCAAATGTTCCTTATCGCGTTAGCGGGGGGTATTTTTCGCAGGAAGGAACCTTGAAAACAGGAAAACTTGACCGGATGTCGTTTAATGCAAGTGTAAATCCTTCGTTTTTTGATGATTACCTAAAACTCAATTTAAATGCAAAGGGTTCCGCTACCAACAGTAAATTTGCTGACGAAGGCGCCATTGGTGCAGCCATTCAGATGGATCCCACCAAGCCGGTGTATAACACCGATGGTTCGTTTTTTACCTGGTTAAACGATGATGGTACCATTAAAGGACAAGCCACCAGGAACCCGGTTGCCATGTTGGAACTTCGTGACGATGTGTCTGAGGTAAGCCGTTTCAGTGGAAATGCCCAACTGGATTATAAATTCCATTTTTTACCGGAATTACGGGCCAACCTGAATTTGGGTATCGATAAATCGAATAGTGAGGGAACTATTACTGTAGATACAGCTGCTTCATGGCAGAAAAATGGAGACTTGGCAGGTTATTATTCGGAATATACTCAGGAAAAAGAAAACAAACTGTTGGATTTTTACTTACAGTATACCAAAGAAGTTGAATCCATCGATTTGAATTTCGATGTGCAAGGGGGGTATTCTTACCAGGCATTTTATCGCAGTAGTTCAAATTATTCAAAATACGCTACCCGCGCTGGTGTTGCAACTGAAACCGACACCATTGTTCCCTACGACTTGTTTCAAACTGAGAACTATTTGTTGTCGTATTTCGGACGAACAAATCTGAAATTTAAAGATCGCTATATGTTAACTGTTACCCTGCGTAACGATTACTCTTCGAGATTCTCTCCCGAAAACCGTTCTGGTTTCTTCCCCTCGGTGGCTTTTGCCTGGAATATTACCAAAGAAAGTTTTATGGATAACGCAACATTTGTAAACAATTTGAAACTACGTGCTGGATGGGGTATTACTGGTCAACAGGCAATTACTTCGACCGATTATCCTTATCAACCCAATTATTATTTGAGTACACCTACTGCTTCTTATCAGTTTGGTAATACTTTTTATAGGGGTTATCGTCCCGACAGGTACGACGAAAACATTAAGTGGGAAGAAACTTCAACACTCAATATGGGCTTTGAATTTGGATTTTTAAACGATAGATTTACTGGTTTAATTGATTTTTATTCCAAAAAGTCGGTCGATTTGATTAATGAAGTTCCAGTACCCGGGGGTACTAATTTTTCGAACCGCTTGGTTACCAATGTGGGCGATTTAACCAACAAAGGAGTAGAGTTTAATTTGGTTTCACGAATTATTTCAACTACCGATTTGTTTTGGGAAGTGGGTTTCAACTGCACCTACAATAAAAACGAAATTACCCGGCTTACCGAGTTTTCAAACCCCGATTACCTGGGAGTTCCCACCGGTGGAATTGCCGGAGGAGTGGGTAACAACATTCAAATTCACAGCGTGGGGCATTCGGCCAATTCCTTCCTGGTTTATCAACAAATTTACGATGAAACCGGCAAACCAATCGAAGGTTTATATACCGACTTTAGCAACGACGGCGAATTTAACGATAAAGACAAATACATTTACAAAGATCCCCATCCCAACTTCTATTTTGGTATAAATTCAGCCTTTAGCTATAAAGATTTAACCTTTAGTTTTTCCGGAAGGGCTCAGTTTAACAATTATGTCTACAATAACGTAAGCTCAAACAATGGGGAATTAAGCCGCTTGTATCGTCCCGAAGGACCGTACATTGCCAACATTACCCGCGATGGCCTCGATGTAAATTTCAGAATTCCCCAATACTGGAGTGATTATTACATTTCGAATGGAACCTTTTTCCGGATGGATAACATCATGTTAAGCTATGAATTTAAAGAACTGGCTGGTTCTAAAGTAAACCTGGGCCTATCGGCAAGTGTTAATAATGCTTTTGTTATTACCAAGTACAAAGGGCTCGATCCCGAAGTAAATAACGGTATCGATAATAACATTTATCCAAGGCCCAGAGTGTATATGTTTGGTGTGAATTTTAAGTTTTAATAATTAAATCTGTAGAACAATGAAAAACTTATATAATATAATGTTTCTGCTGGGTGTGGTATTACTTTCATCATGTATGAAGGATTTAGATACCATCCCTTTAGATGACGATGCCATAACTTCAGAAAAAATTTATCAGGATCCGGCCAATTATAAACTGGCCCTGGCCAAATGTTACATAGGGCTGGCTGTGGGTGGTAATGAAGGTGGCGATGGTGCCGGTGATATAGTAGGTATTGATGGGGGTTTTAGCCAATACCTGCGTTTGTACTGGTACAGCCAGGAATTATCGACCGATGAAGCGGTAATGACCTGGAATGATGCAACCATTAAAGATTTTCATTACCAAACCTGGACACCCAGCGATGTTTTTGTAACTGCCATGTATTACCGGGTTTTGTACCAGATAACCTTGTGTAATTCCTTTATTAAAAACTCAACACCTGGTAAACTCAGCGATCGCGGAATTCCTGCAGAATATCACCAGGATATTGCTTATTACCATGCCGAAGCCCGCTTTTTAAGAGCTTTAAGCTACTGGCACGGACTCGACCTCTTCCGGAATATTCCTTATACTACCGAAGACGATCCCATTGGTGCCTGGTTCCCATCGCAAGTTGATCCTCAGGTATTGTTCGATAAAATTGAATCTGAACTCATTGCTATTACCGATGGTGAAGGAGGCGACGATTTGATGGATCCAAAAGCCAACGAATACGGACGTGCCGATAAAGCAGCTGCCTGGATGCTTTTAGCAAAATTATACCTGAATGCCGAAGTTTATTTAGGTACGGGTAATGAGCGATACACTGAGGCCATAACCACATTAAAAAATGTATTTACTTCAGGATATTCACTCCAGAGTGATTTTACCGATTTGTTTAAAGCCGATAACCATAACTCTCCGGAAATAATCTTTCCTATCGCATTCGATGGAAACAATACCCAAACCTGGGGTGGAACCACCTTCCTGGTTCATGCAGCGCTTGGTGGAAGCCTCACTGCTACCAATTATGGTGTAAAGGATGGCTGGGCCGGATTGCGAACAACTCCTGAGGTTGTGGCCTTAGCTGATATGGGAAATGATGCCCGGGCCATTTTTCATACCGACGGGCAAAACATTGAAATAAATGATGTGGGTATTTTTGAAGATGGTTATGCCACCCCCAAATTTTCGAACATGACAAGTACCGGTTCAGCCGGAGTAAAAGATGATTTTGTCGATACGGATTTTCCTGTGTTCCGTTTGGCCGATGCTTATTTAATGTATGCTGAGGCGGTTTTGCGTGGTGGAACTGGGGGCGACCAGGCAACAGCTCTTGGGTATATCAACGAGTTACGTCTGCGTGCCTATGGCGATAATTCGGGAAATATTGGTGCTGCTGAACTAACCCTCGATTTTATTTTGGACGAACGCTGCCGGGAACTATATTGGGAAGGCCATCGCAGAACCGATTTGGTTCGTTTCGGAAAATTTACCGGTGGATCTTACCTTTGGTCGTGGAAAGGCAATAGCAAAGCCGGAAGGGCTACCGATTCACATCGAGATATTTATCCTATCCCAACCGACGATTTGAATGCCAACAATAAACTGGTACAAAACCCGGATTATAATTAATCTTTAAATCTAAATAAAATGAAAAAGACCATATATTTATTTATGCTATTACTGGGTATCGGCTTCTTTTGGGCTTGTGAAGACGAAAATACCAACCCGGTTTTAGATACTACAAAAATAACAGCCCCTACGCTAACCGAAGAAATGGGTGTGGCCGATTTGGTTTTAACTCGTGCGGCTGCTGCCGAAACCGTATTATCCTTTATTTGGGACTCGATTGTTTATCCATTGGATCAAATTCCTGAGGCTACCTATATGTTAATAATGGATACTGTGGGAAGTAATTTCTCCGATCCGATTGAATTGGCCATTGGTGATTTATTGAGTACAAAAGTTACCGGAGCTACTTTGAATCAGAAGATTATTAAGGAAGGATTTCGCCATAGTGTTGCCATTGCCTGGGAGTTTAGCGTAGTTGCCTATATAGTTAATGCTCCCCAGGACAGGGTGTATTCCAATAAAATTTCAATGAATATAACTGCATTCTCTGATGAGGTTGTCGTTGAACCTATTTATTTATTAGGTGGCGGAACCTCAGCCGGATGGAACAACAATGCAGACCGGGTGATTCTTGCAGTATATTTGCCAGAATCAGGTACCGATTCAACCTTTGCCGTAGTCGATTTGTTAACTCCGGCAGGAACTGACGGTTCCGATGGATTCCTGAAATTTGTTCGTTTTGTGGGTCTTTGGGCACCTCAATGGGGAACCGATGCCACAGGTACCAGCGAAAGTGGTCCACTGGTTTTGCGCCCAACTGAAAGCGAACCTGATCCCGCTGCTATTCCGGTACCCGATGTACAGGATGATTACCTAATTAAGGTAGATATTGTTAATTTAACTTATACCATTTCCGAAACGGTGCAAACCCTTCATATTATTGGCGATGCCACCGATGCTGTTTGGGATGCTGCCAATGCCATTCCTATGGAAAAACTGGCTCCCGGTAAATTCCAGTTGGTGGCCAATTTAAATGCTACAGCCAGCGAAGGATTTAAATTCCTTGAATTACAGGGACAATGGGCGCCTATGTACGGGCAAGATGGCAATGGCACCTGGGATGCAGGTAAATTGCAGTACCGTCCTACAGAATCAGTTGCTGACCCAAAAGCCATTCCAGCTCCGCCGGAAACCGGAAGCTATCTGATTGAAGTAGATATTGCCAGAGGTACCTATAAAGTTACGGCACAGTAGTTTTTTATATAGATTTAATTTGGCCGCATCCTTTTTGGGTGCGGCTTTTTTGTTGCTTTAAAACAAACCTGCAATAAGGCGATTTTGCCTTTCTGAAAATAAAACATGCTATATAACATAAGCAACCGTTTGCGAAATCGGTTGCGGAAAAAGAGCACTTCAAACACCATTCTTTTTACCGAACTTCTATTGTATGTTTGTGCTGCGCTATATAATACCATCTTAAAAATAAGGAAAGACAAAAATTTACTTAACAAATTAAACCTAAATAGATTATGGTAAGGAAAATATTTTCATTAGTTGGACTTTTTCTTGCTGTTGTGACCCTGGCTCAGGCACAAACGGGCACAGTAACAGGTAAGATTATTGACAACAACGGTTTCCCTTTAATCGGTGCAAACGTTGTAGTTAAAGGAACAACTATTGGTACAATTACAGACATTGACGGGAATTACACTTTAGGCGGGGTTCCCAGTGACGCCAGCGTATTGGTAGCCTCATTTATTGGTTATGCCAATGTAGAGCAAACGTTTACATTAACCAATGGTAAGGCCGTGGTTAATTTTACTTTGGTTGAAGACATTGCTCAACTCGACGAGTTAATTGTAATTGGTTACGGAACCCAAAAGAAGGAAGACAAAACCGGAGCTGTTTACAGCGTGACTGAAAAAGACCTGCAAACAGTAGCCATTCAAGACCCTATTGAAAGTATTCAGGGTAAAATTCCTGGAGTTACCATTCGCAAGGGAGGGAGTGACCCAAATGCCGGTTTTGATGTTAAAATTCGTGGAGCTTCCGGACTTTCTTCAAACACCAACCCTTTGTATGTGGTAGATGGTGTGGCCGGGGTCGATCCGACCACTATTGCACCTGAAGATATCGCAAGTTTTAACGTGCTTAAAGATGCTTCTTCTGCTGCCATTTATGGTTCACGTGGAGCAAATGGAGTTATTCTGATAACTACAAAAAAAGGAAAAGACGGAGACACAAAAGTTGAATTTGGAAGTTATGTTTCTATGGATCAAATAGCCAAACGAAGTCGTTTGGATTTAATGTCGGCCGATGAGTACAGAGCCTATGGTGATAAACTGGGCATTGAAATTCGTGATTTAGGGCATAGCACTGACTGGCAGGATGAAATTTACAGAAGAGGTATCTCGCATAACGAAACGGTTTCATTTTCAGGTGGTAATGAAACGTCCAATTATAGAGCTTCTGTTTCAAACAATGAGATGCAGGGTATAATCAAAAATTCAGGAAAGGACCGGACTACCATGCGTTTAAATGCGCAAACCAAAGCGTTTAACGATAGGTTGCTGCTTTCAATGAACTTAGCTAATACTATTGAGCATAACGACTACGTTAATTACGGTAGTTCGGGTGCTGATGGAACTTTATTTCAGGCTTTTCAGCGAAACCCGACCCTTCCCGTTTATAACGAAGATGGTTCTTATTATCAGGACCCCACGCAGCCGGTTAATAATTACAGTAATCCGGTGGCTATTCTGAATGACATTCAAAACGAAAGGGATGCCAAGCGTTTGTTAGCTAATATGAAAGCGGAAATCGATCTTATTGAAGGCTTAAAACTTAGTTTAAATGGAGCTTATACCCGCGATGATCATGAAAACTTTTATTTTGAAGCGGCAAGTAACGGTCCACTTAATGGGGAAGGAAAAGGAAGCCGAAGCTATGCAAATAACAGTTCCAAGTTATTCGAATCATTTTTAAATTACAATAAAGAGTTTGGTTTACATAGTCTGAACTTGGTTGGTGGTTATTCTTACCAATATTTTTCCTGGGATGGTTTTAATGCTTATGGTGAAAACCCGGGTTCAGATTATACTCAGTCGCATGCTTTGGAGGGAATGGCTAAAGTTAATCCAGGTAATATATCTTCATATAAAGGAGAAAGCAAACTTATTTCTGGTTTTGCTAGGTTTGCTTACGATTTTGATAAGAAATACTTTGTGACAGGTACTATACGTCGTGATGGGTCATCACGATTTGGAGCCAATCATGAATGGGGGATGTTTCCTTCAGCCTCAATTGCCTGGAATATGAAGCGTGAATCTTTTTTAGAGTCGGCTGACTTTTTAAGTTTAGCAAAAATCCGCTTTGGTTATGGTCAAACGGGTAACCAGGAAATCGATAGTTATAAAAACATTGCTTTGTTTGGAGTTACCGGCTATACGCTAAACCCAACTACTAACCGATATACGGTGAACTATGGTGCCATACAGAATCCCAATCCTGATTTGAAGTGGGAAGTAAATACAGAAATAAACTTTGGGTTTGATTTTGGTTTATTGTCAGACCGAATCACAGGTTCAGTTGATTATTACAATAAAAAAACAACCGATTTGATTTATGTTTACAGTGTTCCTGTTCCACCAAACTTGGTTAATACTACTTTGGCAAATGCAGGAGCCATTGATATCAATGGATTTGAGGTTGCCATCACCGGACGTATATTGAACAATCCACAGGCCAAATGGTCGTCAACTTTAGTTTTGACTCATGACAAAGCTATAGTTGCCTCAATTGGAAACGAAAAATTTCCAGCTCAGGAAAAAGTAAATGAAGGTTACTTGCAGGAACCCCTGGGGTATGGTACTTATACTCAGATATTAAAAGAAGGAGAAGAAAGAGGTACGTTTTTCGGGCCTAAATTTGTAGGAGTCGATAAAAATACCGGATCGTTTCTTTATGCCCGTGCCAACGGAACCTATTCAACTATTGATAACATTACCGATGCCGATAAACAAATTCTTGGACAAGCTCAACCTGAATTAGAGTTAGGATGGAGTAACGCCCTTACATTATTTGAGCGTTGGGATGTGAATTTCACTTTTAGGGGAATGTTTGGGCATGATATCCTTAATGCCACCAATATGGTTTTTGATAATCCCAGCTACTTTCCAACACGAAATGTGTTGAATTCTGCACCGGATCGTACTTTGCTGAATGGTCCATCTGATTTTTCAGATTACTTTTTGGAAAAAGGAAGTTTTGTTCGTTTAGAGAACATAACCATTGGTTATACATTTAACACAAAAGAACTAGATTGGATGTCCAGAGCTCGTGTATTTGTTGCCGCAAATAATCTTTTAACAATTACCAACTATACAGGTATTGATCCAAGTACCATTGGTATCGATATTTTTAACGTATATCCCAAAAGCACCTCGGTTACTTTTGGTCTAAATGTTACATTCTAACGGAGGTTTTTTAGAAATGGGTTTTGAAATAAAAATAGTTAAGATGAAACGAAATAAATTTTTTATAGGACTAATCGGAATAATTTTTCTGTCAGCATGTAGTTTGGAAACGGACGTTTACGATTATATGCCACAGGATAAATTTCCGGAAAACGAAGGACAATTGGAGTCTATTACCCTTGGTGTATATACCGAACAACGACACTTGCTCGATGACTGGGGATGGTGGCTTTATGCGCAAGAAGTAAGTTCCGATGTGTTGGTTTTCCCGCAAAGGGGAACCGACTGGGAAGATGGAGGCAAATGGCGTGTTTTAAACCGCCATACCTGGACCGCTAATGCCATGGCTGTACAAAATATGTGGCGCCATATTTTTTATGGTGTTTCAGCGGCCAATCAGGCTTTGGAGTACTTCCAGGCCGATACGGAAGTTGCTGCTAAAGCCCGGGCAGAGATGAATGTATTGCGCAGTTACTTATATTATTTATTGATTGATAACTACGGTGCAGTACCTTATGTTGATGTTTTTGCCGGTGCCGAAGCATTCCCTTTCCGCAACAAACGGGAAGACATCCATAATAAACTTATTCAGGTGGTAAAAGAAGCTATACCCTATTTGCCAGAATCGGGTACGGTTGAAAACCATAAAATATCAAAAGGCATGGCATACATGCTTCTGGGAAAACTTTACCTGAACGGAAAAGTTTACAAGGGAGAAGCTGATTTTGTAAAGGCCGATATGGACTCCGCCATTGTGTATATGAATAAAGTGATTGATTTGGGCTATAGCCTGGAAGCAAAACGTTTAGCTCCATTTTATGCCAACAATGCAACTTCACCTGAAGTTATCTTTTCAATATTAGGTGATGAAAATGCCGATGATGGCATGCGTCATAACTTTAGAACCATGCATACCCTACATCAACAAACTTATGATTTACAGAGTTCACCTTGGAACGGCTGTGCAATAAAACCTGACTTTTACGAGAATTTGTTTGCTGCCAACGATGGTTTTGATAATCCCAATGATATTTCTACTACCAATGATGAAGTGGTGGATCAGCGCTCAAAGGCATTTTTACGTGGACAACAATTCGATATCAATGGTCAGCCCTTAGCTGATGACAATGGCTCACTGGTGTTAACCCAGGAAATTAAAGCCGACGTAATGAATGATGCTTCAGATGGTGCTGCAGTAACCCGTTTTTCCGGGTTCCGGGTGGTAAAATATGAAGTGGAAATTGGTTCAGGACCTGTAATGAATAACGATTTTCCGGTATTTCGTTTGGCTGATGCTTATTTAATGCGAGCCGAAGCCACTTTACGCGGAGGACAGGGAGCCAATGCTACAGCCGATGCTGACTTGAATATAATTAGGTACGCTGCCGGTTTACCCAATGAAGCAGCTACGCTTGATGAAGTACTTAATGAACGCGGACGTGAGTTATTTATGGAAGGCCATCGCAGAAGTGATTTGGTACGCTTTGGAAAATTTGCCGCTCGTAATTGGTGGTTGGGTGCTCCTGAATCCGACGCAGGTAATCACCGGTTGGTATTTCCTGTTCCACAGGATCAGCTCGATGCCAATCCAAATTTAGCAAGTGAACCAGTGTCACTGGAATTAGAATAAATTTTTTAATTAATAATTTAAACCTAGAAAGTATGAAAAAGAATTTAATGTATTTAATGTTGTTCTTCCTTGGAGGACTTTTCGTAAGCTCTTGCGATAAAGATAATGAAGATCCAATAATTATCGATAATCCGGTATATGGAATGCAGGTTATTGGTTCAGCCACTGGTGACGAAGCCGTAGTTATTGATGCCAAACAAATGGTTGAGCCCAGCAGTGACTTTGCTACAAAAGTGGTTCGTGAAGGTATGTATTATCAGATTGCTTATCTAAGTGCTGGTGATATTATGTTTAAAGAAGTAACCGCAACAGGTGAAGTAACTTATGGAGCCACTGAAGTGGGTGATTCTATTCAGGAAGCTGAAGCTGGTGCACCATTCTCCTACAAAACTGGTAAATTGGTACTTGACGGAACTGAAACCTTAGCTATTGCTGAAGCTGGTTTGTATTACATTATGACTGATGCTACCACTTCATTATTCTGGTTAATGAAAATTGACAATTTCGAAATCAATGCTACTGGTGACTTAGCTACAATGGTAGGAACTGGTTCGGCTGATGGTGTTAATTTCGAAGTTAAAGCCGTTGATTTACGTTCGGTATTTAAAGTTAGAATTAATACCGCATGGAAATTCATTACCACCAATGTGCCCTGGACTGATTTAGCTGCAGGTGGTGCTGAAGGAGACCATTGCCGTCCGGTTATTAGCTACGGAGGTGCTGCCAATGCTTTAACTGCTGATGGTGCTGACATTTCTATTGATAATGGTGGACAATTATTGGACTTTACTTTTACCTGGACTCCTGGTAAAAAAGGTATAGCTGGAATTACTGTTACAACTGCTCCTGCTGGTGAACTTCCTCCAGCTGAATTCCCCGAAGCTATGTTTATGATTGGTGCTTCAATTGGTGGATGGGACTGGGCTGCAAATGGTATTGAAATGGTACCTGTTCACAGCAATCCTCACTTATTCTGGAAAATTGTTTGGGTAGAAGCCGGTGTGGCTGATGCCGGATTCAAATTCTCTCCTGAAAAAGCATGGGGTAAAGATTTTGGTGTAGATGCTGCTACCGGTGCCACCGATGGTGTTTATGGTAAAGGTGTTGACAATGTTCCCGATGTGGCCGAATCAGGTTACTATATGGTTGTTGTAAACCTTGAAACCGAAACAATTGAAGTGAATACTCCTTCTGTAAATGGTATCAATGCTGTATTTGGTGACCCAGATTGGGCTGGTAATGTTGAATTTACTGTGGATAATACAAACAAAGTAATTACTTCTCCTGCTTTCAGTACCGATGGTGCTTTAAGAATGTATGTTAAAGCAAATACTTTAACTAATGCTGATGGTGCTGCTATTGATTGGTGGCAAGCCGAATTCAATGTATTTGACGGTGTAATTGAATACCGTGGAACAGGAAACGATCAAGCTGCGGTTAATGTAACTGCCGGACAAACTGTTTCTTTAAATTTTGCAAATGAAACTGGCGTAATTGAATAATTACTAAATAGCTGTTAAATACTAAGAGGCTGTCCATTTTCATTTTGGGCAGCCCCTTTATTTGGATTTTAAATTTAAAAACTATTATATAACATATGAAATCGTTTGCGGTTTCGATTGCGATTGGATTGTTTATTATTTGAAAGATTGATATTTCACCAAAATGTCGTAAATTTAGTGGTAGCTTTTTTAAATTCTTGAAATAAATCGTTTGTTAATGTTAATGCCTTATCACTGAAGTGAATCCCTAAATGAACATACTTATAATGTTGAATTTAAAAAATATAAGATTATTACCGATAGCCTGGAGGATGTAAATTTTCTTTATTATTAACTTAAATTATTCACTATGAAAAAACCTTTACTTTCTTTGTTATTTACGATGCTTGTTGGATTAACATCCTTTGCACAAGTAGATGTAAAACTGACTGTGGACATGACTTATCAGAGGGTGGGTCAGGTTAGCAGCACCGAATTTTTTGACCCTGCAAATGATTTTATTGATGTAGCCGGTTCATTTAATGATTGGGATGGTACAGATTATCATTTGACTCAGGTTGTAGATGCAGATTCTCTTTATGAAATTACACTTACCGGTTTAACGGAGGGTGATGTTCTTGAGTTTAAGTTCCGGATTAATGGAACATGGACTGCTACTACCTCTGAATTTTGGGGAGATCAACCAAACCGGAAATACAACGTTCGTTCCGTGAATACTGAAATTAAATTGATTTTTGACAATTATTACCCGGGATGGGTTCCTGTAACGGTAAATGTGAATATGAATAAAGCCATTGACGATGCTGTATTTGATCCGGCAAATGATTGGGTAGATTTAGCAGGAACATTCAACAATTGGGGCAATAATGGCTCATACGATGTGCTTTGGGATGCTGTGGATGGTATCTATTCAGCTAAAATTATTGCACCGGTTGGAGAAATGAAATGGAAAACACGGATTAATTCCGATTGGAATACATCAGAATTTCCTAATGGAGGAGCAGACCGTGTGAATGCAATTGCAGATACTGCCGGAGGAGTAACAAACGAAATTTCTGTTTGGTACAATGATGAAATACTAAGTGTTAACGATAAATTTGGAGCTGATATTTCGGTTTATCCTAACCCGGTTCGTGGTATATTAACTATAGCTAATATGAATGAATCGGTAAATAGTATTGAAGTTTACAATGTAATTGGTACTAAAGTTAAATCAATTTCTACAGCGGATAGAATTAGTGTAGATTTGGATATGACAGGCTTATCTTCAGGAGTTTATTTTATAAATGTACTGGATGCTAACAGAAATGTCAAAACAATGAAAGTTGTAAAACAATAGTAGGATAAATAGTAGGTTTAATTAATTAAAGAGGCTGTCCCAAAGACAGCCTCTTTTTTTATTCTACTTTTTTAATCTTTCCCTTATTCTGCCTCGGATGCGGGTGCTGTGGTTTCCGGCTCAGCCGGTTCACCGGGCTGGTAATAGTAGCGGAAGCTCTTGGTTGGTAAACTTGCCGCGGCTGGTCTGTGTTAATCCGTGTTAATTCGTGGTGAATTCCTTCACCACCCGCAACTGCGTTGCTAAAGCACACAAAGTAACACAGAGAAGAGTCTTTGTGGAACTCTGTGGCCTTTGTGGTGGTTAATATTCACCGCCCGCAACTGCGTTGCTAAAGCACACAAAGTAACACAGAGAAGAATCTTTGTCGATGGATAAGGTATCTTGTAAGCAATTGTGTGAATTGCACCTGGCGGATTCATAGGAAGTACGTTTATGCTGCATAAAATCTTTGTGACCTTTGCGGTGAAAAATATTTACCCCCCGTTTTTAATACCATCACAAAATAAATGTTATTCAACATATACAAACGTTTGCGGTATCGTTTGTTCTATTTACCTACCTATTGGTAAATGGTTAATCTGTGCTATTATAGCTATTTTTAACCTGTAAACATGGTTAAAACAGGGTGAGATTTGTAACCATCCTGCTTAAGCTGAGGTGAGCAATAAATTAATTTCGAGAAACTATGAAGCAACTACTACTTTTTTTTCTACTGGCAACAGCCCTGGGGCTTAATGCGCAAACACTGTCAACCGATCCGGCTTTTCCAACTGCCGATGCCGCGGTTAAAGTTATCTTCAATGCCACAGGTACCGGGCTCGAAGCCTATACCGGCGATGTTTATGCCCACACCGGGGTAACCATCGAAGGCAGCGGACAATGGAAACACGTTATTGGAACCTGGGGAACAAATACTACTCAACCAAAATTAACAAGGCTTGGAACCGATTTGTACGAATTGGAAATCACCCCGTCCATTAACGAATTTTATGGGGTGGCCAGTGGTGAAAAAGTTACCGAACTGTGTTTAGTATTTCGTAATGCAGCCGGCAATGCGCAAACCACCGATTTGTTTACCGAGGTGTACGAAGTTACCTTAAGTGTTTCACTTTTAACCCCCGAAACCAGTTTGCTGGTTCCCATGGGTGCCAGCTTTGAGATTAAGGCAGCAGCCAATCTGGCCGATAGCATCATTCTTTATCACGATAACGAAGTTGTTGCCCGAACCAATCAGGCCGAGCTTACTAACAACTGGACAGTAACTGCCGAAGGCAAACACTGGATTAAGGTAGAAGCTAAAGATGAAAGCTCAAGCGTTTTTGATTCAGCCTATTATTACGTACGCCAGGAGCCTGTGCTTGCTGAACTTCCGCAAGGGGTGAAAAAAGGAATCAATTATATCGATGATGAAACGGTTACTTTGGTATTGCACGCTCCTCAAAAAGAGTATGTTTACCTGATTGGTGATTTTAACGACTGGGATGTGGCTAAAACCCTGGAAACTACATTTTCCGAGCCAACTACCCTGCAGGTTACCGCTACCACCTGGATGATGAATAAAACACCCGATGGTACGCATTTCTGGTTTACCATTAATAATTTGGAAGCCGGAGCTGAATATGCTTACCAATATTGGATTGATGGCGAAATTGTAGTGGCCGATCCCTATACCGAAAAAATTCTCGATCCCTGGAACGACAAATACATTCCATCAACCACCTATCCCGATTTAAAACCTTACCCTGCCGATAAAACCACGCAGGCGGTTTCGGTATTCCAAACAGCTCAGGAAGCTTATCAGTGGGAAGTTGAAAATTTTACCCCGCCGGCAGTTACCGATATGGTGGTTTACGAAATGCTGATTCGTGATTTTGTGGCTACGCATTCGTACAAAACCATTGCCGACACGCTCGATTATTTGCAGCGTCTGGGTGTTAATGTATTAGAGTTGATGCCTGTTAACGAGTTCGAAGGCAATTCAAGCTGGGGTTACAATCCGTCGTTTTATTTTGCGCCTGATAAATATTATGGACCTAAAAACGACCTCAAAAAATTAATCGACGAATGCCACAAACGGGGCATAGCCGTAGTTATCGACCTGGTTTTAAACCATTCGTACGGACAAAGCCCGCTGGTGCGCATGTACTTCGAGAACGGAAAACCTGCCGCCAATAATCCCTGGTACAATGTCGATCATAATTTTCAAAATCCCGATGCCCATTGGGGATACGATTTTAATCACGAAAGTCCGCACACCAAAGCTTTTGTCGATAGCGTAAACACCTTCTGGTTGACTCATTACAAAGTCGATGGCTTCCGCTTCGATTTTACCAAAGGATTTTCGAATACCATATACGGACCGTCGGATTGGGGTAGTGCCTACGATGCCGCACGTATTGCCAACCTGAAACGGATGACCGATAAACTCAAGGAGGTGAATCCCAACGCGTATGTAATTTTTGAACACTTGTCGGACAATACCGAAGAAAAAGAACTTGCCAATTATGGTATTTTGCTTTGGGGTAATTTGAACTACAGTTATAATGAAGCTGCCATGGGATGGAACGAAAGTGGAAAATCTGACTTTTCGTGGATATCGTACAAAAAACGTGGATGGAACAACCCACACGTGGTGGGCTATATGGAAAGTCACGACGAAGAGCGCCTGATGTATAAAAACATGCAATACGGAAATGCCAGTGGCGACTATTCAACTAAAGAACTTTATACCGCTTTAAACCGGATGGAGCTGGCAGCCAACTTCTTCCTGACCATTCCGGGGCCAAAAATGATTTGGCAGTTTGGCGAATTGGGTTACGATATTTCTATCGATCAAGGCGGGCGATTGGGAGAAAAACCCATTTTATGGTCGTATCAGCAGGTTAATTCCCGCGACCGCCTGTACGATGTTTATTCGCAACTGGCCAAACTGAAAACCACTGAACCGGCATTCAAAACCACCGATTATGTACTTTCGGTAAGCGGTGCCAAGAAAAAGATTCACCTGAATCACGATGATATGGACGTGGTGGTGTTGGGTAATTTTGGTGTGGTTCCCGAAACGATAGTTCCTGATTTTCAGCAAACCGGCACCTGGTACGAATTCTATACTGGCGAAGAACTAAACGTTACCGATACACAGGCTGAACTGGCCTTAGCTCCCGGCGAATACCGTCTGTACACCACTAAAAAATTCGATATCCCCGATATCAATCCTTCGGTAAGCGATAATACAGCAGGTGCGGTGTTAAAAGATCAGTTAAAACTGTATCCCAATCCGGTTGATAATGAGCTGTATGTATATGGATTAAACAACTTTAAACAACTAACCGTTTACAACCTTATTGGACAGGTAGTATATCATTCAACTACTACAAGTGCGGTTCAGTTTATCGATGTGTCGGATTTTGACAAAGGAATTTATGTTATATCGGCTGCCGATGCCAGTGGAAAACGGCACAGCGGAAGGTTTATCAAACAATAGTTTGCATATAAAAAAGAAAAGAATTGATACAAACCTCCGGAATTAAAAATCGCGGAGGTTTGTTTTTTAAAGTACCGGGTTTTCGAATTTTTTTTATCCTTACCATTAAAACAATTTTTATGACGCGAAATCTACATCTGATATTGTTTTTGTTGCTCTTAACCAGCTTCACTCAGGCCCAGCCTTTTTTTCCCGATGTTAACCACATCTATCGTACCGATGTTATTCCCCGGGTCGATATTACCATTCACCCCGACAGCCTGGACTGGATTTACCAAAATGTAGACTCCGATCACGAGTTTAAAGCCGGGTTTAAATATACCGCCGCGGGCTTGGTCGACGTGGTGAATGAAGTGGGTTTTCGCTTGCGCGGGAATACCTCGCGGCAATCGGCAAAAAAGTCGTTTAAAATTTCCTTCAACACTTTTACGCCCGGTGGCAAGTTTTATGGCATCGAAAAAATGAACCTGAATGGCGAACATAACGACCCGTCGGTTATCCGGAGTCTTTTGGTTTGGAATTTATTCCGCCAGATGCGGGTAGTGGGTTCGCGCAGTAACCATGTCGAAGTTTACATCAATAACAACTATTACGGTTTATACATTAATGTGGAACACATTGATGAGGAATTTGTACAAAGCCGCTTTGCCAACGACTACGGAAACCTTTACAAGTGTACCCATCCGGCCGATTTATCCTATCTGGGTACCAATAAACAGGAATACAAAAACCAGGGCTATGAATTAAAAACCAATGAGGAATCCGACGATTTTTCCGATTTAATTAACCTGACCCGGGTAATTAATGAAACCAACGCGGCCGATTTTCCCGAGTTTGTGGAACCCATTTTTAACGTAAACGGCTTTTTACGCTACCTGGCCGTCGAAATTTTTACCGGCCATTGGGATGCCATTTCCATTAACCGGAATAATTTTTACCTGTTCAACAATAAATTCACCGGCAAATTTGAGTTTTTGCCTTACGATGTGGATAATACCTTTGGCGTTGACTTTATGGTGGGAGGATTAGCAACGCGTAATATCTACAATTGGTGGGCGGAAAACAGTCCTTTAACTTCAAAAGTATTTGCTAATCCCGTTTACCGCGATAGGTTCTCCTTTTTTATAAACCAATTAATAACGGAATTTGCTGATCCCTCATTTTATTTAGGTGAAATAGATGCCATTAAAACTAAAATAAATGCATCGGCCGAAGCCGATCCTTACCGTTCTTTGGATTGGGGATGGGCGGTTGATGATTTTCACAATTCCTACACTTCGACCATTGAAACATTTTTTATCCATTATGGATTAAAACCCTATATAAGCACACGCGTGAACAGCATTAAGGCGCAATTGGTGTTAAATCCCATTGCACCTATTGTCGAGAATGTGTATCATAATTTTCCCCGTTTAAACCAGGCAATTGACATTCAGGCCGATCTTACCGACGACGAGGCGGCTCCAACCGGAGAACTCTTTTATCAGGTAAACCAGGGGGCCTGGAATTCGGTTTCGATGACACAAAATGCCAATGGAAAATTTGTGGCTCAGTTGCCTGCCCTGTCGGAACCCGGAATGGTAAACTATTATCTTGAAGCCAGCGATGCAGGCGGTAAGCATACCCGCGAGCCCTCGTTCGGCCTTTACAGCATTACCATTGGCGAAAGTACTCTTGAATTAAAAATTACAGAGCTTATGGCCGGCAATAGTGCAACCATTGTCGATAATTACGGTGAAACCGACGATTGGATTGAGATTCGTAATCTGGGGACTCAGCCAGTCAACCTGGAAGGACTTTACCTCAGCGACAACTTGTTGAATCCATCGAAATTTGGTTTACCCAATAAGGTGCTTGAACCTGGCGAATATTACATTATCTGGGCCGACGACGAAAAATACCAGGGGCCCAATCACGCCAATTTTAAGTTAAGTGCCAACGGTGAATCGGTGGGCTTGTTCGATTCGTATGAAACCGGTTTTGCCAGCATCTTTACTATGGATTATCCGGCCCAGGAACCCAATTATTCCAGCGGGTTCGATGATTCGGACAACTGGCTTGAGCAGGCATTTTTTACTCCGGGAGGAGAAAACGGAAATGCCGGTGTGGCTTTTATTACCTACCGCATCAATATGAACGAGCAAATCAGGAAAGGTTCTTTTAATCCGCAAACCGATTTTATCGATGTGGCCGGAACCTTCAACAATTGGAGCGGTGGAGCCAGGGTTTACGATGGCAATAACGATGGGATTTATGCTTTTACTGAGTTTGGTTTTGCAGCCAACGATATCATTGAATTTAAAGCGCGCATCAATGCCAGTTGGGGAACCGCCGAATTTCACGATTTGGGAGGCGATGGCAACCGGCAATATACTTTGGTTGCCGGTCATAATGTGGTGGAATTTTGGTACGACGATGAAGTATTAGGAATTGACGAAATAAATTCCGGCACCCTCCTGAGTGTATTTCCAAATCCCGCCAATTCAGGGAACGTAACCGTGAGCGCACCTTTTAATGTTGAGTCATTGCTTATTTATTCGCTTAGCGGAGCCCAGGTTTATCAGCAACAGGTACCGCAATTAACCCGTGTTTTAATAACTGAGCAATTACCCAAAGGAATGTATCTGGTTAAAGTATCGGGAAACAACCGGGCATTGCAGACGAAGCTAATGGTGTATTAATCTGATTATCCGGAATAAGAATTAAAAGTTTCTGCTTTTATAGCAGAAGCTTTTTTTATATTTGGGGGCATATGCCCGATAAAATGCGGCATACCAATTAAACAATAGCTTGAATTGCTGAACTGTTGAAAACTTATACCTACATTCCCTTAAACGCTGTATGGTTAAAAGCTGCCGTTGTGGGCAGTATTTGGGCCTCCATTGAAATTGTGCTGGGCAGTTTTTTGCACAATATGAAGGTTCCCATGTCGGGTACTTTTTTGTCGTTTCTATCGGTTTTTTTATTGGTAGCCTATGCGCAAATCTGGAACGAACGCGGACTAATCATACGTGCAGGTTTGATTTGCGCCCTGATGAAATCAATTAGCCCCAGCGCCATTATTATAGGGCCCATGACCGGGATTCTGGCCGAAGCGGTTCTTTTGGAACTAAGCATCCGCTTGTTGGGACGAAATGTACCGGCTTATTTAATAGGTGGAGCCCTGGCCGTATTCAGTTCGCTGGCACATAAAGCGGTAAGCCTGCTGCTTTATTATGGTTTCGATTTGGTTTACATGCTTTCTCAGCTGTACAGTTTTGCACTGAGACAGCTTAAACTGGTGCATCTGGGCGAACCCATTCATGCTTTGTTAATGCTCACCCTGATTTACCTGCTTGCCGGTTTTTTTGCTGCTTTGCTGGGCTTGCGGGCCGGGGCAAAAAGTAAGCGCACTTTTCCTGTTCACGATGAGCTTGAAATTCCCTTTGAGCGGCATAAGAAAATACAGGCGGTTAAAAGCGAATCGGGTGTAATGGCTTATGTTTTTTTGCTGGGTCATGTTTCGCTCATTGTACTTACTTTATGGATGCTCAATAAAAACCTCCAACTATTTGCACTTGTTATTGGTGTGGTTTATTTAAGTGTTTGTTTTATTTATTACCGACAGGCATTATCACGCTTAAAAAAACCGGGTATCTGGATACAATTTGTGCTTATTACTCTGTTTGCCGCCCTGGTTTGGAATGTTTTTAACGGTAAATCCTTTTTTGCAGGCGACGGTATTGTTATTGCATTAAAGATGATTTTTCGTGCAGTTTTAATCATGATTGGCTTTACCGCCATTGGTGCCGAACTGAAAAACCCTTCCATTAAGCTGCTGTTGTATAATAAAGGATTTAAAAATTTGTATCATGCCATCGATTTGGCTTTTTCGGCTTTACCTTTCTTAATCTCGCAAATAAATGTATCACAAAAAGGAAATAATTCGCTTAAAAAGACCGGACTGCGTTTTCTGGCCAGTTCACAGCGCCTGCTTGAACTTTTTACCCGACAAAATAATCAAAAGCCAACCATAATAATTATTACAGGCGATGTTCATCAGGGGAAAACTACCTTTTCTCAAAAACTTGTCGATTTGAGCCTTGATGCCGGAATTGCTGTTTCCGGCTTTTTAACCATAAGAACCCGTGAAAACACAGAACAAACAGCCTATCAGCTTTTTTTCGTTAAATCGAAACAAACCGTTCCCTTTATTGGCACGAAAGCCAGGAAGGGCTGGTTTCCTTTCCGACGATTTTTTTTTAATCCCGAAGCTTTTAAAGCAGGTCATGAATTCATTGAATCGGCCATAGTCAAAAACAAATCGCTGGTTATTATCGACGAACTGGGCCCCATGGAGTTGATGAACCAGGGTTGGAGTGCAGGCGTCGAAAAACTTTGTCAAAACCCTTCGATACTTCAGGTATGGGTGGTACGAAAAAAACTGGTGCCGCTTATTCGCATGAAATGGGATGTGGGAACCGTTTATCTGGCCGATATTGGCAGCGATACCCCTGAAGTTTTATTGGAAAAAATAAAAGCGCTTCAGGGACTTTAAATTAACATAAAAACTTTTTTACTCGACTGAAAACCTTACTTTTGCAGCCGAAATTATCAATACTATGGGTTTTAACGAAGAAATTAAGCGGCGACGGACGTTTGCCATTGTGAGTCACCCCGATGCGGGAAAAACTACCTTAACCGAAAAATTATTGCTGTTTGGGGGCGCCATTCATGTGGCTGGTGCAGTAAAATCGAATAAGATAAAAAAAACAGCCACTTCCGACTTTATGGAAATTGAGCGTCAGCGGGGAATTTCGGTGGCCACCTCGGTCATGGGTTTTGAATACGAGGGCTATAAAATTAATATTCTCGATACACCCGGGCACCAGGATTTTGCTGAAGATACCTTCAGAACCCTTACTGCCGTTGATAGTGTAATTGTAGTGGTTGATGCCGCCAAAGGAGTTGAAGCTCAAACCGAAAAACTGATGCAGGTTTGCCGCATGCGAAAAACCCCCGTAATTGTTTTTGTAAATAAAATCGACCGCGAGGGAAAAGACCCCTTCGATTTGCTCGACGAAATTGAAGAACAACTGAAAATTAAAGTACGTCCGCTCAGCTGGCCTGTGGGAATGGGAAAGCGCCTGAAAGCGGTTTATAATATTTTTGAAAAGAAACTCTATTACTTTGCCGGCGATGACAAAACCAAAGCGGAAAAACCGAAAGAGTTTAAAGATTTGAACGATCCGCAATTGGATGCTACCTTAAAAGCCGATGCAGCTAAGTTGCGTGAAGATTTGGAACTGGTTGAAGGCGTTTACCCCGAATTCAATCTTAACGAATACCTGAGTGCAGAAACAGCCCCGGTATTTTTTGGCAGTGCTTTGTATAATTTTGGTGTACGGGAATTGCTTGAGTCGTTTATTCGTATAGCTCCTTTTCCCCGTCCTTCGGCTGCTGTTGAGCGTGTAGTTGACCCTTTCGAAGAAAAATTTACCGGATTTGTTTTTAAAATCCATGCCAATATGGATCCCAACCACCGCAACCGAATAGCTTTTGTTAAAGTATGTTCCGGTAAATTTAAGCGCAATACCAATTTTCGGCACATCCGATTGGAACGCGACCTGAAATTTTCGAATCCAACAGCTTTTATGGCCGATAAGCAGTCGATTGTTGAAGAAGCTTATCCCGGCGATATTGTGGGGTTACACGACTCCGGAAACTTTAAAATTGGCGATACCTTAACCGAAGGAGAATTAATAAATTACAAAGGTTTGCCCAGCTTCTCGCCCGAAATGTTTCGCTACATTGAAAATGCTGATCCCATGAAGTCGAAGCAATTGGCCAAAGGCGTCGATCAATTGATGGACGAAGGTGTTGCCCAGCTGTTTACCTTAACCATGAACGGTCGTAAAATTATTGGTTGTGTGGGGCAATTGCAATTCGAGGTGATTGAGTATCGCCTGTTGCACGAATACAACGCCAAATGCCGTTATGAACCGGCACAACTGTATAAGGCCTGTTGGGTTCGACCAAACGACAAAGCCGAATGGGAAGACTTTCAAAAACGCAAATATAAATCGCTGGCCAAAGACAAACACGGACGCGATGTTTATCTGGCCGAATCGTCGTACGATTTGGAGATGGCACAAATGAAGTTTAAAAACCTGGAGTTTTTCTTTACCTCTGAATTTTAAACAGAATTGTGATTTAGTTTTTTCATAAGCGACATAAAGGCAGTAAATATAAATTGCTATCCGTTAGCTATTAAGTTTTCTTTTACTAAAGAAAAATAATTTGCCCTATTCTGTATGTTTTTTATGCATTTTTTGGTACTAATCTCGTTTATTTGTGGGATTAAAAAAGTACTTTGAGGAATTATATTTTGTTCTATTAGCCTGACATATAAATGTTTGAAAAAAAATATATTGCAAGCGATTATTTTAGTAACTCTGCATTACGCAAAACGTAAATAAATTCAGCGCTGAAATTTTTTAAAATTGGCACATAATTCGCTGGTAAATGTTTCCGTTTAAAAGTAAACAAAAGAGCTTGTATGTTACCCGTAAAGTGACAATTAAAATCTGAGTAAGGCTTTAAACTATTATTCATATTTCGTGTTAAATGCGGAATGTTATTTCATAAGTATTTTATGTACGCCAACAGAATGGATATAAACACATGGAAGAGAAGGCATCGGTACTACAGCCGTAGCGGATTCTATATTTTTCTGGCAAAAAATGTTTTAAAAGTTGCTGCCATATTGCTTTTGGTAATTATGGTTTTTTTGGGTTTGGAAAAATGGGTTATTGATTTAGACCGTATTTTCAATTCTTTTTTTAGAAATATGGGCAATGGCATGGTATTAATGTTGTTTACCCTTTCTGAATCTTTTTTTGGCTTAATACCACCCGATTTCTTTATTATCTGGGCCCGTAAGTTTACCAATCCCTGGGTTGTGGTTTCTGCATTGGCAATACTGTCGTATACCGGAGGCTTGGTTTCGTACCATATAGGTTATCGTGTAGGAAGCATTAAACGCCTGAACGATTATTTAAATAAAAAGTTCCAATACCATTTTACAAAAATTAAACGATGGGGTGCTGTATTTATAATAGTTGCGGCCCTGTTCCCTTTGCCCTATAGTACCATATGTATGATATCCGGAATGCTGCGTTTTCCGATTCATATTTTTCTTTGGTTGGGAATTGCCCGAATTGTTAGGTTTTATTCCTATGCCTTAGTGCTTTACGGAATAATTAATTAATTTAACCTATCCCACTTTTTGGGTTTTCGCAATACTAACTCATATTTTTCCAGCATTTGATAAGAAAAGTAGGCTTGTTTTTTTATTAAGCCTGCTTGGTAAGCTGTTATTTTCTAAAATTATGCTATTTTGCCATTGAATAATCAATAGGCATGAAGTGAATCGTCGAAGTATAGTAATTACAATATTTGTAATCCTGATTACACCCATGGCAAAGTGCTTGCCAATGGTCGATTCTGTGTGTGATACATACCAGCAAAATCTTTTGCCCGGTGAACGCTTAACTTGTATTTTTAATTACATCAATCAAAATTCGCATAAGTATCCACTTCGGGTTGCTAAAATGCTTGTAGTTGCTGATACGCTTATTGCTAACCAAAAACTAAACCACCGGATTGATGAATTTTATTTTTACCGGGGAAAATATTTTTTGGCCCTTAATCAGTACGATAGTGCATTAACTTATTTTAATAAAGCGAAAGAACTTATTGCATCCGACAATATAAATTTGAATTGTCGGTTATTTACCCATTATGGTATTTTACTTCGTGAACAGGGAAATCTAAACGAAGCGGCCAATAGTATAAAAACCGGTTTGGTTTACGCAGGTCAGATTGAAAATAAAAATTACGAAGCCGAATTGTTATTGGCGCGAGGCAATATTCATTGCGATTTGGAACTTTTTACTGAAGCCCTGAACGATTACCTCCAGGCGCAGGAGAATTTTAAAAAAGAGAATGATACGTTGCGTCAACTATTAGTTTATATTTCTATAGCGGGGCTTTATTCCCGTTCGGGAAACCTTCCCATTGCTCTCGATTACCTTGATCGTGCTCTAAATGCATTCAATAAAAACGTTAATGCCGAAGGTGCCGGACAAGCTGCTTTAAACAAAGGACAAGTACTCGACCGCATGGGGAATTATGGGAAAAGTCTGGAGAATTACGACCTTGCACAAAAGTATTTTACCCAGGATAGTTTATGGATTTTCCTGGGGCAGGTTAAAGAAAGTAAAGGACGTTTGTTTAAGAAACAGCAAAAGTTTGATGAAGCCCGCCTGGCTTTTGAAGAAGCTTTTACCATTAAAAATAATATTGGCGATTTGATGGGGCAAGCAACTTTATTGCTGCAATTAGGCGAACTTTACACCCTGGAAAAACATTATTCAAAAGCGCACAGTTATTATGTAAGAAGTCTGGTTTTGGCCGATGTATTAAAGGCCGATAAACTGATGTTCGAAACCTACCAGATGATAGCCAATAATTATTATAAACAAGGTGATTACAAAGCGGCCATCGATTATAGGACAAAGCAGCACATGCTCGATAAGCAATTTTTAACCAACGAATATTATTTAAAAATGGCCAATCTCGAATCGCGATTAAGCGCTCAGGAAAATGATGGCGATTTTAAGGAAAAGGAATTGTTGGGTTCGGTTTATCGCGAACGAAGCTTAAAAAAGAAGTATTTGACCTTGTTTTTAAGCTTTTTGTTTGCTACGTTTTTATTGAGCGGTTTGTTATGGGTTCGAATTTACTATACGAATAGAAAATACCGTATTACGATAAAACAATTGGAACAAAAATCGCGAAGGCAAAAAGCTTTTATTAAAAGCCTTAAGAATCAGTACGACATAGCCAATGCTACTTTATCGCGCTATTTCGATATTACTTCGCTTAATGTTTTTGAACCGGTAAGGTCGCTCGAAAATTTATTGCTTGCAATCAAGCAGACTGATGCCCGTGACGATTTTCAAAAATTACCCGAAGGGCAGGTGGAGTCGTTGGTAATGTCGTATAACCTGCTCGAAAATTTGTTGTATTGGTCGCGGTTGCAGTTGGATAAAATTGAGTACGAACCGGCCAATCACTTGATTATTGACCTTGTACATCACGTAATAGGAATTCAGCATTTGCGTGCAAAACAAAAAGAAATAGTTTTTCGGATACATTTACAAGAGCAGAGTTCAGGCTATTTTGATGCTAAAATGATTGAAATAGCCATTCGTAACCTTATTGAAAACGCCATCAAATTTTCAACTCAGGGAGGTGTAATTGAAATTACGGCAAATAATATCGATAATAAGCTGCTTGTTGTAGTTAGCGATGCCGGGGTTGGATTTACCAAAGAACAACTCAACCGTATTTTTAACACCAAGAAGAATTACATAGCCACGGGAACGCATGGCGAAATGGGTGGTGGCATTGGTTTGGTTTTGACAAAGCTTTTGGTTGAAAAGAATTTTGGAACCCTGTTAATTGAAAGCTCCATTGCCAAAGGAACTGAGGTTACGCTTACATTGCCAGGTTCAATAAATGCAATGAGCCGCAATTAGATGCCAAATTGACTCGACGACTCCAGTGGCCTGTTTGTTGTATTAAACAGCTTATGTCAGAAAAAAGAAAAATACTCCACGCCGTTTTATTTCCCGTGTTTTTTTTATTGCTAATGTGGGGAAACTATACCGCATTTTGGTTAATGGAAAAACCCATGTCGGTAATTGGTATTGCTCCACAAAAGCTGGAAAGTATTGCCGGAATTGTACTTTCGCCATTTGCCCACGGCAGTTTATCGCATCTGGCCGGTAATTCCATTTCATTTATGGTTTTGGCCACCGCCCTTTTTTATTTTTATCGTTTAATCGCTTATCGGGTATTTTTCATAAACTGGTTGGTGTCGGGTATTCTTTTGTGGATTGGTGGGCGCGAATCGGTACATATTGGCGCCAGTGGTATTGTATATGGTCTGGCATTTTTTATTTTTTTTAGCGGAGTTTTTCGCAACGATAAAAGACTTTCAGCGCTTTCGCTGATTGTGGTTTTTTTATACGGAAGCATGATTTGGGGTTTGATGCCGCAGGGAGGAAACATCAGTTGGGAAGGACATTTGTTTGGTGCGTTATCAGGAATTTCACTGGCGTGGTATTTTAAAAAGCGCCCCATCGATTTTGTTCCTACCGATGATGGTTCTTCGGTGTCGGTAACCTGGGGACAATATCAGGCTTATGAATACCATTATGTGGATGAGGACGAAACCGACAGCGATGAACCCTCTATTGACGAGCAAAAAAAAAGCGATTGAATTATTTCTAATCGCTTTTTTTTTGTGTATTATTTTTTCCTCATATAAATTTGAATCGGAACACCCGTGAAATTATAGGCTTCGCGCAATTTATTTTCGAGATACCTTTTGTATGAATCTTTTACGTATTGGGGCAGGTTACAATAAAAAGCAAATTGCGGGGTGTTTGTAGGCAACTGTGTAATGTATTTTATCTTTACATACTTTCCTTTCGACGATGGAGGAGGATAGGCCTCAATGGCTTCAAGCAGGTATTCGTTCAGCTTTGATGTAGGAATGTGCTGTTTACGATTCTTATAAACCTCCATGGCAGTTTCAACCGCTTTTAATACCCGCTGTTTGGTTAAGGCCGACACAAACAGAATGGGTACATCGTTAAACGGTGCCAGTTTTTCTTTAATCATTGCGGTATATTCTTTTACCGAATGATGATCTTTTTCAACCAAATCCCATTTGTTTATTAAAACAACCACACCTTTGCGGTTCTTTTCAATCAGGTGGAAAATATTCACATCCTGACCTTCGATTCCCCGGGTAGCATCAATCAGTAATAAGCATACATCCGACTCCTCAATGGTTCGAATGGCACGCATTACCGAATAAAATTCCAAATCTTCGCTTACTTTCGATTTTTTTCGCAAGCCAGCAGTGTCGATAATAATAAACTCGTGGCCAAATTTATTGTAATGGGTATTGATTGAATCGCGGGTAGTTCCTGCAATTTCAGTTACAATATTTCGTTCCTCGTCGAGCAAAGCGTTTACCAACGACGATTTACCGGCATTGGGTCTTCCAACAACGGCAATTTTAGGTAATTCTATTTCGTCTTCATTAATGGGTTTTTTCTCGAAATTTGCCACAATGGCATCCAGTAATTCGCCTGTTCCGGAACCATTAATTGATGAAACGGAAAATACCTCGCCCAGTCCCAGGGAATAAAATTCGGAGGCCATGAACAAGCGTTCGCTGTTATCCACTTTGTTAACCCCGAGCACCACTTTCTTTTTCGATTTTCTGAGAATTTCAGCTACTCCGTCGTCAAGGTCTGTTATTCCGCTGGTTACGTCGGTTAAAAACAAAATTACATCGGCTTCATCAATAGCCAGCATGACCTGTTTTTTGATTTCTCCTTCAAAAATATCGTCCGAATTGGTAACATACCCGCCGGTATCGATTACTGAGAAAGTTACCCCGTTCCATTCGGCCTTGCCATAATGGCGGTCGCGGGTTACCCCCGACGATTCATCAACTATGGCCCTTCTCTCTTCTACCAAACGGTTAAACAAGGTCGATTTTCCCACATTCGGTCTTCCTACTATTGCTAAAATATTTGACATATCTGTTTTTATTGATGCTTTACTTATGGGTTATTCTATTTTTAATTTTTTTGAGCAGTTGTTATTGGTCGTATCCAAAATACTTGAGGTTTTGTTCTTTGTCGCGCCAGTCTTTTAGCACTTTTACATGCAATTCGAGAAACACTTTCTTTTCGAAAAAAGCTTCAATATCAAAACGGGCAGCCATTCCTGTTTTTTTAAGCGCACTGCCTTTGTGTCCAATGATAATTCCTTTTTGTGATTCGCGGGCAACGTATATCAGTGCCCTGATGCGAATGATGGTTTCTTCTTCTTTAAATTCTTCCACATTCACTTCACAGCTGTAAGGAATCTCTTTTTGGTAGTTAAAAAATATTTTTTCGCGGATAATTTCCTGAACAAAAAAGCGCTCGGTTTTGTCGGTCAGTTCATCTTTGGGAAAATAGGGTGGGCTTACGGGCAACAGTTCCAGAATTCGTTTAAGAACCGCATCGATATTAAATTTTTTAATGGCCGATACCGGATAGATTTCTGCTTGAGGAACTTCGTTTTTACAGAGCAAGACCAGCTCTTCGAGTTTTTCCTGCTGGGTTAAATCAATCTTGTTTATCAGTAATAAAACCGGTGTGTTGGTGTTCTTAATTTTATCGAGGTATTCCCTGTTTTTATCGAAACTTTCGACCACATCGGTAACATACAAAATTATATCGGCATCGCTTATGGCTGTATCCACAAAACGCATCATGCTTTGCTGGAGTTTGTAGTTGGGTTTAAGTATGCCCGGGGTGTCGGAATACACCATCTGAAAATCGTCACCATTTACTATACCTAAAATACGGTGCCGCGTGGTTTGTGCTTTGCTGGTTATTATCGAAAGTTTTTCGCCTACAAAAGCGTTCATCAGGGTCGATTTTCCAACGTTTGGGTTTCCAATTATATTTACAAATCCGGCTTTATGATCCATTTTTAAATTTTTGGCAAAGATACAGTTAGCCGGGCTTACTGCAAAATTTTATCAATTATTACTTTGCAATTTTCAGAATGCTTAATTTTTAGTATCTTAAACCAACCTTCTGGTGCTTGTAGTTGTTACTTTTAATGTCGGGTTAATAAACGTTTTGAAGGTTTTTGTCTGATAGCCGGGAGCAATTCAACACAGTGAATTTAATGTAACATATGGACCAAAGTTTAAATATTTAAGCCATGGATTTTAAAACTTCTTTAGTGTCGGAAAGTAAATTAACGGGAATTTATCGGTTTTTTTGCTGGTGTTCCGGAGCGCGACTTTATTTATTAAAAAAATGTCCGACCGATTACAATGTGTTTTTTGGAATTGGGATGATTGTTTTTTTAACTGGTGTTATGGCATCAATGAGTGGAAGTTATGCTTTTTACACGGTTTTTAATAATACCTACCTTGCCCTGGCATTTGGATTTTTTTGGGGAGTATTGATTTTCTTTTTTGACTGGTATTTGGTAGCCAGTTTGCGTAAGGAAAACCGCATTTTTAAAGAGGTGCTGACCGCCAGTCCGCGTATTGTTCTTGCCTTGTTTTTGGCCGTGGTTATTTCACGTCCGTTGGAGCTTAAACTGTTTGAATCGGAAATAAACGGGCAGATTGAAAAAATGAACCAGCAAAAAATTAACGATTATCAATCCATAGTAGGAACCGGATTTGCTGAAATTGAACGCTTGCAAAACGAAAACACGGAGTATCAGAATTCGATAGATGCGTTATTAGAACACCGAAATAGGTTGTTTGAATTAATTGTTGAAGAAGCCGAAGGGCGGAGTCCAACAGCTAAAGCTGGCAAAGGTCCGGTTTATAACGAAAAAAAAGCAGAATACGACCGGCTAAGTGAAATTTACGATGAGGAAAAAGCCCGGCTATATCCGCTGATAGCGGCTAATAATCAACGGATTGAACAACTGAGCCGGCAAAAAGAAACACAATGGATTCAGGGAAGCGAAACCATGAAAAAAGCTACCGGTTTTTTAGCCCGGCTTGAAGCCTACAAACAACTTGGCGACGAAAATAAAGGGATTCAATATGCGGGTTTGTTTATTCTGTTTATGTTTATCTGCATCGAAACCGGGCCTATGTTTGTAAAATTAATCTCAAAACGGGGAGCTTACGATGAGTTGCTCGCTCTTGAAGAAATTCGTATCATGTCGGCTTCGGAACAGGAAATGGTGCAGATTCATGAAAAAACCAAACGTTTGGTTGCCATAGAAAAATTAAAAAGCAAAGCACGGCTCGACGAAGAGTTAGAAAACAGTAAAGATTTTGCCCGGCAGGTAATGCTGGCACAGGCCGAAATTGCGTCGGAACGAATAAAGCGCTGGAAAGAGCGGGAACTAAAAAAAGTAGACGACAGTCTCGATGATTACCAGCCAACTATAGATGAGTTGATTGAGGAGGCCCGTGTTTTTATGAAACCTAATTAGTTTTTGTTTTTTTGGGAACTTCGATGTATTCAAAAGGCAGGTCGACCACTTCCGACAATTCTTCGCCAACTTCTTTCATGTCATCATCGTTTTCGTCGAAATACCAGGCTACTTTTATGGCCATTCCTTTTTCGTGTATCTGATTAATTAGTACCAGAATATCGAGCAGGAATTTGGCCGACGACGAATTGAAATAATCAAATTTGAATTTGAATTCCAGGGGGTTCACTGGTTTTTCAAGTTCGGGAATCGTGAGTTTAAAGCTCTCGAGCCAGTCAATTATAGGCATGTAAAATATTCTGACATCCTCGGGGCGGGAGCATCCAATTATCTCAAAAAGCTTTTTGGAAAAATCAAAATGAATTTTTGGTGTTGCGGCTGTTTTTTCTATAATTAATGGATTCATAAATTAGTTTTAGGAAATGGTGGTGGCAATTTCAATTTCAAGAACGAAAAATGAATTTTTGTTAGTTGTTTCAGTAAAGTGGTAACGAATGGTATTTCGTGCACTACGAGCAATTTCAATCATTCCCAGTCCGGCTCCTCCTTTTTCCGAGATACGCGCATTGGCTATCGATGTCCGGTACAAATGATTTAAACCCGCTAAGTCGAGGCCGTTAAGTTCCTTTATGCGCTCAATTAAAACCGGAGCTTTCTGCGCCGGCATGTAATTGCCAATTTTTAGCAACAGGGATTCCGGAAGGCGCTGTAAACTCATTTCTACTTCTTGTAAAGAAGCATTCTTTTGTAAGGGTGTCTTGTGTTTTAATGCATTTTCAAGACTTTCAACCAAAATAGCATACAGACGTTTTTGCACTACCTGTTCAACTTCCATTTGCTGAAGAAGTATTTTAATTTTATTTAAAATTTCTTCAATTACCGGAAAAGTCAGGTTGCCTTTAAATTCAAATATTTTATTTGTTTGACTTAGGGTCATCAAAACTGGGTAAATTTTGCCGAAAGCTACAAAACAAAATTATATTTCAAAAATAAAAAGTTACAAACCAGCCAATTTACCGGGCTTTATTACCTGTGCTTATGAATAACTACCCCGTTTTAGCATCACTATTTCTTTGTCGTTCAGGTACCTCCATTTTCCACGGGGTAGGTTTTTCTTGGTAAGGCCGGCATAATACACGCGGTCGAGCTTTTTAACTTTATATCCCAAATGTTCAAACATACGCCGCACCAGACGGTTTTTTCCCGAATGAATTTCAATACCTACTTCACGTTTGTCGCCAGGCGTACAATAAGTAACCAGATCGGCTTTGGCTATTCCGTCTTCCAGTTCCACTCCGTCGTATAAATTTTGCAGGTGGTCTTCGTTCACCGTGCGATCTAACGTAACCTGATATATTTTCTTTTTATTATTTTTCGGATGCGAAAGAAAATCGGCCAATTCGCCATCGTTGGTTAAAAGCAATAAACCGGTAGTGGGTTTGTCGAGCCTCCCTACCGAAAAAACCCGTTCTTTACAACCGTTTCGAATCAAATCGAGAACCGTGTTTTTTGCCGTGGGATCGTCGGTGGTTGTTATGTAATCTTTGGGTTTGTTAAGCAGAATGTAAGTTTTCTTTTCGGGAACAATGGGAGCATCGTTAAATTTAACTACATCGCCATATTTCACTTTAGTACCCAGTTCAGTAACTACTTTGCCATTAATGGTAACTACTCCGGCTGCAATGTAAGTGTCGGCTTCGCGACGGCTGCAAATTCCGGCTTGCGACAGGTAACGGTTCAAACGTACCTCATCAGTTTGTTTTATTTTACTTACCTGCTTTTTTACCGGTGTATCCGATTTGATGGTTTTGCGTTTTGTAGCAAATTTATTGTTTTTTGGCTTACCTCCCAATGTAGGTTTTCTCCCGCGCTGCTTTTCCATTTTTATGCCTTGATTCTTAAATAGGCTACAAATATACGCCGTTCATTGGTAAAAAGAGTAACTACACGGGAATTAATTCGTAATTCAGGGTTCCCAGACCAATTTTTTCGGCATGCAATAAACCGGCCATCCAATTGGTATTGGGATGCGCCATTTTAAACTTATCCTGATTTTTATTTGGTTCATTTTCCGGGGTTTTGCAGGCAATGGCACTCTGACTTAGTAATGGAGCTGCGCTTACCAAATCGGCGCAGGCTTTATCAAGTGCTACCGGATCGGTTGATGCGGCAATGCCAATATTTGGTACCATGGGATAATCGTTATAGCCCCAGCAATCGCAATCGGGCGAAACATCCATTATAAAACTGATATGAAGTGCGGGTTTGTTTTTTAAAATAGCGGCCGTGTATTCAGCTACTTTTTCGTTCATTAAGGCCGATGCATTTTCCCAAACCACCTGAGCCGCATCGAACTGACAAACGGCAACGCATTGTCCGCAACCTACACAGGTTTCGTAATTGATAAAAGCTTTTTTATCGGCATTTAAATGGATGGCATCGTGGGCACAGTTTTTAACACAGGCATTGCATCCGGTGCAGTTTTCAACTTCAATTTTGGGTTTCGAAGTGGAATGCAAAAATAATTTTCCGGCTACTGAAGCGGCTCCCATGCCCAGGTTTTTAAGCGTGCCCCCAAAACCGGCCATCTCGTGTCCCTTAAAATGCGTCATCGATATAATAATGTCGGCATCGGCAACTGCGGCACTTATCCTCGCCTTTTCAGTATGGGTCATGTTTATGGCTATCTCTTTTTGGTCGGTGCCTTTTAATCCGTCGGCAATAATAACGGGGCAGCCAACCACGGCTTCAGTAAAACCGTTTTGGGTAGCGCTTAATAAATGGTCAACTGCGTTTGAGCGTTGTCCGGAATACAGGGTATTGGCATCGGTTAAAAATGGTTTACCACCGGCTGATTTTACCTTTTTAACCACCTCGGCTGCAAAATTGGGGCGGATAAAAGCCAGGTTACCCGGTTCGCCAAAATGGATTTTAAGGGCAGTAAACTTATCTTGAACGGGTAGGGTGTTAAATCCTGCCTTATCCATAAGTTTGCTGAGTTTTTGCAACAGGTTCTGATTGGGCTTGGCCCGTAAGCTGGTAAAATAAACTTTTGCAGTTTGCATGCTTTAAGAATTTGCCTGGTTTATGCCTGCAAATATATGGACTGTCGGTGAAATAAAAAAAGGGACTGCCTTTATTGACAGTCCCCAATTGTTTTATTTATGGTTCTATTTACATTTTTGTAAAATGCATTTCAACATTATAAGTTCCATCCTCGTCAGTTTCGGTTTCTGTATAGATAAGTTTATTCCCATCCTGAGTTACTACCATCGAATCATTACCTTCAGTTACGGTAATTTTTGAACCGCTTTGTGTCCATGTACCCGATTTAACCCAGCCATCTACATCATCATAGTAGTAAAAATCGCCACCCGCTTTAAGTTCAATTTGCATGTACATTTCATATTTCTGTAAGTCGGCTTTAGTTTTAAACTCCAGGGTAAGTTGATCGGAAGACATTTTAGCATAGGTAGTCTCATACTTACCTTCAGGGGCAACTTCATCTTCAGAACACGAAACGGCAGTTAAAGCCACTGCAACTACAAAAAGTAATAATCTGAATGTTTTCATAATTTTTCTTATTAAGGTTAATTAAAAAAGTAAAGTAAGTACATAAACGTTAAATAAGCAAATTTCAAAATAAAATACAGATTTTTTGAATTTTCTTGGGTACGCCTATAAATTTATATCTTTGCCTCCGTAAAAAGAATGTATTTATGACACTGATAAAATCAATCTCCGGTATTCGGGGAACCATTGGAGGTAAGCCCGGCGAGGGTCTTAGTCCGGTTGATGTAGTAAAATATACCGCGGCCTATGGAGCCTGGGCAAAGCAAAAAGCAGGAAATAAAGATAAAATTTCCGTTGTGGTTGGGCGCGATGCACGCATTTCGGGTCACATGGTTGCGCAACTGGTAAATGCTACTCTGGTAGGCATGGGAATCGATGTGATTCATCTGGGCCTGGCCACTACACCCACAACCGAAATGGCAGTAACCGATTACCATGCCGATGGCGGACTGATTTTAACGGCCAGTCACAACCCCAAACAATGGAACGCGCTAAAGTTACTCGATAACAAAGGGGAGTTTTTAAACAGCACCGAAGGTGAAAAAGTATTGGCGCTGGCCGACAGCGAGCAGTTTGAATTTGCTGAGGTGGATGCTTTGGGAACAGTAACTGAGGTAAATGACTACGACGATAAACACATTGCACACCTACTAAAATTAAAAATGGTCGATGTGGATGCCATCCGCAAAGCCAATTTTAAAGTGGTTTTCGATGGAATCAATTCAGTAGGCGGAATAATTCTGCCCAAGCTGTTTAAAGCCCTGGGAGTTACCCAGCTTATTCCGCTGAACGACAAAGCTACCGGTAATTTTGCCCATACCCCGGAACCGCTGCCCGAGAATTTGGTACAGGTTTCAAAAGCCATGCTGGCTCACCGTGCCGATGTGGGTTTTGTGGTTGATCCCGATGTGGATCGTTTGGCTATTATAAATGGCGACGGAAGCATGTTTGGCGAAGAGTACACGCTGGTTGCCATTGCTGATTATTTGTTGTCGCATACGCCCGGTAACACGGTTTCAAACCTTTCGTCGACACGTGCTTTGCGCGATGTTACCGAAAAATATGGTGGCAACTATACCGCCGCTGCAGTTGGCGAGGTAAATGTAGTAGCCGAAATGAAACGTGTGAACGCTGTGATTGGTGGCGAAGGAAACGGCGGGGTTATTTATCCCGAATTGCATTACGGTCGCGATGCATTGGTTGGTATCGCCCTGTTTTTATCGCATCTGGCAAAAAAAGGAACCACTTGTTCCGAGCTGCGAAAAACCTATCCATCGTATGTTATCTCGAAAAATAAAATTGAATTGACTCCTGAAATTGATGTAGATGCTATTTTACTTGCCATGAAGGAAAAATACGCCCACGAAAAAGTTAACGACATCGATGGAGTAAAGATAGATTTTGCCGATACCTGGGTGCATTTGCGCAAATCAAACACCGAACCCATTATTCGTATTTATGCTGAAGCTAAGACCGAAATGGAAGCCCAGGAACTGGCTTTGCAGATTATGGCTGAAATAAAAGAACTGGCCGCTTTGTAAATGGGACGAATTTTAGCCATCGATTACGGGAAAAAGCGCACCGGTATAGCTGTTACCGACACCTTGCAAATTATAGCCAATGGACTTACTACGGTTCCATCGCACGAAGTGTTGAAATTCCTAAAAGATTACCTGCAAAAAGAGCCGGTTGAAGCCTTTGTGGTGGGTTATGCCAGGCAAATGGACCATAGCGATTCGGAATCGATGCAATACATTGAACCTTTTGTTAAACAATTAGTGAAACACTTTCCACAGCTACCTGTTTATAGGGTTGATGAGCGGTTTACCTCAAAAATGGCTTTTCAAACCATGATTGACGGAGGACTTAAAAAGAAACAACGACAGAATAAAGCGCTGGTCGACACCATTAGTGCAACTATAATATTACAATCGTTTATGGAACAAAAAGCCCGAGGGCTTATTTAAGAGAATAGCATTATGATTTTACCCATTACCGTTTACGGAAATCCCATATTAAGAAAACGTGCCCAGGAAATTAAACCTGATTACAAGGAGCTTCCTGAGTTGATTGCAAATATGTACGAAACCATGTACAAAGCAGAAGGCGTTGGACTGGCAGCACCCCAGGTAAATAAAAGCATCCGGCTTATTGTTATCGATGCCACACCTTTTGAAGAAGACGAACCGGAACTGAAAGATTTTAAAAAAGCGTTTATTAATCCTGAAATTCTTTCGTATGAAGGCGAAGAAGAAGCTTTTAACGAAGGCTGTTTGAGTTTGCCCGGCATACGCGAAGATGTGGAACGTCCAGCAAAAATTAAGGTAAAATACCTTGACGAGAACTTTAACGAACATATTGAGGAATGGGAAGGAATCAGGGCCCGGGTTATGCAGCACGAACTCGATCACCTGGATGGTAAACTTTTTATCGACCGCATTTCGCCCATCAGACGTCGCCTGATTACCGGAAAGTTAAATGCCATAGCCAAAGGAAAAACCCTGCCCGATTACCGAATAATACCCAATAAGTAAAAAAGGACATAAGCTCATATACTATTTTTTCTTTCGTATCGTTTGTCTGATTTAAAAGCTTATTACAGCAGAATAATTAAAACAAATCTGTTAACTAAAAAGTAATTGGATGAAAGCTGCAATACATCATTTTAAACTTTTGGGATCTGTGGTTTTTATTGCATTTGTTGTGCTGGTTTCCTGCAAAAGCAACTCAAAAGAAAAACTCCTTAAGCAAATTCAAAAGGCTGAAAACGAAATGAATGATGCCAAAGTTTTTGACCTGCAAAAAGGAAAAGAACTAATTGAAGTCTATGGTGTTTTCACTGAAACTTATCCCAACGATACATTAAGTGCTTTTTACCTGTTCAGGGCGGGCGAACTATCAATGAACCTGCAATTATCAGAACAGGCTATTGCTTTTTTCAATAAGGTGCGGACCGATTATCCTTCTTTTTATAAGGCTCCGGAATGTTTGTTTTTAAAAGCTTTTGTTTTTGAAAACCAGCTAAACAATTTAATTGAGGCTGAAATTTTCTACAAGGAGTTTATTGCCGGTTATCCCAATCATTCGTTAACCGATGACGCCGTTGCATCGCTTGAATACCTGGGAAAAAGTCCCGAAGAATTGGTGCGTATGTTTCAAGAGAAAAATGAACGACATCAGTAAATAAATGCTGACTTTCTGACTCCATAAGAGGGAAGGTTTTTTTTGTTTGAATAATGGTATTTACGTAATTTCGTAGAAACCATTTTTTTTTACTCATGGAGTTTTTTAGGGCAAATCCATTCATCCGGCTGCTCTTACCTTTTATAGCGGGTATTTTGCTCCAGTTTTACCTGCCTCAAAACTATATTTTTGTTTGCTATGTTTTTGGTTTTGCAGCCTTATTGTTTTTAGTAAGTTCCCGTATATGGCTTCCTTACCAAATACATTACCTTAAAGCAGTTTTATTAAATTTTTCTTTATTTTTTTTGGGCATGCTCTTAACCCAAAAAACCAGTCAAAACAATTTTGAATCGGATTCATCCAACGAAGCGGTTTGGTTTATTGGCGAATTGCTTCAGATTCCGGTCGAAAAAGAACGGGTGTTTTTTGCGCCCTTAAGGCTAAAGGCTCAAAAGGTTCAAAGGGATTGGAAGGAGGAGCAGGGAACCCTATGGGTGTACTTTGAAAAAGACAGTACTGTGGCAGCACTACAAGCCGGGCAAACCCTTGCTTTTAAAACAGCTATTGCCGATAAACCCAGACAATTGAATCCCTTTGGTTTTGATTTTGGCCGCTATCTGAAGATTAAACAAGTTGATTTTACCGTTTACCTGAAACGCGACGACTGGTTTGTGGTTTCTGATCGGGTGGAAGGATTGCGGCAAAAAGCGCTCAACCTGCGTGCCCGCATGGTGTCCTTATATGCTGATGCAGGCCTGAGTGGTGACGAGCTGGCTGTTCTTTCTGCGCTAACTTTGGGTTATAAAAACAAACTCGATGAGCGGGTACGTAGCGCCTATGCAGGTGCCGGAGCATCACATATACTGGCCATTTCGGGCATGCACATGGCCATTTTGTATGGTATTTTCCTTATGCTTTTTAGCTGGATGAAAGTTTTTAGTAAAAAAGCTGGTTTAAAATACCTCCTGATTATTCTGTTGCTGTGGACCTATGCTTTAATTACCGGTTTATCGCCATCGGTGTGCAGGGCCAGTACCATGTTTACTTTTTTATCGCTGGGATACCTGTTACAACGGCGCCCTCAGGTTTACAATTCTTTGGCAGCTTCGGCCATGTTGCTTTTATTATTTAATCCGTTGCTTTTATTCGAAATTGGTTTTCAGTTGTCGTATGTGGCTGTGGCCGGTATTGTTTTTTTTCAGCCAAAAATTTACCGACTTATTTTCCTTAAAAACAAATTTTTCAATTGGGTCTGGCAACTTACTTCAGTTTCCATAGCAGCACAGTTAGTAACATTACCCATAACTCTGTATTATTTTCATATGTTTCCGGTATATTTCTGGTTGTCGAATATTGTTGTTATCGTTGGGGCTACACTTCTGCTATACGGAGCTGTTTTGCTTATGATTTTTGCCAAAGTATCGTTCATAATTCATTTAATAGGTTCAGGACTTGGATGGGTGGTTGCTGGCATGAACCGCCTTGTTACGTTGGTAAACCTGCTACCTGTAGCCGTTATTACCGATATTCCATTCAACACCTTAATGGTTTGGATACTCTATCTGCTTATGGCCGCTTTTTCGGCCTGGCTGATGACCCGAAGATTTATTTATTTACGTTTGGCATTGCTGGTAGTTCTAGTGGGGGTAGTGCAACGCAGCTGGCATCTTATGGAACAAAAGAAACAGGTTTACTCCTGTGTTTATCAGCTTACTAATGCTTCGGCCATACAATTTGTATCGGGAGCAAAGTCGTGGTGGTTTTTGTCCGATTCCTTAAACCACAAGAGCATTGCACCTATTGTGGCCGATGCCAACCACTTTTGGCGCACGCGCATAAACAATTATTATTATTTAAACAAGGTTGATTCCACCATAAGGGACGAGGATTTTTGTTATCACAAAGGATTCTGGTTTCTGGGAAACACCCGGGGTTACATCAGTAAAGGCGATGGCCAGTGGTTTGAGCCGGTAAACGATACCTTGCACTTCGATTATTTATTTGTTACCGCAGCCGACAGGTTTTCAGACAAAGAGAAACCAGCCGGCATTGCGTTTAATCAAATAGTTGTAGATGGTTCGATTCCTCCATGGGAAAAACCTCAGTGGTGTCAGTATATGGAAAATGTTCCCTGCTATTTTACTTCGGAACAGGGAGCTTTTATTCGGGAAATGCAGGGGGCGGGAAAGAATTGAACGGAGATTTTGCTTTGTGGGGTTTGCCTTAAGGCTTGTTTAACGGGCTTTACAGCTAAAATACCCGTATGCATTGAAAAAAATGATAAAGATTTTAGATTTATACTATGTTTGTAGCTTACTTTGCGCAATATTTTTTTGCGGCCGATGCATGCATCGGTATTTATGAAATTGTTAAATTGATTCCTCGTCAGCTTGCTGCGGGTCAGATCATTTAATTTTAGGGTCATGAGAATTATCATAGCAGGGATGGGCGCCATAGGAATGCATATGACCAAGATGTTGTCCGATGGAAGTCACGAGATTATAGTTATCGACAAAAAAGACGATATGCTGCAGGAGGTGAGTACACATTACGATGTAATGACGGTACACGGCTCAGCAACTTCATTTGCCGATTTAAAGGAAGCCGGTATAAAACGGGCCGACTTATTTGTTGCACTCACGCACACGGTGGAGATAAACATTACCGCCTGCATGCTGGCCAAGCAACTGGGAGCCAAAAAAACCATTGCACGGGTCGACAATCAGGAGTATTTGCTTCCGCTTAACAAGTCGCACTTTTACAACATGGGTATTGATTCCCTTATTTATCCCCAGAAACTGGCAGCACGCGAAATTGTTAACCTGTTAAATGAGACCGGAACTACCGAAGTTTTTAACTTTTACGGAGGCAAACTTTCCCTTTTTGTAATCAAGCTTGAGACCGATGCTCCTATTATAGGGCAGCGTTTACGCGATGTGGCGGTAAATAGTCAGGATATGGTGTTTAGGGCGGTGGCCGTTGCCCGTAACGGAAAAACGACCATTCCACATCCCGATGAGGTTTTTGTCGAAGGCGATTTGGTTTACGTAATTACCAATCAGCACGGAATTTCGCAAATGATGGATTTTGCCGGAACCAAGCGTTTGGCTTGCAATAACATCATGATACTGGGTGGAAGCCAGATTGGTGTGCGTACAGCGCACATTCTCGAAAAGAATTCGAATATTAAGCTTATTGAAATTGATAAAGAGCGCTCGGAATACCTGGCCGATTACCTCACTGGTTCGCTGGTTATTAATGCCGATGGAAGGGAAATTGAAACCCTGAAAGAAGAAGGACTGGGTATGATGGATGTGTTTATTGGTGTTACCGGAAACGACGAACTGAATATTCTCTCCTGTATTCAGGCGAAAAAGCTCGGGGTTAAAAAAACCATAGCTTCGGTCGAGAATATGGAATACCTGCATCTGGCCGAGACCATGGGAATTGATGCCATCATCAATAAAAAACTGATTGCGGCCAGTTACATATTGCGCTTTACCATGACTGCCGAAGTTCCTTCGTTCCTGTGTTTAACCGGTTCCGATGCCGAGGTACTCGAGTTTTTGGTAAAAGCCGATTCAAAAATTACCAAAGGCCCTTTGCGCGACTTAGGTTTCCCTAAAGATGCCGTAATCGGCGGGGTTATCCGGGAACGTACGAGTTTTATTGCCACGGGCGATACCGAGATTCATCCCCAGGACCGCGTGGTGGTGTTTGCTTTACCTACCGCCTTACAGAAAGTGGATAAGTTTTTTAATTAACCTTTACAGAGTGTAGCTCCTGTTATGATAAACAAACAAATAATATTCCGCTTGCTTGGTTTTTTATTGCTGATGGAATCCGTGTTCTTGTTTGTCTCCCTGCTGATGTCGCTTTTTTATAGAGAATTCGACTGGCTGGGCTTTGCTTTAGCTTTTGGAGCAACATTTCTTACCGGGGGCAGCGCGGTATTATTTACCCAAAAAGCCGACAAAGCCTTTGGCAAGCGCGAGGGCTACATTATTGTAAGTTTGGTATGGGTGGTGTTTTCACTTTTTGGGGCCTTGCCCTTTATCATCAGCGGGGCTATTCCCAATTTTACCGATGCCTTTTTCGAAACCATGTCGGGGTTTACTACCACGGGTGCATCAATTATAAATAACATAGAAGCTTTGCCTCACGGCATTTTGTTCTGGCGTAGCCTTACCCAGTGGATGGGAGGCATGGGAATTATTGTGCTGTCGATTGCCATTTTACCTTTTTTAGGCGTGGGTGGTGTACAGTTGTTTTCGGCTGAAGTTCCCGGCTTGTCGTACGACAAATTGCATCCGCGGGTACGCGAAACGGCCCAGCGGCTTTGGATAATTTATGTGGGCTTTACCTTGATTGAGACCGTATTGTTGTGGTTGGGCGGAATGAGTTTCTTTGATGCCCTGAACCACTCCTTTACCACCATGTCGAGCGGGGGTTATTCGACCAAACAGGCCAGCATTGCTTATTTTACCAATCCCTTTATTCACTATGTAATTGTGCTGTTTATGTTTATTGCCGGGGTGAACTTTACCCTGGCTTATTTTGCGCTAAAGCTCGATTTCAAGAAAGTTTTCAGTAATGAAGAGTTTCGGGTTTATAGCCTCATTACCCTGGTTTTTACCGGTGTAATAGCCCTGCGGCTGTTTGTGGGGGGGGGGATCAGCTTCGAGGAATCGTTTCGTAGTGCCCTGTTTCAGGTGGTTTCTATTGTAACCACAACAGGCTATGCAACCGTTGATTACCTGCTTTGGCCCTCATTGTTAATTGCATTAATTTTTGTGCTGATGTTTATTGGGGGTTCGGCCGGGGCAACCAGTGGTGGGGTAAAGGTAATTCGTATTATACTTATATTAAAAAATTGTTATTTCGAATTAAAACGCATTGTGCACCCAAAAGCCATTATACCCATGCGCTTAAATGGGAAAACCGTTCCCCAGCCCATTGTAAATAGCGTATTGGCCTTTATTGTGTTTTACCTGCTCATTTTTATTGCAGGATCGGTTTTTATTGCAGGTCTGGGTTTGAATATGGAATCGGCCATGGGTGCTGTAGCTTCGGCTTTGGGTAATATTGGCCCCGGCCTGGGTTCTGTGGGTCCTGCAGAAACTTATGCACACCTTCCGCAGGTGGGCAAGTGGCTGTTGTCGTTTTTGATGCTACTGGGCCGTCTTGAACTGTTTACCGTGCTCATAATTTTTGCCCCGACTTTCTGGAAGAAGTAGTTTTTTAGATCTTAGATTTTAGACTAAAGACAGAAGACGCTAGACACTATACTCTATATAAAAGACGATAGACATCAGACCTAAGACTTAATTCACTATTCACTATTCACTATTCACTATTCACTATTCACTATTCACTATTCACTATTCACTATTCACTATTTTGCAGAAGAACCTTTGGTGTTGCTGACTATGGCTTGGTGTTCTCAACTAAGGCTTTGGTGTTATCAAAATCGGTTTTGGTGTTCTCAACTAAAGCTTCGATGTTCCCGGAATCGCCTTCTATGTTCCCAACTATAGCTTCGATGACCTCGGAACTACCTTCGATGTTGCCAATTAAAGCTTCGATGTCCTCGGAACCACCTTCGGCGTTCCCGAGTAAAGCTTCGATGTTCTCAACTAAGGCTTTGGTGTTCTTAAAACCAATTTTGGTCTGCTCAACTAAGGCAAGGGTGTTGCTGGTTAAGGCAGGGGTGCCTGCAAAACAGGCATTGGGGTTCTTTTGGCCTGTGTTTTTACTGCTGGTGAAAGTGTAGTACGGATAATGGAAACCGCGTTGTAAAAGCACTTGAAAAACTAATAGAATTTGCGGTAGCACTTACGTGAAACGGAACCTGCATGCCTTTGACAGGTCCGCGTCATCTGCGTTCAACAAGGCCGGACTTTCGATTACGTTCCGTGAGGGATTCAGGGTATTTAATTTTTTGTTATTTACTTATTGTTTCTTGTATTTTGGCTGCCGCAATTTGCGGTGCATGGTAGCCAGGTATTCTATGGAAACCCACTGATTGCACCGCTTTTTTATCTGTGTTCCTTTATGCTACAAAGATTCCGCCCCGCTGGGGCTTTTGCTAATCTGAGGTTTCCAACGGTGGGCTGAGGAATGTGAACTGCTTACTAATTTGGGGTTATTCGTTATTCACTATTGGTTATTCACTTTTCACTATTCATTGTTTACTTTTCACTAATTACTCATTGCCCATTGTTAATTATTCATTGCTTATTGCTGCCACCTCTTTTTTCGGGAAAAGTAGCGACAGCACCACACTGCCCACCAGTACGAATAAAATAAAATACAGCGAATGAACCGACTTAAACCCTACCGATTCGAGCCAGGTGTGGGCCAGCAGTTTTACTCCTACAAAAGTCAGTAAGATTGAAATGCCAATTTTTAGGTAATGGAACATATCGACCACATGAATCAGTAAAAAGAACAGGCTACGTAAGCCCAGTATGGCAAAAATATTTGAGAAGAAAACTACGTAAGGATCGCGGGTTACCGAAAAAATGGCCGGGATGGAGTCGGTGGCAAAAATTACATCGGTAAATTCAACCATTATTAAAACAATAAAAAGTGGGGTGATGTATAAAATCCCTTTTTTGCGGATAAAAAATTTGTTCCCCACATAGCGGGGAAATACCCGAAAACGCTTTGACAGGAATTTTACCAGGGGGTGGTTCTGTGGTTCTATCTTTTCTTCCTTATTACGGTTTACAAACATTTTAATACCGGCATATACCAGGTAACCACCAAAAACAAGCAGAATCCATTCGAATTTATGAATCAGCGCAGCGCCTACAAAAATAAAGATAAAGCGTAACACAATGGCTCCCAATATGCCCCAGAAAAGTACGGGTTTATAGCTTTCGGGTTTAACCGAGAAAGCGCTCAGTATCATTATAATCACAAACAGGTTATCAATCGACAGTATTTCCTCAATTAAATAACCCGACAGGTAATCGATGGTCATAGTTTTTCGGTACAGCGTAAGTGCTTCGGGGTATTCAAGTCCTGAAAGGTTGATGTGTGGGGTGTAGTTTTTTACAACGCGGGCAAGGTGTTCCATGGTTTCAATGCCATGCACCTTTTCGCCATTCAGGTAGATAAAACCGGCAAAGGCTATGGAAAGACTTACCCAGGTAATGGTCCATCCGGCGGCTTCTTTAAACGACACAATATGGCTGTTGCGGCCAACTATCAATAAGTCGAAAAGCAAGATACTTACAATAAACACTAAAAAAACACCCAGAAAAAGGTTCTCGGTACTAAACATAACAGGCGATTAAAAATTTGCACAAAGATATAAATTATTGCTTCTTTTAGGCACCATTTGTAGGGCTTATAAAGAAATATTCCCCGACCGAAACAGGCTGAAAGCCAGATGCCTGTTACAACATTTCTTTTAGTTCCAGCAGCGATTGTATTTCGAATGCGGGCTTTGCTTCATGGGGGATACCTTTGGGATTAAAGAACACGGCATCCATACCAAAGCTTTGTGCCCCATAAATATCGTTTTCCAAATCGTCGCCAACCATCAGGCTTTGCGTTTTTTTTGCATTCACCGTTTTTAGCGCGTACTCAAATATTTTGGCGTGGGGTTTTTGGTAACCGGCTTCTTCTGAGGTAATCATCTTCTCGAAAAATGGTTCCAGTCCGCTGTGTTTTATCTTTACTACCTGAACTTCTTTAAAACCATTGGTTAACAAAAATAAGCGGTAGTTTTTACTTTTCAGGTATTCCAGTACCTCAATGGCATGCGGGAAAAGGGCTGTTTTCAACGGGCTCTCGCTGATGTAATCGTCGGCCAGTTGCTCACAGAAATCGATATGCTCCAGGCCCATTTGTGCAAAGGCGTCGCTAAAACGTTTGATGCGGAGCACTTCTTTTTTAAGCTGTCCGTCGCGGTATTGCAGCCAAAGTTCCTCGTTTATTTGATAATAGATGGTTAAAAATTCGTTAAAACGCGAAAGCAGCAGGGGAGCATAGCGCTCCACCAAATGGTAGAGGGTTTTTTCGGAGTTGGTTTCAAAGTCCCACAGGGTACGGTCTAAATCGAAATAGATGTTTTTATATTTTTTGGGTAAGGTGTAAAGCATGGCATACGTTTTTTTTTGCATTAGCGCAGCTAAGTTAAAATTGCGTTAAATGCGGTTTAAAGGAGGCAAATATCTGATTTTTTTCGGGAATTTTGGGACAAATGAACAAACAAATCCTTATAGTTGCCTGCCTTGGTTTTTTTTCCCTGGCCTCATGGGCTCAGGCTGATACACTGTTGGTTCGTGTATCGGGGCGGGTGTGTTCGGTTTCGCCCGATTCGGGAATGACTTATGTTCATGTGGTAAACCAGCGCACAGGTCGCGGAACCATAACCGATACCCTGGGTTTGTTTCATATGCGCATGCGCAGCAACGACACCCTGATTTTTAAAAGCCTGGGTTTTGAAGACAAGCGCTTGGTTTTAAACGACTCCTTAACTACCAGCCTGCTTTTTGTTGAGGTGAACCTGTTGCCCACTTCGTACGAACTTCAGGTGGTCGATGTAATAGCCTTATCGCGCGAGAGTCAGTTTCGTTACGATTTTATCAATATGAAGCCCGACAACAGCCGTTGGGAAAACCAGCTTATTATTCCGGGAGTAACCAAAGAAAAATACCAGTGGATTCGCGACGAAGAAAAATTCAATCCCAAAAAGAATTTTAGCGGGCCCTTTTCGGCTCTCTACTATAAGTTTAGTGACGAGGGGAAAAGTTTGCAGAAACTTGTCTTGCTTATGGAGCAGGATGAGCGCGAGGAAGCGGCAAATAAAAAATACAACCGCAGCTTTTTGGCTAATTTTACCGGTTACTCTGGCGATACCCTCAATAGCTTTTATGCTTACCTGAATCTTTCAACCGAATTAGTACTTCAGCAGAACACCTACGACCTTTACCTGTATATTCAATCACGGATTCCCCTTTTTGAAAATACCTACGCACAACGCGACAGTTTAACACGATAACACAAAGTTGTTTTTCTTTGGGTGGGTTATTTGGTTTATTTGAGTCAGTATTTTTTAAATTCAATAATTCATTTTAATATTGTTCTGTGGCAATAAGAATCTTATAGCTTAGTTAATTTTATTTGTAGTGCGTATCCCAAAATCGATAATTAAATGGATGGTTTTTAGCGGCTTGCTCTTGCTGGCTGGCTCTTGTATTACAGTGTACGACACCATCAGCAACCGGAACTTTGCGCATCAGTATAATCCGGGACAGGCCTCACTGAATCCCGAATTTAAGATTTACCGATCTGCGACCGATGGGTACCGGCTCTATTTTCGCTTGTTTCCGGGTGAGTTTACCTACGAAACCAGCAGAAAAGACACGCTTCCCCACGCATCGATCAGCCTTTTTTATCGGATTACAGAAAACTATGAATCGGTTGAAATTCTGGACAGCCTGACTCACAACCTGCGGTTTGCCAGCCGAAAAATGCCCTCATTTATTACTTATATGCCTGTAAAACCACTTAGTGAAGGAAGCTATGTGATGGAAGTTTTTGTTACCGACAGGATTGGAGGAAAAGTAATTTCAAAAGTAATTGAGCTCGATTTTAAATCGCAAGGTGCTGACTACGATCTATTTTTATTGTCGGCTAAGGGTTCCCCAAAGTTTCGTTCCTTTATAAGTATTACCGATACCCTCAGGATACAATGCGAGCGCTGGAAGTACAGTGCTTTGCAAGTTACCCGCTATGCTTTGGATACCGTTTTACCGGCGACGCCTGATGCTGTTTTTACTGAAGTTGAACTTCAGACAGTGGCCGATAGTTCGTGGAGTGTAACGCGCCACGATACCTTATTGTGGAATTTTAGCGAGCCGGGAATTTATCATTTTTCAGACGGGGATGAAATTCAGGGCAGCACTTTGCTATGCGGTCCCGATTTTTATCCCGAAGTAAAAACGGCCAGGCAGCTTTTACGTTCGCTGGCTTACCTGGCAACACCTCAGGAAATGGCGGAACTCTGGAAACTGAATAATCCCAAAGCAGCGCTCGACACTTTTTGGCTGGCCTGTACCCAAGGTAACGCCAACGATGCCCGTGAACTGATACGGGTTTACTACAACCGGCTGCAACTGGCCAATTATTATTTTAGTGGGAGTAAAGAAGGCTTTTTAAGCGATCGGGGTATGTTATACCTTATATTGGGAGCTCCCAATGCGGTTCAAAAAACCAATAAAGGCGAATACTGGAACTACGGTGGTAGTACGAAAGATGGTCTGGAGTTCTTTTTTTACAGGAAAACACATCCGGTTTTCGGAATTTATTATTATTTGGAACGGAAAGACAGTTATTCGCGTGTATGGAAAGAAGCTATAAAATCGTGGCGCGAGGGAAGTGTTTTTTCATTAAATTATTAAGTTATGTACAACCAAAACAAACGAAGCAACGACGATTTAATATTTGGCATCAGGGCTGTGATTGAAGCCGTGAACGCATCGAAAGATATTGACAAGGTACTGATTAAACGCGGCCTGAAAGGTGATTTGTTTAAAGAGCTTATGGATGTGCTTCAGGAAGCAAACATTCCTTTTCAATATGTGCCCGAGGAAAAGCTAAACCGGGTAACAGGCAAGAATCATCAGGGAGTAATTGCCCAGATTTCGCCCATAACTTTTTCCAATATGGAGGAAGTAATTGCAAGCATTTTTGAACGGGGCGAAATCCCTTTTCTTTTGGCTCTCGACGAGGTTTCTGATGTGCGAAATTTCGGGGCTATTGTCCGTTCGGCTGAATGTGCGGGGGTTCATGCCATTGTTATTCCTGAAAAAGGTTCGGCGCGCATTGGTCCCGATGCAGTTAAAACTTCGGCAGGAGCTTTGTTTAAAGTACCCATTTGCCGGGTTCCCTCTTTAAAAAAAGCGTTGCAATACATGCAACAGAGCGGCATTTCTGTTTGCGGGGCTACCGAAAAAGCTTCCGATTATTATTATGCCGGTAATTTTTCACTTCCGGTTTGTGTGGTTATGGGTTCCGAAGATACCGGACTCAGCCCTGATGTGCTTCGAATTTGCGATTCCCTGCTTAAGATTCCCATTTTAGGCAGCATCCAGTCGTTGAATGTGTCGGTAGCGGCTTCGGTTTTGCTTTACGAGGTAGTGCGGCAGCGAATGAATTCAGGCGAATAATATCAACAAAGGTTATGGGCAATAGAGCGAAAAAGGTTGGTGTATCAGGCTTCATGCTTTGGCTGCTGCTTTTGGCACAAACTGCTTTTGCTCAATTCTATAACGGTCACCAAATGACCTTTGGGAAAAGCCGGGTTCAGTACAATAAATTTTACTGGCAATATTATCGTTTCCCGAAATTCGATACCTATTTTTATGTTGGCGGAAATCAGCTGGCACAGTATGTTTCCCGGGTTGCCGAAGAAGAACTAAACCGGATTGAATACTCGCTTGAAGAAGTTTTACAGCGACGCATCATCTTTATCGTTTACAACAAACACAGCGAATTCAGGCAAAGCAATATCGGCCTGATTACCGGTGCCGACGAGTACAATATTGGTGGGGTTACGCGCATTGTCGACAACAAGGTGTTTCTGTATTTCGAAGGTGATCACAATAAACTTCGACAGCAAATACGTGCATCTATTGCACAGGTTTTGCTTAATGAAATGCTTTATGGTGGCAGTTTTCGCGATCGGGTTTCGGCAAACACGGTTTTGAATTTACCGGAATGGTTTGAATCGGGTTTGATTTCGTACCTGGCCTACGATTTCGATTTTGAAACCGAAGCGGCTATCAAAAATGCCGTGCTCGAAGGAAAAATTCAAAAAATACACCGGCTGTATGGCGAAGAAGCCAAAATAGCCGGACATGCTTTTTGGCGTTATCTTTCAGAACAATACGGTGATGCCATTGTGTCGCAGTTGGTTTACATGACCCGCATCAGTAAAGATGTGGAAACCGGTTTTTTGTATGTTTTGGGCATCCCGCTAAAAGAAATGATGCGTGAATGGTTTAACTTTCATCAGGCCAGATACCAAAATGAAGTATTGTACCGCGATAGTCTGCCTGAAAAGGCAGAACCTTTGGTAAAAAGAGCACACCGGCAACAAATTTACGGGCAGCTTAAAATGTCGCGTAATGGAGAATACATTGCATATACCACCAATTACGAGGGACAGTATAAAATATTTGTTTACCATACCCGGACACAAAAAACCAAACGCATTTTACGGCTCGAAAACCGGCTGGAGCAATTGGTCGATTATTCATACCCCATATTACAATGGCATCCGGGCGGAACGGTTTTAACATACCTGATTGAGCGGAAAGGGCATATCTGGTTGCATTACTATAATGTGGAAACCGATGAGGAACAAGCCCGCGAGATTTTTTATGTCGATAAGGTGCTCGATTATCATTTCAGCACTTCGGGGCAGGAAATGGTTTTTTCGGCTGTAGAGAATGGGTTTACCGATATTTTCCTGTTTTCGGTAGTAGCTTCCACTTTTAAACGCTTAACCAGCGATTTGCCTGACGATTTACACCCGCGGTTTGTAAATGGATCGGATGCCATTCTCTTTGCTTCGAACCGCAAAACCGCACAGCTTACCGGTTCAAAAGACAGCCTGATGGAAATAGGAGAAAACCTCGATTTGTTTTTGTATTCCTTAAAAGACGATAATCCGGAATTAAAGCGGTTGACCGATACCTGGCGCATCGACGAAAACCATCCGGAGCCTTATGCCATCGATAAGTTTCTATATCGTACCAATCAGAACGGTATTTACAATCAAGGCTTTTTACGTATCGACAGTACCATCAGTTTTATCGACACAGCCATCCATTACCGTCAGTTTACTCAGGCGTTTCCGCTTACCAATCGTCGTTTTGGTATTTCGTCGTTTAGTTACAACACGATACAAAACCGTTTTGCGGAAATCTCGGCTACGCCGGGTCGGCCGTCCTTGTTTGCTTATCAGCCTTCGGCTTTAAATTCCATCGATACTTCCCGGTTTAAAAACACCTGGTTTAAAAACTACTATATTGGTAAAAGTCAGTACGATAGTTTGTGGTTGACTGAATTGAACCGTTTTGAAGTCGATTCGGTTTTCCTGGAGAACCTTCCCCTCTTTTTAAACGACACCATTATCGATATTAATCATTACATTTTTGAAAATGAAAAAGATGAGTTTCTGCAACTGAATAACAGTCCTGAAAAACAAAAGAAGTTTCAATTGCCAAAACAAATGGTGTACTTTACTAATTTTTACTCCAATTTACTGGTAACCCAGGTCGATTTTGGCTTTATGAACCAAAGTTATCAGGCATTTACGGGCAGCGCTTTTTATTTTAATCCAGGCGTTAATATTCTAACCAAAGTGGGAGCCATTGACTTGTTCGAAGATTATAAAATTACCGGGGGCATCCGCTTTTCGGTCGATTTTGAATCGAACGAATACCTGGTTAGCCTGGAGCATTTAAAATATCGGCTCGATAAGCAGTATATTTATCACCGGCAGGTTTTTGAAAGCTTTACTGAAACGGAATATGCCAAAATATTTACCAACGAATTTTTTGCAGTTTACAAATATCCACTTTCGCAGATTCGAGCCTTCCGCACCACACTAACTACCAGGGTAGATCAAAAAGTATATAAAAGTCTCGATAACCTGAGCCTTTACAAGCCCGACGAACTTAAATTCTGGGGAGGAATTAAGGGCGAATACATTCTCGACAATACCCGTAGTTTGGGATTAAACCTTTACGATGGTACCCGTTTAAAACTGTTTGGCGAATATTACAATCAGTTGGGAGCGGAATCCAACACGCATCTTTTTGTGGTAGGAGCCGATGTCCGAAACTACCTGCCCATATACCGGGGAGCTATTTTTGCCAGTCGACTGGCTTACAGTACTTCCTTTGGTAATTCGCTGTTGATTTATTATCTGGGTGGCGTAGATAACTGGATGAATTTTTCGAGTAAAACACCAACTTTTGATAATAGCACACCCATTAATCAGGAAAAAAACTGGGCTTATCAGGCGGTAGCCACAAACATGCGGGGCTTTGTACAAAATGTACGCAACGGAAACAGTTTTGCGGTTGCCAATTTTGAATTGCGCTGGCCTTTGTTGCGTTTTTTATTTAACCGGCCCATAAGTAACGATTTTCTGAATAATTTTATGGTAGTGGGCTTTTCTGATTTGGGCTCCGCCTGGAATGGGTTTAATCCGGCAAATGCTAACAATGCTTACGATTATGAAGAAATATTACAACATCCGGTGCGTGTGGTTATTGATCGCAAACACTCACCGCTGGTTGCCGGAGTGGGTTTTGGACTGCGCTCACGCTTTTTGGGTTACTATGTACGTACCGATTGGGCTTGGGGAATTGATGGCGGACGTGTGCTTCCTCGGGTGTTTTACTTATCTTTGTGTACCGATTTTTAAATAACTGCCATGAATGTAAAAGAACAGATTCAACGTTTGGCAAATACCTATGCTGATGAATTCGTAGCCATCCGTCGAAAACTACATGCCTTTCCGGAATTATCGTTTCATGAACATCAAACGGCGGCTTTTGTGAGTCAGCAGCTTACCGAAATGGGAATCGAGCACCAAACGGGAATAGCCCAAACCGGTTTACTGGCTGTTATAAAAGGTGAAAAGGGTGCCGGCAAAACCATTGCCTTGCGGGCCGATATGGATGCTTTACCAATTGACGAGGGAAACAATTTTCCGTATAAATCGCAAAATCCCGGTGTAATGCATGCCTGTGGACACGATTTGCACACTTCGTGTTTGCTGGGAACAGCTAAAATTCTTAATCAGCTAAAGTCAGGTTTCGGTGGAACAGTGCTCCTGGTATTTCAACCGGCTGAAGAAAAACTCCCCGGTGGAGCCAAACTGATGATGGAAGATGGCTTGTTTGATGAATTTATTCCGGAATTAATTATTGGGCAGCATGTGTATCCCGAATTGCCTGCAGGTGATGTGGGATTTAAACCCGGGCAGTATATGGCTTCGGCCGATGAATTGTATATTACACTTAAAGGTAAAGGGGGTCATGCTGCTTTGCCCCATAATACGGTTGATACGGTTTTAATGGCTTCGCAAACGGTGGTTTCCTTGCAACAGGTGGTGAGCCGTTTTATACCTACGCAGATTCCCGCAGTGCTTTCCATTGGGAACATTGTTTGTAAAAGTGCCATGAATATAATTCCCGAAACCGTGCGCCTGGAGGGAACTTTCCGAACCATGAATGAGGATTGGCGGTATAAAGCGCATGAAAAGATAAGGCAGATTACCGAGTCAGTGGCTCAGGGAATGGGTGGAAGTTGCGAGGTGGATATTCAGGTGGGTTTTCCATCGGTATATAACCATCCGGAATTGACCCTGGCCATGCAAAGCGAAGCCCGTCAGTTTTTGGGTGAAGAAAAAGTACACGATTTGGATATCCGGATGACAGCCGAAGATTTTGGATGGTATGCGCAAAAATATCCGGCTTGTTTTTATCGTCTGGGAGTCGGTCATGCCGATGGAACCGTTTCAGGCGGGTTGCATACGCCTAATTTTAATCCGAACGAAAAAGCCATTGAAACCGGCATGCAGTTGATGAGTTTTTTGGCAGTTAAAGCTTTGGAAAAATAAGGAGTAAGTAGCTTTGTATTATTCGTATTTTGCCACCAAAGGCATTCGCCGGCCAAAGCCAAAAGCTTTTGACGACACCCGCAAAATGGGCGGAGCCTGAAAACGCTTGTACTCGTTGCGGTTAACCAGTTGCAATACTTTTTGTACTACTTCGGCCTCAAAACCCTGGGCAATAATTTCCGATGCGCTGAGTTTTTGTTCAATGTATTGAAATAAAATGGCATCGAGCAAATCGTATTCAGGTAGCGAATCAGAATCTTTTTGGTCGGGTCGTAATTCAGCTGACGGTGGTTTAACAATGCTATTTTCGGGAATTATTTCGCTGTTTCGGTTAATGTAGCGGGCCAGCTTAAAAACATCGGTTTTATATACATCGCCCAGAACCGAAAGTCCGCCATTCATATCGCCGTAAAGCGTACCGTATCCAACGGCTGCTTCGCTTTTATTGCTGGTATTTAATAGTATGTGACCAAATTTATTTGAAAGAGCCATAACCAGTGTTCCGCGAATCCGGGCCTGAAGATTTTCTTCTGTAACATCTGCACTGCAGCCTGTAAAAAGTTCAGCAAGTACGTTTTCCATGGCATCCATGGGTTCCTGAATAGGAATGGTATGGTATTTTACCCCCAGGGTTTCGGCCAAATCAACGGCATCTTTTATGGAGTGGTCCGACGAGTATTTTGAGGGCATCAGCAATACCTGCAGGTTTTCAGCTCCCAATGCCTCGGCAGCCAAAGCAAGTGTTACAGCCGAATCTATTCCGCCGCTTAAGCCTAAGGTGGCTTTGGTGAAATTCATTTTAGCAAAATAATCGCGTAATCCCAGTACCAGGGCATCGTGAATTTCGGCAATGTAATCAGCGGGAGTGGCTTCCAGTGCCGGATAACCAGCTGTTTTTAATGTATCGGTATCAATCAGCAAATAATCTTCCTGAAAGCGTTGCATGCGTTTTACAATAGTTCCCTGAGCATCTAAAACCATGGAATCGCCATCGAAAATTAATTCGGTTTGTGCGCCAACCTGATTAACATAAACAATGGGTAGATTATATTTTTGCGCATTCTCAACCAAAACCCGGGTGCGGATTTCGCCCTGGTTGTATGAAAAAGGAGAGGCCGCTATGTTGATGATTAAATCGGGTTTTAACTTGTTGAGTTCGCTCATGGGCGATTTTTTATACAAAGCCCCTTTGGCACTGACATAGGCTGAGGGTTGTTTGTCCCACAAATCTTCACAAATAGTAAGCGCAATTCGGGTGCCCTTAAACTGAAGTAAATCGTGATTCTGACCCGGTTCAAAATAGCGGTATTCATCAAAAATATCGTAAGTAGGCAGCAGGCTTTTGTTAACGATGGTTTGAATTTTGCCATTGGCGAGATAGCAGGCTGAGTTAAACAGCTTTTTTCCTTTGGGTTCCGGGTTCAGGGTTGGTGCTCCTACAATTGCAGCAACTTTTGTGCAATTGCTTGCAATTTGTAAAAGGCTTTCGTTGCATTTAAGTAAAAAATCGTGTTGTTCGAGCAAATCGTGTGGGGTGTAACCGCAAATACTTAGTTCCGAAAAAACAACCAAATCGACCCGGTCAGCTTCGGCTTTTTTAAGAACAGCAATTATTTTATCGGTATTGGTAGTAAAGTTTCCTACATGATAATTGAGCTGTGAAAGCACTATCTTCATTATAATTAAATTTATTAGCCTATAGTGATAAACCTATTTGCTTTGTTTGAGTAAGGAAATCTATTTTTAAAGCGCTAAAATAACAATCCAATTTTCAGGGTAAAACTTCTCAGGTAAGCGCTGTCATCAACATCGCTGTTTTTTGTTACATCAATAAAACCATTGGTATATAAAATTCCGAGGGTAATGGCTGTGTTTTTTGAAAAATAGTAATTGGTTCCGGCGCCAATGTTGTAGCCCATGTTAAAAAATCCAACCTCATCTTTACAGCCGGCGCCATCTTTCGAAACAGCAACTTGATCTGTTGCTCCTTCAATATTTGCCGAGGCCCCAACACGCAGGTGGTTGGTAATACCAAACTGAGCATAATAAACAAAGTAACCAATCTGGTTCGATTCCATGCGAAATGCCAGTGGAATATCGATGTATTGAATCCGGTATTTTATCGAACTTTCGGGATCGAGTATCAGGGTTTCGTCGCTGGTTTTAAAACGGATAGAATCGCTATAGGTAAGGCTACCGCCCGTATTGTTTATAAGTACTCCGGTAGTGATGCTGTATCGATCGGAAAAAAAGAAATCGGTTTGCATGCCAAAACTAAAACCCATTTGCAGGCCGTCGCCCTTAACACGGGTAACATCGGAAGTTAGCCACGACAGTTGTGGGTTTGCGGCCAGCCCCATTCTTACTTTTTGACTGTAAGCACTGCTTATAATTAAAACTAAGGCAATTAATAAGGTAAGTTTCTTCATAATACAATAAATCATGGTTAAAACAAGGTTCAAAAATCGCGATAAAGATAAATAAAATCGGTAAGCCTGTTTATCTTTGTGCAAAACTACGGAAAACTCTTTAGACGATGAATAGAAGAATTTTGTTGCTTCCCTTTTTGTTATTATTTTTTTTATGGGGATGCCATAAAAATAATTGGGACATTGATATTTCAAAAATTCAAACCAATCAGCAGTTTGAGCGTTTTGAACACGATTTGTTTCAAACTCCTGCCGACAGTATTTGGAGCAAAGTTCCTTTTTGGGAAGAAAAATACGGTGCTTTTTTCGAGGCTTACAACCACCGGATAATATCAATTGGAGGAACCAACCAATTGGATTACGACGAAAGGTTGGCGTATTTTTTAACCGATCCATACATCGTTGAAGCTTATAAGGAAGTACAGCAGGTTTTTCCCGATTTGAATTTTAAAAGCGAATTGGCTGATGCCTTTAAGCGTTTTCATTACTATTTTCCTGATCACACCATTCCTACTATTTACACCCATGTGTCGGGCTTTAATCAAAGTCTGGTTATTGATTCTACTTACATTGGTATTAGCCTCGATAAGTACCTGGGAAACGATAGTAAATTTTATGGTATGTTACGCACACCCATGTATTTGAGGTATTCCATGCGACCCGATAAAATTAGCAGCGACGTGATGCTTGCTGTAGGACTTACAGAATTCCCTTATGAGCATAAACCTGACAATTTGATTAGCCAGATGATTTACCATGGAAAGCTACAGGTTTTTCTCGATGCGATGCTTCCTCACCTGGCCGATACGGTAAAATGGGGAATGCCCGATTCAAAACTACGCTGGTGCGAAAAAAACGAAAGACAGATGTGGATGTATCTTATCGAAAACAAACTTTTATTTTCGTCCGATTACAAAGATATTAAGCGCTATATCGACGATGGCCCTTTTACAACAACTTTTTCCAGGGAATCGCCTTCGCGAACCGGCCGTTGGCTGGGTTACCAGATTGTGAAATCGTACCTGAAACAGCATCCTGAATTAAACTTACAAAAATTGATGCAACTAAGCGATTATCAACAGGTGTTGAGCGATTCAAAATATAAACCTTAAAAAAACAATTTCTTTAGCTTGTGAAATTATGGTAGGTTCGACGATTGCTGAGCAAAAAAAAGCCTTACGAAAGCAGATTAAAGTACTGAAAAATGCTTTAACCGAGCCGGAAAGGATTAAAAAATCGGCTAATATTTTCGATCAGGTTGAAGCGCTTGAGCTATTTAAAAATGCCAGCACGGTACTTTTATATTGGTCGATGAGCGACGAAGTACATACCCATGACTTTGTTTTGCGCTGGTGGAAAAAGAAAACTATTTTGTTGCCTGCCGTTGATGGTGATGTATTGCGCCTGAAAGTTTTTACCGGAAGGGAATGCCTGAAAAATGGTGAGCTGATGCAAATTCCGGAACCTGTAGGTCCCGAATTTGAAGCTGTTTCGTCCATCGACGTAATTGTGGTGCCGGGCGTAGCTTTTGATAAAAACAATTATAGAATGGGTCGGGGTCGGGGGTTTTATGACAAATTACTTACAACTACTGAAACTACAACGCTTGGGGTTTGTTTCGATTTTCAATTTGTTGATGAAGTACCTGTTGAAGCTCATGATAAAGCCATGAGCCGGATTATTATGGCATAAAAAAAGAGGCCGTAGCCTCTTTTTTGTATTATTTTATCCTTTCGGCAGGTGTTGTTATTTTCAAAACATGGTTTCCAACAGGGGTTGCATGCTTGCCGTTGCTTAAGAACGATTTTGGTTTCGCTGCTTTGGTGGCGCTGAAATCCATTTCCCAGATACCCACCCAATCGACCCACATTTTTGAATCGGCACCTACAATAAATCCAAATTTTTCGCCAAAATCACCGGTATAATCGTAGGTTCCCAAAAATTGTTCATTCATAAATACATAATATTTACCAAAGAATTTTCGTATCGTGAGCTTGTTGTAAGTTTCAAAATTTACCTGATTGGTTGAACTCCAGCCGTTTGTTCCCCAACTCTCGTCTTTTGTATTACCAACAATATAGTAATCTATACCTTCATATTGACTGAAACGGTAATAATAATAATCAAAAATGTTGGGGTCTAGTGCCCAGAATAAACCATCGCCTTCAGTGGACACATCGTACTCAATTAATACGAGGGCTTCCATATCGAAATTTGTAGTTGTCTGGGGCATTCCCACTGCATTTGTCCAGAACAAATACAGGTTTTCGGTCAAAAAGTTAGTGAGTTTGTAATGGTTTTCTTCAATAACCGTAGTATATTCTGAATTTGATTCTTCAGCCCAGTCTCCTTTAGTATCAAATTCATTAAAATAATAGTCGCTCCATTGAATAGGTATATCATATACGGTGGGATCATAGGTAGTAGTTCCTACAAGTAAGGGAAGCGTAACCGTATTTGATAAATTTCCATTAATGGCAGTGAGCTTTACATTATAGATGCCTTCGGTTTCAAAGCTTATGCTGGGCGAAGTTTCTTCAGAGTCAGTAATACCATCGGAATTGAAATCCCAGCGATACGAATTGGCATTTTGTGAACAATTGTCAAAGATGACCGATTGATTTACCTCTGCCGGATTCGATGAAATACTAAAACAAGCCAAAGGTTCCTGATCAATTACAGTAATGGTCTTTCTTGTAATGTCTTTTAACGAATTGTTATAAACTTCTAACACAACTTCATATTCACCGGGTTGGTTGTAAGTATGTGTTGGTTCAGCTACCGATGAATTGGCTCCATCGCCAAAATCCCAGGCGTAAGTTTTGCCATCTTTTGAACAGTTCTGGAAACGAACCGATTTGCCTACTTCAATGCTTGTTTCAGGCGAGAAAGTAAAACATGCGCTTGGTTTTACAAGTTCTTCGTTGGGTAGACAAGCTACAAATGCAATATTGATAAGTAGGAATGCCACCAACAGGGGGGAGTAGTTTTTGCTCATGTGGTTTGTTTTTATGATTAGGTAAAAATTGAAACATAAATTATACCATAATTTTGTTAAATCAGAAGAATCCCATAGAATGACAACAGGAGTTTTATTTAAACCAAGATTTTATGATAGCGGTTGCGATAAGCAGCAGGTGTTAAGCCGGTAACTTTTTTAAAGGTATTCCGGAATGCTTTGCTGTCGTTATAACCTACTTCGAACATTACTTCAGAAATGGTTTTAACGCTCGATTCAAATTGTCGTTTGGCAGTTTCAATTTTGACCCGTTGAATGTATTCCAAAACCGAGTTGTTGGTTGCTTTTTTAAAACGGCGCTCAAAACTGCGTCGCCCAACAGCCAGTTTTTCTGCCAGCATTTCAACGGTTATGCGTTTTTCAGTGTTTTGTTCAATGTAATGCTGAGCCTGCTTTACCACTTCGTCGTGGTGGTCTTTTTGTCCGGTAAACAGGGCAAAAACCGATTGTCGGTTTCGATTAATTTCGATGGCAAAATATTTTGAGATGTAAATGGCTGTTTCCCTATCGGTAAATTTTTCGACCAAATGAAGCAACAGGTTCCAATACGAATGAGCTCCGCCACTGGTGTAAATCCCATGTTCATCGGTAACAATTTGTCCTTCCTGCATAATTACATCGGGAAACTTGTTCCGGAATTTATTGGCAAAACTCCAATGGGTTGAGCATTTCATGCCATTTACCAGACCAGTTGAGGCCAGCAAAAAAGCACCCAAACAAAGCGAGGCAAGTTCAGCTCCTTTAGCGTATTGTTTAATTAGCCAGGGAATAAATTTTTTATTGGCATCCAGGGCAACCTGTAGATCGCCGAAAAGTGCCGGAATAATAATCAAATCGTAAGTAACAAAAGGGCTCATTAATTGGTCGGGTTGTACCAAATAATTTCCCTGATTTAGTTTTATTCTTGGTTTTAATCCTACTAAAGTTAGTTCAAACAAGGGTTCCAAACCATTTTGCATGCGGTAATTATTCACTGCGCTAAAACAGTATTGAGGATCGGCTATAGCCTGAATTACCGAATGTTCAGGAACCAGAATGGCTATCTTCTTCATAATTCAACTAGTTAAATATACTGATGATTTGGGCTTTCAGTCAGATTCTTCAGTATACTAAATTACAAATATATTTGTCGCATACTGCCTTTTATTTGTCGTTTATATACATGCTAAGGTAAAAAAAACCAACTTAAGTTTGTTAGGTTCAAAAAATTAGTAATAATTATAACACCTTCCTCCATGGAAAATTCTCAAAAACCTGTAATTACCGTTACAGCAGAAGTAAATGCTCCGGTACAAAAAGTGTGGAATTATTGGAACGATTCCAATCATATCGTTCAATGGAATGCAGCATCGGACGATTGGCATACGCCAAAAGCAACCGTTGATTTGACCGTTGGCGGAAAATTCTGTTCCCGCATGGAATCTAAAGATGGCAAAATGAGCTTCGATTTTGAAGGCATCTATACCGAGATTATTCCCTTTGAAAAAATTGCCTATGTAATGCCTGACCAACGAAAGGTTCAGGTTGTTTTTGAAACGCAAAACGGACATACCCGGGTTACCGAATCGTTCGATGCCGAAAGTGAAAATTCGTTGGAGTTGCAACAGCAAGGATGGCAATCGATACTAAATCGTTTTAAAAACCATGTGGAATCCCTCGAAAGTAGTAATACATTGCATTTCGAAATTCAAATTGATGCCCCGGCAGCAAAAGTTTTTCAAACTATGTTGCACAAAAAGCACTACAATACATGGACAGCAGCATTTAATCCCTCGTCACATTTTAAAGGTTCCTGGGAACAGGGTTCAAAAATTCTTTTTATTGGTTCCGACGAAAAAGGAAAAGAGGGAGGTATGGTGAGCCGGATAAAAACCAATATTCCCAATCGGTTGGTTAGTATTGAGCATTTGGGTTTGTATAACGAAGGAAAAGAAATATTAAGCGGACCTGAAGTTGAGGTCTGGGCCGGCGCAATTGAAAGTTATTTGTTTAAAGAGTCCTATGGAAAGACTTTGCTCCAAATTTACTTAACCAATATAAACGAGGAGTTTAAAAAACACTTTGAAAGTATGTGGCCCAAAGCATTAAAAAAATTAAAAGAACTTTGTGAAACGAATACCTTAAACAATTAAATTATGGCAACTGTAAGCACCTATTTAAACTTTACAAACAAAACCGAAGAAGCTTTCAACTTTTACAAAAAAGTTTTTGGAACCGATTTTTCGGGCGAAGGCATTATGCGATTTAAAGATATTCCGCCGGTTGAAGGAATGCCCCCATTGCCCGAAAAGGATTTGAATCTGGTGATGCATGTGTCGCTGCCCATACTGGGCGGACATTTACTTATGGGAACCGATGCGCCTGATTCGATGGGTTTTAAAGTTGTTCAGGGGAACAATGTGTATATAAACCTGCAGCCCGACACCCGAAAAGAAACCATCCGTTTGTTTTCAGCTTTAGCTGAAGGAGGAATTGTGGAGCAGGAATTACAGGAAATGTTTTGGGACGATTTTTATGGAAGTTGTCAGGACAAATTTGGTGTCCATTGGATGTTTGCCTGTGCCGAGCCGACAAGTTAACAAGAATTTAGACTTTTTGTAATGATTGATTCACTAAATATACAATGCTATGAAGACTTATATTGCACTTTTACGCGGAGTGATGCCCACAGGAAAAAATAAGGTTCCCATGACGCAACTCAGGAGCATTCTTGCCGATGCCGGATTCGAAAATGTTCGCACCTACATTCAAAGTGGAAATGCGTTGGTTGACACTAAACTATCGGCAAAAGAGGTTGAAATGAAAGTGCATGAGTTGATAAAGCAACATATTGGCGCACATATTTCGGTGGTGGTGCGCACAGGCAAGCAATTACAGAAAGTTTTGGATGCAAATCCTTTTCGCGACGGATTTGATCCTTCGCGTGTTTTTTATGTGTTGTTTAAAAACAGGCCAAATCCAATTATGGTTGAAGAATTAAGCGCTCAGGATTTTGGAAAAGAAAAACTGGCGATAGAAAAGGATGCGGCTTACCTTTACATGCCCGAAAATGCTGCCCGATCAAAACTTTCAAATAATCTCTTGGAACGGAAACTTGAAATTACCGCAACCACCCGAAACCTGAATACCATGAAAAAACTGGTGGAATTGAGTAAGTAATCAACTAAAAATTGCCAAAACGTAAAACTAATGAATCCAATAATTTATCCTTGCCTTTGGTTCAATGGAACAGCCAAAGAAGCGGCCGAATTTTATTGTTCTGCTTTCAGTAATTCAAAAGTCATTTCAGAAAATCACCTGGTGGTTAATATTGAATCGGCTCAACAAAAGTTTATGCTCCTGAACGGAGGCCCTCATTTTAAGCTGAATCCATCGATATCGTTTTATGTGCTTTGCGATAATGAGGAAGAACTTGATAAAGCCTGGAATATATTTTTACATGGAGGTAAAATTTTGATGCCACTCGATAACTATGCCTGGAGTCAAAAGTACGGGTGGATTCAGGACCGCTATGGACAATCGTGGCAATTGGCTCTGGGAAAGATAGAAGATGTTGGACAAAAATTTACACCTTCGTTATTATTTACCGGAGACCAATGTGGAAGAGCTGGTGAATCCATTGAATTTTATACTTCGGTATTTGAGGATTCCAAAATAAGGGGAATTCTACGTTTCGACAAAGGAGAACCGGAGTCCGAAGGTTTAATAAAACATGCACAGTTCAATCTGGGTAAAAATGTTTTTATGGCCATGGAAAGCTCCCTCGAACATGGTTTTGGTTTTAACGAAGCCTTGTCGTTAGTGGTTGAATGTGATACACAGGATGAAATTGACTATTTCTGGAACAAATTATCATCGGTACCCGAAGCTGAGCAGTGTGGCTGGCTTAAGGATAAGTTTGGAGTATCGTGGCAGATTATTCCCAATGTTTTGGAACAATTGATGAACAATCCGCAAAAGGCCCCAAAAGTAGTGGAAGCCTTTATGCAAATGAAAAAGTTTGATATTCAAAAGTTGCTGCAAGCTGCCGGGTAAAATCTTCTTTTTTGGTAACCCTGGTAAATTACTGGCTAAAACCTAACGTTTCGGTAATTTTATTTAAGGGTTGTTTTTAAATAATTCTATAAGTAAGGAACCCAATTGGATTACTGACCATTCAAAGGCTGGTATTTAATATATTGCTATTCAAAATCATTCAACATTGAACAATCCAGCAATTAATTCGTCTATTATACATGGATTTGTTCGAAAGCAGGATTCTTTAAAAATTCATACCCCATGAATTGATGTTCGTTACATTTAAAAATATAAAACAAGCATAATTTTCCTGAGTGTTCACTTAATTGTATAATTATGAAATTTTTGAATGATTTAAAAATTGGATTAAGACTAAATATAGTTTTATCCTTGTCGATGCTGGTCATTGTTGTTGCATTAGGCTATTTTATTGTTCAATCTGTGAGGGACAAAATAATTGCCGATACCGATATCCGAATGAGTGAACAGGTAAACGATTTGGCCACCTTAATTGAACAGGAAATTGAATCGAATCAAAAGCTGGTTGAACTAAGTATGAATCTGGCATCAACCTACCTTAACTTTTTGGGGTCCATTGAGGAAGATCAAACACAAAAAATTCTTTTTAAAGCAAAGAATCAGGAAACAGACCAGGTTGTAAATATTGAGGTAGATGCTTGGTACCTGGGGGGTGATTTGGTTCAAAACGCTAACGGAATAGTCGATCAACTTCAAAAATTATCGGGAAGTACTGCAACCATCTTTCAAAAAACACCAGAAGGGTTTTTGAGGATAGCTACAAATGTTCGAGGCAGCGACGGAAACAGGGCAACGGGTACGTTTATTCCGTTTAGTTCAGCAGTATCTCAAACCATTTTGCAGGGTAAATCTTTTTTTGGAAGGGCTTTTGTGGTTGACGATATGTATTTAACTGCTTACCAGCCCATACTTATTGATAATCAAATAGCCGGGATGTTGTATGTGGGGGTAAAGGAAAAAAACATGCAAGGCTTAAAGCGCATTTTTACTGAAAAGAAATACTTTCAATCGGGGTATCCATTCCTGGTCGACAAAGAAGGTAATTTTATTATTCATCCCACATCGGAAGGTGAAAATCGCAAAAATGATGAGTTTTTTCAGCAGTTAATCAACTCGGGTTTAAATAAAGGAAAAACTTTTTACCAATGGGAAGGCAGAATGAAGTATCAGTATTTTCAGTATATGGAACGAATTGAGTCCTATGTGTCGGTCTCAATTTATGAAAGTGAACTGATGCAAATAATCAATCGCATAACCCTTGGACTTGTTTTTGCCATGATAATTGGACTGGTAGTATTTATATTAATAAACACAGCCATAAGCCGAAATATTAGCAATTCATTGGCAAGAGCTGTGAGTCTGGCCGACTATATATCAAATGGTGATTTGTCAGAAGTGATAGAATTAGATCAAAAAGATGAAATTGGCATGTTGGTAAAAGCACTGAATAAGATGACAATAAATCTCAGGCAGATTGTTTCGGGGATTATTTCTGGTGCCGAAAGCATTGTTTCAGCCAGTGAGCAGATGAGTGGAACATCCATTCAGCTGTCAGAAGGAGCTTCGGAGCAGGCTTCGTCAGTCGAGGAAGTGAGTGCTACCATGGAAGAAATTGCCAGTAATATTCAGCAAAACAGCGAAAATGCCCAGCAAACAGAAAAAAACTCTACATTAGCCTTGTCGAGTATCGAAAGTGTAAGTTCCGAGTCGCTTAAGTCGGTTGAAGCCCAGCGATTGATTACTGAAAAAATAAAAATTATTAATGACATTGCATTTCAAACCAATATTCTGGCTCTAAATGCTGCTGTTGAAGCTGCGAGAGCAGGAGAGTACGGAAAAGGTTTTGCTGTGGTTGCTGCTGAGGTTCGCAAATTAGCCGAAAATAGCAAAAAGGCCGCCGAGGAAATTGTTGCCTTGGCACAAAATGGGTTAATACTGGCCGAAAAAGCAGGCTCCGAAATGCAAAAGGCGGTTCCAAATGTTCAAAAAACAACCAGTTTGGTTCAGGAAATTAATGCGGCCAGCATGGAACAAACCAATGGGGTTAATCAGGTAAACAATGCCATTCAGCAATTGAATAATGTTACCCAGCAAAATGCAGCCGCCAGTGAAGAGTTGGCTTCAAGTGCCGAAGAGTTGGCGGCTCAGGCTCAACAGCTAAAAGAAACCATATCGTTTTTTAATATAAAATAAACATTGGGTTTAGGCTGTGGATTTTCCCCTTTAAAACAATTAAATAAAAGCTGGAAAAAGGGAATGGCCTATGGTGGTAAATTCCCCTTTTTCCTGGTTTCAGTGAATTCTAATTTGTTTTATTCTAAGTTTGGAACAGTCCAGTTAATCCATTTATCCTCATCAAAAACCAGATTACCGTCGGTTTTCATTATGCTTGTATTTTCATTTTCAATATCCAATAAGAACTTTTTTACATAAACAGCCACTTCGGGTTGTTGAGCTGCGGGTAAACCGCAGTGGTCGCTGTGGCCAACCTGAGTGAAGCCCATATTATCAGGTACTCCCAGCGCTTCCCAAATCTTATGTGCTGCATTTCCTGTGGTCCAGGTGCTTAAATTGCCCAGCCAGGTCATCGATGTGTTTTCAACAAATAAAAGAGCGCGTGGTGCACAAAGTGCAGCAATCAGGTGATGATCGAAAGGTAGTTTTGCAGCTGAATTGCTGAATTGCGAAAAGTTTTTACGAAACCAAACATTTTCGGTAACAATTTGCGAAAGCCTTTGTACACTTGAACCCTGATAGTTGGAAACACGCCAGCTGGCAGCTCCTCCGGAACCCGATTCCTGTGGAATAGTTAAAGCGATACGTGTATCAAATGCTCCGGCTGCTAAAGCGCCTTTTCCATTTCTGGAACATCCGGTTACGCCTAATCGGCTGGTATTGATGTTGGCTTCGGGAGTTTTTTCCAAAGCGTCAATCAGGCGACTTATACCCCACGACCAGGCTATAATTGCTCCGGCGGAATGATCGGAACAAAAGAAATCATAAAATTTTCCTTTGCCACGTGAACTGCCATCTACCTGCTGGGCAATTTCATCGCTTGGGAAATTGATAATGGCAATGCCCAGGTTTAACAAATCAGTGTTATTCAAAAACGAATAGTTCATGCCTATAATGGCCGGATACGGTGCACTTCCGGTGTTTGGATAAGTAATTGAACAATTGAACGAAATTGTTTTTCCGTTTCCGGTTACAGTTATGGTTAGTGTATTTTCATTTATTTCAGCTGTGGTGGCTGTATAGGGTGTGCAAGGTTTGTAACCGTATTCAAATTCCTGGGCTAAAGCTGAAATTTCAGCTTGTCGGCAGGTAAAATCGGCTTTGTTGGTAACCGGTGTTCCATCCAAAAAAGTAAATGGATCAGGAAGAAATTCATTGCTTGGTAACGCTATATAAGCAGGCATAGCCGGAATATTACAGCCACTTTCGTTGCAATAATTATTATCATCTTCAGGAGCACAGGGAATACCTTCCTGAGAAACTCGTACACTTTTTGCATCGGTTAACGGGGCCGAAATATTAAGCACCGACAATCTGTTTTTTGATGTGGTTGCTGCCTGAGCAGTAACCGTAATGGTGGCATTGTTTGAACCCGATGCCGGATTAACACTTAACCAGCTTTGAGGGTTAGCAATGGTCCAGTGAGTGTTCGAACTCAGGGTAAATGTTTCATCTCCGCCTGTAGCACCTATAACAAAAGCCGTTTCCGATACATCAAGGGTGTAAATACTTCCCGTTTGAATTGCCTCAATGGTTTGCAGGGTGTCATTATCAGTGATGACAACCACTATTGCTTTTCGTGAGGCCGTGTCGGCATTGTGCGATGCAGTAAGCGTAATGATAGCGTCGTTCGATCCGGTTTCCGGATTAAAGCTAAGCCAGTCCGCTGAACAGCTAACGGTCCAGTTTGCTTCTGATTTAATACTAAAAGTAGCCGTGCTGTTTTTTTCAGCTGCAAAATACAAAGTGGAAGCTGACACTGAAAGAGCTCGTTTTTGTTTTATCGAAATGTTTTTTGCATCGATTCCTTTGGCTGTTACCGTAACCAAAGCTGTTCGGGCTGTGGTGTCGGTGTTTGCCAGAACTGAAATGTAAAGGGTTCCATCGTTTGTTCCCGATGTTGGGCTTATGCTAAGCCAGTCTTCAGAAACTGATGCAGTCCAGTTTGTGTTCGATGAAATTAGAATTGAATCGCCACCCTCATAATTAGCTTCAAAAGAAACGGTGGTCGTGTTGAGATTCAGTTCAGGAGTGAAGTTGTCTTTTTCACTACAGCTAACTGCATTAAATATTCCAAAACCAGCCAGTACGATTAAGGATAAACCTAAAAATATTCTATTTTTCATCGGATTTTTTTTTACTAATATTTTTGAATTTAAATCAAGGTTCTATTTTATATCGCAAAATACACTATGTTTTTGAATCGGAGGTAGGACAGATATAGCGATATAGGTATAAATTTTTGCACATCCTGATTTTTTTTTGAGCTCATTTGGCTTGGCGGGAGGAAGTTTTTGGTTTTAAAGGGGAAAATATGTTATTATTGCTTCAGCTGATTTTTATGTAACTACTAAAAAAGGGTTCCCATTTTTTACTTTCTTGATAACTAAATACAATAATAATTGATAGCTTATCTTAGGGTTGTTAGAAATTGATAACTTTGATTTTATGCAAACCAAAAAAAGCAAACGTAAATTTTAGCAAACATGAAAATCTTAAGCGAGTTTAAGACTTTTGCCATGAAAGGCAATGTAATTGACATGGCAGTAGGTATCATTATTGGTGCAGCCTTTGGTAAAATTGTAAGCAGTCTGGTAAACGATTTAATCATGCCTCCCATAGGATTATTGATTGGCGGGGTTAATTTTTCCGATCTTAGTATTGTCATGAAAGAGGCTGTTGGAGAAAATCCAGCAGTGAGCCTGAATTATGGCAATTTTTTACAGGTTGTTTTCAATTTTTTAATTGTTGCCTGGGCTGTATTTCTTCTGGTTAAGTTTATGAACAGTGCCAAACGTAAGAAAGAAGAAGCACCCTCTGCTACTCCGGCTCCGTCGAATCAGGAAGTTTTATTGGCTGAAATACGCGATTTATTAAAAAAGGGAAATTAATTTCAACGTTATCCTTTTACATAAGGGTTACTGTTTTTTTCTTTTCCTATACTGGTTTCGCGACCGTGCCCCGGAAAAACACGGGTGGTATCAGGTAAAGCATAAAGTTTTTCTTTTATGCCTGAAATTAGTTGCTCGTAATTTCCGCCTGGTAAGTCAGTACGGCCAATGCTTGCGTCGAACAAAATGTCGCCACAAAAAAGCAGGCCGTTGGGAGCATTGTAAAATGCTACTCCTCCTGCTGAATGTCCGGGTACATGAATTACTTCCAGCTTTGAGTTGCCAAATTGAAAGCTATCTCCCTGAGCAATCAGTTGCTGAGGCATTGGTGGTTCTTCGTCTATTTCGAGGCCATAGGCAGCACAGGTAGCTTTGTAGCGTTTAATCCAGGGCACTTCGTCGGCGTGGCAAACCAGCGGAACCTGGTATTTGTCAGTCACATATTTTGCTCCAAAAAGATGGTCCAGGTGGTTGTGTGTTTGTAATAACGCTTTCGGTTTCAATTGGTTTTGTTCGATAAAGGCATCCAACTTTTCATGCTCATATTCCGAAAAATTTCCTGCATCTACAATTACGCATTCCTTGCTTTCATCATATAGTACATAGGTGTTTTCCTGAAAGGGACTGAATTCAAAAGATTGGTATTTCATATTTTTAAAATATTTTATAAAGTAGTTCTCTTTTCCTGTTATTTGTTTTTACTATAACAACAAAACCTTTTAGCGGTTATACATATCGACACTTTTTTTCAGGTTGCGTGGGTTTATGTTTCTATCCCATGCTAAATATTTTATTAATAAACCTGAAACACCCAACGATAGGCCAACCAACTCAACCGTAACCCGGGGATCATCGCTTTCGGTAATTTTAGTGGTGAATGCAATAAAGCTGACACCGGTTACCAAAAGACTGGAGTATAAAAAGGCATTCCCTTTTTTGCGTGTTTGATTCCAGTTATTTAAAGCCGCAAGAGCAAGTGGATCGTCAGCCATATCATTTTTTAAGCTGTAAAAGTCCAGATGCTTTATGTCGCCAAAACCTTTGTTGTAATAAAATTTGGTGTGTGGTAATGATGCACCAACCCCAAATCCACCTACCGTTCCATAAGTTCCATGTCCTCCAAAACCTGGTGTTCCGGCATATCCATAACTCAGCGCAGTAGCATCATAGGTGGTGCGTTCGTACAGATTAATGCGTCCTTTTCGTACCCTTCGTGCGAAAGAAGAAGTAGAAAGACCTTGTAATTTAATGGTATTAGCATAAAAGCCCTCATCGTTCGAGAAAAACTTCACTTCATGCGCAGAGAACTTATTTCCATCAATAAGCAGATAGGAATTCCCGAACAAAGGTTCCATTAAATCTATGGTTTTTCCTCTGATGAAATTTCCTGTAAAAAGATATAAATAGTTCCCTTCAACGTTCGATGAGGAATCTTTTGGATTGGAAAAACCTGCTGGGGATTGATGCCTTAAATAATTACTGCTTTTGTTGTTCCAAACCATCGAATCAACCTGTGAAAGTGGTACCATGCGATTTTCATCATGCTTTGTTCCCTGAATGCACACCGAAACAAATTGCGTGTCGATGGCAACAATGGTGCAATTGAGTTTTTCGCCAGTTCTTAAGAAAAGCATATCCTGCGACCAAAGATTCAGGTGAAGACCAATAAAAATCAAACAAATGGATAAGCGCATCATGTAAAGCAATTAATTTTACCCAAAACAAAAATAGCATTTATTCGTGAGACTCAAATTTCAGAAGCGAGCGAACTGAAATTTGTTAGTCGAATAATCCCGATGAAATCGGAGGGTGTAATAAACCTTAGCCACGCCTGCGCTTTGAGCAGATCAGCTGCGGAATAACTTTCCAAGGCGTGCTTTGAGGATTCATACCCGATGATTTGTGCGATACAACAAAAATGCAAATCAAAACGTAAATACGGCCCCAATTAAAATCATAACATTATTTTTGCAGAAAAAAAGCTTGTGATTTATCCGGAGAACTTTGAACATAAAATTGATTTTGTAAAAGTACGTGAGCTGCTAAAAGAGCATTGTATTAGCGAATTAGGTAAGGACTTGGTAGAGCAGATGCGATTTTTAGATAACTACAGTGCTTTGCATCTGCGTTTGGTCGAGACGCAGGAATTCAGGCTCCTGCTCGAATCGGGCGACGAATTCCCTACCGATCATTATTTTGATCTTCGTACGGCTTTTGCCAAGATGCGGGTTTCCGGAACCTTTTTAGAAACCAGTGAATTGTTCAACCTACGCAGGGCCTTACAAACGGTAAAAAACATTCTGCGCTTTTTTAAAAAGGACGAAGCAGCCGAAAAATACCCCCACCTGAAAGCCATAGCCGATAAAGTAACTGTTCATGCCTATGTTACCGATGGTATCGACAAAATTTTAAACGGGCAGGGAAAAATTCGTGATAAAGCATCGCCGGAACTTGCCCACATTCGCAGCGATTTGGCAGCCAAGCAGCAGGAGGTTTCCAAACTGATTCACCGCATTATTCACCAGGCACAAAAAGAGGGTTGGGTTGATGCAGATGCTACTTTGGCCATGCGCGACGGACGTTCTGTAATTCCTGTACCGGTATCGTTCAAGCGTAAAATTTCCGGAATTATTCACGACGAATCGGCCACGGGAAAAACCTGCTATGTGGAACCCGCACCGGTAGTTGAAATCAACAATCAGATTTCAAGTCTTGAAGCTGATGAGCGAAGGGAGATTGTACGTATTCTGAAAGATTTTACCGAAACCATTAGGCCTTACACCGACGATTTGGACGATGCCCTGATGCTGCTGGGAATTATGGATTTTATCCGGGCCAAAGCGCGGTTTGCACAGCGAATCGGTGGAACAATGCCTGAATTAAGTGATACCCGGGTTTTGCAGTGGAATCAGGCCATGCATCCCTTATTGTATTTGTCGTTTAAACAAGAAAACCGTAACGTGGTTCCCTTAACCATTAGCCTGAACAGCACCAATCGCATTTTATTGATTTCAGGTCCCAATGCCGGCGGAAAATCGGTTTGTTTAAAAACCGTGGGGTTGTTGCAATATATGCTGCAATGTGGCCTGCTCATTCCGGTTGAACCCGACAGCAAAGTCGGTTTGTTTAAAAATATTTTCATCGACATTGGAGATGAACAAAGCATCGAAAACGATTTGAGTACCTACAGTTCGCACTTGCTCAGCATGAAGCATTTTACACGCAATGCCGATGCGCAAAGTCTGGTTTTAATCGACGAGTTTGGAACCGGTACCGAACCCATGCTTGGTGGGGCTATCGCCGAAGCAGTTTTAAACAAGCTGAATACCGATAAGGTTTTTGGGGTAATTACCACTCACTATACCAACCTTAAGCATTTTGCATCGTCGCAGGAGGGAATAGTAAACGGCGCCATGTTGTATGATACGCAAAAACTGGAACCCCTTTTTAAGCTCGAAATGGGTAAGCCGGGAAGCAGCTTTGCCTTTGAGATTGCTTATAAAATTGGTTTATCGCAGGATATAATTGAAGATGCTAAATCGAAAGTAGGCGAGGATCAGGTACATTTCGACAAGCACCTGCGCCAGATTCTTCGCGATAAACGTTACTGGGAAAACAAAAGGGAAAACATCCGAAAAATTGAGCGCCGGCTCGAGGAAATGATGGAAAAAGAAAAGCAGGAACTGGCCAAAGCTACTGAGTTTAGTAAAGAAGTTAGCCAAAATGCCCGTTTCGAAGCACAAAAACTACTGAACGATACCAATAAAATTATTGAAAATACAGTCCGAAAAATTAAGGAATCACAGGCTGAAAAAGGAAAAACGCTTGAAGCGCGAAAGGAACTCAACAATTTTAAAGAAGAAGTAGTTGCTGCAAACAGTGCTGAACAGGAAAGTATTCAACGCAAAATGCAAAAACTTAAGGAACGCGAAAGCAAAGTAAAAAAACCAAAAGCAGAACCAAAAACAGAACAACCTGAAAAGAAAAAACTTGTACGCGAACAGCCCTTTACTATTGGTATGCCGGTGCGCATAAAAGGGCAAACTTCGGTAGGCGAAATAATGGAACTGGGTAACAAAAATGCTGTGGTGGCTTTTGGCAACTTATTAACTACCGTTGCCGTTACCAAACTGGAAGCTTTGGAACAGCAAGAGAAAAAAAGCATAATGCGCCAGCAGGGGGGAAGTGCTAAATTTAAGCAAGCCTATGAACTTAACCAACGAAAAATGGCTTTTAAGCCCGGACTCGATGTGCGAGGCAAACGTGCCGACGAAGCCATTCAAACAGTTCAGGATTTTATTGACGAAGCCATTATGGTGGGTGCACACGAAGTAAAAATTTTACATGGAAAAGGGAACGGAATATTAAGGCAACTTATTCGTGAATACCTTTTTACAGTCGATATGGTCCGAAAAGTTGAAGACGAGCACGTGGAATTTGGAGGAGCAGGAATTACCGTTGTAAAGCTTGGGTAAGCAGAATAACGGTCTGCTTTTATTACAGAAAGCAGACAAAGTATTTTTGTTCCTTTCTTTTTTTTAGCTGTAGATCCGGGTAATAGTATCTATAACAGGAAACGACACAAAAAAAGTAGTTCCCTTTCCATATTCCGATTCGAACCAGATGGAACCGCCAAATTCTTCCACAATATTTTTTACTATGGCCAGGCCAAGTCCCGTACCGCTGCTTTTGGTGGTAAAATTGGGCTGGAACATATTGTTTTCAAATTCTTTCGAAATGCCTACGCCATTGTCGCCAATGGAAACCAAAACCTTATCGTTTTTCTGGTTTAATTTTAAATGAACTTTTCCCTGTTTGGTAGGGGGAATGGCCTGAATGGCATTTTTTATCAGGTTATTGAATACCTGCAACATGCGCTCGTTGTCGGCTTTTATATAAATTGCCTGGTGGGTATCAAAATCAAAGTCGACTTCAACATAGGTACATTCTTTAAACAACTGGGTGCTTTGCATCAAGCGTTCTACCAGATTTACTTTTTCGGTTCTCGGCTGGGGCATTTGTGCAAACTGCGAAAATGCCGAGGCTATGGCCGATAAACTGTCGATTTGTTCAATAAGGTTGCTGGTAAACCGTTTCAATCGTTGTTCAAAATCGGCATCCTTGTTAACCCATGAGCGTTCCAATTGCTGTGTGCTTAGTTTCATGGGTGTTAGTGGGTTTTTAATTTCATGGGCTATCTGTTGTGCCATTTCGCGCCAGGCCAACTCCCGTTCCGATTTAGCCAGCAGTTTGGCGCTTGAATCCAGCGCATCGAGCATGCGGTTGTATTCATACACCAGTTGGGCAATTTCGTCGTTGCCCTTATAATTTATGCGTTCGTTCTTTTTGCTCAAATCTATTTTGTTGATACGGTTTTGCAACATCCGCAAGGGTTCTGTAATGCGGTTCGACATGTAAATGGCTATGGCAATTCCCAACATGATTAGAAAAGCGTAAATATTAATAACAGCCACCACTACGCGCAGAAGCTCCTGCCGGAACACAACTTCTCTGGTAAAATATGGCAGGTTAATGTATGCCAATAGTTTGCGGTTGGCTCCCACAAAGGGCAAATAAGCCGAATAATACTCCAGATTGCCGATGTGTTCTTTGTGTACTACCCGGGCTTTTTTGTTAATTACCATCTCGCGGTAAGCTCTGGCGTGCATCTTGGGACTGGTAAGTTTTTTCTCAAATATCTCATTCCGCGAAGTCGACAAAAGGTAGCCATTGGTGTCGTACAAATTGATATCGGTATAGAATACGTTCGAGAATTTTACCAGTAACGAAGACAGGTATGTCGGCTCTAATTCCTTTAGTGTAGTAATGTTCGATAGTTTGTGTTCAATCTCAATGAGCACACTTTGCATTTTTTCGGCCAGCAAATCGTTCTGGGTCCGCTCGTATTGCTGATAAGTATAAAAAACAGTGGCTCCACCAATAATAATAAGTGAAACCAGTAAAAGGGTTATTAACGAATACACAATTTTGTTCCTGATGTTGAATTGAAAATCGATAATGGGGGTAAATCGGTTTCCCAAAATTAACAACCCCGTTACCAGAAACAGTAGAAACAGAAAAATGTATGTAAACGAAATCACCACATTGTAAAACTTAACCATAGGAAAACTTACCAGAACTGCACTTTCACCGGTTTGGTACAAAAGATGGTCGTAGTCTTGTTCCTGAAACACCTTGAATTCATCATTAGTTTGCAGGTAAGCAGGTTGATCCAGGGCATAAGGATAATCTCCGGAGTGTTCAACAAGCTGGTTGTTGGTGTATTTGGCAAAGCTTAAATCGGTATATGAGCTGTAAAGGCCCAGGGGTTTTTCCAGTAATAATTCCGGATAACCCAGTACCTCGAAATTGGGTTTAGAAATAAGTTCCAAAAACAAAGTAACATCTTCCCAACCGCTGGTAAGGTAAAAGGTGGTTTCCACAAAATAATTAATGCCTCCTATCCGGTTTTTCAGGTGATAAAGCCCTGGAATGGCTGTTTTTGTTCCGTTTTTACTTATAAGGGTATCGAAAAAACTATGACAATGTGCCCATCGTTCATCAGTTCCTTCGAGAAGTACACTATCGGTTGGATTGCATAGGGTTAGTTGAAAATTGTAGCGCCCGAGATATCCGGTAAAATAGTTTGAGTTTAAATATTGAATCAATTCATCAAAACGAAACCATTCTTCCTGAAGTATGTCAATCAGCGTGCTGTCGCTGTGAAGGGTTTGCAGCATTTCGCCAATAATTACTTCGGCTACCGGATCTTGCTCCCTGGCCAGGTTAACGGCCAGTACTTTGCTTTCTTCGATGCGTTTGCTATGGTTTTGAACACGGATAAAATAGGTGGCATAAGCTGAAAAAAGTGCAATTAAAATGATAACCATACCAAAGCGCGGGCTGAATTTCTGTCGAATCCAATACCAAAAAACAATCATAAGGGCAAAGAAAAATGTAGGAATCAACCCTTCTTTTTGATTAGAGACATACAATATGGGACTTACAACAGTCAGCACAATAATCACCCACTGTAACCAGCGGGCAGGCGATACCTGGCCCTTTAGTTGATTGGCAGCCTTGTCGAGCAGGAGTACCAAGCCTATAAATAAGGACATTAGAATGAAATAGCCAATCAGACTGAAAACCGATAAGTTTAGAATGTCGTAGGCTTCGTAATGAAAATTGGAATCAATTAGCAAGTGATAAAAAAGGATGTGTACCAAAGCTGCATAAGCAGCTATAAACAGTAGCCAAATCCATCCGGTAAAGTTTGCCTGCCAGGCAGGTATGGTTTTAGCCGGTACAAGCTCCACTTTTGAATAAAAAATAAGCAGCAGGTAAACCAACAAACTGATGGTTATCAGCAAGTCGCCCAAAGAGGGGAAAAGTACTGAAAAAGCAAAGTACTGGGGCTGAAAAACAGGTAGTGTGCCAAGAAACGATGGTTGTTGAATGATCTGCATTAAAGCACGCAACACAATGAGCACAGTGCTGAACACAAGGAATTGATTTATCGAAAACTTTTGGCCCTTAAACTTTTCTCGAATAAAGAGCAGGCCAAAAATCAAAGCGGTCAATAACAGAAAAATAGCCAGCCGGGTTTTACTCTTGTGTTCGCAGGTTTGATCGTTTTGCAGGCTAAACAGGTAAGTGCCTTCTTTGCTGTATATGGGCTTGCCCTGACTATTGTCCACAGTCAGGCTCATTGGGCATTTTAGCTTAAACGAAGGATGAAAGGTGTTTTTCAGGTACTCATTTTCGTAAGGATAACTGTTTTTTATAGGAATCAGCGCAATTAAAAGCAGGTTGTTTTGTTTGAGGCTCCGAACCTCGGACCAGGCATTACCCAGGTTTTGAAAGTTTGCGTGATACCATAGCGTATCGTTTGGGAGCACCAGGGCATTGTGGGTCCAGTACCATAGCTGGTTTTCTTTAAAAACGTAAAAGGCCAGTCCTTTGTCCTTATACCAGTTGTCGATGGTATAGCTGTTTCGGTTTATCCAGGAGTGAAACGTATTATTTTCTAGTTGTTTAAAAAGGGTATCCATCCACTGTTCAGCCTGATGTTCTTTCTCAATAAGTTGTTGGTTAAAGGCATAGGCTACCTGGGCAGACTCGTGTAGCTGAACCTTGCTTTGGCTGATGACCCATCCGGCCAGCGTAAAAAACAGGAAGAGTATAGCATATTTGTTACCCTTAACAAAGGCTGCTGGTTTTGTTTTAATCATGGTGATACGGCTCTCCTTTTAATATAGTATGTGCCCGGTAAAACTGTTCACAGAACAATAAACGGATTATTTGGTGCGAAAAGGTCATCTTTGATAACGATAATTTAAAGTCTGCTTTCTGATAAACCTGCTCCGAAAATCCATAAGGTCCTCCTACCACAAAAATCATACGCTTTTTTCCCGATAGCATCAGGGAATTCATCCAATTCGAAAATTTATGCGAGTTAAATTCTTTGCCACCCTCGTCTAAAAGTATCAACACATCACCTTGGTTAATTTTTTTAAGTATCAACTCACCTTCTTTTTCTTTTTGTTGTTCCCGGCCCAGGTTTTTGGCATGCTTCAGATCGGGAATCACCTCCAGGTTAAATGGCAGGTATTTGTTGATGCGCTTGCTGTATTTATCGATGCCCTCGTTTACGTAAGTTTCGTCGGTCTTTCCTATAACAAGTAAAATGGCTTTCATAATTATTGGAAGTTCAAATAATGCCTGTAAAGTTAATGCAAACTTGCATAAATTTTGTAGCTTTCCAAATCTCATTAATTTTGCAAGGCACAAGTATAAAGTGGAAATTTCTGAAATGTTTTTTAATAAAAAAAGTTTTTGTGCCCGGGTTCCCGGGTTGTTACTCCTGTTTTTGCTGATACAAGGGCTGGAGGCTAAAACGCAAACTTCCATCGATTCGGTGTTTAACCGGCAGGTAGAGCAGGCGGTTCACCAAGCCGATGCAAAAAAACTGGCTGGCTTTTTCCATCCTCAGGTTGAGCTGATCCTTTCCGGATATCAGGGCATTTACAGCAAACGCCAAGCGCAGTTTATGCTCGAGGCTTTTTTTAAGGAAAATCAGCCAGTAGCTGTGTTGCACGAGAGCCAAACCGCCAACGGAAGCAGTTACTTTGTACTTTGCGAACTGAAAACCAGGCAGCAGACTTACCGTTTTTGTTATTTGGTTAAAGAAGAGAACAGACAAAAATTTATTTATCAATTTAGATTCGAAAAAAAATGAACGATAAGGAATACATCAAAGCGTTTATTCAATCGGCTTTGCGTGAAGATCTTGGTGATGGCGATCATACCTCGCTGAGTTGTGTGCCAGCCCAACAAATGGGGAAAGCCCGTTTGCTGGTTAAACAACCCGGTATTTTGGCCGGAGTTGATGTAGCCCGAATGGTGTTTGAGCAATTCGATCCCGGCTTAAAGCTCACTGTTTTTAAAAACGACGGCGATGCCATTGAATTGGGTGATACGGTGTTCGAGGTCAGTGGCAGCGAACGTTCCATTTTACAAACCGAACGCCTGATGCTTAATTTTATGCAGCGCATGAGTGGCATTGCTACCCAAACCAACGAATACGTTCAATTACTCTGTGGATTAAAAACCCGGGTGCTCGACACCCGCAAAACTACTCCCGGAATGCGTGTCTTCGAAAAGATGGCGGTTAGGCTGGGCGGAGGCGAAAACCACCGCATGGGGCTTTACGATATGATTATGATAAAAGACAACCATATTGACTTTGCCGGGGGCATAAGGCCGGCCATTGAGGGTGTTCAGGCCTACCTGCAAAAACTGGGTAAGAAACTGCCCATAGAGGTGGAAGCCCGCTGCTTTAGCGAGATTGATGAAATACTGCGCATAGGGGGCATCCAGCGCATCATGATTGATAACTTTACCGTGGAAGATACCCGCGAAGCCGTGCAAATGATAGCAGGCCGGTTCGAGACGGAGTCATCGGGAGGCATCACCAAACAAACCCTCAGGGCGTATGCCGAATGCGGCGTCGATTACATTTCGGTAGGAGCGCTTACGCATCAGATAATGAGCCTCGACCTGAGTTTGAAAGCAGTAAAGTAAAGGCATGAATAGAAAGCTTCTGCCATCATGGGTTAATCGCCGGCTGAATCAGTGGCTGGTACGTGCCAAAAAAATTTCCCTTCCGGGCCTGCAACAGGTACCGGTTTACGATGTGGGGGTTTTTTATGTCAACGGTATTGCCAATGGTGCGCTTGGCGTGAGGGCTTCAGGTATTTCGTTCAACTTTTTTATGTCGCTCTTTCCCAGCATCATCTTTTTGTTTACCCTGATTCCTTTTGTGCCGATACCCAATTTTCAGGACGAGTTGATGCATTTAATTCAGGAAGTTTTGCCCAGCAATACCTTTCAGGTGGTCGAGAGTACTATTCTCGATATTACCACCAAGCGTCGGCTGAGCCTGCTTTCCTTTGGGTTCCTGGCAGCCCTCTTTTTCAGCACAAACGGTATTTCGGCCCTGATAGCCTCGTTCAACGCATCGGCCAATGCCTTCGAAAGCCGTTCGTGGCTCAGTATGCAGTTTATTGCCATGGTATTGGTAGTTATTTTGTTTGGTTTAACCACCATAGCCACCGGGTTAATTATCTTTGGAAAAGAAATCCTGAAGATGTTGGTGGCCAACGGAAGCATGCAAAGTGGTTTGTCGCAGGCCCTGTTTTTAAGCGGGCAGTGGCTGGTCATTCTTTTATTTATGCTGCTTAGCCTGTCGTTTTTATACTATTATGCCCCATCGAAGCGTTCCAACTATCGGTTCTTTTCGCCGGGGGCCATTATGGCTACCTTGTTAATTACCCTGCTCACCCTTGGGTTCTCGTATTACCTGGGGCATTTTGGCCGATACAACAAGCTGTATGGCTCCATTGGTACCCTGCTGGCCTTGTTAATCTGGCTGAATATGAGTTCCTTTGTTTTGCTCCTGGGTTTTGAACTGAATGTGAGCATTCGCAATGCCCAATTGGGGATTAAAAAGGATTTGGAGCTTTCGGACAGTTCGCAGGACTACGAGCGCTTTTATCCCAAGCGCGAAGATTTGTTAAAAGATACTTGATTAAATAAAATTACGGCTATGAATACCCTGAAACCCTTACTGCTTTTGATTACCCTGTTTTTCTACCTGAACAGCCAGGCGCAGATAACCGAGTTTGGACTGGCCTCGTTTTACGCCGATAAATTCAACGGGCGCATCACGGCAAGTGGCGAAACCTTCGACCAGCAAAAACTAACTGCGGCGCACCGAACCCTGCCCTTTGGAACTACCGTTAAGGTAACCAACCTGGAGAATAAAAAAACGGTTAGCGTGGTTATTAACGACCGCGGACCTTTTATTAAGGACCGGGTTATTGATTTGTCGAAGGCGGCTGCCGAAGAACTGGGCTTTATTAAGACAGGAGTTGCCCAGGTTAAACTCGAAGTTCTGAACCTGAGTGCTTCAGGAATAACTGCTGCAACAGCAGCCAAACATCAGGTGGTATTCAGCCGGGCTACACCCGAAAGCCGCTCACCGGGCTCTGATCAGGCCTCCTCGGTGGCCAGCGAAGGGCTCGAGTATTATTTGCTTAAGTCGGAGCTTACCACACCCTCGGGTTTTGGTATCCAGGTGGCCAGTTACCAGGAAGCCGCCAACCTGATGAAACTTTGCGACGAGCTACGAAAAAAAACAAACAAGGAAGTTATTGTGCAGGTAAGCAAGCAGGGAAACAACAAATTGTACCGGGTAATGCTGGGTCCATTTCCTTCGCGCGAAGCAGCCAGCAGCTACCTCGACAAGTACAAACGACTGTTTCCTGGCAGCTTTGTGCTGGCTTTCTGAAAATTTTGTAAACAGTGGCTCTCAAAGGGCAGGGTTGCAAACAAAAATTTCTTTCGCAGCCAGCAAACTTTTCCTGCGCAGGAAATAAAACTTTGATGCGCAACAAAGTTCAGATTCCTGCTCAACAAATTTTAATCAGCACAGCCGGCAATTATTACCAGTACCCTAAGCGGGGAATAAACCCGGCTATCCCCAGAGGGGCTGCATGCTTTCCCACAAGCGTTCAAATTCGCTTTGGTACTGATTAACAATGTCGTAGTTGGTGGTAACCAGTAGGTTCTCCTGGTTGTGTTTGGTAGCGGTGTAAGTCCAGTTAAAACTGCCGGTAAAAGCGGTTCGCCGGTCAATCAGCCCGAATTTGTGGTGCATGTGGTAGCGCGAGTCATCGGTTTTAACGGCAATGCCCTCCTGGCTCAGGGTTTTAATGCGCGAGCCCTTGTCGAACTGTTTTTGGTCGTCGGTAAGCAGGCGCACCTTTACGCCCCGGCGATGGGCTTTGCCAAGTTCGGCAGCCAGTTCGTAATGACTTATGGTGAATATGCAAAGGTCGATGGTTTGTTCGGCATTTTGAATCATTCCCAAAATGGTTTCGGGAATGTCGTTACCCGGACTAAAAAATACCTGGTGAAAGCGGTAGGTGTATTTTTCGATGAGCAGGTAACAGTTTTCGAACCAAAAGAGGGCATCGTGCGCCGTTTCGTTGAGGCTCATCTTTTTGGCCTGGTTAAACAGGTAGGCTTTCAGGTCACCGCGTTCGGCCCGGTTAAGGTGATTCAGCGCGAAAATTACCTCCGCAGGAATACTAAAGGCACTGGAAGCTCCCTGCTGTTCCACCATAAAGGCGGCTACCTGTTCAAAGGGTCTCATGGGGTGCCGCTGATAACTGTAACCATAAGCATTCCCGAGAGGTAACCCAGGCAACCGGCCAGCAAGGTTTTGTGAATGGCTTTGCGTTGCGACCCTTCTTCGAAACCCATTCTCAGGTATTCGTTGTTAGCAGGCAGCATGGCAGAATTAATGTACTTTTTACCCGGAGTAAAATAGCCGGTCAGCGACACATAGCTAATAGGAATAAGAAATCCCAGGGGCAGCGAGGCCTCAACTCCTCCAAGCTGAATGTCGGGCGAGGGGGTAAAGGCTCCAATCATGCCCGAAACAAAACTTCCGGCCAGCAGCAATTCATTGGTTTTTTTTTGGTGTGCCAGGTGCAAACCGGTAACGTACTGGCGCATCTGGTTAATATCGAGTGGCTCGCCCAGTTCGGGCTGCGGTTTATAAAAAACGGTTTCGCCGGAACTGCTGCTGTTAACTGAGAATATCTCGTCGATGTAAACTTTCCGGGTTTTGCCCTTTAAGGTTTGATAAAATATAGCCTGGTTCAGGGGATCGCTAGTGTCGGAGCCGGGAGAAAAACCGGAAATGGGTAACTTTTTTCCGTTCATCAGCCATAGCGTATCGCTTTGAGCCTTTATTGCAACGATTACCAAAAGGATGAGCCCGAGAATTACAACTATGCGTTTCATATATCTAAGTTTTGTGTGATCCAAAACTAACGATAATTAATGGCTTTGAAAACACCTGTACAATTTTTTAACAGCAGTTCAATGGTATAGTGGTAGATTATGACTGATAATAGCAAAACTGAAAAATATCAGATGGCATCTTGCTTTGAAACATGTTAAAATTTTAGGCAATAGCTGATATTTCATTCGTAAAAGATTTAATTTTACCGCATAAAAAATTTTTAGACGCACAAAAATTTAAACTAACAAAACCAATACTTATGCCAATTCATAACTTCCTGACGCGCCATATAGGTCCGCGTCAAAGCGATGTGGACGATATGCTTGCACGCATTGGAGTGCCTTCGTTGGATTCCCTGATTGATCAAACCATTCCATCCGACATTCGTTTGAAAGCGCCGCTTGCTATCGGGGCACCCATGTCGGAATATGAATACCTGACTCGCATTAAGCAGCTGGCCGCAAAAAATAAGGTGTACAAAACTTACATTGGCCTTGGGTATTACCATACCATTACCCCATCGGTAATTTTACGCAACGTATTCGAGAATCCCAGCTGGTACACTTCGTACACACCTTACCAGGCCGAAATTTCGCAAGGAAGGCTCGAGGCTTTGCTCAACTTCCAGACCATGGTGATGAGCCTTACCGGGATGGAAATAGCCAACTCGTCGTTGCTCGATGAGTCGACAGCAGCTGCCGAAGCCATTATCATGATGTACAACAAGCGCGATAAGCTCTTTGTAAAGAATGGCGGCAATCAACTGTTTGTCGATGAAAAAATATTCCCGCAAACCCTCGACGTGCTGATAACCCGTGCCGAACCGCTGGGTATCGATATTGTAACCGGCAACTACCAGAACTTTGCGTTTACCGATAAGATTTTTGGGGCCGTAGTTCAATACCCCAATGCTGAAGGTTCCATTGAAGATTACCGCGCATTTACCGAAAAAGCTCATGCCAATAACAGCATGGTTGCCGTGGTAGCCGATTTAATGAGCCTTAGCATTTTGGTACCGCCGGGTGAATGGGGAGCCGACATTGTTTGCGGAAGTTCGCAACGCTTTGGAGTGCCCATGGGTTACGGTGGACCACATGCCGCATTCTTTGCTACCAAAGATGTCTTTAAGCGCAGCATGCCCGGACGGATCATCGGTGTATCGATCGACCGGAATGGAAACAAAGCCCTGCGTATGGCCCTGCAAACCCGCGAACAGCACATCAAACGCGAAAAAGCCACTTCGAACATTTGTACTGCCCAGGCTTTACTGGCTACTATGGCAGGAATGTATGCCGTGTACCACGGTCCAGAAGGACTTAAAGCTATTGCTCACCGCATACATTACCTGAGTGGTTTGCTTAGCGAAGGGTTGCAAGCCATAGAGGTTAAACAGCAAAACGAAAACTTCTTCGATACCCTGTATATCAACGTGCCCGGAAAGGCCAATGCAATAGCCGATGCTGCCTGTACAGCTCAAATGAACTTCCGTCTTATCGATGCTGATAATCTGGGGATCAGCCTCGACGAATCTACCTCACTTAACGATGTCAACGACATCCTTAAAGTGATTGCCGGAGCTTTGCATAAAAAAACAGTGGAGGTTAGTGAAGCACGTGAACTGATTTATTTCGACGAAGCCTTTTTGCGCAATACGCCCATACTGGAAGAAAAGATTTTTCATGCCTACCGCTCCGAAACCGAGCTGATGCGTTACATAAAAAAACTTGAGCGGAAAGATATTTCATTAACCCACGCCATGATTTCGCTGGGCTCATGTACCATGAAACTGAACCCGGCTACTACCATGTTACCCTTGAGCTGGGCTGAGTTTGGAAGCATGCATCCCTTTGTTCCCAAAGATCAGGCTCAGGGTTATCAGGAGTTGATTGCCGAACTGGAGCACGATTTGTCTGAGATTACCGGCTTTGCAGCCGTGAGTTTGCAGCCCAATTCGGGTGCAGCCGGCGAATATGCCGGACTGATGGTGATTCGTGAATACCACAAATCGCTGGGGCAGGAGCATCGAAACATTGTACTTATTCCTGCTTCGGCTCACGGAACAAACCCTGCCAGTGCGGTTATGGCCGGTGGTCAGGTAGTGGTGGTAGCATGCGACGAAAAAGGAAATGTGGATTTGGCCGACCTGAAAACCAAAGCTGAATTACACAAAGAAAACCTGCATTCGTTTATGATTACCTATCCTTCGACCCACGGCGTATTTGAAAAGGAAATACGCCTGATGATGGATATCATACATAATAATGGCGGACTGGTTTACATGGACGGAGCCAATATGAATGCTCAGGTTGGGTTAACCAGCCCTGGATTTATTGGAGCCGACGTGTGCCACCTGAACCTGCATAAAACCTTTGCCATTCCTCATGGCGGAGGCGGACCCGGTGTGGGACCCATTGGCGTGGCCAAACATCTGATACCTTTCCTTCCGGGACACCCCGTGGTTGAAACCGGTGGTAAGCAGGCCATTAAAGCAGTTTCAGGAGCACCCTACGGCAGTGCCATGGTATTGCCCATTACCCATGCCTACATAAAAATGCTGGGTGGCGAAGGCTTGACACAATCGACCAAAATAGCCATACTGAATGCCAACTACCTGGCCCGTGAACTCAGCGAGAATTTTGGTATTTTATATACCGGAACCAGCGGAAGGGTAGGCCACGAGATGATTGTAGATTGCCGTCACTTTCGTCAGGAATACGGGGTAGAAACCGTGGATATTGCCAAGCGTTTGATGGATTATGGATTCCACGCACCTACTTTGTCGTTTCCCGTGCACGAAACCTTGATGGTGGAACCTACCGAAAGTGAGAGTAAAGAAGAACTGGATCGCTTTGTGGACGCCATGAACAGTATTCTGGAAGAGATTCAGGAAATTAAAAGCGGAAAGGCCGATGCCAAGGATAACCTGCTGAAGAACGCTCCGCATACAGCGCTGGAATGTACCGACGACAATTGGGAACATCCTTACAGCCGTCATCGGGCAGCTTATCCGCTCGACTGGATTACCCACAATAAATTCTGGCCTTCGGTAGCCCGTGTCGACGATGGCTATGGCGACCGGAATCTGGTATGCTCTTGTGCACCTATTTCAGAATACCTCGATTAATTGAAAAAGGGTGGCCAAAGCCACTTAAACATAGTACAATAAAAAAGCTGTCCCGGTTCAGGGGCAGTTTTTTCTTTTATCAGCTGTTGTATGCAAAAGCGTAGCTTGTTAATGCGTTTCTTATGCGAAAAATGCGATGAATCTTTAAAACGCGCTAATAGCTTTCGGGCATTACTATCCATAGGATAATATATACTAAAATGCCCGGGAATCCGGCACTTAGGATGCTTAACAATACATAGAGAATCCGCACGGTGGTTATGTCCCAGCCCAGCCATTCGGCCAGCCCCGCACAAACTCCGGCAATTATTTTGTACCGCGAACGTGTTAAATGTGGTTTCATTCCAATCAATATAATTAGTTAAGTAGTGAGAAAACATCCGCTTTGCGGTAAATGTTGTCTGTTGTTTAATTTATTTTCCGAAATAGTATGTTTCCTTGTATTTCCGTTTCCGATTGGAAGGTAAACATTTTGGTTAAAAATTTTTCATGCCGGCAGCAAATGAATGCTAAATTTTTTCGTTATTAAGAACATAAGTTTTGATTGGTAACGAGTTGGCCGCTTCAGTGCATGCGCTGCTTTGATAAACATTTTGGTGTATTCCAAAATATGTTTTTATTTGCCGAATAAATTACGAAACCATGGATAAATATATTGAACATATCGCCGGGCATCTGGCTATTACTTACCATCAGGTAAATGCAGTAATTGGTCTTTTACACGAGGGAGCCACGGTTCCTTTTATCAGCCGGTACCGGAAAGAACGAACCGGGGGACTCGACGAAGTGTTTATCCGAGAAATAGAATTGCAAAATAAGAAATTTGAAGAACTGGAAAAACGAAAAACTACCGTGCTTGAAACCATAAGTGAACAAGGCCTGCTTACCGATGAGCTGGCACGCAAAATTACCAATACCTTTGATCCGGTTGAGCTCGAAGACTTGTATTTGCCTTACAAACCCAAGCGGAGAACCAAAGCTACTGTTGCCAGAGAATTGGGATTGGAGCCCCTGGCCAAACAACTAATGAAGCAGGTTTCGGGAGCAGTTGAAGATATGGCTCTGGCTTACGTTAAAGGTGGGGTAGGCTCTACTGAGGAAGCTTTGCAGGGAGCACGCGATATTATTGCCGAATGGGTGAGCGAGAATCAGCAGGCCCGTCAGAAATGCCGCCGTGTATTTGAGCACGATGCTCTGATTGTGTCAAAACTAATTAAGGGGAAAGAAACCGAAGGTATTAAATATACCGATTATTTTGATTTTGCCGAATTGCTTAAAAAATGTCCTTCGCACCGAATGTTGGCCATGCGTAGGGGCGAAAGCGAAGGCTTTTTAAAAATTAGTGTGGAGCCCGAAGCCGAATCGTGCCTTACCCTGCTCGATGCACAGTTTGTTCGTGGCTATACGCATTCGTCGGAGCAGGTGCGACTGGCTGTAAACGACAGCTACAAACGCCTGATTCAACCTTCACTCGAAAATGAGTTTAAGAAACGCTATAAAGAAAAAGCCGATGAAGAAGCCATTCAGGTTTTTGCATTAAACTTACGACAACTGCTTTTGGCTTCGCCCTTGGGGCAGAAGCGTATTCTGGCGCTCGATCCGGGTTTTCGAACCGGTTGCAAGTTGGTGTGCCTTAACGAATACGGCGATTTATTGCACAACGAAACCATTTATCCACATCCCCCGCAAAACGAAAAAGGTACGGCCACAAAAAAAATTCTTTCACTGGTGAACTCCTATAAAATTGAGGCCATAGCTATCGGTAATGGCACAGCCAGTCGCGAAACAGAGGCCTTTATCCGTTACATCCGCTTCGATAGCGATTTGCAGGTGTTTATGGTTAATGAGAGTGGCGCCTCCATTTATTCGGCTTCGCCCATTGCCCGTGAAGAGTTTCCCGACTATGATGTTACCGTGCGCGGAGCCGTTTCCATTGGCCGCCGCCTGATGGACCCCCTGGCAGAACTGGTTAAAATTGATGCCAAATCGATTGGGGTGGGGCAGTATCAGCACGATGTGGATCAAAACAAACTTAAAGAAAACCTCGATTTTGTGGTCGAAAGCTGTGTAAACGCAGTGGGGGTAAACCTGAATACAGCCAGTAAGCACCTATTGAGCTATGTGAGCGGACTGGGCCCCAAACTGGCACAAAACGTGGTCGAATACCGTAAAGAGAATGGAGCCTTTAGTTCTCGCAAGGAATTAAAAAAAGTTCCCCGTATGGGCGACAAGGCTTTTGAGCAATGTGCCGGCTTTTTGCGCATTCCCAATGCTAAAAATCCACTCGATAATAGTGCCGTTCATCCGGAGAGTTATGCCGTGGTCGATGCTATGGCCAAAGACCTGGGTGTAGAAGTGGGGGTGTTAATTGCTGATGAGTCGGTACGCAAACAAATAAAACCTGAAAAGTACGTAAGTCCTTCTGTTGGTTTGCCTACTTTGAACGACATTCTTAAAGAACTTGAAAAGCCGGGCCGCGACCCGCGTTCCAAAGTAAAAGTATTTGAGTTTGCCGAGGGTGTTAACACGGTAAACGATTTGTACGAGGGCATGGTGCTTCCGGGAATTGTTACCAACATAACCAATTTCGGTGCTTTTGTCGATGTGGGCGTGCATCAGGACGGACTGGTACATATTTCGATGCTGGCCAACCGTTTTGTGTCGAACCCTTCTGAAGTGGTTTCGCTGAATCAGCATGTTCAAGTAAAAGTGGTATCGGTCGATAAAGAAAGAAAACGAATTCAGTTGTCGATGAAAGATGTTTAATCCATTTTTTAGAATAAAAAAATTATCTTTGAGTTGGCATAAATAATAAAACCATGAACGTTAAGGCAATACTAATTTTATTATTGATTTTTACGGTAAGCCCCGGGTTTTCACAAAACGAACACCGTTCTGAGGTGTACGACTTGTTAGGTCAGCTAAGCAATGCAACAGAAGATACAATAAAAGTTAACGTATTGAACCAACTTTCAGATGCCTTTTTAAATGAAGATTTAGAAAAGGCACATGAATATGCATGCACTGCAGTCCGGTTGTCGGAGAAAAACCTGTTCGTAAAAGGACTGTCTGATTCTTACTATAATTTGGGAAAATGCTTTTATTATCAGTACGCCTTCGATAGCATCGCTTATTATTACGAAAAGAGTAGGAAGGTGAACCATATGTTTCCCGAAAACTCCTCGAAATTTGAGATGCTGATGGGTTTGGTAAGTCATATTCAGGCCGATTACAGTAAAGCTATTTCTCATTATACCGAAAGCTTACACCTGCTAAAACAGCTCGATAATAAAAAGGATATGGCCTATTGCTATAATAACATAGGAGCAGCTTTTTATAACCTGTACAATTACGAAAAGGCCCTCGAGAACTACTATTTAAGCATGGCGCTTAACGAGGAGCTGGGCTATTTGGATATGGTGGCAACTATTTATGCCAACATTGGAGGAATTTATGAGGATCAGAAAAAATTCGATAGGGCCATGGAATCGTATAAAAAAGCCAACAGTTTGGCCACCGAAATCGAAGCCAAATCAATAATAGCTGATACCTATCGGAACCTGGGAGGTATTTACGATGAACGCAAACAGTTCGACTCAGCCATGATGGTTTATCAGAATGCCCTGGATATTTATCTGGAGCAAAACGATTTGCGCGGAGTAATTGGTATTTATAATCTTTTTGGACAGACTTACCTGCGCAAATCGGATTATGTGCCACAAAACGAGCGTGAAGCATTGTTTGATAAATCCATTGAATACTACAATCGTAGTTTAAAGATAAACCTCAGGGAATTGTCCGAAATTGAAGAGCAAATTTTGTCTTATCAGGGCATGGGCGAAGTTTCACTTAACCGAAAGAATTATCCCAAAGCTATTTCATACCTGCTTAAAGCAAAAAAGATGGCTGAAGAAATTGAATCGCTGGTAAATCTTAAATCGATCAACGAGCAATTGAGTAAAGCTTATGCTGCAGTAGGTGATTACAAAAAGGCTTATAAGAGCTTTTTGCGATTCAAGGAAATAAACGACACCATTCAAAGCGACGAGAATGTGGAGTTACTTACCCAAATGAGTATGCAATACGAATTCGACAAACAGCAAAAAGAACAGGAATTTATTCAGGCGCAAAAAGACCTCGAATACCAGCAAAAACAAAAACGCGACCGCCTGGTTCGTACGTTTATCCTGATTGGCCTGCTGGTAGTTTCCGGCTTTTCGGTACAGGTTTTCCGAAGCTACAAGCGTAAAATGCGCGACAACCTGTTGCTCGAAGAACAGAAAACAGAAATTGAAAAACAAAAAGAAGAAATTACCGACAGCATAAAATACGCCAAGCGAATTCAGACCGCAATTTTACCGGCGCCCGAATTTGCCACTGAGATTCTACGCGAACATTTTATTCTTTTCCGCCCCCGCGATATTGTTAGTGGCGACTATTACTGGATGAATAAAGTAGGAAACAAAGTTATTGTGGCTGCTGCCGATTGTACCGGTCATGGGGTTCCGGGGGCATTTATGAGTATGCTGGGCGTTTCGTTCCTTAACGAGATTGTAAATAAAAACAATACGGTTCAGCCGCATCTTATTCTGAACGATTTGCGCAGCCAGGTGAAACGTACCTTGGGACAAACCGGAAAAGAAGGCGAAGCCAAAGACGGAATGGATATTGCCTTGTGTGTAATTGATTTTGAAGCCAATAAACTACAATACGCCGGCGCTTATAATCCACTGCTGCTCTTCCGTAATGGTGAACTTATTGAAGTTAAAGCCGATAAAATGCCTATTGGAATATATATTCGCGAGAAAGAAAGTTTTACCAATAACGAAATTGAACTCCAACCCGGCGATACTTTTTACATTTTTTCTGATGGTTATGCCGACCAGTTTGGCGGCCCAACCGGGGGTAAATTCAAATCGAAGCCCTTTAAAGAATTGCTGTTGAGTATTCAGGACAAATCGATGGAAGAGCAGCGCGAGATTCTCAATACCACCATCGACCAGTGGCGTGGCGAGATTGATCAGATTGACGATATCATCGTTATGGGTGTTCGGGTTTAATAGTTCGAATTAAAACCTGCTTTTTTGCAAGCAATTAAACCTTTGCAGGATCCTATAATTACAAAATGAGAGCGGTTTGGTAAAAACCATTATTTTTGTGCTCTCAAAAAAACAGCGTAAACTATGATTGCACTATTCAGGAAAGAAATTGCAGGATTTTTTAGCTCATTAACCGGCTACATTGTTATTGCGGTATTTTTGCTGGCAACGGGGCTTTTTATGTGGGTCATTCCAGGAGCTAACAACGTGCTCGATTATGGCTATGCCGACATGGATACCTTTTTTGCACTGGCTCCCTGGGTTTTTATGTTTCTGATTCCGTCAATTACCATGCGTTTGTTTGCCGACGAAAAAAAATCGGGAACCATTGAATTGTTGATGACCCGCCCCATTAGCGATTTGGCTATTGTTACGGGAAAATATCTGGCCGCTCTTACCATAGCAGTAATCGCTTTGCTACCCACTTTTATTTACTTTTTTTCGGTTTACCGGCTGGGGAACCCCGTTGGTACAATGGATGTTGGCGGAACCTGGGGTTCGTATCTGGGATTGTTTTTTTTAGCGGCTGTTTTTTCTGCCATTGGCCTGTTTTGCTCATCGCTTACTGATAATACCATTGCAGCCTTTATTCTAAGTATGGTTCTGGTTGTTTTGTTTTTTTATGGTTTCGATGCGGCGAGTACTTTGCTGGCCAACCGGAGTGGTGAATTTTTTCTTCAGGAATTGAGTATTTACCGGCATTACCGTTCCATGAGCCGGGGAGTGATTGACACCCGCGATGTGGTTTACTTTTTGGCTTTGATTGCGCTGTTTGTATCCCTGACGCGATTTAAGCTACAAAGCCGTAACTGGTAAAACAAAAACAGAATTTATGCAGTTAAGCACTTATAAAAAAGAGAGTTATTTTCAGTTAATTATTGCAGTAGCTTTTATTCTGCTGGTATGGTTTATCGCACAATTTGTTTTTACACGCATCGATTTAACTGCCGATAAACGCTTTACCCTGTCGGAACATACCAAACAGGAATTAAAATCCATCGACGATATTATTTACTTTCGGATTTACCTTGATGGTGAAATGCCTGCGGGTTTTAAGCGACTTCAACATGCCATGCGCGAAATATTGGACGAATTCAGGGTGTATGGAAAAGACAACATTCAGTACGAATTTATCGATCCTTCAGAAAATTCCGACCCAAAAGCCAGGAATGAGCTTTTTAAGTATTTGTACGAAAAAGGTTTGCAACCAACTAATTTACAGGTTAAAGAAAAAGACGGAAGCAACTCTCAGAAGATAATTTTTCCGGGAATGTTAATGTCATATCAGGGAAAAGAAGTTGCTGTTAATGTGTTAAAAAATTATGCAGGCTATTCGCCCGAAGGAAACCTTAATTCTTCCATTCAGGCATTGGAGTACGAGTTGGCTTATGCCATGCATAAACTTACTACGGAGTCGGCTCCAAAAGTTGCCTTTATCGACGACTATGGAATGCTGTCGCTCACCGAGGTAGAAGACATTGGAACCACACTATCCGATTTTTATGAGGTGTATCGTATGCGGATAAATGAGTATCCGTACAGTTTAATTGATTCGTTGGGGAACAACAATTTCAAGTTAATTGTGATAGCCAAACCACAAAAAGCTTTTTCTGAAAAGAATAAGTTTCTTATCGACCAGTTTATCATGAATGGAGGTTCAGTTTTATGGCTTATCGATCAGGTGGATGTAAATACCGACAGTTTGGCTTATACCCGTTCAACCCTGGCTTTGAACCGCGAATTGAATCTCGACGATATGTTGTTTACATACGGGATACGCATTAATTACAACCTGATACAGGATTTGCAATGTGCCACCATTCCGGTAAATACAGCTTTGGCCGGTCAACAGCCCCAATTTGCACCTGCACCCTGGGTTTATTATCCTTTAATGAATCCCGTGAGTGCTCACCCCATTTCGAAAAACCTTGATGTGGTAAAATCAGAATTTGCCAATGCAATAGATACGGTTGGGAACGATGGAAATATTAAAAAAGAAATTTTGCTTACTTCATCGAAGTACAGCCGGCAGGTAAGCGTTCCTGCACTTATCGATTTATCAATGATTAGCGAACGTCAGGATCCGGACCGATTTACCAGTTCGTTTTTGCCAACCGGCGTTTTACTCGAGGGAACTTTTCAGTCGGTTTTTGCCAATCGGGTACTTCCTTTCGATGCATCCGTTTATGGAAATAAACCGATAACCTTAAGCCAGGCAACAAAAATGATAGTTATTTCCGATGGCGATATCATTCGCAATTACAGCCAGCGAAACGGAAATAAACAGGAAGCATTGCCTTTGGGCTTCGACCGTTTTACCCGGCAAACTTTTGCCAACAAAGAATTTATACTCAACTGCATCAATTATTTGTGCGATTTGGAAGGATTAATGGATGCGCGCTCAAAAGAATACAAGTTGAGGATGCTTGATAAACTAAAAATTACCCGGGAGCGATTATTCTGGCAATCAATAAACCTGTTATTGCCTGTTTTGCTGATTGTTTTGCTGGGTATAGCTTATAATTATTATCGGAAAAGAAAATACGCTCAGGGAGTATAAATGAAAAGCTTTTGTTTTTAAAGGCATGAATAATAGAATCATACAAATAATTGCTGTTTTCGTTTTGTCTCTTTTGGCTTTGTTTTTAGTTCTCCGGCATTCTATTGAAAACAAGAACTATAATTTGCATAATTTTACAAAGCTTGATACGGCTCTTGTTGATAAAATTGTTTTACACGATAGCGAAACCTGTCAGATGATTTTAGAACGCAGTTCAAACGGTTGGCTGGTAAACGAGGAGTTTATAACAGAAACCAATCGGGTAGATTTGCTGTTATCTACTTTAAAACAATTTGTGATTAAGTCACCGGTTTCACTTAGGGTTAAGGATTCCATAGCCATTCAATTGCAAACACAGGGGGTTAAGGTTGAACTTTTGTCAAAGGGTAAAAAGCTTAGTAGTTTTTTTGTAGGTAGTACCTATTCAAACAATAAAGTAACATACCTGATGGCCTCTGATGTTAATGAACCCTTTTGGGTAGAATTGCCAGACTTTAGCAGTGAATTTTCTTCGCGTTTTTCGGTTAACGAAGCTTATTGGAAAGGACAACAGGTTTTTAATTACGATTTAAAACAGATTTCTTCGCTTACCGTTCAATACCCGAACGAGCCGGAAAATTCGTTTAAAATAGTGTACAAAAAAAGAGCGATTGTTTTGTATAATCTTTTGAAGCAGCAACCGGTTGTTGGCTTTGATACCCTCGAAACAGAAATGTTCCTTAATGAATTTCGTTTTAAAAAGTATTATGCAAAAATAAACCGGCAAACTGAAAATGAACTCAACGTAGTTTTACGTAATGAACCTTTTTGCCGACTGATGGTTGAAACTACAGCGGGTCAAAAACAACACTTTGTTTTTTATGAAAAACCGGGACAGGGAAAAACCGATAGCTTTGGACAGAAATTGAAGATTGATCCGGATTTTTTTTATTTGCAAACGGGAGAGGGTGAATTGTTTATTGGTCAATATTACGAATTTGACCCCATTTTACGGAGTTTGCAAAGTTTCTTAAAAGAATGAGCATATAAATCCCTAATTTAATTTAATTTTTAATATTTTTGGTTACTCGATAAAAAAACAAACAGATATGAATTTTATAGTTTCAAGCTCATCAATGCTGCATCATTTACAGGCTGTTAGCCGTGTAATCAGTTCAAAAAACACCTTACCAATTCTCGACAATTTTCTTTTTCAGCTAAAAGACGGGGCTTTGATTGTTACAGCTTCGGATCTGGAAACAACTTTAATTACCACAGTGCCGCTCGAAAGCTCCTCCGATGAGGGAGAAATTGCCATCGATGCCAAACGGATTACCACCATTCTTAAGGAATTTCCGGAGCAGCCCTTAACGTTTAATATCGATAAGGAATCGCTTACTGTTGATATAGTTTCCGAGAATGGTAAATTCAGTATCATGGGTCAGCAAAGTGTCGATTTTCCTTCCATTCCCGAGATGAAAGGCGATGTAAAGTCCGTTTCGCTTACCGCCGAAGTATTGGGTTTGGGTTTAAGTAAAACCTTGTTTGCTGCATCCGACGACGAATTGCGACCGGTAATGACCGGTATTAATGTGGAATTGTCGCCCGAGCATTTAACTTTTGTAGCATCCGATGCACACAAATTGGTGCGCTACCGCCGTACCGACGTCAAATCAGAAGATTCTGCTTCGTTTATTTTGCCACAGAAACCAGCCGGTCTTTTAAAAAATATTCTACCAAAAGACGAAAGTGCAGTAAACCTGCAGTTCGATCAAAAAAACGCCATGGTTGAGTTTAATGGTTACAAATTAATTTGCCGTTTGGTCGAAGGGAATTACCCTAATTACGAGGCAGTTATTCCTAAAGATAATCCCAATAAATTGGTTATCGATCGACTCGACTTTTACAATTCATTGCGTCGGGTTTCAGTATTCTCCAATCAGGCAAGCAATCTGATAAAATTATCGTTAACTGCAAATCAGTTAACGGTTTCAGCTCAGGATATCGACTTTTCAATTTCAGCTCACGAACGCGTAAAATGCCAATTCGAAGGTGATGAAATGGAGATTGGTTTTAAGTCGTTGTTCCTTATCGAAATTCTTGCAAATATAGCCAGTGCCGACGTGGTAATGAATCTTTCTGATCCCACACGTGCCGGTATTTTAGTACCCTTTGAAACCGATTCAGAAAACGAAGACGTTTTGATGCTGCTAATGCCCATGATGATTAACGGATAATTATTCGAAATACAAATAAATTTAAGAAGCCACGTTTTAGCGTGGCTTTTTGCATTGTTGGTGCGGCAATAATAATAATGGCATGTTCTTACCGGCTAAAGTGTTAAAATAGCTGATATTTTATATCTTTATGAGCTGAAAAATTCAACTTAAAGAAAACGAAATAATTATGTTGAAAAAAGCACTTGCTTTTGTTTTATTTACTATAGTTGCGTTTCTGCCCTTAAAAGCACAAACCGATATTGAACTCATCCTTACCCAGAAGTATGCCGAAAATAGCTTTCGTGATGGCGATTATGAATTTGCGCTTGAAAATTACCTGATACTTTATGAAAGAGACAAGCAAAATATTGAACTTAATTACCGGATTGGAATTTGTTATACCGAAACAACCATCGATAAATCGTTGGCTATTCCCTACCTGGAGTTTGTGGTGGGGCATAACAATTATCCGGTTCAAAGCTATTACTACCTGGGTCGCGCCTACATGTATAATTACCGGTTTACCGAAGCGGTTGAGGCTTTCTATGAATTTAAAATGATTGGTGTGGCTGAAGATAAACTTACCGAATCCGATCGCCTTATCAAAATGTGTTACGATGCGTTGGAACGTATCAACTATCCGCGGAATGTGGTGTTTGAGCGCCTCGATTCAACCATTAACACCATTTACGACGATTATTATCCGTTTATTTCAGCCGATAATTCAACCATGGTTTATACGTCTAAAAGCACTTATGTTAATGATTTTGAAGATTACATTGCCAATGTTTTTTATTCCGACAATCGCAAAGGAAGTTGGGAAAAAGCAAAGCCAATTCCGGTAAATACTTACGATAACGAAACCGTTGTTGGGATGCAGGCTAACGGCGAGAAAATTATGATTTATGCTGATGGCGATTATTTTACCCACGATATTAAAATGGTAAATCGCAAGGGAAATAAGTTTAGTGTTGCTACCCGCTCAGAATTACCTGCCGATTTGAATACCGATGGAGTTGAAATGGGCGCATGTATTTCGCCCGATGGGAATAAAATCTTTTTTGTAAGCGACCGGCGAGGAGGCAGAGGTGGACTCGATATTTATTATTCACGAAAAGATGCTTCAGGTAAGTGGGGACCTTCGCAAAATCTGGGTTCAACCATCAACACCGAGTTCGACGATAATTTTCCGAGCCTGAGCCCGGATGGAAAATCCTTGTATTTTGCCTCAAAAGGACATAGCGGTATTGGCGAATACGATATTTTTCAATCATTATATATCGATTCTACCAACACCTGGACTCCTCCGCGTAACCTTGGTTTCCCCATAAATACACCACTCGATAATACCACTATTTCATTTACAGCCGATGGACAAACGGCTTACGTATCGGCCAACCGAAAAGAAGGTTTTGGAAAACTCGATATTTACAAAATTAATTTTGGCGATGAAACGCAATCAATAATCCTGATGGGAACGGTTATGATTGGTACTCCGGCCAATGCCGTACCATATTCCGAAGATTTTCTGAAGGCTTATGCCACTCTGTTCGATAATTATGGAAATATTATTGCTCAAATCCCGGTTCAAAGCGAAGGAGGAGCATTTTTTGGAGCCTTGTTTCCGGGGACATATCGGCTTGAAGTTAAATTTGAAGGTTACGAACGCGGTCATACTGAAGAGTTGGTAATAACATCAGCCGATACAGATGGTGTTTTTCGCACCATTTACCTGACACAATAACTAATTATAAAGTGGTTGCATTCTGCTGATTGTAACCAAATGAAATCCATATTATGAAGCATATTAAACCAGTTTTTCTGCTGATTGTAATCATGGCTGTTTCAATAAACATTTTTGCTCAAAAAGAAGCGCGCGATGCCAATTATCATTTCAAATCGGAAAGCTATGCTGTTGCATTAAAGCTCTACCAAAAGCTTTACCAATACGATACGCTGAATACCGTAAATACGTATCGGTTGGGCTTGTGTCATTTAAACAGCAATCAGGAACCATGGAAAGCGCTAAAATACCTGCTAAAAGTAGAATCGCAGTTTAAACAAAATGCTCAATTTGCTTTTGAATTAGGAAAAGCTTATTTGTATAATTATCAGTTCGACAATTGTATTGCTTCAATTCAAAATAGCATGCTTTTAGATCCTAAAAAGAGTGAGTGGTTGCAACTTTGTGACCAATGGATGCAAATGGCCAATCAGGCAAAAAAACTCGTGAAAAACCCACTCGATGTTTCTTTCATTAATTTGGGCTCAAAGTTTAATTCCGAAATGGACGAGTTGAGTCCTGTAATTTCGCCCGATGGAGAATTGCTTTTTTATACCAGCAATCAGGATTACGATCATAAATTTATGCTTTACACCAACAATGTATATTATGCTGTTGTTGACGACGGTATTTTTGAAAAAGGCCGTAAACTGGCAGCAGTAAATTCCATCGACGATGAGTTTGTTGCCGGTTTTTCACTGGCAAACGACAAGCTTTTTGTTCAAATGGCAGGTTACGAGGCCTTTCAGGATATTATGTATTCCGACAGAAACAGGAATAGTTTTAGAGGGAAAAATTTATTAAACGAAAGTATAAACAGTAAAAGTGGTGAATTTGCCGCCTACGAAACAGCCAATGCCGACACCCTTTATTTTTCGAGTAATCGTGATGGTGGGCAGGGAGGAACCGACATTTATTACAGCCTGAAATTACCAACCGGCGATTGGGGCGAACCCCGTAATTGCGGTTCCAATATTAATACACCCTATAACGAAGATTTTCCGGTATTAAGTCAGGATGGGAATACCTTGTATTTTTGTTCTGATAATCCAAATTCGATGGGAGGTTTCGATATTTTTAAATCAGCTATTAATGCCAATACGCGTGAATTTGATACACCAAAGCAATTGGAATACCCATTAAATGATGTATTCGATAATACAACCATTGCTTTTTCTCCCAATCAGCGCTATGCTTATGTTTCAGCTTTGCGCCCCGACGGAATGGGTTTTGCCGATATTTATCGGGTTGTCTTTAACAACGAAGATCCTTCGGTAAAAATTATTCAATTAAAACTAAAAACCGGAACAAGCGAGGCCATGAGCGATTTGGTGACCATTGATTCTACCATTATTGTTACAGCGTTCAGTAAATCCAAATTAGTTTTTGGTACCTATACATACGATTTTTCGAGCCAGCAGGCTACCATAGCGCTTCCACCGGGTTCTTACACCCTTGTAATTAAAGGAACCACCATCGAAGACTCGGAATTTAAAATTTCGGTTCCCGATGTTCCCAGTGGAGCAAAAATTGAACACCGCAATTGGTTGGTGAAAGTCAAGGAGTAAATAGTACAATCTGAAAAAAAAGTAAAATGCAGTTAAATTTAAAGCGCCCTATCGTATTTTTCGATCTGGAAACAACGGGCATAAATGTTGTAACCGACAGGATAGTAGAAATAGCTTACCTGAAGATTTTTCCTGATGGAAAAGAGGAGGAGAAAACCCAGCGAATCAATCCCGAAATGCCCATTCCGGCTGAATCAACAGCAGTGCATGGTATAAGTGACGAAGATGTAAAAGATAAACCCACTTTTAAGGAGTTTGCGAAAATATTTTCGAAAGTCCTTGAAGGATCCGATATTGGGGGGTTTAACTCCAATAAGTTCGATATTCCCTTATTGGCCGAAGAGTTTTTACGAGCCGATGTCGATTTCGATTTTATGAAACGCCGGTTTATCGATGTGCAGGTTATTTTCCATAAAATGGAGCGCCGCACCTTGTCGGCAGCCTATAAATTCTATTGTGGAAAAGAACTCGAAGGAGCTCATGGTGCAGCCGCCGATACCAAAGCCACTTACGAGGTGCTTAAGTCTCAACTTGACATGTATCAGGATATCGACTTTGAAGATAACAATGGAAAAGTAAGCAAACCCATCGTTAATGATATTAACGCCCTGGCCGAGTTTTCGTCGCACAACCAGAATGTTGATTTTGCCGGACGCATTATTTACAACGAAAAAGGAGTTGAAGTATTTAATTTTGGAAAATACAAAGGGGTTCCGGTTACTCAGGTTTTTGAAAAAGACCCCGGATACTACGGTTGGATACTCAATAGCGAATTTCCTTTATATACTAAAAAGATTTTAACGCAGATTAAACTGCGTGGAATGCAAAAATAATAATTAAAATTATGAAGATACTTGCCATTGGCCGGAACTATGTGGAGCATGCCAAAGAATTGAACAATCCCATTCCCGACGAGCCGGTAATTTTTTTGATGCCCGAAACAGCGCTGATACAAAAAAACCAGCCTTTCTTTTATCCCGATTTCTCGAGCGACATTCATTATGAAGTAGAATTGGTTTTAAAGATTAATAAGTTGGGAAAGAATATTGAAGAAAAATTTGCACATCGCTATTACGATGAAATAGGTATTGGTATTGATTTTACTGCCCGCGATCTGCAACAACAACTTAAAAGCAAAGGTTTGCCCTGGGAAAAAGCCAAGTGTTTCGACGGTGCCGCACCTTTGGGAAAATTCGTTGCCAAAGAACAACTTCCACCGGTAAATAACATTTCGTTTACTTTAGAAAAGAATGGTGAATTGGTTCAACAAGGCAACTCAGGTATGATGATTAATTCTTTTGATGCCATAATTGCCCATGTGTCTAAATTTTTCACCCTGAAAATTGGCGATTTAATTTTTACCGGGACTCCCGCAGGCGTTGGTCCGGTTAAAATTGGCGATAACCTGGTGGCAAAAATTGAAGGTAAAGAACTACTGAAAGTACCGATTCGCTAACAAGGGTTTAGTTTTTTTTCAATAATTCTTCTTTAACCCATTGGTATTCGGGTTCAATGGCAACTATTTGCTGATATACCTTTTGTGCATCATCGCTACGGCCCAGGGTTTTTAAAGCATTGGCATAGGCTGTGTATGCCCATAAATAATACCATTGATGGGTTTTTTGCTCTTGCTCCAATAAAACAATGGTTTTTCTATAATAAATCAGGGCTTTTTGTTTGTCGCCTCCAACCCATTTGGGCGACCAAAACAACAGGTTGGCATATTCAAAATTGGTTTGTGGATTATTGGGTGCTTTTTTAATTGCATTGTTTATAGTTGTTTGACTTTCGGGTCCAATAAATGGAGCTTTCCATGGATTCAGGCCCAATTCAAAACCAATAAAAGCGCCTTTTAATGCCTGGTAGGTTTGGTTGTTAGGTTTGTTACCGGCAAGTATATTCAGGTAATGGGTTCCGCTTTGCAGACTTTTTGCTGCCAATTCTTTCTGTTCTTTTCCCAAATAGTAGCCAACCAGTCCGTAAGTTGCCAATACCAGTTCTTCGAGCAATGCTGAGTTTTTCGATTGCTCATATTGAATGGTGAGTTCATCCAGCGTAGAAGCCCACGTTTTCATATCACCTTTAATAAATAACTGGTAAAACTTTTCCGTTTCGGAACTGAAACCCGTTTTTTGAAAAATAATAATTAAGCTTAACAGGAAAAATGCGATTGTTTTAAATTTCATACATTTCGATTTATTAGTCAAACAGCTTCGCTCTGCTATTGGTTTTGTAAACCAAACAAATAATTATTAATGATGCTATTTGTTTGATTATTTTCGATTTGTTGTACATTTAAAAAATGAATTTACCGGATCTACATTTTCAGAACACACCCCAATTCCTCGATGGAGAAGCGGTTATTTTAGAAACCATACAGCAGATTATGAAAGATTTTGGCATGTTTGGTTTGGAAATTACTTTTTCGGGCGAAATATCGAATGCATATAACGAAATGCACAAACAATTGGTTCAACAGGTCGATGGATTAATGATTCATGATTCCGGAAGGCTTTACGCCATTTTGTATCAGATTGATATCAGCAATAATGCTTTACAAAAAACCCAAAACGAAGCACCCGAATTATCGTTGGTTGAGGTAATTGCGCATCAGATAATTGAACGCGAATTGAAAAAAGTTTTAACCCGCAGGTATTTTAAATCAATATAGAATTTCAAGCAAAAAAAAACCCTGACTTTACCGGCAGGGCTTTTTAAAGAATTTGTTTTTATTTTATTTTTTTTATTACAGCATTTTCCAAAAGGACTTCGTAGGAATAACCGTATCCAAAATCTTTATCCAAAACCAGCGTTCCTTCAAAAGTTTGGGTTTGGCCAATCTCAACACCTTCTTCAAGCGAAGTAATGGTTAAATCATAGTTTCCGTCGCTTTCGGTACCATCCTGAAGGTGAAACCAGTTTTTATCCATAATGCCGTAGTTTACTTTCACTACTTCGCCACTTACGGTTACTTTCTGGCCTTCGTATTTTTTCTTGTTGCTGAATAATTCTTTCAGTGTAATGGCACCTTCGGCAGCATGAACGTGAACTTCTTTTTTGTCAAGAACGGGAGCTCCCGGAATTTGTGTGGCATGAGCAGGCATAGATTCGCTTACTTCAATGGGTTCTTTGCTTAAATTCTGAACAAACAAAACCGACTCAAACACCCGGTCCAAATCTTTACTTTTGAAGTTTTTCATCTCCATAGCTTCGCTAAAATAATAGGTTTCGCCCATAAAAGCTTCAATTTTAGGAACCGCAATCCAATAAACATCACCTTCTTCGTCAACGCTCAGGTAAGTATAGGCATTGGCCTGAATAACTTCGGCTACCATAACTTTATGGATACCAGGAGTTTTTTCCGTTTCATTTTCTGTAGCGTTTTTTACCGGACCTTTGCAACTTGCAAACAGAACAACTGTTGCAATTATTAATAAGTAAATTGGGTTTTTCATATGAAATAATGTATTGATAAATAAAATTTTAACGACAACCAAAATAAGTAACTTAATCGGTAATATGCAAAAATCTGTACAGAACAATTGGTTTTTTACTGATGATGTTTAACATCTTAATCATTGATATAAACAGTCAAAAAAGGGCGGTGTAAAAAACAAATCCCGGAAAAAATAAATTCCGGGGTTTGTTTAGGTATCCATTACTTAAATATGAATCACTTCGTCGTAGGCTGCAGCGGCAGCTTCCATTATGGCTTCGCTCATGGTTGGGTGCGGATGAATCGATTTTATTAGTTCATGACCTGTTGTTTCCAGTTTTTTTGCAACCACCAGCTCAGCAATCATTTCAGTTACATTGGCACCAATTAAATGGGCTCCCAATAATTCGCCGTATTTTTCGTCAAAAATAAGTTTGGCAAAACCTTCTTTTGCTCCGGCAGCGCTTGCTTTACCCGATGCAGTAAAAGGAAATTTACCCACTTTTATCTGGTAACCTGCTTCTTTGGCTGCTTTTTCAGTCAATCCAACTGAAGCTACTTCGGGAATGGTGTAAGTACAACCGGGAATATTGGAATAATCTACCGGATGTACATCGAGTCCGGCAATTTTTTCAACACAGGCTATACCTTCGGCCGATGCTACGTGAGCCAGCGCAGGTCCGTGAACAATGTCACCGATGGCATAAACGCCTTCAATATTTGTACGGTAAAAATCATCAACTTTTACTTTACCTTTTTCCAGTTCAATGCCCATTTCTTCAATTCCAATACCTTCGATATTTGGAGTAATACCCACAGCGGAAAGTACCACGTCGGCTTCGTGTTGTTCTTCGCCCTTCTTGGTTTTGATGGTAACTTTGCATTTTTTGCCCGATGTATCCACTTTTTCCACCGATGCATTGGTCATTACTTTAATTCCGGCTTTTTTAAACGAGCGTTCCAATTGTTTCGAAACTTCTTCGTCTTCGTTGGGAACAACGTTTGGCAAAAACTCTACCAGTGTAACCTGGGTTCCAAGGGTGGCATAAAAATAAGCAAACTCACTGCCAATAGCTCCTGAGCCTACCACAATCATGCTCTCGGGTTGCTTGTCAAGGGTTAAGGCTTTGCGATAGCCAATAATTTTTTTTCCGTCTTGCGGAAGGTTGGGCAGTTCTTTTGAACGGGCTCCGGTAGCCAGAATAATGTGTTTGGCTGTCACCTTTTTTTTATTACCCTCGGCATCGGTAACTTCAACCGTATTTTTGGCCGTAAGTTTTCCAAAACCAGTTATAACTTCAATTTTATTTTTCTTTAAAAGGAATTGAACGCCACTGCTCATTCCATTGGCTACGTTACGACTGCGTTCTACCATTTTGGTAAAATCAGCTTTGGGTTCACTGTTTAGTGTCACTCCGTAATCGGCAGCGTGTTTGGTATAATCGAAAACCTGAGCGCTTTTTAAAAGGCTTTTGGTGGGAATACATCCCCAGTTTAGGCAGATTCCACCCACTTCAGCTTTTTCTACGATAGCGGTTTTCAATCCCAGTTGCGATGCCCGAATGGCCGCTACGTATCCGCCGGGGCCACTTCCTATTACTAAAACATCAAAGTCCATAAGGTATTTATTTTATTGCTACAAGCATTAAAGCTTTAGCTTATTAATTAAAAATTGTTGTTCACCGTTAATAACAGGCTTTTAGCGGTTTTGTTTACGCGTATTTTTTTCAATAACTATTTTTGCAATTTTTGCTAAAAAGAAAATGCCCGAAAGCGTAAAAATGATGGATGCCCCAGAGGGAATTCCAAGCCAGAATGAGCCGGCCAGTCCTGTCATGGTTCCTGCAAAACTAATGAGAATGGAATAAATGATAATGTGTTTAAAGTTGTTTGAAAACAGGTTTGCTGTGTTTTGGGGTAGGGTAAGCATGCTCATTACCAAAATTATTCCGGCCACTTTTATATTGATAACTATGCCCAACGCAATTAAAAGTATGAGGGTGTAATTTAAAAAGTTTACCGGAGCTTTTTGCGATTTGGCAAAATTGTCGTCAAAGGCAAAAAATAATATGGGACGGAAAAACAGGACAAAAAAAGCTATGGTAATTGCTGTTAATGTTCCCATTATCCATAATTCCATTGTGCTAACGGTTAAAATGCTCCCAAACAAATAACTCATTAAATTGGGAGTAAACCCGGGAGTTATGTAAACAAAAATAATTCCGATAGCCATGCCCAGCGACCATAAAATGCCAATGCTGGAGTCGTTTCGGATGTTTCCGTTTTTTGTTATCCATTCAATTCCTAAAGCAGAAAGTAAAGCAAAAATGGTAGCTCCAAGAAATGGCGGCAATCCCAAATAAAAAGCCATACCAATACCTCCGAACGAAGCGTGCGTTATTCCACCGGAAATAAATACCATACGCTTGCTTACGATGTAAGTACCCAATACCCCGCATATAATGCTCGAAAGTAAGGCTGCCAATAGTGCATGTTTAATAAAAGTATATTGAAACAATTCTAAAAAAGCATTCATAATTTTTTATTTATGTGGGGCCAAAACCTGATGAGGAACATCACCATGTGTAATGAGTTTTATCGGGCAGTTGTAATTTGCCAATTGTTCGGGAGTTATTTTGCTCGATTGGTGGTAATGCACTTCAGTATTAACACAAGCAATGGTTTTTACGTGACTCGATATGGTTCCCAAATCGTGTGAAACCATTAAAATAGCGATAGTTTCGTTTAACTTGCGCAGCCATTCAAACAATTCGTGTTCAAACTGATTGTCGACAAAAGTGCTTGGTTCATCCAAAATTAGAAGTTCGGGCTGGTTCATTAAAGCGCGACAAAGCAAAACCCGTTGCATTTGTCCACCCGATAGTCGGCCGATAGCTTTATTTTTAAGATGCGTTATTCCTGCTTGTTCCATTAAGTTTTCGGCGTGGGTTTTATCAGCCGCTGTAAAGCGCCTGAATAAACCTTTTTTTCCTGCCAATCCGGAAAGCACCACATCGAAAACAGTAATCGGAAATTCATTATCGAGCGGATTAAATTGTGGCAAATATCCAATCTTCGACGATTTTATATGATAAATAATGTTTCCTTCCCAATAAGGAATCAAGCCCAGGATGGTTTTTATGAGTGTGGTTTTTCCTCCTCCGTTGGGCCCTATTACTCCAATAAAATCGTTGCTGTTGATGCTGAGATTTACCTGGTTCAGCACTTTCTGCGACTGGTATCCAACCGATAGGTCTTTTATTTCAATTAATGGTTGTCTCATGGTTGCTTAAACGTTTTTTGTTGAAATGTAAACAAGTAGTAGAATGGCTTTTAATTGCTATTTAAAACTACGCGTGCTTTTACTCTTGTTTTCCAACCATTTGAAAAGCTTCGCCAAATTCTTTCATTGTGTTAAACCAGTTGTAATCCAGTGGGTTCATGCTTACCACTCTACCTTTTATTTGCTCGGCAATGGTTTTTGCCTGGGCATTGCTGAATTCTTTTTGTACAAAAACTATTCGAATGTTTTTTTCATTAGCAAAGTCAATAATGTTTTTCAATTTATCAGCGGTTGCTTCTTTGCCATTGTGCTCAATCGAAACCTGATGCAAACCATATTCTTTGGCCAGGTAGGTCCAAACCGGGTGATAAACAATATAGCTGGTTCCATTGGCTTGTTTTAACTGTTTGTCTAATTGTTGATGCACAGAATCGCATTGTGTTTTAAAACGATTCAGGTTTTGTTCCATTTTATCTTTATAATCGGGGTATAATTCAGATAAAGCCTTAAAAATATTATCGGCCTGGATTTTTACCAGATTGGGTGATAGCCAGATGTGCGGATTGTACGCATGGTGGTGGTGGTCGTGACCAGCTTCTTCGGCATGTAGGTGTTCATTTTCTTCAGCTTCCATTTCCCAGGCTTCTTCCGAAATAAATTCTACACCTTCCGATGTGTCAAAAACTTTCATATCGGGGTTTACCGAAACCAGTTTGTCCATCCAGGAAGTTTCAAAAGTTATTTGGCCAATCAAAAGGTAAGCCGATGAATTCGATAAAGCTTTCATTTGAAGCGGAGTGGGTTCGTAGGTATGAGGATTGCCCCCCGGAGGTATCATTACATTAACATCGAGCCATTCGCCGGCTATTTGATCTACGAAAAACTTTTGCGGAATTAAACTTACGGTAATAATTGGTTTTTGTTCGGTTTTTGTTTTTTGCTGGCAACCGAATCCTGCCAACAGAAATAAGGCTAAAATGGCACTTAAAAGATGGTTCATTTGTTGTATTATTTTAATATTCAGTTAGTTCATTAAATCGTTTTTGCAAGGCTATTGGAAGTTGTATTTTCTTGCAAACCTCGTGCTTATTTAAGCAGAAACAAAGGTAGTAATAATTCTCATTGACAATTGGTGAAGCAATTTGTTTTAGATTTTATGTGTTGTTTATTTATCAGAATAAGCTTACTTTAAGCCAAATAATTATATTAATTTTTTTAAGCAACCAAATTCTTTATAAAGCATCTATGGTGCATAATTAACGAAAACCCTAACGATGAAAAAAATTCTAACCTTTGGTTTAATTCTTATGGCTTTTACAGCTATGAGTCAGGATAAAATAGTAAAGTTAAGTGGCGAAGAAATAGTTTGCACGGTTTCAGAAATAGCCTCAGCTGAAGTAAAATATTATTACGAAAAGAATCCCAATATCATTTTTGGAATTGATAAAGCCCTGGTCGATCGGGTGGAATTTAACACCGGCGAAGTAATAAAAATTGAAGGAAACACTTTTAACAACGCAGAGTATTATATCAATCAGAATCGTAGGGCTTTAAAGTTTAATTTTTTATCGCCTTTGGTTGGTAGTACCGAAATTGCCTATGAACAAAACTACAAGCCGGGCCAATCGTGGGAAGTTGCCTTGGGTATTGTGGGTTTGGGTATCGACCAGTTGGATGTTAATCCAAAGGGGGCTTACGGAAAGTTTGCCTATAAATTTATTCGCACACCCGACTTTTACATGCAACGAATGCATTATTCGCATATTTTAAAAGGGGCTTATTTTGCTCCGGAATTGGCTTTACGGTATGTAAAATACGATAAATGGAACTACGATTACTGGTATTCTGACGGAACCAGAACTTCGACGGATGAATTTGCCTTTGCCTTTACTTTAAAATTTGGAAAGCAATGGGTTTTTAACGATGCCTTTGTGGTTGATTCCTATTTTGGTCTGGGCTACGGTTTGGGTAACGATAATTACGAGACACTTAATTATGGTTTTATTGTTGGAGGCGAAGATTTCCCAATGGCGGTAACCGCAGGTCTTAGAATTGGTTGGGCGTTTTAATCTTGCAGTTAATCAATTATTCCCATTTGCTTCATTAAAAAAGAGGCATTCATATTTTTAGTTACACCGGGCTGCAATTTATAGTCGAATTGCAGTTCGTTGTTTTTTATAGCTACTTCAAAACACAGCGCTTTAAAAATATCAGGTTGTTGTTCGGCCAAACGTGCCAGTTCCAGATCGTGTGTGGCAACTAATCCATACGCTTGTTTTGAGGTTATTTTTTTTATAAAACCAATAGAACCTTTTCGTTTGTCTTCAGAATTGGTTCCACGCAAAATTTCATCGAGAATGATAAAGAGTTTTTCTCCTTTATCCAATTCCCGCGTGATTCGTTGCAGCCTTTTTAGTTCAGCAAAAAAGTACGATTCATTTTTCATTAGCGAATCTTCGGCCCGCATACTCGAATGCAAAGGGAGCGGGGTAAAACGCAGGAGTTTGGCACAAACCGGAGCACCGCATCCGGCCAATACCAAATTGGTTGCTATGGTCCGCAAAAAGGTACTTTTCCCGGCCATATTAGCTCCGGTAATAATAGCATATCGGGGACTTTGATCGAGCGAAAAATCGTTGCAAATGCGCACCTGAGCCGGCAAAAGCGGATGCCCTATTTGTTGGGCTTTAAATTCAAATTCGGCTTGCGATAATTCAGCATAGCTGAAATCGGGGTGATTGAATGCGAAACCGGCCAAACTGCATAAGGCATCAAAGTAGGCCAGAGTTTCCTGCCATTTTTCATAATCGGGCTGGTGACTTTTTTGCCAGCGTTCAATGCGAAACAATAAATTCCAGTCCCACAACAACAGCGAGTTTAAAATAATGCCCACAATCAAATTATTCCTATTGTCCAGCGCATCCAGTAATTTGGTCAATTGCTTAATCTGTTTGCTTGCCGGGATATTCTGATGGTAAAGCTCGGCTTTTAGTTCTTTTAATAAGGGAGCTTTGGCTTGCACCGATTCACTCAAACGCAACAAATGCAACATCTTTTTTAGGCTGTTGTGGCTTTTATTCAAATAAAAATAAGCCTTATTAAAACGCTTAATTTTGCTTCCAACCAGTGCCAGATTAGCCAAAATTAAATACAAAATCAGTGTTCCGGGTAAAATGCCTCCAATAGCTAGTCCGATTAGGGTTAAATTAAGAATAGGAACCAAACAAAGGTAAACGGCTGCCCAGTTCTTGTAATCGAAAAATGATGGCAATTGCAACCAGTTTTTTATAAATTGATCTTCGGTCTCTGTGGTTTGAATCAGGGAGCCATAAGCCCTGAAATGTTGCCGTAAGTCAATTTGTGGAGCTAATTCATGAATCGCTTGTTGATGTTTTGTGATACTCGCTGCGGGCAATGGAGTCTGGCTTAACCAGTGAGCCAGTTTTTTCTCGCCGCCAATACTTATGGTTCGGTTCAGGTACTGAAAAAGTGAGCCGTTACCAAACAAATCCATGTCGTAGGAGTAAGGATGGCTGTGATCTACATAGGCATCGCCAGCAGGAAACGACTGATAGTTTCCTTGCGAACATTGCAATTCCTGTTGGTTAATGTCGCAAAGTTGTTTAAGAAAATCACGTTTATCTTCAATTTGTTTGTGCCATTTTAAAAGCACAAAGAATAATATTACCAGACTTGAGCCCATAACAATTCCAAGGGTAAGATGAATGGCAATGATATAAAACCAGGAGAGTGCCAACATTAAAAAAACAATTAAACGCAACAACGACACCGTGCCATGTTTTTGTTTTACTTTTTTTAATTCAGACTGAAAGTTATCGAGGCGTGTTTTATAAACCGACATGAATTAAATTATTGCTGTTAATTTTTGGCTCGCTAATGTTCCTCGAAAAGCAATTTCATATCTTTACGCTTCCCGTTTTCGAAGTAATCTTCGGGAATTATTCTCCAGTTGCTGGCTTTAACAGCATCAACGGTTTGTTCCTTTTCAATCCATTTCATCAGGTAATAGCGTAAGTCGAAAGGTGTGGAATTAACTAATCGGTTTCTTAGTTCGTCGGCCAATAAACCGGCTCCATCGGTTAAATGTCCACCACCCCCGTTTCCTCGGTACGAATTAACTGCAACACTAAAGGTTGAATCGGAATAAAAATTAGTTCCGTTGGTTAACCCAAGTATCTTTACCCGCTTACCGAAAGGTTTGCTTACATCAACCAGGTAATCAATTCCCGAAGCCGATGAAAAATTGTAATACTGATTACTTAATCGGTAGTATCCCTGTTCGTTCTTTTCTATCTTAAGTAGATGATCGTTTTTGTTTTTCATCTGATTAAACCATAAGTTACAAGAGTATTCCAGATAAGCATCAATTTCTTTACCGGTTAAATGAATGGTATAGAGCAGGTTCTCGTATTTGTAAAGTTTAAACAAATCGCTTACATAAACCGGTCCTTGTTTTATTTTTGTCCTGAACGAAAGGGGCGAGGTGAACGAAATGTCGGCCTGTGAAACTTCCAGTTGTACCTGATGAATCAGATCGATAAAGGCACTATTGCCAAAGTATGCGTCTTTTGAATCGATGGGATGCGAAAAGGTTCCAATTTGACGCGAAACATAGGTTTTAACTTTGTTGAATGGTTCCGAAAATTGGGCCATAAAAAGAGAGTCGGGTGCGTATTGTTCCACATCAACAATACTCGGGTGAATGATTTTGTGGTATTTTTTTTCTTTTTTATTGTAAGTAAACTGAATTTTAACCGATGCAACTGCTCGTGCATGGCTTCTAGGATCGAGCAGTATAACGGTATCGCCGTTTACATTTACAATTTTTTCGTTGAATTTTTTATGATCGTGACCGGCCATAACAATATCGAACCCAGGCACTTGTTCGGCTACCAGGCGTGTGGCATTTTCGTTTAAATAAGTACTTTCCTGATTATTATTATAGGTGTGGTCAATGCCTGAGTGGAATAATCCGATAATTAAATCCGGATTTTCTTTTTCCTGAATAATGGGTATCCATTTTTTTGCGGTTTCAATCATGTCGGCAAACTCAATACCGCTCCATAACGATTCCGGCAACCAGTTGGGAATTCCGGGAGTAATCATACCCAATACGGCAATCTTTATTCCCTGACGCTCAATAATGGTGTACGCATCAAAATACGATTCGCCGGTTTTGGTATTTATGGCATTAGCTGCCATGTAAGCCATTTTAATTTCTTTCCTGAAGCGGTCATACACCGAATGTCCGGTTTCAATGTCGTGGTTTCCAACAACGGCCGCATCGTATCGCATATAATTAAAAATGTCGGCTCCCAGATGACTCGAAACAGTATCTTCAAAATTGTAATAATACACGGTGGGTTGCCCCTGCAGGTAGTCGCCGTTGTCGAGCAGTACAACTCCATCGGGATTATTGCTTCGAACTTCTTTTACATAAGTATAAACACTGGCCAGCGAATTCGTCATTTCCTTTTGTTCAATAAAATCGTACGGAAATAATGTGCCGTGAATGTCAGTGCTTTGAATTAAGTTGATGGTAACTTCAGCGGGTTTTTGAGAACAAGATGCTATAAACAGTGATAACACCAATGCACGTAAAAATGTATTAATTAACTTCATAAGGTTACATTTTATTTTAGAACGCGAAATTTACAAAATAAACCTTTAGCAGCCTACAAATTTTATCATCTAATGTTTAACCTGTCCGGCCTTCTTTCTTGTTTTTGCGTCATTTTGTTATTCCCCTTGGTAGTTTGGTTACAAAAGCTAACAGAATATGAGCAGTATCATAAATATTTTAAAAAAACCAGCATTGTTTAACCGGGGAATAGTATTATTTTTGCGCCGCAAAACATCGCTTTATAACAATATTATAAAACATATTTTGTCGGTATTGAGCTTAGTTTTTTAAAGCAGATGAGAATCTAAAAAAAAAATAACGAATTTAAAAATGTAAATATTTATACAGATGATAAAAAGCGCATTACAAATTGCACGGGAAGATTATCAGCCAAAACTTCCGGAATCGTTAAAAGGTACTGTTAAAGTAGTTGAAGGAGCAAAAACGGAGTCAGTTTCTGACCAGAAAGAAATCGCAGGTTTGTTTCCGAATACTTACGGAATGCCCTTGTTAACTTTTGAATCGGGCACTAAGAAAAGCTATCCGGCCATTAAAGTTGGTGTAATTTTATCGGGTGGACAAGCTCCGGGCGGACATAATGTTATTGCCGGATTGTTTGATGGATTAAAAAGTCTGAATGAGGAAAGTAAACTATATGGATTTTTAGGTGGACCTTCGGGATTGACCAATAATAATTATATAGAATTAACAAAAGAAGTAGTCGATCATTATAGGAACACCGGTGGTTTCGATATAATTGGTTCGGGTCGTACAAAACTTGAAGAAAAATCGCAGTTTGATAAAGGAGCTGAAAATTGCAAAAAATTAGGAATTAATGCGCTTGTAATAATTGGAGGTGACGATTCAAACACAAATGCTTGTGTTTTAGCTGAATATTATAAGGGTATTGATGCAGGAATTCAGGTTATTGGCTGCCCTAAAACCATTGACGGGGATTTGAAAAACGAAATGATTGAAACCTCATTTGGTTTTGACACCGCCTGCAAAGTTTACAGCGAATTGATTGGAAACATTCAGCGCGATGCAAATTCAGCCAAAAAATACTGGCATTTTATAAAGTTAATGGGCCGCTCTGCATCACATATAGCTTTGGAATGTGCGTTACAAACTCAGCCAAACATTGCTTTGATTTCTGAAGAAGTTGAGGCAAAAAAGCAAACCCTTCAGGAAATTGTTAAGCAAATTGCCGAGGTTATAGCTATTCGTGCAGCCAATGAGGAGAACTTTGGTTCGGTGCTGATTCCCGAAGGTTTAATTGAGTTTATTCCGGAAATGAAAACGCTGATAGCTGAGCTTAACGATATTATGGCTCATAAAGAAGAGGAATTTGTAAAAATTGAATCAAAGTTAGAGAAACGCGAATTTGTTGCTACGGCATTATCTCCTGAATCGACTATTGTTTATGGCAGTTTGCCAACCGATATTGCCGATCAGTTGATAATGGATCGCGATCCTCACGGAAACGTTCAGGTTTCACGCATCGAAACCGATAAATTGTTGATTGAAATGGTGGAAGCACGCTTGAAAAAGCTGCGTAAAAAGGATCGCTACGTTGGCAGTTTTGCCGCGCAAAACCACTTTTTTGGTTATGAAGGACGTTGTGCAGCTCCTTCGAATTTTGATGCCGATTATACCTATTCTTTAGGTTTTACTGCAGCTGTATTAATTGGCGAAGGAAAAACCGGCTACATGGCTTCGATACGGAATACTACCAAACCAGCCAGTGAATGGATAGCCGGCGGAGTTCCAACCACCATGATGATGAATATGGAACGCCGTCATGGTACCATGAAACCAGTAATTCAAAAAGCTTTGGTCGATTTGGACGGAACACCTTTTAAAACCTTTGCTGCGCACCGCGACGAGTGGGCTAAAACCACCAGCTACATTTATCCCGGACCCATTCAGTATTTTGGACCTGCTCAGGTTTGTGATGCCCCAACCAAAACACTGGCTCTGGAAAAAGCTGAATAAAAATATACGAATTGTCAATTGTGTACAAGGTGTTTCTTTCGGGGAACACCTTTTTTTTTGAACTTGTAAAAAAGATTTGCTAATTTTTGGGGATTTTTAAAGGCACAAAACCAACAATTTCTTCATTAAATCATAGGGCGAGTTTGCCGGTTTATTAAAGATTTTTAGTGTACAACTCAAAAACAGACATAATGCATTAAAACTTAATTTTATTAGTATGAAAGACGCAGTGGCTATTTTATGTGCCGGTGGTCCGGCACCAGGAATTAACACAGTAATAAGTTCAGTAACCAAAATATTTTTGCAGAATGGTTATGATGTTTTAGGAATTCACGGAGGTTACAAAAGCTTGTTTTCAAACGAGCCGGAGTTCGATTACCTCGATTTTGAATTTGCCGATTTAATCTATAGCCGGGGTGGCTCAGCGCTTAAAATGAGCCGATACAAGCCCAAAGACAACGAATTTAAAGACGATTTTTTTCGTCGGCATAATGTACGCTTGTTGGTTACCATTGGGGGCGACGACACCGCATCAACCGCCAACCGCTTGTCGAAGTACTTAAAAGAAAAACAGTTAGACATTAGTAATATACATGTTCCCAAAACCATTGATAACGACCTGCCTTTGGACGAAGGAATACCAACTTTTGGTTACCATTCGGCAAAAGAAGAAGGCGTAAGATTAGCAACTACCATTTATGAAGATGCCCGAACCAGTGGAAACTGGTTTGTGGTTTCGGCCATGGGGCGCGAAGCAGGTCACCTGGCTTTTGGCATTGGAACCGCTTGTCATTATCCAATGATAGTTATCCCCGAGATGTTTAACAAGACCAAAATGAGTTTTGAAAAAATTACAAAACTGGTCATTTCATCGATGGTTAAACGACGCATTATGGGAATCGACTATGGAGTAGCTATTATCAGCGAAGGAGTGTTCCATTTTATGAGCGAAGAGGAGATTATAAATACAGGTGTAAATTTTACTTACGACGAACACGGTCATCCGGAATTGGGTAATGTGAGCAAGTCGCATATATTTAATATGTTGACTCAACAGGAGTTGAAAAAGCACCGCATTGTAACAAAAAGCCGGCCCAATGAGTTGGGTTATGAATTGCGTTGCTGTCGACCAATTGCTTACGACCTGAATTATGCTACCCGACTGGGACTTGGAGTTTTTCAGTTGTTTGTTAAAGGACACACCGGATGTATGGTTACCGTTAGTTTAAATGGCGATATTACTCCATTGTTTTTAAAAGATGTTGAAGACGCTAATGGAAAAGTTAAACCAAGGCTGGTAAATGTTGATTCGGAAAAAGTTCAGCTTATTTACAGAAATAATTTGCATTATATTACCAAAGCCGACTATAGGGCTGCCAAGAAATATGTAAAAGATCCCGAGGAGTTTGATTTCTTTAAAATACTGAACTGGGACGAGTAAGATATGATAATTTTCAATGCAACAAAGCCGCACTAATAGCTGCTTTGTTTTTTTTTCTCACTATTAAAAACCAATTCAAAAAAAAATGGTAATTTATTTATTGAATAGCATTGCATAATTCTTTAAATTAGTGCCTAATTAACATGCTAACAATTCATTAATATAAAACACTTGTATTATGGTTAAGCATTTACATAAAGGGACTATTGCCATTTTAACCGGTGGTGGCGATGTACCCGGATTAAATCCGGCAATAAGGGCAATAACTATTCGGGCTTTACGCGAAGGATATCGGGTGTTAGGATTCCGCAGGGGCTGGGCCGGACCCATTAATATAGTACGCGATAAAAAAGTGGATAATTCTCCCTTTGTTATTGAACTTACCGAAGAAATTGTGAACCGTGCCGGACGAACTGGCGGTACCTTTTTGCATACTTCAAGAACGCGGCCCAGCCATGTTAAACTAAACGAAATGCCCGATCATCTGAAGGAAAAATACACCAATGTGAGTAATGATTTAACCGCAGAGGTGATTAAAAACTTTGAATTTTTGGGGATTGATTATTTAATTCCTATTGGAGGCGATGATACCCTGAGTTATGGAGTAAGGCTCTATTCTGAAGGAGTAAAAATAGTGGCCATACCCAAAACCATGGATAACGATGTACCGGGCACCGATTATTGCATCGGATTCAGTACCTGTGTAACCCGAACTATTAGCCTGGTAAACAGTTTACGCACCTCGGCCGGCTCACATGAGCGTTTTTTAATTATTGAAGTATTTGGTCGCTACGCGGGTTTTACGGCTCTTTTACCAACCATGGCAGGAGCAGCCAATCGGTGTGTCATTCCTGAGTATCAGTTTGATTTAGACGATTTAGCCCGTTTGATGGTTGAAGACCGAAATTCCAGTTCCAGCAAATATTCTGTTTTATTGGCTTCTGAAGGAGTTACTTTTAAAGGAATGGACAGTATGTTTTTTTCTCAGCAAAGTACCGATGCTTATGGTCATAAAAAATTAGGAGGCATTGGGCAAATTATTGCCGATAAGGTAAAAGAACTGGCACCCAAATACAATAAGGGGCGAACCATTAATTACATCAGTCAGAATCTGGGGTATATGGTTCGCGGAGGAGACCCTGATGCTATGGATTCCATCGTTCCCATGGCCTATGGTAATCTGGCGCTCGATTTAATACTAAAAGGCATCCACGGGCGTATGGTTATACTCCAAAACGGACGGTACGATAATGTTCCGCTCGAAGTAGTTACAGCTACTAAAAAACGGGTCGATGTGAGCCAGTTTTACAATACGAAGCGCCTGCGTCCTCAATATAATTCGTTCGAGATGAAACCAACTTTTATAATGACAGGAAGTTAAACAGTTATTGTTTGGATTGGATTTTTTGCTTGCCATGCTACTTTTCTATAACCAAGAGAAATATACTTAGTTAACACCTATATTTAATAAGTTCTGATAATGTTTAAAAAAGGGGTTATTCTTTTAATAGCATATTATGTTGTTGCATTGATTCAGTCGTGTGATTTGCATTACTGCGAGGATGTGGATTATTACGATTTTACAGAAATTAGTATTGCTGAAAGAAATAATACAATTGCAGCTGATGATAGTCTACACTTTCAGATACAAGCACTAAATCTGGATTGGATGGCTCAATCCCAAATTAGTTTTGATTTTTTTTCAAAAACCTATGCTTTAGCCTGTAACGAAGGCTGGGCGGGAATGAAACATCCACTTACCGGAATTGAGCTTACCAGTAATGCTGATTTTAATGAGGCTTATCCAGCGAATTCATTGCTTAATGAGTTGTTTAAAATACAACTTTGCATGGCTGACGATTACTATGATTGTGATTTACAAAATTTAAAACTTAGTGAAATTGATTTGAAAAAATTCATGAATCCACAAAATTCTTATAGGGCAGTTATTTATCTAGCTGAAAAACCTTCAATGGAAATGGAGCATGTGTTTACTATTAAGCTCTTAAAATCGGATGGAAGTGTTATAATTGCTGAGACTAAAAGTATAATTTGGGAATAAAATCCAAACGTTAAAAAAGGTTTTATTGCCTGTTCCCGTAAAATTTGCTTAAGTTTTCAGGCAAACTGGGTTTCTGGTTTTTTATATTACCAGATGAATTACTTTTTTTGTTTCAAAAAAAGTCTCGCCAAAATAATCGGAAATGTTATAAAGCGTTAGTTTTTTTTCCATTCCGGCAATCTCATCCTGAAAGTCACCGCCCTTTAAATAAATAATTCCGTTTTTTAGGTCATTAAACTGCTTGGTATCAATGTTTTTTCGCGCTATAGCCTGAAATTTATCAAAGCGGGTAACCGCACGGCTTACAATAAAATGATACTTCTTTTTTAATTGTTCAACGCGAATTTGTTCGCCTTTTACATTGGTAAGTTTCAAAGCCTGGCTTACCTCGTTCACCACTGTAATTTTTTTCCCAATAGCATCGATCAAATGAAACTGGGATTCGGGAAACATAATGGCCAGGGGAATACCCGGGAATCCGCCTCCGGTACCTACGTCAAGTATCCGGGATGTTGGAGCAAATGAAATAATTTTAGCAATAGCCAGTGAGTGTAAAATATGATGCAGGTAGAGGTTTTCAATGTCTTTACGCGAGATTACATTGATTTTTTCGTTCCAAGCGGCATATAACGTGCCTAATTGCTCAAAAGCATCCAATTGTTTTTTGCTTAAATTGGGGAAATACCGGGTAATGAGAGAAAACATATGTATTTGTTAAATGGAAGAGCCGTGTTTTTTTTGTAAGATTCCGTAAAGTAGTTCGCGGGCCCTAAAAAGTTGTGCTTTTACTGTACCAATCGGAATGTCGAGTTCAGCAGCAATTTCCTCGTAGGAGAGTTCCTGAAAATAACGCATCTCAACCAATTGGCGGTAGCGGGGTTTTAGGTTTTCAACCAGTTCGCGCATCAGTATTTTTTTCTGGTCTTTTATCAAAGCTTCTTCGGGATCGGGTTGGTCCGATTGAATCGAAAGGGAAGTTTCTTCGTTTATTCCGTTGGTAAAATTATTGCTTGAATCGGATGAGTTGCTATAAATACCAATTTGCCGCGTTTTCTTTTTTCGTAAAAAGTCGATGCAATTGTTTGATGCTATTTTGAACAACCAGGTGCTAAAGGCAAAGCTGGGCGAATACTGGTCGATGTTTTTAAACGCTTTGCCAAAGGCCTCGATGGTGAGATCTTCTGCATCACTTTTGTTGTTAATCATTTTAAGAATCATGAAATAAATGGCATCTTTATAGCGGTTCATCAGCTCAGCATAAGCATGTTGATTGCCCTGCTGTGCAGCCTGTACCAGCTCAAAATCTTTTTGAGCCTTTTCGGAAAAACCTGGATTTACTTCCATTTACGATTGCGCTTGTTTAGTTGATTTGAAAATATAAAAAATAAATTAAATACAGGTAAAATAATATCAAGTACCGGTGTTAGTAACCAAAACCCTTTTTCGCCCAGTTTGTTCATCCCTAATTTTATTATTAGGAGTTGTATAAACAACCTAAAAGCAAATATTCCGGCAATTATTTCTGGAATGAAATTTACAAAAAATAAACCTAGCAAACCAAAATAAAAAAATAAGCGCGAAAACACTTCAAGCGTCAAAAAGAACTTGTCGCCAAATTTGTAATATTTTCCAGTAGTTAAATGCCGTTTTTTTTGTTTAGCCCATTGAGAAAAATTGGTTTGCGGTAATGAACGTGTAATACTATCTTTTGAAATCACCACAGCGGTATTCTTTTTATTGGCATTTTCGTTTACAAACAAATCGTCGTCGCCCGACAGCAATTTGTAATGTTTTAAAAAGCCATTTCCTCCAAAAAACACCGATTTGTTGTACGACAGGTTTCTTCCAACACCCATATAAGGACGGCCTGTTTGAGCAAAACCCAGGTATTGCAGGGCAATAAAGAGGGTGTCGAAACGAATAATTTTATTTAACAATCCTTTTTTATTTTCGTATCCACCGTAGCCCAGTACAATTTGTTTTTTGTGGGTGTAGGCCTTATTAATTTCACTTAACCAGTTCTCACTTTCAGGATAACAATCGGCATCGGTAAAAACCAGGTACTCGTACCTGGCGGCTTTCATTCCAATGGTAAGTGCCAGTTTTTTTCCGTGTGAGAATTTACGGTCGGGTTCTATGGTGGTATGCTTCAGATGCTTGTGTTTTAATTGTAGTTCGGCCAAAACAGTTTCTGTATCGTCTTCGGAACAGTCATTTACTACAATTACTTCAAATTCCGGGTAGTGTTGCTCTAGAACCTTTGGTAAAAAGTTTTTCAGGTTTTCAGACTCATTGCGGGCACAAATAATAACCGAAAGAGGTTCTGTTTCATCATTGGCCGATTTTTGTTTCCATAACACGGGTTTCAAATAAACAAAAAGATAATAGTACAATTGTATGAACAAAGCCAGGCTAACAAGGGCTAACACAATCAACTGCTCAAGGGAAAATGTCTGAAGTAAATAGTTCACAAGTTTTCGGTTTTTTACACTGCAATAATAGTAAAATTTTATGGGGGCATAAGCAAACAGTGAAGACTCATTTTTAGAAAATATTTTCGTTTTTAAAACGAAGGTTTGGTTTGGGGTGATCTCCTGTAGTTATAAAAAAAAGGAACTCTGAGGCTCCTTATGTAAAATTTATGAATGGAAATTTGTTATTGTTTCGTGAAATATTTGTTCTTGAACCAAAAAGCAACACCTACCAGTGCAATCATCACAGGAACTTCGACCAAGGGACCAATAACAGCAGCAAAAGCTTCACCGGAATTCATGCCAAAAATTGAAATGGCAACTGCAATGGCTAGTTCAAAATTATTACTGGCTGCTGTAAACGACAGGGTGGTGGATTGTTCGTAGTTAGCGCCAATTTTTTTACTCATAAAGAACGACAGTACAAACATTACCACAAAATAGATGAGCAGCGGAATGGCTATCAGAACCACATCGAACGGAATTTTTATAATGTACTCGCCTTTTAACGAGAACATAACAACTATGGTGAAGAGTAAAGCTATCAGTGTAATGGGGCTGATTTTTGGTATGAATTTACGGTGGTACCATTCTTTACTTTTTACACGTGTTAAAACAAAGCGGGTTAAAAATCCGGCAATAAATGGAATTCCCAAATAAATAAATACGCTTTCGGCAATTTGGCCAATAGTAATGTTTTCAACGGCATCGTTGGTTGGTACGCCAAACCAGCCCGGAAGTACAGCTATAAAAACATAAGCATAAAGCGAGAAAAAGAGTACCTGAAATATGGAATTGAAAGCGACCAGTCCGGCAGCGTATTGGGTATCGCCTTTGGCAAGGTCGTTCCAAACAATTACCATGGCAATGCATCGAGCCAGGCCAATCATAATAATTCCGTACATGTAAGGCAAATTGGCATTGTTATCACCGGGGAAAAGTTTAAAGAAAGCAATTGCCAAGGCAAACATTAATACAGGGCCAATTACCCAGTTTTGGATTAACGATAAACTTAAAATTTTATAATTTTTGAAAACATCGCCAAGTTCCTCATACTTAACTTTGGCTAAAGGTGGATACATCATTAAAATTAACCCAATGGCGATGGGGAGGTTTGTGGTACTTTCGGGCGATGGTTTTAATGATTCCCAAAAACCGGCAATGGCCGGGAAAAAATATCCGGATAAAACGCCAATTGTCATGGCTAAAAATATCCAGAGCGTCAGGTAGCGATCAAGAAATTTAAGTTTTGGTTTCGATGGCATAGTTTTGTTTTTTATGGTTTGTATTTTTAATTTTCGGCTAAAGATTTTCCTTTTTGGCACTTAAAGTAATTGAAAAGATGCCCGAATTTCCGGATAAAAAATCCTTAATCTCATTTTCATCCAGATGCTTAGCCAATGTTTTTTCGGGAATTTCAATTTTGCGTTGTTTGTGTATTTCTATCAACTTAAAACCGCTTTGTTCAATAATTGCCAGGTAATCGTCAATAGTTATGGCACCGGAAACACAACCGGCATACATTTCAGCATCGGAGCGCAGTTTTTCAGGCAAACTTCCTTTGAGAACCACATCTGAAACACAAAAATGCCCCCCGTATTTTAGTACCCGCATTATTTCAGCAAAGGCTTTTGCTTTGTCGGGTACCAAATTTAAAACACAGTTCGACACTACAACATCGAACGAATTGTCGGGTAAAGGCATGTTTTCAATATCACCTTTTACAAACGAAATATTTTTTATCCCGGATTTTTCAAGATTTTTATTGGCTTTCTTGACCATCGAATCGGTAAAATCAATTCCGGTAACTTTTCCGGTTTCTCCCACAATTGTGCGGGCAATAAAACAGTCGTTTCCTGCGCCAGAACCCAAATCAAGTACGTGGTTTCCGGGTTTAATTCCGGCATATTGTGTGGGTAACCCGCAGCCCAATCCCATATCGGCCTCGGGATTGTAACCTTCAACCTGCTTGTATTCATCCCCAATCATGCTGAATTCCACCTCGCCGCAACAACCCGACGAACCGCAGCAGGAATTTGAGTTTTCAAGAACACTTTGTTTTGCAATGGCTCCATATTTTTCCTGAACCATAAGTTTTAAGTTTTCTGCTTTCATTGCTGTGTTGTTAATTAATATTAATAGACTTAAGTTTAGACAATTAGCCTAAGTTTAACCCAATATTATTGGTTTGCTTTCAGGGTTTCAACATAAAATTTATAAAAGGCCTCTTTTATTTCGTTGCGCACCCGGATAAACTCACTCCAGATAAACTCTTCGGTTCCTGTGGCATGCGAGGGATCGTCGAAACCAATATGTAAGCGGTGTTTAACTTTACCGAGAAATGTAGGACAATTTTCGTTGGCTCCTCCGCAAACAGTAATTACATAATCCCATGCTTTATCCAGGTATTTTTCTACCGGGTCGGATGTGTGGTGACTAATGTCAATACCAATTTCGGCCATGGCTTTTACGGCTTTTTCATTAAGTTTGCCTGATGCTTCGGTTCCTGCCGATTGTACTTCGATATTTTTATCGAACGATTGTAAAAAACCATGAGCCATTTGACTGCGACAACTGTTTCCGGTACAGAGAATTAAGATTTTTTTCATTTTTTGCAGTGGTAAAGGGGTGAATCAATAGTTTGTAAAAAATTAGTTAAAAGTTGTTTAACGTGTTTTAGTTTTTCGGGATTTAAGCAGTAATTGGTTTTTACACCGTTTATATGACCCTGAATTAATCCGGCGTCTTTTAATTCCTTAATGTGTTGGTTTACCGTTGTTCGGCCAAGCGGTAAATCGTCAGAAATATCGCCAGTGATGCACGATTGGGTGTCGGCCAGAAATTTTAGAATCTGCAACCGTGCCGGATGCGCAAGCACTTTAAAATAGTTGGCTTGTTCTATCAGCGTTTTATCGAATAATTCGGTTTTTGATTGTACCATAGTAATTTTATTTGACGCAAATATACGTCAAACAATTTTAATGACGTATAATTACGTCATTAAAATTGTTAATTAATTGTTAAGTTGTTTATTTGATTGGTATTTAGCTTTTAAACACTTGTTTTTGTAAAAAGGCAATTGTGAGTTTGAAAATATTAATCTGATTTGAAATGCAGGTATTACTTGTTTCGCACTTTTAATTGGCACATGCACGACCCGCTTAACACTTTACTTTTATCGCTTATTACCGGCAGGTGGTTTCGTTCCCATTCCACAATTCCACCTACCAGATTATAAACTTTATTAAATCCTGCTTTCAGCAATTTTATGGCAACTTCTTTACTGCGGATACCCACAGCATCGGCTATCACTAAAATAGAATCAGGAGGTATATCGTTAAGCCGATCTTCAATTTCAGTATATGAATAATTTAAAAGATTAGGCACATCAAAAAGTTTTGAGCGCATGTATTCCGGTCGAACATCGATAAAAATTATATTTTCTGCAGGCAGTTTTAAAAATTCGCTACCGGTAATATGGTTCAATCCCTTAATTCTTTGAGCCATGTTTTGATTTTTTTTAGTTAGATGTTACCATAAAGTATTCCCGATAAAGTTGCCATTACCACTACCAAGGCTACATAAACCAGCGTTTTTTGTGTTCCCATTACATTGCGGATAACCAACATGTTTGGCAACGATAACGATGGACCAGCCAAAAGTAAGGCCAATGCCGGTCCTTTTCCCATGCCGGCAGCAATTAAGCCCTGTAAAATTGGTACTTCAGTAAGTGTAGCAAAATACATAAATGCGCCAATTATGGAGGCAAAAAAGTTAGCAAAGATGGAATTACCACCAACTAACCATTGAATCCATTCGTTGGGAATAATTCCGGCGATTGCCTGACCATCGTGTGTGGAACCGAGAAGAAAACCTGCTGTTACAACGCCAATGGCAAGCATGGGCATAATCTGTTTGGTAAAATTCCAACTGGCAAAGGTCCATTCGCGGTTTTCCTGTTCGTTTTTGTCGTAAAGTGTAATGATGCTTAAAGCAGCAATGGCTACAATCATGGGTGCCAGTGGAGCTAATTTTGCATCGGCAATAAATGTATGGGCTAAAAATGCTGAAACCGCTATAGCTATGGCTGAAAGTAGAACCCAGAACCATTTTATTTTTAATATTTTTATCAGCGAATAAGCCAATAAAAGTCCGAAAAAAGCGGTAATATGCCACTTGTACGACCAGATGTAAAACCACGCGCTGCCGGTATCGTCAGCCGACGGGCTTCCCCAGTTGGCAAAAACCAAAATAAGAACCAGCACAAAAAAATGAAACGAGGTCTGCCACATAGGGCGTTTTTCAGGAGGAACCTGAATGTGCATCTGGGCTTCTTTCTTTTCTTTTTCTTCTTTTCTGTAAATCAGTGACATGGTAAGCCCAATAACGACACTAAAAACTACTGCACCAATAATTCGGGCAATGCCCATTTCAATTCCCAAGATGCGCGCAGTTAATATTATGGCCAGAATATTAATGGCCGGACCCGAATACAGGAAAGCAACTGCAGGTCCCAGTCCGGCTCCACGTTTGTGAATGCTCGAAAAAAGCGGCAGGATGGTGCAACTGCAAACAGCCAGAATGGTTCCGGACACTGACGCAACGGTGTAGGCTAACCATTTTTTTGCGTTGGCACCAAAATATCGTAAAACAGAACCCTGACTTACAAATACCGAAATTACTCCGGCAATAAAAAATGCCGGTAATAAACATAGAATCACATGTTCGCGGGCGTACCATTTTACCAAATCGAATGTTGCTGCAATGGCTATATTGAATCGAGTACTCTCAATTGGTAAAAAAAAGGCCATTCCAAAGAGTGCTATTATCCACAAAAGTGTTTTGAATTCTTTTTTGTTATCCATGAATTATTATTTATAATAATATTTGCATTGAAAATCAGATAAGTATGTTGATGAAAATTTTTTTACAGGAAGTTTGTTATAATGTAGTAAAGGCCAACCCCAATAAATAGAACCGAAATGACTCTTCGGAACCAGATTTCAAAAGTTTTTATGCGTTTATAAAGTTTTCCAACTCCTGAAACGGTATAAGCCAACAACCAGGCAAAAATTATGACAGGAATTCCGGTTGCAAGGGCAAATACTACAGGAAGGTAAAGTCCCGATACAGTACTGACAGTCATAGGAATTAGCATCCCAAAATACAAAACCCCGCTATAGGGACAAAATGCTAAGGCAAATAAAATTCCCAGAAAAAGCACTTCCCAATAATTGCTGGTTCCTTTTTCCTGATATCGATGGGTGAGGGCACTTAACCCCGGAAACTTAATTCTTAGCACATCGAGCATGAGTAATCCAAACAGCACCAAAAATGGCCCGATAATTTTTTCTCCATATTGCTGAAACCATCCTGATACTTTGAATTGATCGGCTCCAATATAAATAATGACAGCCAATAAAGTGTACGACAAAGCCCGGCCCAGGGTGTAAACCAATCCGTTGATAAAAACTGTTTTCCGGTTTTCGACATCCTTGCTAATAAACCCAATGGCAGTTATATTTGTTGCCAAAGGACAAGGACTTATGGCTGTCATCAGCCCCAATAAAAAAGCAGTTACTAAGGGTAACGAGCTGTTGCTCACTAATTGATGCAAAAGTTCTTCCATGTTTTGATTGCTATAATAAAAGATATAAATTTTCCTGAATTACAGAAAATTCAAAAAAAAATATTCCCGAAACTGCTTATTAATCATCAATTGATTAAACTGAACTTATTGTTTTAGTAAGGGCTCAATTTTTTCTTTTAGAATTGCTTTTAATTTTTCAGGATTGTTACGGGCATGCATAAACCCTTCGTTGGTCAGGTTTATTCTTGTTTCGCCCGAAACCACCAATAAAGTTTGTCCTGAAATTTCAAGTTCCTTACCTTTTGATTCACCATCGGCTTCATCCAGATTGTAGCTGGTAAAGTTTACTTTATTGTTGAACAACTCGGATAGTGCACTTTTCGAAACGGTTTCAACAGCATTGCATGTAAGGCAACGGCGTGAATAGTGAAAATAATAAACATTTACTCCCCGGGCTGAAATATTTGCTGTTTGTTCGGTTCTTTTTGTAGCATTGGTGCATCCTGAGTTTGTACTCAGGCCAACCACAGTTATTAATGTCAATAATAAATAGCGCATAGGTTTATTTGTTTTGGTTTATAAAATGTTTTAATTCACTCATCGAAGGTACACGTCCCGACACAATTACTTTTCCGTTGATAACCAGGCCAGGCGTGTGCATAATGCCATAATTCATTATATTCATAATGTCTTCTTCTTTTTCAACAATGGCATCAATTCCCAGTTCGGCCACAGCCGTTTTGGCAGCTTGTTCCAAACTTTTGCATTTGGGGCAACTGGTACCTAAAATTTTAATTTCCATAGCAATGGGTTTTAAATTTTCAAAATTCATAAGGCAATTAACATTAAGTTTCTGTTCGTTATTCGAAAAAAAAACGAACTTTTTTAAAGATTAAAGAACGATTTAAATAACTGTTGGGCTTCGGCCCAGTTTTCTTTATTTATACAATATTTTATTTTAGGGGATTCAATTTCACCCTGAATTAATCCGGCCTCTTTTAGCTCTTTTAAATGTTGCGACAGGGTCGATTTAGCAATGGGTAACTCTTCGGTTAAATCGCCGCTATAACAGCAACTTTGTTTGCTGAGCAAATCCATAACATACATACGAACCGGATGCCCAAGTGCTTTAGCATAACGGGCTGTTTTTTTCTGAGTGTCGGTTATTACGCTACTTATTTTCATTGTTGTTCGTTAAATTACGAACAAATATAGGTGTTTATTTTAAACAACAATATTTTCTAACCAGTAAAAACTAACATTTCGATAGTATTTTAAAAGTTAGTTTTTACTTATCTTTGCCACCCTTAAATTAAGATTATGGATTTCAAGTTGTTAAAAACTGATGCCAAATCATCAGCCAGAAGGGGAGAAATTACGACCGACCACGGAACCATTCAAACACCTATTTTTATGCCTGTGGGTACGGTAGGTTCGGTAAAAGGAATTCACCAGCGTGAAATAAACGACGATATAAAAGCACAGATAATACTGGGAAATACTTATCATTTGTATTTACGTCCGGGAATGAATATTATGAAGCAGGCCGGAGGTTTGCATAAATTCATGAATTGGAATAAGCCCATTTTAACCGATTCGGGTGGTTACCAGGTTTTTTCTCTTTCTGCAAACCGAAAATTGGTTGAAGAAGGAGCCAAGTTCAGTTCACATATTGATGGATCGAAACATATTTTTACTCCTGAAAGTGTTGTCGATATTCAGCGTGTAATTGGAGCCGATATTATGATGGCTCTCGACGAATGCCCCCCGGGAACAGCCGATTATAAATACGCCAGTAAATCGCTCGACTTAACCATGCGTTGGTTGCATCGAGGAATAAAACGTTTTAAAGAAACCAAACCGCTTTACGGGCACCAGCAAACTTTTTTCCCTATTGTGCAGGGAGGAGTGCATCCGGAATTACGGAAAAAAGCAGCTTACGAAATTGCTGAACTGGGCTGTGAAGGAAATGCCATTGGTGGGCTTTCGGTTGGAGAACCTACTGAAGATATGTACGCCATGACAGAAATTGTAAATGCCATTTTGCCTAAAGATAAACCCCGTTATTTAATGGGAGTAGGAACTCCGGTAAATATTCTCGAAGGAATTAGTCGCGGTGTTGATATGTTCGATTGTGTAATGCCCACGCGTAATGGGCGCAATGGCATGGTTTTTACCAGCGAAGGCATTATGAATATGAAGAACAAGAAATGGGAAAACGATTTCTCACCGCTCGATCCCAATGGCACTTCTTTTGTTGACAGCTATTACACCAAAGCCTATTTGCGACATTTATTTGTTTCAAAAGAATTGTTGGGCATGCAGATTGCAAGTATTCATAATCTGGCATTTTATCTTTGGTTGGTTGAAACCGCACGTACTAAAATTGAAGAGGGTAGGTTTACCGAATGGAAAGAACAAATGGTAAAGAAATTAGATAGAAGGTTATAATATTAATTATACATTTGGCACATTAACATAAACCAATTTGAAAAAGCTAGATCGCTACATAATACTTAAATTCCTCGGGACATTCTTTTTTTCGCTCCTCTTGATTATTGTTATCGTAGTTATTTTCGATGTCTCGGAAAAAATCGATGATTTTATTGAACGTGAGGCTCCGCTTAAGGCCATTGTGTTTGATTATTACTTTAATTTTATTCCTTATTTTGCCAATCTGTTTAGTGCTTTATTTACCTTTATTTCTGTTATCTTTTTTACATCAAAGCTTGCCGGAAATTCTGAAATTATTGCCATTTTAAGTAGTGGAATAAGTTTTCGCCGGCTTATGGTTCCTTACCTTACTTCAGCTTTATTACTTACCATTTTTTCATATATGCTCATAAACTGGATAATTCCACCAGCTAACGAGCGTCGACTTGAGTTTGAGGAGAAATACATTAAAAACCGGTATCGATACGAAGAAAAAAATATTCACCGTCAGATATTGCCCGGAGTATTTATTTATATGGAAAGCTATAATAACGTGCACAATATTGCCTATAAATTTTCGATGGAAGAATTTCAAGATGGTGTCCTAAAGTCAAAACTTCTTTCCGATTATGCTCAATGGGACACCTCAATCAATAAATGGAAAATTACCAATTATACCATTCGTGAAATTTTGGCCGGGCGCGAAATTATTAGTACAGGTAAGCAAATTGATACAACAATAAATATGCATCCCTCCGATTACAGCCGACGGGTAAATGTTGTTGAGGCTATGAATTATAACGAACTCAACGATTTTATTGAAGAGGAAAAATTGCGTGGTTCCGATAATGTTACGCTATGGCAAATTGAAAAATTTGAGCGCTTTGCCTATCCTTTTTCTACCATCATTTTAACGGTAATCGGAATGAGCATCTCATCGCGAAAAACCCGGGGTGGCATTGGAATGAATGTGGGGATAGGTATATTTTTAGCCTTTACTTACATTATGTTTATGCAGGTTTCTACCGTTTTAGCTACCAATGCCAATGTTGATCCTTTATTAGCCGTTTGGATACCCAACATAGTATATTCACTTATCGGTTTTGGACTATATGTAAGGGCCTCACGATAGTGTTTTTTTCTTATATAAACAACGGCAAATCTCAGTTTTCTTTCTGGTCGTGTATTTAAAAAATGTTTAACTTGCAGGCCTAAATTACACAGGTAAGCAGAATTTGTGCATTTTTAATAAATGCCTGGTTCTATGATGTTTAACCAAAAAAACTAATTATGTCGTTGAAACAAAAAACGCGTGAACTCTTAAAAAGAAGAGAACAAGTACAACTTGGGGGAGGCGAAAAAGCAATCGAAAAACAAAAAGCGATTGGTAAACTTACCGCCCGCGAACGTATTTTATCTCTTCTCGATCCCGATTCCTTTCATGAATACGATATGTTTGTAGCTCACGAAGCCCGTGATTTTGGGATGGAAACGAAAATACTGCATGGTGATGGGGTAATTACAGGAACCGGAACAATTTATGGTGCTCCCATTTGTATTTATGCCCAGGATTTCACTGTGGCAGGTGGTTCACTGGGATTAATGCATGCCCGAAAAATTACCAAAATTATGGATCATGCACTAAAAATGCGTGTTCCATTGATTGGAATTAACGATTCTGGTGGAGCCCGTATTCAGGAAGGTGTAAACTCACTGGCAGGTTACGGCGAAATTTTCTTTAGAAACACGCTATCATCCGGAGTAATTCCTCAATTGTCAGTAATTCTTGGTCCATGTGCCGGTGGTGCTGTTTATTCTCCTGCACTTACCGATTTTGTTTTTGTGGTTGAGAACATCTCAAAAATGTTTATTACCGGGCCCGAAGTTATTAAAACCGTTTTAGGTGAAGAAATTTCGATGGAAGAGCTTGGCGGAGCCAAAGTTCACAGTGAGATTACCGGAAACGCTCATTTTTTTGCAAAAAGCGAAATGGAGTGTTTTGAACAGATTAAGAAGCTGATAACTTACATACCCTGGAACAATGGCCAAAAAGCCCGTCCGTTTCCACCCAAGGAGCCAAAATCGGAATATAAAATTGATAAAATTGTTCCCAGCGATGCTTCGCAGCCTTACGATGTGCGCGATGTTATTCGTTCCATTGCCGATGATTCCGACTTTTTTGAAGTGATGACCGATTTTGCCCGCAATATTGTAATTGGTTTTGGCCGGATTAATGGCGAAACCGTTGGATTTGTAGCGAATCAACCGCTGGTTTTAGCCGGTGTGCTCGATTGCGACAGTTCCGATAAAGCCGCTCGTTTTATCAGGTATTGTAATGCATTTAATGTTCCTTTGGTTACGCTCGAAGATCTTCCCGGTTATCTGCCCGGAGTGGATCAGGAACATGCCGGAGTTATCCGCCATGGAGCAAAAATTCTGTACGCTTATAGCGAAGCAACCGTTCCAAAAATTACTGTGATTCTGCGTAAAGCCTATGGTGGCGGATACATTGCGATGAATTCACGCCACTTACGGGCCGACTTTGTATTTGCCTGGCCAAGTGCCGAAATTGCTGTTATGGGACCCGAAGGAGCTGCAAATATTATTTTCCGTAAAGAAATAATGGAAGCTGAGAATCCTGATGAAATGCGGAAAATTAAAGTTGAAGAATATAAGGAAAAATTTGCCAATCCTTATGTAGCTGCGGCAAAAGGTTATATCGACACGGTTATTGAACCGTCGGAAACCCGTAACCTGTTGATTCATGCCATCGATGTTTCAAAAAACAAAAACGATGGACGTCCAAAGAAAAAACACGGAATTCCTCCATTTTAAATCTATGGCTATGGCAAAGAAAGAAAAATATGAAATACTCTGTATTGATGGGACTAAATATAAAACTACTTTAACTACCAAGTTTAAAAACAGAGTTAGCTGGGAAGCCCCCAACGAAAAAATGGTTAAAGCTTATATTCCGGGGAATATTCCGAAAATATATGTTACTCAGGGACAAAAAGTAAAAGAAGGAACAAAGTTACTTTTGCTTGAAGCTATGAAAATGAAAAACATAGTGGTTTCACCAATTTCAGGAACTGTGAAAGTTATTCATGTAAAAGAGGGCGACCGGGTTCCCAAACAACATTTGTTAATTGAAATTGAATAATAAAGGTAGCCTCGCGCTACCTTTATTTATTCTATAATTGGCTTGTCCATACAAAATAGTTTTCCGGAAAATACGCTTTTATATTTAGTACGGTATTAAAAATACCAAACGATGCCGAACCGCTTCCCGATAAGGAAGCGTATGCAGCACCAAGTTCATAAAGCGTTGTTTTTACCTGTTCAATCTCAGGTAATTGTTTATAAACCGATATTTCAAAATCATTTTCTAAGTTGTGCTTCCACTGTTCAATATGCTGTTTTATAGTTTCTTCAACAGGTTTTTTTGGTGTTTTTGGCTCAACAAGGCTGTAAGCCTGTTTGGTGTTTATGCCAACCGGTGGAATTACCAATGCAAGATGCCATCCCTTTAAATTCACTGAAATTTCGCTTAACATTTCGCCACGCCCTTTTGCCAGAGCTGGTTTGTTTTTAATAAAAAACGGACAATCACTGCCCAGCTGAGCGGCATAATATTCCATTTGTTTGTTAGTAAGTTTTAAGTCATATAGTTGGTTGAGTGCGTTTATAGTAAAGGCACAATCGGCTGAACCACCTCCTAATCCGGCTCCAAAGGGAATGTTTTTTTCCAGATGAATTTGAGTCGGCGCTATGTTTAAATCGTCATTAATTAATTTAAAAGCCTTAACTATCAAGTTGTTTTCCAGTTCTCCATCAATAGTTAATCCCGACGATGAAAACACCAATTTTTCAGCACCTGTATAGTTTTCAATTGGTATTAGAGTAATTTTATCAAAAAGTGGAATAGGATACATTACCGTTTCAATCGAATGGAAACCATCGGGTCGTTTATTAACAATGCTTAAACCCAGGTTTATTTTAGCGTTGGGATAGACTATCATTTTTTTTTCAACAAAAATATAATTTTGGTTCATAAAGTTGTGCGTTATTTTTTAATAAATATCCTTCCGACAACTTAGGGTGAACAGCGTTCTTTTTCTACCTTTGTTTTCTTTAAAAAACGGAAGAAAATAATGGCAGAGAAACGGAATTACAACAAAAAAACCAATAACGATAAGCTGAGTACCGATTTTGGTAAAGTTCCGCCTCAGGTGGTAGAGTTTGAAGAAGCCGTATTGGGGGCACTTATGTTAGAAAAAGACGCGGTACATACCGTGGTCGATATTTTAAACCCTGATTGCTTTTACAACGATGCCCACAATAAAATATTCAAAGCCATATTGTCCTTATCGCTTGAACACAAACCCATTGATATCCATACGGTAGCTCAGCAACTTAAAATTACCGACGAGATTGATGAAGTTGGCGGGCCATTTTATTTAGCTCAGTTAACCAATAAGGTAGCTTCAACCGCTCACTTGGAATATCACGCCCGGATTATTGCGCAAAAATTTATTCAACGCGAATTAATTCGTGTAGGTTCCGATATTCAACGACGGGCATTTGGCGAATCAGACGATGTGGCTGATATGCTTGATCAGGCCGAACGCGATTTGTTTAATATTGCCGAAGGAAATATAAAAAAGGAAGTATCGCGTATTGATGCGGTTATCCGCGATGCCATTCATCAGATTGAAGAAGCAGGAAAGCGTCCCGATGGTTTAAGCGGTGTTCCCAGTGGTTTTACCGAACTGGACCGGATGACATCAGGCTGGCAAAAATCGGACTTGGTAATTATTGCTGCCCGTCCGGCAATGGGTAAAACAGCCTTTGTTTTATCGATGGCCCGGAATATAGCCGTTGATCACAAAAGGGCGGTAGCTGTTTTTTCACTTGAAATGTCGAGCATTCAGCTGGTAAATCGTTTAATAGCCAGCGAGGCCGAGTTGGCAAGTGATAAGATTAAAAACGGTAAACTGGCTCCGTACGAATGGACTCAATTGGAAACCAAAATCCGGAATCTGGAAGATGCACCCATGTATATTGACGACACGCCAGCCTTATCAATATTTGAATTACGTGCCAAATTACGTCGCTTGGTTATGCAGCATAAAATTGAATTGGTAATTATCGACTATTTGCAATTGATGACAGCCGGAGTTCAGGCCAGTCGAGAGCAGGAAGTAAGTACCATTTCTCGATCATTAAAAGCCATTGCCAAAGAATTAAATGTACCCATAATTGCCCTTTCACAGCTAAACCGTTCGGTCGAAATGCGTGCCGGAGATAAACGTCCGCAACTTTCCGATTTGCGCGAATCGGGTGCAATTGAACAGGATGCCGATATGGTATTGTTTATTCACCGGCCCGAATATTTTGGAATAACCGAAGACACCATGGGGAATTCATTAATTGGTTTGGCTGAATTAATAATTGCAAAACATCGTAATGGCGCGGTGGGCGATGTAAGGCTACGGTTTAAAAAAGAATTTACCCGCTTTACCGATGTGGAAGAAACGTTTGGAACTTCTGATTCAGTAACCAATGGAATGACGTTCGCATCAAAAATGAATCAGGAAGCAGAACCTGCCGTAAGCCTTGGAATTCAGTCGAATACAGGGTTTGGTAATGCAGGCCTTGATATTAATAACACATTTGAAGAAGCCGGCGAAGCACCTTTTTAGATAAAGTTTGTTTTATATTCAATAATGAATAAGTTGCTTTATGAAAACAAACAATAAATTTTTAACAGTGATAAACACAAGAAAGAAAATCGTTTTATTTATTTCTGCCCTTTTAATTTTTCTTCTGGGAACTGTTGGTTCAACCGGGGCTGCATCCATTCTGATTCCTATGGATAATACACAAACCAATCACCTAAAAGCTTATGGAATTACTTATTGGGTGCTTCAAAATGAGGTGGAAGCTTTTTGGTTGTTGAATTATCGGGGTGGAAGTTTTATGATGGCTTATCACAGCGACATTGAAACCGAATGTGTGGTTCGGGGAGTAAGCTACGAAGTAATTGCCGATGTGCAGTCTCAACAGATTCTTGCTGATATTTCGAGCGAAGATGTAAATATGGATGCTCTAAAATTGGAGAAAGCCCCCAAAATTGCTGTTTATAGTCCAAAAGATAAACTTCCGTGGGACGATGCTGTAACCATGGTTTTGACTTATGCTGAAATCCCTTATCAGGTAATTTACGATGGGGAAGTGGTAAGGGGTGAATTAAGTAAATACGATTGGTTGCATTTGCATCATGAAGATTTTACCGGTCAATACGGTAAATTTTATGCGGCTTACAAAAATATGGCCTGGTACCGAAACCAGGTATATAATTCGGAGCAAAGTGCTCGGGAAATGGGCTTTGCTAAGGTTTCGCAATTAAAATTGTTTGTTGCTCAAACCATTCGCAGTTATGTGAGTGGGGGCGGTTTTTTGTTTGCCATGTGTTCAGCCACCGATTCGTACGATATTGCCTTATCAGCATCGCATACCGATATCTGTGAGCCGATGTTTGATGGCGATCCGGCCGACCCGAACATGCAGGAAAAACTGGATTTTACCCCGACTTTTGCTTTTCATAATTTTGATTTGAGTAAAAGCCCGCTCGAATATGAGTTTTCAAATATCGATGTAACCAACACCCGCAAAGTTACCGAACCTGAAGATTACTTTACCTTATTTGAATTTTCGGCTAAATGGGATCCCATTCCTACCATGTTGTGTCAAAACCATACGAACTTAATAAAAGGGTTTATGGGGCAAACAACGGCTTTTAACAAAAAGGTGATTAAGCCCAATGTGCTGGTGATGGGAGAGTTTAAATCGGCGGGCGAAGCCAGGTATTTACATGGCGAACTGGAACAGGGAACATGGACCTTTTACGGTGGACACGATCCGGAAGACTATCGGCATTTTGTTGGCGATGAACCAACCAACCTCGATTTACATCCAAATTCTCCGGGATACCGATTAATACTAAATAATGTACTTTTTCCGGCAGCTAAAAAGAAAAAACTTAAAACGTAAAAAAAAACCTCTCGAAATTAGTAGAGAGGTTTTTTTTTAATCAGTTATTTAATTTCCCAGGTATTCCCTGTGTTGAGTAAATCAGTCATGTTTTTAATTTTGGCCGATTGTTTAACCTGTTTAATCTGATTTGTCATGTTATCGTCGTATGTGGGGGCTGTTACTGAACGTATAACACCCAATGCAACCGGAAATTCAGGATAGCGCATATTGGCCAGCATGCTATGAATACCCGGGTTCATTTCGCATGCATCGTGTAACAACAAGTCATTAACGGTATATTTTCCATCGTTCAAATTAACTACTTTGAGCTTAAGCCCATCCAGAATAATACCTTTGTCACGGTTTTTACCAAAAATCATGGGTTCACCATGTTTCAATACAATGGTTCGTTCATCTTTTTCTTCTTTATCAACTAAAGCTGCATGAGCACCGTCGTTATAAATCACACAGTTTTGTAAGACTTCAACCACCGAGGTTCCTTTGTGTTTTGCCGCTTCAATATAAATATCGGTCGATAGTTTTATATTGATGTCAATGGTACGGGCAAAGAACTTACCCTGGGCACCAATTACCAGTTCACCCGGATGAAAGGGAGGCTCAATTGTTCCGTAAGGTGAAGTTTTGGTTACTGAACCAAACGGCGATGTGGGTGAATATTGTCCTTTAGTTAATCCGTAAATCTCGTTGTTGAAAAGAATAAGGTTGATATCGATATTACGGCGGATGGTATGAATAAAGTGGTTTCCTCCAATAGCCATGGCATCTCCATCACCGGTAATTTGCCAAACACTTAATTCAGGGTTTGCCACTTTAACACCTGAGGCAATAGCAGCACCCCTACCATGAATAGTATGAAATCCATAGGTATTCATGTAATAGGGAAAACGCGAAGAACATCCAATTCCTGAAATAACCGCCACTTTTTCGCGTGGTAATTCCAATTCGGCCATAGCTTTTTGAATGGAATTCAAAATGGCATGGTCGCCACAACCCGGGCACCATCTGATTTCCTGATCGCTTTTGAAATCTTTTGGGGTTAATTTATAAGTTACTTCAGCCATAATTACAATTCCTCCAATAGTTTAGTAAAGGTATCTTTAAGTTCAACCACGGTAAAAGGTTGTCCTTGCATTTTATTATATTTCTCGCAGGTAAATCCGTCCACATTAACCTTTAAATGGTCGGCTAACTGGCCAAGGTTCAGTTCACAAACAATTTTCTTTTTGAATTTTGAAAGTACTTCGCCGGTATTTTTTGGTAAGGGCCATAAGTAATGAAAATGAATAAAGGCTATTTTTTTATTTTCTTTTTGTATTTGTTTAACAGCCGAATAAATATGTCCAAATGTTCCTCCCCAACCAATAACCAATAAGTCAGCGTCTTTATCACCGAGTATTTCAAGTTCGGGAATAAAGTCAGCAATTTTTTTGATTTTTTGATCGCGAAGTTCGGTCATAACTTCATGGTTTTTTGGAACATACGATACAGTTCCTGTAAGATCCATCTTCTCGAGTCCGCCAATACGGTGTTCCAGTCCTGCCATTCCGGGTATTGCCCATTTTCTTACCAAAGTTTCTTTGTCGCGCAGGTAAGGTAAATAGTTGGTATCGTTCGGTTTAGCCATAGGGACATTAATTGCAGGAAGTTCCTCCATTTTTGGTAAACGCCAGGGTTCTGAGCCATTGGCCAGAAATCCGTCGGTTAATAGAATTACCGGAGTCATGTGCTCCAATGCAATTTTACAGGCCATAAAAGCATAATTGAAACAATTTGAAGGGGTACTTGCCGCCAAAACTACCAAAGGAGCTTCACCGCTTCGTCCGTGTAGTGCCTGTAATAAATCGGATTGTTCCGTTTTGGTTGGCAAGCCTGTTGATGGACCGCCCCGTTGTACGTTTACAATAACCAAAGGCAATTCTGTCATCACGGCTAACCCTGAAGCTTCAGTTTTTAAAGCTAATCCGGGTCCTGAGGTGGTTGTTACAGCTAAATTTCCGGCAAAGGCAGCTCCAATAGCTGTTGAAATTCCGGCAATTTCGTCTTCGGCCTGAAAGGTTTTAACGCCCAAATCGCGACGGGCTGCTAATTCCTGTAAAATTTCGGTGGCCGGAGTGATTGGATAGGAACCACAAAATAAGTTTAAGTTTGATTTTTCGGCACCTGCAATTAATCCCCATGCTGTTGCTGTGTTTCCACTAATATTGCGATAGGTTCCCGGGTTAATTTTTGCCGGTGCCACTTTGTAGTTTCTTGGAAGCGCCTCAATGGTTTCAGCAAAGTTGAAGCCTGCACGTAATACTCTTTTGTTAGCTTCGACAACAATAGGAATTTTTTTGAATTTTTCTTCAAAAAACTTTTCGGTGTATGATAGTGGGCGATCGAACAACCAATATACAATACCTAAAGCAAACATATTTTTTGTTCGCATGATACTTTTTTGGTCCAGCTGAAATTCGGCTAAAGCTTCTTTGGTAAGTTCAGTAATAGGCGCTTCAATAAAATTGTAGTCTCTTTTGTACAAAGCTATCGGATTGCTGTCGTAACCAGCACGGGCTATATTTTTTTCAGTAAAAGCATCGATATTTATTATAATTGTTCCTCCTTTTTTAACCCAATCAAGATTGGCTTTTAATGCAGCGGGATTCATTGCAACCAATACATCAGCATAATCACCGGGAGTGTTTATTTCTGATGCACCAAAATGTAATTGAAAACCTGAAACACCGCCAACGGTTCCTTGAGGTGCTCTAATCTCTGCCGGATAATCGGGAAAGGTTGACACATCGTTTCCAAAGAGAGCCGAAGTGTTTGAAAATTGGGTACCTGTAAGCTGCATACCATCTCCGGAATCGCCGGAGAATCGGATAACTACTTCATCTTTTTCAAGTGTAACTGCCTTTTTGCTCATGGTAACATGTAATAAATTTTTTAAAAATTGTATCGAACAAAGTAAGTCAAAAAATGGTTATCTTCTTCGTGTTTATATTGTAGAACATACCTTATATTAGGTTTTGAATAACACGCTATTTTTAGGAGCTTCGCGAGAAAATATTACTATGTTTGCAATTACATTAGGAACATTCTGTTAAATAGTATATCATATTTGTAATCATGGCTTTAATTAAGAAAGTTCGGGGTTTTACACCGGTATTTGGTGTAGATTGTTATTTTGCCGAAAATGCAACCATTGTGGGTGATGTAATTATGGGCGATGGGTGCAGTGTTTGGTTTAATACCGTGATACGGGGCGATGTGAATTCCATTCGAATCGGGAACCGGGTAAATATTCAGGATGGTGCAGTTTTGCATACACTTTATCAAAAATCGGTTATAGAAATTGGCGATAATGTTTCCATTGGGCACAATGCAACCATTCATGGGGCATGCATTAAAAATAATGTGCTTATTGGAATTGGGGCTACTGTGCTTGATCATGCGGTGATTCATGAAAACTCAATAATTGCAGCCAATGCACTGGTTTTGAGCAATACTATAGTTGAACCCAATAGTGTTTATGCCGGTGTTCCGGCAAAAAAGGTTAAAGACATTGAGCCAAAGCAAACCCAGGAGATGATTCACAAAATAGCAAACAATTATAAGATGTATGCCAGTTGGTATAAGGAGGAGTAAGCTAAATTACTATGGTGCGAATTGTTTTTCCCGTTAGTTTTTCAATTAATAGATCGATAGTTTGGGTTTCACCCGATGAGAAGAATTGATATTTTCCCTGAGCGTTTTGCGTATTTTCGAGTTTATTATTTTGAAGTAGGTTTTTAGTTCTTACGGCTATAGCTGGTGCCGGATCGATAATTTGAATGTTGAAAGGAATTATTTGCTCAATAACAGGAATTAAAAACGGATAATGTGTGCAACCCAATACAATTTGGTCGGCATTGGCTTCAATCATCGGAGTCAAGTATTTTTTAAGCAGTTGAAAAGCTTCTTGCGAATCGATTTGGTTTGATTCTACTAACTCAACCAGTCCTTCACCTACTTGAATGAGCTGATCAACATGTTGGGCGTATTTTTCGCTGGTTTGTTTGAACAAGCGTCCCTCAAAAGTTCCTTTGGTAGCCAGAATACCAATTTTTCCGGTATGGGTGTTTTCTGCTGCAGGTTTAACGGCGGGTTCCATGCCAACAAAAGGTACATTGAATTTTTGGCGCAAAACCTCAATAGCCGATGCAGTAGCTGTATTGCAGGCTACAATTATCAGTTTACAGTTTTTTGATAGAAGAAATTCGGTATTCTTAACCGATAAATTTATAACTTCTTTCGGCGATTTTGATCCGTAGGGGCAATTTAAGCTATCGGCCAGGTAAATTATGTCTTCTGTGGGCAGCAGTTGTGAGACTTTGTCCCAAACCGATAAACCGCCTACACCAGAATCAAATATGCCAATCGGATTATTGTTCATGATACCAAAAAACAAAGACCATCAAAAATGTATTGATGGCCTTGTTAAATGAACGTTTATTTTATTATTGAATTCCAAGTTTTGTTTTTACCATCGGTAAAATGTCGATGCTTGCATCTGAAAAATGAAGAATAACCCCTGTTCCCACATCAAACACATAGGTAAATCCTTGCTCTTGGGAAACTTCTTCGATAGCAGTGCGGGCTTTCATTATAATGGGTTGAAGCAGTTCATTCTCTTTTTGTGCCAAATCCTGTTGTGCGGTTTGCTGAAAATTCTGGATTCGCTGCTGCATTTCGCCCAATTCGGCTTCTTTGGTTTGGCGAATAAGGTTCGACATAGAATCAGCATTGGCGATATAATCCTGGTATTTTCGTTCAAATTCGGTTTGCATTCCACTAAGAGTGCTTTCCAATTGTTTGGCGTATTTTTCAAGATCGGCTTTGGCTTTCTCACGTTGTGGCATTTGTGATAAAAGTTTGTTTGAATCAATATGTCCAAATTTATATTGTACTTGAGCCTGCATGCTGTTTGAAAAGCTTACTGCCAAAATAAGTACGGCTATCGTTAATAATTTTCTCATCTGTTATAAATATTAAAAATGGTTTTGTTTAAAATGTGAAAGCAAAGATATAAATTAATTCTTAAATCCGAGTTTTTGAAGCACCTCGTCACTTTTGTCGTATTTGGGGTCGGAAAATAACATACTGGCGCCTCCGGCGGCATCAAAAATAACCGCATAGTTACCTTCGGTGGCAATCTCTTTTACGACATTAAAGATATCGTTCTGGATGGGTTCAATCAGTTCCTTTCTTTTTTTAAATAAATCGCCCTCAGGCCCAAAATATTTTCGTTGGAGTTCTTTTACTTCGCGTTCTTTTTGAATAATTTCTTCTTCGCGTTGCATTTTCATTTCTTCTGTAAGTAAAACCTTTTCAGCCTGATACTCTTTGTAAAGTTTTTCTATGTCAGCATATTTGGCTTCAATTTCACTTTGCCAGTCTTTACTCATAATATCAATTTGTTCTTGTGCCGATTCATACGTTGGAATGCTGTTTAGAATATAATCGGTATCGACAAAGGCAAATTTCTGAGCACTTAGCATAAAACTCATGCTAAATAATAAAACAACTAAGGTTACCTTTTTCATAATACTTTATTTTAGTAATTTAAAACTGTTGTCCAATGGTAAAGGCAAACTGGCCTTTGTGGTGTTCAGCCCCATTTATATCGTAAACCGGATCGAAACCATAACCATAATCAATTCCCAACATTCCAAACATGGGTAGCCAGAATCTTAATCCGACTCCTGCGGAACGGTAAACTGAAAATGGATTCATTTCTTCAATTTCGTGCCATGAATTACCGGCTTCGAAGAAAGTCAGGGCATAAATAGTTGCCGATGGATTTAAAGTTAACGGATACCTGAGTTCGAGGGTAAACTTATCGTAAACATTGGCTTGTGGACTTGCGGTAAGCGAACCCCGGTTATTGCTTCCGTTATCGTAACCACGCAAAGGAATTACATCGGTTCCATAGTAATAGTTGAAGCCCGACATTCCATCGCCACCTAACTGGAAGGTTTCAAAAGGAGAGTATCCCATACTTTTGTTATAAGTTCCCAGATATCCAAATTCAATATTGGTGCGTAATACCAGTTTGTTTACAATTTGGGTGTACCAATCTGATTTAAACTTCCATTTATGGTATTCAATAAATTTATAACGTTTGGCATTCATTTGATCCTTTACTTTGCGATCAACCACTTGTTGTTGTGTCAGGTTGGGAATTTCACCATCGTACGATGAGTTAACAATGGCCGATAATTCACGTTCACTCAGATCCCAGAAATTATCGGGTTTAAACCACGAATAGGGAGGTGTAATCTGCAAGGTAAGCGAAATGTTTGAACCACTCCTTGGGTACAAAGGCTGGTCGACCGAGTTGCGGCCAAAAGCAGTGGTAAAGCTAAAGTTGTGTGAGGTTCCATCTTTAAATTCAAAATAATAATCGAAATCGTTTAGTTTGTAGCGCTGATAACTCAACTCGTTATATAGGGTAAAATAGTTATCGGGCCAGTTTAAGCGGCGTCCCAAACCTATTGACATACCCGACACTTTCATGTTTTGATTGGTGGCTCCGGTCCACATATTTCCTAAAGTACGTATCGAATGATATGCCGACACAGACAAGGAATTGGGTTTTTTACCGCCCAACCAAGGTTCAACAAACGATAAACTGTACGACTGATAAAATTTGCCGTTGGTTTGCCCGCGTATCGATAATTTTTGCCCGTCGCCTGTAGGAAGTGGGCTGTATGAGTCCAGGTCAAAAATATTCTTAATGCTGAAGTTGTTAAAAGTTAAACCAATGGTACCTATAACCATTCCGCCACCCCAGCCTCCTGATAACTCTATTTGGTCTGATGCGCGTTCTTCAACAACGTATTCAATATCAACGGTTCCATTCGCCGGATTTGGAACGGGTTTAACGTCCAATTTTTCGGGATCGAAATAACCCAGATTAGCTAATTCCCGATTGGTACGGATAATATCGGAACGACTGAATAATTCGCCGGGTTTGGTGCGAATCTCACGGCGAATTACATGTTCGTTGGTTCGTGAGTTTCCGCTTATTATAATTTTATTGATAGTTGCCTGTTTTCCTTCATAAATGCGTATTTCCAAATCGATGGAGTCGTTTTCAACCTGAACTTCTACTGGTACTGCCGAGAAAAATAAGTATCCGCGGTCGAGGTAAAGCGACGAAACGGCATCTTCATCGCCAAACAATCGTTTATCGAGCACGCTTTGGTCAAACACATCGCCTTTTTGAATTTTTAATTCGTAATCGAGCAGTTCGTTCGGGTATTTTGAATTTCCAACCCAGCTGATATTTCGGACAAAATACTGATTGCCCTCGTTAATTTTTAAATAAAGATTTAAGGTTTTTTCGTCGTGTTTGTAAACCGAGTCAATTTCAACAGAAGCATCGCGGTATCCTTTTTCGTTGTATTTGGCAATAATTTTTGCCTTGTCTTCCTCGTAAGTGCTTTCAATGTATTTTGATGATTTAAAAATGTTGTACCAGGTTTTTCGCTTGGTATCTTTCATGGCACGTCTGAGTTTCGAGTCAGAAAACACTTCGTTTCCCTCGAAATAGATTTCATTAATTTTTATCCGGTCATTTTTCTCCACGTTAATGGTTAAATTAACTGAATTGGGCATTAGCGAGTCTTCTTCCTGAAGTATTGAAACCTCGGTATTGTAAAAACCTTTATCGATATAGAATTTTTTGATTCGCGACTTGGCTACGTTAAGTAAATCGTCGGTTACCTGGCTTCCACGTACCATTTTTAGTTCATCGCGCAAATCGTCGGTTTCAGCTTTTGAAACGCCATTAAAAGTAAATTTCGACAAGCGGGGACGTTCTTTCAGGTAAATGTCGAGGTAAATAAGGTTTCCTTCAATTTTTGTGACACTGATTTCAACATCTCCAAAGAGGCCATGTTTCCACAACTTATTGATGGCTTTTGTAATTTCGTCGCCCGGAACAGAAATGGTTTCGCCAACTTTTAAACCGGAAAGATGAACGAGTACATTTTGATCGAGGTACTTAATTCCGGAAATGCTAATACCGCCAATTTCATACGTTTTTGGTTTTGCGTAGTCAATTTTTGCTATTCGGGATTCTATGTTTTCTTGTGAAAGTAATAGTAGGCTGGTAAAGGTGGTTAAAACTAAGGTTAAAAGCGTTCTTCTCATTCCGTAAGGTTTGTACTGCTATAGGTTTATATAATCGATTATTTTTTCTCAAGTTGTTCGCTGGTTAAACCAAACCGTCGTTCCCGGGTTTGGTAATCGAGCAATGCTTTGTAAAGTTCTTCTTTGTTAAAATCGGGCCAGAGTACATTGGTAAAATAAAGTTCAGCATAGGCCAACTGCCACAAAAGAAAATTACTGATGCGCTGTTCTCCGCTGGTTCGAATCAATAGGTCGGGGTCTGGTATTCCACGTGTTGTTAAATGATTTTCCAAAAGTGTTTCATTAATATCAGTTACCTGTATTTTGTTTTCTTTTAGTTGTTCGCCGATTGCTTTGATTGCTTCAATTATCTCAACTTTTGAACTGTAACTTAAAGCTAAGGTCAGGGTCAATCCATCGTTATGCTTTGTTTTATCTAAAGCTTCAGCTAATTTAAGATTGGCTTTGGCCGGCAAATCTTCGAGCCTGCCAATAGCATTTAAACGAATATTATTTTTTAAAAGTGTGTTAATTTCGGAATTAATGGTGGCAATTAGTAATTCCATTAAGGCATTCACTTCTATTTTGGGGCGATTCCAGTTTTCGGTAGAAAAAGCAAAGAGCGTTAAGTATTTTATGCCTAATTCGGCGCAGGCCTCTGAGCTTTCTCGCACACCATTTACACCACTTTTGTGCCCAAAAATCCTAAGGTTCCCTTTTTGTTTTGCCCACCTTCCGTTGCCATCCATTATGATGGCTACATGTGTGGGGAGTTTATCTTTTATTAATTGCTCTTTTAACGACATTTATGAAAAATTTGCCACAAATTTAGTCAAATGCGGGACATTTTACCCGATAATTTATTTTATATGACAAATAAATTCCACAAACCGAATACCAATCGTTGTTTCCGTTGTATCCGTACTGTTTAAATACATTGGTTTCGCTGGGTGGAGTATAGGCGTAGTCGAGGTTGTCGGTAAATGTTTTGTTCATGGTAAAGTTAACTCCGGCAATAAAGTTTTTATAAAGATTGTATTTGACTCCAAGACCAAATGGTAAGGTTGGAAGATAGGGTGATGCACCTTTGGGATAATACATAAAACCAAGCCCGGCAAAAATATAAGGCGTATAATCGTACTTTTTGTTTGCTGCAAGAAAATGATTGAAATTGTATTCCAGACTCGCATTTAAATCGTAGAATGTCTTGTTAAACGAAGTTACAGTGCCCGGATTCAACTGGGTAAACACATTGTCAGGTTTGGCCTCAGCAGCCAGCGTTCCATATTGAATCTGCCCTTTTAGGGCAAAACGTTTATTGATGTTGTGTTTGTAAAAGGCACCAAAAGCTAATTTGCTGTTTACTCCCGGAATCTTGTTCAAATCGCCCAAATAGTATGTGCCACCAATTGTAATACCCACTTCAGCACTTTTTTGAAATTGAGCAAACGCAGGAACAGAAAATGAAACAAGCGCAATGAAAATTATTAAGTAATAATATTTGATGGTCATAAAAAGGTTTTTTTTTGGCGTTGGTAAGCTACCTTCGTTTTAAGCGGGGCAAACCTTTTTTATTCGATTTTAATTTTTTGATGTAGTTTACAGTAACAAACTGGTACTGGTCAGAGCTTAAAAGACCATGAGTACCTTGTGCTAAATTATCCAGTTTGTCTGAAAGCGGAAAACGCAGGCCAACTTCAACGTTTAAATAACTAAGGTTTGTAAGTCGGGTTTTAAAACCAATTCCATACGGAATAACCGGTGCAAAATTGAAATAGTTTACTGAAGGTACATAAGCTCCATCTATTTGGGAATATTTTCCTACACTTAAAAGACCACCTGCACCAATAAACAGGTAAGTAGGAATGTTAAAGTTTTTTAATCGGTTTTCTCCCAGTATTTTATATACTGTCCGTTTCTTTTTCTCTTTAATAATTTGGTATTCGTACCTAAGGGTAATTTCAGTGAAAAAACTGTTTGCTTTTCTTCCTAAAGTGTAAAAATCCGGATCTTCAACAGGGTCTTCAGCATAAAGTTGGCCCAGGGCTAAATTGGCACTTACATATTGTTTGGGTTTTATGTTGTAGCGCAAACCCGCATTACCATAGGCTCCAACGGTATTAAAAATTCTAACCCAGGCTAATTTTGACGGGTCGTTTGGTGAGCCCACATCCGACATAAGGTTGGTTCCGCCTAAACCATAGTACAGCTCGTATTTATGAACTCCCCACGACTGTGCGAATGAGGTAGCGTAAATGCCTGTAATAAAAAGAAGTATGTACAGCTTTTTTATTTTCATGATGGTAAAAATACGAAAATTTGCAAATTACAAACCTATTGTATTAAAATTTTGGTAAGCCATTTCGTCCGGTGCGTAATTTATAACTTATAGTTACTAACGAAAACATATAGAAATCATTGTATTTTGCATCACCTCTTTGATCGGCAGCTCCATATGTTACAAAAGGCAACGGATCGGAGTCGTCGTTTGTTTGTATACTTTTATCGGCCATCCGGTAGGCTAATTCATTTTGTGTGCGGAGCCAGGTAGGGTCAACATAAGTTGTACTTACATCGTCGATATAGTCGGTAAAAGTATAGCGAGCTCCAAATTCTGCACCAATACTAATGCTCCGGCTCAGGCTGTATTTAAATCCAATTCCGAAAGGAATGGCAAATTGAAAACGGCTGTATTTTTCACGTCCTTCAACCAGTCCCTGTCCTTCAGTTCCCAGAGGCTGCAAAGCAACCCATTTATTGGTTCCTTCAGGACCATCGTCTAATCCTTTGGGATTAAACCAAAAACCAGAAACTCCGGTAAAAAGATATGTGTTAATTGTCAGGTAACGAAGCGAAAATTTACTTCCGCGACGTAATGAATATCGGTGGCTTGCCGGCTCTTTTATTACCGAGTATTCAAATTGGGTGGCAAATTCAATAATTGGAGAGCGAAACGACAGGTTTCTGTCTAATCGGTACTTGTCTTTCGATTTGTCGTCACTTCCGCTAACCCAACCGTAAGATACGGTAGCTTTTACGGCTAATGGTTCTAAAATTTTATACCGGAACCCGGCACTAATTAAAGGCCTTTGAGCGGAAAAGTCGTAATCGCTTATAAAATGTGAAGCCTCAGCTCCACCACCAAGATCACCCATAAACGTGGTAATGCCTAAGCCACCAACCAATTCGTAGCGGGTGCGTTTCCATCGGTTCGATTGACTGTGGCTTAAAAAAGGTAATAAGATTATTCCTGTTAAAAATAGCAGGGTTAATTTCTTCATATATTTTCTTTTTTCCTGGAAAATCAGCTTTTAAAAATGAAAATTATTGTGTCCGGTCAAAAATAACAATAAATTTTAGATTGTTCTTGTAACCACTTTAAATTTTGAGATTTGACCCCATATCATAGGATTAACCGTTTAATTTCTTTTGTCAACCCCCCACATTAATTTATTCCGGATGGTTTTGTAAAAATGCTGATTGTTTAATTTAACCAGACTCACATTGGTTTCAGCTTTTTTTACCCGAACTTCTAGTTTTTCTTCCATTACATAAGATCGGGAATCGAGCGAAAGTAAAAATTTGCTGTCGCGACTTTCAATTTTTAGTGAGATTTCGTGATGATCGGGTATTACTAGCGGCCTTACGGTTAGATTATGTGAAGCTATGGGGGTAATAATAAAATTTTTCGAATCTGGTGTAACAATAGGTCCTCCGGCGCTCATGGAATAGGCTGTGGAGCCTGTAGGTGTAGCAATAATTAATCCGTCGGCCCAGTATTGGGATAGAAACACATCGTCAATATAAGCCTGAATAGCTATCATGCTCGATGTGTCGCGTTTATGAACGGTTAAGTCGTTTAATGCAAAGGGAAAAGTAATGTTTTGTTCCGGGAAAAGTGTGGCTTTAATTACACTTCGTTCTTCGATTCTGAACTCATTTTTGTATAAAGCTTCAATAGCTTCAGGAATTTCACCGGGTGAAACATCGGCCAGAAAACCCAGTCTACCTGTATTTACACCCAACAGGGGAATTTTTTGTAAATTTATTGCCGATACGGCTTCTAAAAAAGTACCATCGCCACCAATGGTGATAAGGTAGTTTAAATCGGCAGGTATTTTTTCAGATTGTATAATGGCTTCAACAGGGATTTTGTATTGTTTTTGAATAGCCGAAAAAAGTTCGTAAAAAAAGGGATGTATCCAAAGTTGAGCATCTTTCTCAATTAATGTTTTAACCAGTTGATTTAAAACAGATTTGCAATTTTCAGTTACCTGGATACCAAATAATCCTATTTTCACAATTTTGGGTATTTTATGATTAACTTAATTATGTTGCGAAGATAATATTTTTTATTGCCTTAAAAGGCCTTTCCGAGGTGAATAAAAAATCCATCGGGGCCATTGGGATTTACCGAATATTCGAACCGGAAAACTTGATCGTAATAGGTGACCAAATCGACACCCAAACCAAAACTATACAAGTATTGGTTGGGGAGTTTGTTCGATGGGTCGGGCAAAATATTGTAAACATAACCGTGGTCGAAAAACACATTGGTATAAAGCGCATAATGAATTTTGTTGAACTTTGACCAACCCCACGATTCAATAACTTTTACCCGTGTAGGAATCACTTCATATTTTAAAAACGCCCGGTTTATAATATAGTGTTGGCCATCAATCAGGTTGAATTCAAATGAGCGAAGAAATTCTTCGTACCCCAGGGCGCTTTCGATAAAATAGGGTTGTTTCTTGCGGGTCGATAGTTTTAATTTGCCACCTGTTCCTGTATACCAGCGCTTGTATATATTAAAATAGGTATATGCCGACGTTTGGAGATCCCATATATTTATCTGATCGGTATTAAAAAGATTCAATCCTTTTCTGGAGAGAATAAAGGTTAGGTTGTAACCTGTTAAAGGATAGTATTTATAATCTCTTTTGTCGTGATCCATTATGTATGCCAGAGAAAAATAGCGAAGTTGGTTTTTATTATTTCCAAAAAAAATGGGATTCAGCGACACAATGGTGTCAGCTACCGAAGCTTTAGTATAGTTTGTACTTAGTTTGTGTACGGTGTAATGCTTGTTTCTATAGTAATAGGTAAAATTATAATTTTGATGCGTAAGCATGTAGTCCGAAAAATTGCTGTATTGCTGAGGTTTGTCGTTTAGAGTAATGTATTGAACCTGCTTTTGCCTGAAGTAGGCAATGTCGGTGGTTATTCCATGTTTTTGATTTTTTGAAAGGTAAGGATTGTCGTAATAAATCTGATATTGCTCTTTGTATCCCAGTCGAAATTTAGCTTTTATTGTTTCGCGCTTGCCTCTGAAATTGTTCTTTACCAGCATCAAACCATAGTTAATACGCGACCAGTCTTTTTCATTTAAAAAGGCACTGAAATTTCGGTCGGCATGTTCAAAAATAGCATATGGCCATAAATACCAGCGCTCTTCAAGTAAAATATAAACTGATATATGCGTGGGCGATTCGTGAAAGGTATTTACATACACATAATTAAAGAGTGAGGTGTTAAGTAAATTCTCTTTTGATTTCTCAACAAAACGGTTAAAATTTTCTACTGATGTAGTATCACCCGAATTGAACAGCAACTCGCGCCGGATAATTGACTCTTTGGTTGTTTTGTTTCCGGCAATTACGAGTTTTGCAATAATAACCCTATTGGTATCGGCGGGTAAAGGGTTGCTTTGAGCTGAACCCACCATTACAAAAAGCAAGAAAATTAAAAACGGTGTTATCGGTAATATGGAATAGGATCTCACTAAGTGTTCAAATATTTTAGGAACGAATCGAGCCGCTCCTTTAGCATAACATCAATTTCTTTGCTATCGGCATAAGTGGCTTTTATTTTGTAGCTGTAACGTTCAAAAGTTTGTATTACAGCCGATATGTCGTTCTTATTTAATTTTAGGGTTATATCAACAAATTCGTTGGTGGGTGTGGTTTTAACATACAGGCTCAGTATTTTAACATCGTTTCCTTCAACAATTTGTGCTATTTCGCTTAGCGAATAATCGTTGGTTCGTAATTCCAAAACAATAATTCCACCCGGATTATTCGCCGACATTAAATGCGAAAATTCCTGCGCTAAATCGTTTATGGTAATTATGCCAATGTATTTTTCATCGGTAGTTAAAACCGGAATAACCGTTAATTTGTATTTGGCTACCAAAACAGCAGCTTCATATATGTGCTGATCTTCGGTGATAAAAGGACGAGGCAGTGAAAGTTCATGATCCATAACCCGCTTTTCGGGATTATTCATATCGAAAATATCTGTTTCCGAAATTAATCCAAGGTATTCTTCATCGACCACTATGGGTAAATGCGAAACCCGAAACACATCCATCCAGTTCAAAGCCTCGCTGGCAGTATCGTTTTTGTGTATTGCAGGTACTACATCCGAAATTAAATCAATTGCAATCATTTTTCATTACTTTTATTTTGAGGCTCTGTAAAAATAGAGAAATTTGTACATTATTATATTTTAGTTTGATAAATATGACATTTGTTGCGATTAATTTGTTTTATAAGCTATGGCTAAACTAAGTTTTAAGAAATTTGGAGCAGGAGAACCCCTGATAATTTTGCACGGACTGTATGGCTCATCCGATAATTGGGTTTCTGTGGCTCGCGAATTGATGGATTTTTTCTCGGTTTATGTCCTCGATTTGCGTAATCATGGCGATTCACCTCACCTTCCGGAACATAATTACCAGGTAATGACCGACGATTTGGTTGAGTTCATGAACGAACAACAGATTTATTCGGCCAATATTCTTGGGCATTCCATGGGTGGAAAAGTGGCTATGATGTTTACAGCTCTGAATCCCGAACGGGTAAAAAACCTGGTGGTGGTTGACATCAGTCCGCGAAGTTATTCATCCGATTCGGGTGACAGTCAGATAGCCGATCACCAAACCATTATGAATGCCCTGTTTTCGGTCGATTTACAAAAACTAAAAAGCAGGAGCGAGGCCGATTCGCTGTTGGCTAAACAGATTAATTCGAAACGCATCAGGCAGTTCTTGCTAAAAAACCTGCATCGGAATAAAGACAAAAGTTTTAGCTGGAAAATAAATCTCGATGTGCTTTACCAGAGTTTGCCCCAGGTTTTAATAGGTCTTGAAGATGAAGCTTCAGGTTTGGAAGATTTCCGGTATGCTACTCTTTTTATAAAAGGCGGGCAGTCAGACTACATTCGCGATAAGGATGAAACCCTTATCAGGCAAATGTTCCGAAATGTAAAAATTGAAACAATTCCATCAGCCAGCCACTGGGTTCATGCCGAAGAACCCGATGTTTTTTTGGCCCTGGTAAAAAACTTTTTGCTTTAGTTGCTTATAGCCGGATTGGCAATTTCTATGGGCAGCAATTCTGTTTCCTGTTCGCCGTTTAGTTTAAGATACAGTTTGCAGATGGTTACTACATCTTTTTGGCAGTAATCGGCAATTTTTGCCAGGTTTTGTTCTTCCCAATAAACCTGGTTAACCATGCTGCCATCAATTTGGTCTTTTGGCGAGGGTATGTTGAAAATTGCTGCCAGTAAATCGAGAGAGGTGTAGTGTTTTACGTCGCCAAACTTCCATAATTCCAGGGTGTCGATGTGTTTAATTTCCCAAGGTTTTTTGCCTGCATTGTCGAGCAATTTGGGAAGGTTTACTCCGTTAACCAACATTCGTCGCGAGAGATAAGGAAAATCGAACTCTTTGCCATTGTGAGCACAAAGCAGGTGTTTGTCTTTGTTAAAATGTTGGTTTAGTAAAGCCGAAAAATTGGTGAGTAATTCCTTTTCGTTGTGTCCATAAAACGATTTTAGTCGAAAAATGCGCTCCCCGTTCTTTTTGGTTATGTACCCGGCCGAAATGCAAACAATTTTTCCAAACTCTGCCCAGATTGCCGCTTTTTCGTATAATTCTTCGGCTGTTTTTGACTCTTTTTCCATGAACCAGCGCATTTTTTTTGCCCAAAGTTCTTTCAAACGCTCGTTTAAATCGCTAAAATTTTTTTGCTGCGCTGCAGTTTCGATATCAATAAAAAGAATATTTTCTTCCTTTATTTTATCGGCCATGTCAATTTTCTTTTTGTAAATTGAGTTTAATTATGGTAGTCAAAATATCAATAGCTACTTTATTGTGCCCACCCTGTGGAATTATCAGATCTGCATAACGTTTTGATGGTTCAATAAATTGTAGGTGCATGGGTTTTACCGATTGGTGATATCGTTCAAGTACCACATCAACGGTTCGTCCGCGCTCAATAATATCGCGGTTGATAACCCGTATTAAACGGTCGTCGGCATCGGCCGATACAAATACTTTAATATCGAACAAGTCGCGCAAAGCCGGGTGTCCCAGAATTAAAATTCCTTCAACAATAATTACTTTTTTAGGTTTTACAGTTTTGGTTTCTTCGGCACGGGTACAGGTAAGGTAACTGTATATAGGTTCTTCAACCGATTGTCCGTTTTTTAATGTGTTTACATGCTTGGTTAGCAAGTCAAACTCTATGGCATCAGGGTGGTCAAAGTTAATTTTCTGGCGTTCTTCAAGGGGCAGGTGTCCATTGTCTTTGTAGTAAGAATCCTGAGTTACCAGAGCAACTTCGTCGGCGGTAAGGCTCGACATAATTTTTTTTACTACCGTTGTTTTTCCTGAACCTGTGCCTCCGGCAATACCAATTACAAGCATGTTTTTTTGTGAGTTTTGAGTGATAAATTGTGTGCTGCAAGATACAACTTTTAACTTTTAGCTTTCTTATTTTTTATAAAAAAGCAGTGTAGCATCTTTTTTGAAATAGTTTTTTATTTCGTTCGTTAAATTATTGTTGCCTGATAAGGGTTTGCTATTTTTGTATCGAAAATAAAATTGATTCAATACGATTATTCATAGTAAAATATAGAAATGAACGAGTTATATCCACTGAAATTTGAACCTGTTTTTAAAGAAAAAATCTGGGGAGGAAGGCGTCTGAAGGATGTTTTGGGAAAAAATGTCGGAACGCTCGATAAGGTTGGCGAAAGCTGGGAATTATCAGCATTTGATGGAAGTGTGTCGGTGGTGAGTAATGGTTTTTTAGCCGGAAACGATTTGCTGGAACTGGTTGAAATATATATGGGCGATTTGATTGGCGATAAAGTTTATGCGCAATTTGGAATTCATTTTCCGCTTTTGATAAAATTTATAGATGCTAACGATTACCTTTCGATTCAGGTACATCCCGATGATGAAATGGCCATTGAGCGACACAATTCGTTTGGAAAAACCGAAATGTGGTACATTATGGATGCCGAAGATGATGCCGAACTTATTGTGGGGTTTAACCAAAAACTCGATAAGCAGAAATACCTTCAGGTTTTAAATTCCGGAAAAATTGGTGAGGTTCTGCATCGCGAAAAAGTGCGTAAAGGCGATGTGTTTTTTATGCCGGCCGGCCGGGTTCATGCCACCGGACCCGGAATTTTATTTGCCGAAATTCAACAAACTTCTGATTTAACGTATCGCATTTACGATTGGGACAGGGTTGATGCCGATGGAAATCAGCGGGAGTTGCATACTGAATTGGCCCTGGATGCCATAGATTTTGAACAACCCAAACAACTCAAAACACCTTATCGTCAGGAAATTAATCAGCGAAACGAAGTTCAATCGTGTAAATATTTTACTACCAATTTATTAAAGTTGAATCAAAAAATAGTGCTTAATTATACCTGGCTCGATTCGTTTGTAGTATTTATGGGAATTGAAGGCGATTTGGATATTCATTTTTCGCCCGGCGAAGCTCCGGTTCGTTTGAGTAAAGGAGAAACTGTTTTAGTTCCTGCCCTGATTGACGAAATTACTTTGCAGCTGCTTACTCATGAAGCTAAAGTGCTCGAAGTTTATTTGCCTATGGAGTAAGCATTTAAAACAATACTAAAAACAATACGTTTAGCAGTAAGTAACTAACTAAAAAATAACATATGGACATCAGGAAATTTCTTTTCTCTTTATTGTTTCTACTGTTTTCAATTTTTGCAGTTAAGGCTCAGGTTACTCAAAAACTCGATGCTTTTAATAAAGTAAAAGTATTTGGTAAAATTGAAGTTCGGCTGGAAAAGGCCGATGAAGCTTCCATTCTTATAGAATCAGGAACTTTTGATGTGGAAAAAGTAAAATTCGAAGTAAACGATTCGACTCTTGAGTTAAAATTACTTTATGAATTTCCACCAGCTATTAAAGTACAAGCCACGGTATATTTTACCGATATTAACGAGGTTGAGGTAAATGCAGGAGCTAAAGTGTATAATAAAGGTGATATTGAAGCCGGGAATTTTAATTTGGAAGCAAAAACCGGATGTGAACTCGATTTGCTTATTAAAACCGATTCAGCTACAGTAACTGTTAATAAAGGAGCTTTTGTACGCTTAACCGGTGTAAGCCGTTCAGTAAAACTAAAAACAGCTACCGAAGGCTCATACATTGCTACCGATTTAGTTTCTGAAAATTTATATGCAAAAATGCTTGGAGGCACGGCCGAGGTGAATGTTACTGAAAAACTAAAGGCAAAAGTCATGTTTGGCGGATCGTTAAAGTATATAAAACAACCCCGGTTTATCGATAGAAATACATTTTTTAAAGGAACCATCGGTATTCTTGAACCCTTTTAATTTATGGAAATTCAAAAAGCAGAATTTGTAATTAGTAATACCGATTATAAAAAATGTCCGGAGGCTAACATGCCCGAATATGCCTTTATTGGTCGCTCCAATGTGGGAAAATCATCGTTAATAAACATGCTGGCCAATCATTCCAAATTGGCAAAAGTATCGGGGCAACCCGGTAAAACCCAGTTGATAAATCATTTTATTATCGATAATAAATGGTATCTGGTCGATTTACCCGGCTATGGTTATGCCAAAGTTTCGAAAAAAATGCGCACCAAATGGCAAGCATTTATTCAGGATTATTTACTCATGCGAACCAATTTATACTGTGTGTTTGTTTTGCTCGATTCCCGGTTGGAACCGCAAAAAATTGATATGGAATTTTTGGAATGGCTTGGAACCCATGGGATTCCGCTGGCATTGGCTTTTACCAAAGCCGATAAATTGTCGAAAACCGCTTTGGCTAAAAATATTGCAGTTTATAAAAAAGAATTGCTTAAAAATTGGGAACAATTACCCCAATATTTTATCACCTCGGCCGAAACCAAATTAGGCAAAGAAGAATTACTCGGGTACATTCATCAAATTAATACCGAAAATCCCTGGGTGGCTAAATAAACAATTGGCATGTCTCAAATATCAGTTAACTTTTGTAAAGTGGTTGACATACAGACAGAAGTATGGAAATCATTTTGTTATTAACACGATATAATGTTTTTAGAATTAAACAAGAGTAAATAACTTGTTATTAAAATGTTAAAAAAAGTGCGGTGTATCTCATTTATTTTATAATTTTGTGCCGTGTTTATGTAATCTTAAAATTCAGAAAACCAATTCGTTATGTCTCTTACGGCTCCAATTAAACTTTTTTCCGGTACGCAAACCAAATACCTTGCTGAAAAAATTGCCGAGTGTTATGGCACAAATTTAGGCAGAACTTCAGTACAACGATTTAGTGATGGGGAATTCCAACCTTTGTACGAAGAAACCGTTCGCGGGTCCCATGTTTTTATTATTCAATCAACGTTTCAGCCATCTGATAATTTGCTTGAATTGTTATTAATGATTGATGCGGCCAAACGGGCTTCAGCATATAAAATTGTAGCCGTAATTCCGTATTTTGGCTTTGCCCGCCAGGACAGAAAAGACAAGCCCCGGGTTTCAATTGGAGCTAAGTTAATTGCCGATTTGCTCGAAGCGGCAGGTGTATCAAGAGTAATGACAATGGATTTGCATGCCGACCAGATTCAGGGATTTTTCAATATTCCTGTCGACCATCTTTATGCCTCGTCAATTTTTACTCCTTACCTGCGCTCATTAAATCTCGAAAATTTAACCATCGCTGCTCCCGATATGGGCGGTACAAAAAGAGCATACGCCTATTCATCATATCTGGGAACACCTGTGGTTATCAGCCATAAAAGCCGCTCAAAAGCAAACGAAATTGGCGACATGCGCGTAATTGGCGATGTGATGGACAAAAATGTGGTTATTGTTGACGATATGGTTGATACAGCCGGAACCATTACCAAAGCGGCAAGTATTATGATGGACAGCGGCGCAAGAAGTGTGCGGGTTATGGCTACACATCCTATACTTTCGGGTCCGGCTTATGAACGTATTGAACGTTCCGATATTACCGAACTCATTGTTACCGACACCATTCCACTTAAAAAGCAATGCGATAAAATTACTGTGTTACCTGTGGCCGATTTATTTGCAAATACAATTAAAAGCGTTTACAATCAGCGGTCAATCAGCTCAAACTTTATCTTCTAAAAAAGCGACTTAAAATAATATAGCATCTTCGATATATTTGAAGATGCTTTTTTTAATTTATTTTAGTCCAAATCGGTTTTTAATCGATTGAAATTTATATCTTTGCAGCCGCAAATTTTAATTGTCTAACGTGTAATGGGGGACTTGGTCTCAGGTAGCACATAAAGTATTTAGAACATGAAAACCTTTGATTTAAAAGGAAACAAACGGACAGAGCTTGGTAAAAAATCAACTCGTGAGTTAAGAAAACAGGAATTAGTTCCTTGTGTATTGTATGGTGGTGTGGAGAATATTCACTTCTCGGTGATATCCAAAGATTTCAAAGATCTGGTTTATACACCCAACGTTTATTTGGTAAACCTTGATATTGATGGAAAAAAATTCCGTGCAGCAATGCAAAACATTCAGTTCAACTCAGTTTCAGATGAGATTGAGCATGTAGATTTTCTTGAGATATCTGACACTAAATTAATGAACATCCAAATTCCGGTTAAACTTACAGGGGTTTCTGAAGGTGTGAAACAAGGGGGTAAATTGATGCTGAAAATGCGTAAACTACGTGTTAAAGGTATCCCAAAAGATTTTCCTGATACGCTCGATATCGATATTTCGGCGTTGATGTTAGGTAAATCAATTAAAGTTGGTGAGTTAAGCTTCAAAAACCTGGAATTATTAGATCCTAAAAATGCCGTAGTCACTACAGTTCGTCTTACTCGTAGCGCTATGTCAGCTAAACAACAGGCTGAAGGAGCTAAGTAATTTACTAATCAATGAAATACCTTATTGCAGGGTTAGGAAATATTGGACAAGAATATTCCGAAACCCGTCACAATATTGGATTCAAAGTATTGGACGCTTTAGCCGAAGCGTCCAATACTGTTTTTAAAGACGGTCGTCGTGCCATGGTTGCCGAAATTAAACACCGAGGGCGTATTTTAGTGCTCATAAAACCAACCACTTATATGAATTTAAGTGGTAAGGCTCTTCATTACTGGATTCAGAAAGAAAAAATTTCCATCGGGAATTTACTGGTTGTAACCGATGATTTAGCTTTGCCTTTTGGCAAAATTCGAATCCGCGCTAAAGGAAGCGATGCCGGACACAATGGCCTAAAAAGTATAAACGAATTGCTTGAAACCGACCAATATGCCCGTTTACGCTTTGGAATTGGGAATGAATTTTCAAAAGGCCAACAGGTCGACTATGTTCTTGGAACCTGGGATGATGAGGAACTGAAACTACTACCCGAGCGAATTAAAATGTGTACTGAAGCTATTCTGGCTTTTCCTACCCTGGGTATTCAGCGCACCATGAATTTTTATAACAATAAATAGTTTTTATTTCGAACTGTTTTCTATGGCTTTGCTTTGCACGTTTTGCAGTAGAGCTGTTTTACCCCTTCGTTTTCAAGAACCAATAAGGTAAAATGTTTCCCGTCGAACAAGCTGCAGAAACGGTCCGGGTTAAGGTATTGCGCTTTTCGAATGGCATAATTAAATTGTGGTGTATGCATTGTTTCCAGCTTTTGACTACACAACGATAAGTAAGAATAGATCAAATTTTCAGTTGCCTTCTGATGGCTTACCCACGGTTCAAGTGTTTGCAAAGCGCTTTGAATATCCTGGTTTTCAATGTAAAGTTCAGCAAATTTCATTGAATTTTCCATTCCTTCACTTTGCAAGCCGGTAATTTCCTTTATTTTTTCAATTGCTTTAGCCCGCATTGATTTATAATCTCCTGCAGAATCGATATAATTTATAATTCTGAATTGATGTTTCAGGTTTAATCCGTCAACTGTCTTTTTTGTTAAAGGAGTGTAGTACAAACGGTCGATACGCGTTTGAAGCTGCGAGGCTGCTCCCAAATTATTAACTGGGTTTTGTGTTATTTCCAGGTAAATATCGTTAAAGGCAATGTATTCGTTGGCTGGATCAAGTTCATGCAGTTTTTTTACCATCGTTTGAAATTCTTCTTTGCTTATTTGCTGCATGGTGTATTGCAGCCAGGCAAGGTTCATTTTCATGCCGGCGTATTCTTCCGTGTCAGGAATTACAAGTTCCGACAGTATTTCTGGCTCATAACGCTGATTTAATACCTGTTTAATTATGAATTTTTGAATGGAAAGCGCCAGCGCCCGGTCTTCTTCTTTAACAGCATTGTTAAAATTATGCAATACAAAGGGCCATTCGTTCTCACCAAAAATATTGTGTATTATTTGAAGCTCGATTAAAGCATAGCGATGATTTTGCAGATAAGGTTCCAGTGCATCGTTCAATCGGTTTTCTTTTATGTATTGCTGAATTTCACTTAACGATTTGTTTGCCAGATGCTGATATTTTGAACTGTCGATGTCATTAATAAAGTCGGTAAGATTATATCCGGTAATTATTTCAGCTTTTATTGGTTTGTCCTGACTTTTTTCGAGGGCACTAACTATGCTTTCTGCTCGCTTGATTTGCAGCATGCGGTTTTCTTTTTCTCCTCCTTCAACCGATGAGTAGGCTGTGATTTTAAGATTCAGAATGGTAAATTTGGGTTCATTCAACAGCTTTAAAAAAGGCTTAATATCATCAGAATTATAGGTGTACTTTTTATTTTCGAAAGGAATTTTAAACGAACGCATCATGGTGTCGGCAACAGGCTGATAGGCAAACCTTGAATTTATGGTTATGGTATCGGCTAATAGTTCCAGGTTTTTTGTAAACCGGCCCTGGGGTTCAATTAAAAAGTTTGGCAACAAAGTAGTGCAGTAGTTTTTATTTTTAATTACCACCAAACCCAATTCATAAGCACCATTTAAATTTTCGGGCAGAGTACCCAAAGGGGTTTTAAATGCAAATTTGTTTTCATCATCTGAAGCCAGATTGTTTTTGAAAAGTTTTTTTGAATAAATTCTTTTGGTGAGCACCCCCTGGTTTAAGTTGTTGTGGTCAATAATATTTGGATTGTTGCAAGGAAATTGATCTTTTTGGATAATATCAACAGCCAATCCGTCTTTTTTCTCGCTTAGGAGCTTTTGTAGTGTTCGTACATCTTCGGTTACAAGATAAATAACGCCATCTTCAACCGACAGGTTTTTTTGAAACTCCGATAGGTTGTCGGTGCGTTGAACTTTTTTGCAATTTCCGTTTTCGGGTTCTTTAAGCCCAAAGGTTTTTATGCTGAAAGGAACCGGTAGTTGATGTGCCAATGCGGCTCCATGATTGAACGATTTGTAGTTCCCCAAAACCAAAGAAACATAAACCCGCTTTGCTTCAGCGTCAGGTTTGACACCTATACCAACTATAGGGTAAGTCAGATCTTCGATAAGCGCCTTGGTTTTTGAACTCGTGAACCAGCTAAAAACAATATCATCGGCAATTTTTGCATACGAATAGTTAGTTTTTCCTTTGGCAATAAGTGTTTTGCCCGTAAGTTCCCTTCCGTGTTTTGAGCCTCCGTAAGTGGCAATTCTGTCTTTGGTTAGTTTATTTTCTTTTTCATTTCTTGCAACGGCATCGTCATTTTTTTTTGCCATGTAAACCGCCTGATCAACCGCAGCCTTTTTTAGAAGTTCGACTTCAGTTTTTGGATAGAGTCCTCTCGATTCAAGTACAGCATTTATTTCATCCAAAACCAGGCGTCTAATAACTTCTTCAAATAATGTATCTAAAACAGCCGGGCTCATTGAATGTATCTCGCGCCCAGCTATTTGGTAGCTTACGTTAAGTTCCTGAGCCTTAGTGTTTGATGATGCCAGCAATGCAATCAGTATTGCTTTGGAAATCGCAATCCACCGGAAAGAATTACGAAAAGTTGTTTTTGGTAAGTTAATGTTTCTGGTTTTACACAATATGATGCTCATAAATTCGTAAACAGCTAAAATCTCAATTATAACTATACAAAGCTAAAAATATTATACGAATGCATTAGTTTTCCTGTAATCATAATGCCGCCGTTGTATTTTCAGGGGAATTAAATTTGGAGAATCAAAATCATTTTAGACATAAATTTTATTTTCATAACGGTGTTGTTAATGCCAGCCATTCGAGCTAATTTTGCCTTGGTAAAATTAAAATTGCAATGTTTTGAGTGATTCAGATTTACGTGTCGATAAATGGCTTTGGGCAGTTAGGGTTTTCAAAACCCGCAGTTTGGCAACCGAAGCCTGTAAAAAAGGAAGGGTGTACATCAATGGCGACGAAGTCAAACCCTCGCGGATAGTAAAAATTGGTGATGTAGTTGAAGTTAAAAAACCTCCGGTGCTATTTCGTTACACGGTTACCGATTTGCTGAAAAATCGTGTGGGAGCCAAGCTGGTCAGTAATTATGTGGAAGATATTACCCCTGAACAGGAAGTAATTAAACTGGATATGATGCGGCAAAATTTAGGAGGTTTTCGTGAACGAGGTGCAGGTCGTCCAACCAAAAAAGAACGGAGGCTTTTAGATGATTGGCAGCAAGGAGATTAAGTGGCTTTGGTTTTCTTTGGTGTTTTTGCTGGTTTTGTCATGTGAACTGGAACAAACCAATTATCCACCTGAACCTTATATTGAATTCAGAGAACTTCAGGTAATCGATTCGGGTAATGTTCTGGGAAGTGCACGTTATTTTAAAATTCACTATTACCTAATTGATGGTGATGGCGATATTGGTCCTATTTACAGGCCGGGTTACATCGGAAATTGTTATATTGAACTCTATCATTTTCAAGATACAGCTTATAAGCTCGATGTTTCAATCCTTGACACGTTAAGGTGGCTCGAAATTCCTTATGTTGGCGATTTGGGTCAAGATAAGGCATTAAAAGCCGATATTTATATTAATTATGGACCATTTGTTGGCGTTCAACGTGAATACACCAATTTCTTTTTAACACTTACTCAATTCGACATGGCATTAAATAAAAGTAATACCATTTATACCGACACAATAATTTTTGATAAATAGGGTTCTTCCTAAAGAATTGGTATTTTCTCCATGCTGTTCCCAAACAATAATTATATTTGAACCTTGTATCGAAATTTTAAAACAATCAGATTGTGAAAAAACGACTTTATATAGCCTCAGCAATTGTTCTGGGAGTTTTAATTTTAATGCTGGTTTTTGGAAAAAGCAGCGAAGTTAAAGAAGCCTCCATTGAAGTTAGTGCTGAGTCAGGACCATTTAGAATTGAGGTTAGCACTACCGGTGAACTTGAAGCAGAAAATTCAGAAAAAATTCTGGGGCCTTCCGGTTTACGGATGATTCGTATCTGGAACGTAAAAATTTCGAAATTAATTGCTGAAGGAACAGTGGTTGATTCGGGTCAATGGGTAGCCTCACTCGATCGTACCGAGGCTACCGATCAGTTAAAAGACATAGAATCGGAGCTTGAAGTAGCTGAAACCCGTTTTACAAATACTAAGCTCGATACCACGCTCGAATTAAGAGGCTTGCGCGATAACCTAATTAATCTGAATTTTGCTCTCGAAGAGTCAAAAATAAAATTGGAACAGTCAAAATTTGAACCTCCTGCAACCATCCGACAGGAAGAGATAAACCTGGCTAAAGCAGAACGAAATTATACTCAGGCACTCGAAAATTATAAGATAAAAGTGGCACAGGCAAATGCCAAAATGCAGGAGGTGCAAATAAATCTCGATAAAACCATTCGGCGAAAAGAGGCCGTCATAAAGGTTCTCGACCAGTTCGAGATTATGGCGCCCAAATCGGGCATGGTTATTTACAACCGTAATTGGCGGGGAACAAAAATAAAAGAAGGCGACCAGATAAGTTCCTGGGAGCCGGTAGTAGCCGAGTTGCCCGATATGAGCAGCATGATTTCAAAAACATACGTAAATGAAATCGATATCAGTAAAGTAGCCACCGGCCAAACCGTTGATATTGGTGTTGATGCCTTCCCTGAATTGAAACTCGAGGGCGAGGTGATTAGTGTGGCAAATATTGGGGAACAATTACCCAATGGCGACGCTAAAGTTTTTGAAGTAACCATTAAAATTCACGGAACCGACAGTTTATTGAAACCTGCTATGACAACCAGTAATTCCATTCTTATTGCACAATTCGATTCGGTAATCCATCTGCCAATTGATGCCGTTTTTGGCAATGACACAATAAACTGGGTTTACATGAACGAGGGGTTGCGCAAACTTAAAAAACAGGTAAAAGTTGGGCGGGCGAATGAAAATCGGGTAATAATCGAAAAAGGCTTAAATGCAGGCGATAAGGTAATGCTCACAATTCCTGATAATGAAGAAAACCTAAACCTTGTTTCTTTTTAAATTTTAGAATTAATGGAACGTTACCTGAACGACATTGCCATTGCTTTTGAAGCCATTTTAGCAAATAAAATCAAATCTATATTAACTGCCCTGGGAATTATTTTTGGAGTTGCAGCGGTAATTAGCATGCTGGCTATCGGAAATGGTGCTCAGCAGGAAATTTTGGAGCAAATGAAAATGGTTGGTGTGAATAATATAATTATTCAACCGGTGATTGAGACTCAGGAAGTAGAAGCCGAAGAAACGCTGCAACCATCGAATAAATATTCCCCCGGTCTTACCATGAGCGATATGGAAGCAATTCGCGAAGTAATACCTGTTATTCGTACTTTGAGTCCTCAAATTACCAAAGATACTTATGTAGTTCAGACAGGTATTCGTCGTTCAGCAAAACTGCATGGAATAGCTCCTGCATTTTTCGATTTGTTTAATATTCAAATGCTTTCAGGAAGCATGTTTACCGAATACCAACAATTACATGGATTACCGGTATGCATTATTAGCGAAGATTTGGCCATACGATTTTTTTCATCCATTCAGGTAATTGGAAACAGCATTAAATGCGGTAATGTTTGGTTTAAGATTGTGGGGGTCGCCGAAAAACGATCAGTGGGCGAAAGTACAGGCAAATTAGGTTTGAGTACTGGGCAGGATGTTATTTATATTCCGGTGCAAACCATGTTATTGCGGGTTGAAAACCGGGCTTTGATAACGGCGCTCGATTTAAAAAGCGATGATGAAGAGGGAAATAAAAGCAGCTTAAAACCAAATTACCATCAACTCGATAAAATTGTGGTTCAGGTTGACGAAACTGAACATTTACAACAAACCACAAAAATTATTTCCCGTATTTTGGTACGCAGGCATCAGGGGGTTATCGATTATGAAATAATAGTTCCGGAGTTGTTGTTAAAACAACAACAGCGGACCAAAGATATTTTCAATATTGTTTTGGGGGCTATTGCCGGAATCTCACTATTAGTGGGCGGTATTGGCATTATGAATATCATGTTGGCATCGGTACTTGAACGCATTAAAGAAATTGGAACCCGAATGGCGCTGGGAGCAACCCGAAAAGATATTGTGGTTCAGTTTATTGCTGAATCAACCATCATTAGTATTTCCGGAGGACTTATTGGGATATTGTTGGGCTTTATCTTGTCGTCGATGGTAACCCGTTTTGCCGGAATTCTTACAATTGTTAATCCCGGTTCGGTAATTATTGCTTTTGGAATTTCGGTAAGTGTTGGTGTAATTTTTGGTTACATGCCGGCTCTAAGGGCTGCTCAGCAGGATCCGGTGGTTAGTTTGCGTTCAGAATAATTGTTTAATGAAATACAGTAGGGTATGAGATTTCATCAATTACAAATAATATTAATTCTGCTTTTTATGAGCCTCTTTTTGGGATTAGGAAAAAGGGGAACTGCACAAAATAAAACCTTAACACTTGAACAAGTATTGGCGCTGGCTAAAGAACAATCGCCCGATGTGGTATTGGCAAAGCACCGTTTCCGTTCAAGCTATTGGGAGTTTCGTTCATACAAAGCAAGCAGGTTACCTTCGTTGGCATTAAATAGCACCTTATTGGGATTTTCCCGTTCTTACATGCCTGTTTCGCAGGACGATGGAAGTACGCGCTATATTAGTGTACAGGATAACACCTCATCGGTATCAGCACAAATAAATCAGAATGTAGGCTTTACGGGTGGATATTTTTATATCGAAAGTGGTTTGGCGCGTTTTGATAATTTGGTTACCGATACTACCGTTTTTCGTTCAATACCTTTAATGATAGGCTACAGCCAGCCAACGTTACAGTTTAATCAGTTTCGATGGGAAAAAAAGATTGAACCATTAAAATACGAAGAAGCCAAAAAAGAATACATCAGGAAGCTGGAAGAGATTTCTGAAAAAGCAGTGAATTACTTCTACGATTTAGCCCTTAGCCAGTTAAATGTTGATATTGCCGAAATGAATTACAATAACAACGACACAATTTTTAAAATAAGCCAGGGACGCTACAATATCGGGACCATTGCTGAGAACGATTTGTTACAGAGTGAATTGGCTTTATTAAATTCAAAATCGGATTTGGCACAATCGAGAATTAATTTAGCTATCAGTAAGTTTCGCTTACGTTCATTTTTAGGATTTAACGATTTGGTCGATATTCAACTAATACTTCAGGATTCAGTGCCTGCTTTTGAAATTCAAACCAATAAAGCCATTCAACAAGCGGTTGAAAATAGTGGTACCATTCTTTCGCTACAGCGGCAAATAATTGAATCGGAACGCGATGTAGCAAAAGCAAAAGCTGAAAATCGGTTTAATGCAGAGCTGTATGCTTCGTTTGGATTAAATCAGGCATCGGGTTACTTGTCGGGAGCTTATGAAAGGCCCGAAAATCAGCAGCAAGCCAATTTGGGTATTCGTATTCCTATTTTGGATTGGGGACAGGGAAAAGGCCGTTACCGGATGGCGCAAAGTCAACAGGAAGTGGTAAAAACTCAGGTTGAACAAGCGCGAATCGATTTTGAACAGCAAGTTTTACTAAAAGTAATGCAGTTTAACGAGCAGGACGACCAGGTTTTAATTGCTTCAAAAGCCGATGAGATTGCCCGTAAGCGATACGAGGTTACCAAACAACGGTTTTTAATAGGTAAAATCGGAGTACTTGATTTAAATATTGCTTCGCAGGAAAAAGATTTGGCTCAACGATCCTACATACAGGCTCAAAAAACTTATTGGACGTATTATTACAACATTCGTCAATACACCTTATATGATTTTCACCAGCAAATTCCCCTGGAATTTGATTTAAAAGAACTGGAGTATTAAAACGTTTATAGATTATCAGAAATATTTTCAGCAAAAGCCGATACTTCAGGCTTGAGAGTAATCTGGATCTCTTTGTTATTGCTTATTTTTACTTTGTACTCTGAGGTTTTGTATCCTTTAAATACAACTTTCAGGGTGTGTGTACCTGCAGGTGCTTCCAGTTCAAAGTTACCGTTATTGTCGGTATAGGTGCAAAAGGTTGAATTTTCGATATAAACATAAGCAAATGCCAAAGCTTGCGTTTTTCCATTGGTATTTTCCTGAACCTTTCCGAAAACACGGGTCGGATTGTTTTTGGCTGAAAGCGTAAAGCTGAACGATGCGAGAAAAATAATGATGCTTATAAATAATTTTATTTTCATTGTTTCTTCTTTTTAGTTTTGAACAAAGAAACTGGTTTTAGGTTACTTTATTTTTAATGGAATGTTAACGGCTCCGTGCCTCCGCCGCCCTTGCCTAATTTCCCTTCAGATTTAATCAGGCATTTAAGAGTTGAAATCAAAAAAAACAGTAGATTTGAATATTAAGAATAAAAAGTCAGACAGAGTTTATTTTACACTTCCGATAAATGAAAGGCTATTTGTTAATTTTAGACTAATCCAAGAGTCTTTTTTAAGTCAGAAACCATTTGTTCATGCTTCTTTAGATTATCCTTCTTTAACTTCTGTATATTAAGCAGTTTCCATTTAATTGCTGGTAAGTCTTTCAAAACAGGGTGTGGAAATAATTTCCAGTCCGGTTCTCCCATCTCGAAACTTAACAAGAACTTTTTTTCATCATCTGTTAGCCTTTGTTGGATGGTATCAATTAACGTTGCTCTGGTTTTTTCGTAGGCGTCATAAGTAAATTCAACAGAAGTCATCCCTGCAAATTGGTTGTCAAAGGCTGATTTCTGGTCTTTTAAAATGGGAGATAATAATTCATTAATGGGTTTGTAATGGCTAATCATACCAATTTTTACCCCATCCCATATTTCATCGGTTAACCCTTCATTTTCCAAAAAAAGTTTTACATCAAAAACATCACGGGGATGCTGTCTGTCAATGGCAGCGCAAATCTTACCTCCATACAATTCGGCCAACGAAACCACATTGATGGCTGCAAACTTGCCAAATTCATCCTGAACAGAATCGACCACTTGCATTAATTGTGTAGGGAATACATTTCCTCGTGTAATGGTATTGACTTCAATCTTTATCTGGGCATTTTTACCCTGACAATTCAACTTTACATCAGTTCCTCCATTCAACGGGACGGGGTGAACTTTTACTCCCGACACATTTTTTTCTATGTCAACCTTAATTCGGTTTAGTGCATCCTGAATATTTTTCAAGGCATCTTCTCTTGAATGCAATGGCAAATAAGTTAGGTCAATATCCACCGATAAACGAGGCATATCCCGAACAAAAAGGTTGATGGCAGTACCACCTTTTAGTGCAAAAACCTTCTCTTTGGCAACATAGGGTAAAACCTGTAACAGTAAATCTACTTGTGCTTTATATATGGCTAAAATCATAATTCTGCTAATTCTTTTGGTATTGATATTAAGTATTTGGGGATGTAAACACCCTTTTCTGCGAGCATTCGGTTACCTTTTCCTAAATCAAATTGTTCGGTTTCAAGAAACTGAAACCATTGATGATTGGCTTTTTCGGCCATATAGAGAAATAAACGTTTTACTTTCACGGAATTGCAATTGGCCAACAATGTTGCAAGAAGTTTGGGTTTTAAGTTCACCAAACCTTCAAATAAGTGGTAACATTCTACCAAGTCCATCTTTTGCGGAGCCAGATATAAACATTCCATGATAGCTCGTTCGGGAGTGGAGGCGTTTATTTTAACTTGATTCTGTTCCAATTCCTTGATGCCTAAATCCAATGGTAAAAAGGAACTTAAATGATGATGTATATCAATATTCCAGTTATAATCGACAAACCATTTGGGTAGTTTTGTTTTTAAAGGTGAGAATAATTGCAAGGATTCATTATTCATGCGGAAATAGTGACTAAAACCTTGTAGAGCCAATGCGGATAACCCACCCACATGAACCTTGGTTTCAGTCTGTTTTTGTATGGCATTCAAAGCTCCTTGCCATTCTATTGTATCACCCGGTTTTTTGTAAGCACTTCTGCCAATTGATTCTAACCAACCACTTTTTAGGTAGTACTTCTGTAAATTTCGGGATATGCCACAAGCTTCCAGCCAATCAACTGTTACCACACAGCCGGGTTGCAATGCCTTAAATAGTTTTTTTAAATATGTTTCTTTTTGGGTAGTCATACTACTCTGTTTGTGACAAATATAAAAAAAATTAATTTGAATTTATGGGAATTGTTTTTTAAAAATATCCCTATTAGGGTAGTGGAACTACCTTAATGAGAAATGGAATAAAAAAGCAAATGGCAAAAATGCACTTACGACTGTGCGTTGGCTTTTCATCGGTTCAACTCGGTTTTAAGTATATTTATCACGGTCAATGCACTTTGAATTTCTGCCGTAATTTCATGTTTATTTACATCGTGATGACTTAATGGGTTTAGCACTAAAGTTATTAAATGGTCAATCGTTGTTGACGTTGCAGGAGTTAAGCCACATACAGGAGTGACTGTTTTATACTTTTTTACAGCATTCCAAAATGTATCGGTTTTCATTTTTGAAGTATCAGCAATAAACAGTACTGGCACTTTCTCAAAGCAGTATCTTTTTAAAATGAACTCAAATGCTGAACGCAAATAAACACCCGCTGCTTTATTATCACCATTGTCAAAATACGATTGTGCTTTGTCAATATAATGCTGTATATGAGAACTGAAAACCCACAAAATGAAATCAAAATTGATTTTACTGGTGAAAAGTATGTTTATGTTTAAAAGGTATTCGGGAAGCCTTTCGTGTTTCTCATGCCACAACGCAAAAATAAAAGGATGGTATTTTAAAAGATGCAATTACCCAATATGGTCGAAAAAAATAATAGCTATTGAAAAAGCACGTGAGCTTTTGCGAAAGCTAAACAATAGTATAATTTTAGTGAGATTTTATTTCTAAGAATATTTAAAAATGTTGATTAGTTTCTCTTATGGATTTCAATCAGGTTTTGTACCTCTATAAAATAAAAATCAACTTAATGTGCTGTATATTAATATTACAATAAAAAAGAAAAGCTTTCGGGGAGAAAGCTTTTCGGATAATAATCAGGTAGTATTTATGATTTTATTTACCAGAGGAATGGTATAACAACAAACAACATTTAACAACTATTTAAAGATTACGTACCTGATTAATTATTCATTTCAAAAACAATGCCAAAACGTAAAATTGTATTATGGAATTTGAAATCTAATCGAAAATATGTCAATTAACTTGTAGATTAAACGCAATGAAGTTCAATTTGTTACATTTTAATCGATCTTTTTTTTCGGTTTTGTTTTTTACAGGTACTGGTAAGCTTATTTTTGATTCAAGCTGTTTTATGTTTTTTATTCATTCATCAAAAGTTTTGCCTAAACCGTAAGTAACTATTTGTTGGTTTTTTAAATCGCAACACAGATAATTTTATTGTAAAATTAATTATAAATCATCGACCAATAAAAGTAAGGTGTTTATAAGCGATTCTCCCAACTTTTCGGAACGATCGGGTGACCAGCCAAAAATTGGGTCGGGAATATTGTCGTTTTGTTTAAAAGGCATTTCAATGGTTTGTGAAAGGCATTTAAATTGTTCACCAATATTTTTTGAGCAAATAGCCAGGTTCGCTTTTTTGGGCTCGTTTTTTGGATACCCTTCAACATCCTGAAAATCGGGACTTATCTGTTTCCAGGTATTTGAAAACTTTTCAGTTAAATGTTGCAATTTTGCATCGTACGAGGGTATTCCTTCAATGCCTGAAAGAAAAACATAAGGCAATCCTTCGTCACCATGAATATCGAGATTGAGATCGACTCCGGTTTCTTCCATCTTATTTTTTATGTAGTATACTTCCGGACTTTTTTCCAGACTGGGTTCAGCCCATTCGCGATTCAGGTTAATGCCTTTGGCATTGGCTCTGAGATTTCCGTGAATGCTGCCGTCGATATTTATGTTGGGCACCAGATAAAACACTGCTTTATTGAGTAGTTGTATGGATGCAGGATCGTCACTGTCGAGCAATCGGTTAATAAAACCCTGCATAAACCATTCGGCCATGGTTTCGCCCGGGTGTTGACGCGCAATTACCCATATTTTCTTTTTATTTGGAGCCGGTTCGCCAGCGATTAAAAAGTCGATGTCGCGGCCTTCTACCGTATTCCCAAGGCTGGATAAAACACAACGTGGCGACAATTGCGCCTGATGAACCATATCGAGGTGTTGCTCGTAGCTAAATGGTGCAAAATAGGCTATATACACTGAATTGTATTTGGGCATCAAATCGAAGGTTAATGTTTTTCCATCGAACTTTGTTGGTATCTGAAACCAGGTTACCCGGTCGTACGATGCGCGTGCGTAATAGTTTTCGAATCCTTCGGGAAAGGAAGCTTCACCAGCATTAACGATTTTCATCTTGCAGGGATAACCTTCTGCTCCCTGAAGACGAAAATAGAACCACTGAAAATAATCAGCATGGGTGTCTTTGCGTATTTTTAATTGAATATTGTTGTGGTCATTTATACTAAGCACTTCAATATTTCCACCATCAAAATTTGAACTTATTTTCACGAGAATATTATTTTATTAAATTTTGTATTTCAACCACTTGCTTAAAATATGGATTGTGTGTTACCTAATAATTTTATATGTTGTAGCGTTTCATCGTTTTGTGAACTCATCATTAGGTTAATAATCCAAAACTCAAATATAATAAATTACTATGCCTGTACCAATTTATGATTTACTATTCAATTTGTCAGTTGTTTGACTAAAGTGAACCACTTTTACCTGTTTGAAATAAAAGTGAATGATGTCGAGGAATGAGTAGTTCTCACGCGCCATTTGCATGGCGCCTTCTTGCGAAAGACCAACCCCGTGTCCGTATCCCCGGCCAATAAAAATAAGGTAGTTGCCTTCGGGTTTAAACGAAAACCAGGTAGATCGAAGTTTTAAATCCTCCCGTATCTTTCGTAAAGGAAGCGTGTCGTTTCTATACACATAATACCGGGTTCGTAAAGGTTGTTCAAAATATAAATTATCGATTTTTGCACTTTCTGAATCCATGTCAAAACCATTAGTTTTGAGGTAATTGAGCCAATCAGTAACCAGCAGGGTGTCTGTCCAGAATGTATTGCGTTGGTTTAAACTGTAGGAATCATCGGTTCCTTTCAGGTACGATTTTGACGACAGCCATACATCTTCAGAATTTAAAGTTTGTCCGCCGGAGTTGGAATGAAAAGTTGCAGTAATTAGCTGATTGGCTGTGTCGGCAATTACCAATCCGCTGGTATGCAAAACGGCTTGTTTTATCAAAGGGTTTTTAAGACTCATGCCTTTGTACACCTGGTGATTTACATCGTCGTTTAGCTGGTAACTGTTTTTTCCCTGGCGCGATATTAAATCAAGCAAATAGGTTCGGCTGATAATGGCCTGCGATTTGTAAAATTCATAAGGAGCATTTGGCCCCGATTCAGCTTCAACAACTCCTGCCAGGTAGCTATCAATGGAAACATCGTTTACAATGCTTACTTTTTCACCGCAAGTGCTTATGTAAAAATCTCCTTCGTACAGGCGTGAATCCAAAATTGGATTGGTAGGTTCAATTTTGCACGAATTATATCGACCCAAACCTATAATATATAGATTTTTGCAATAACCTAAGTGATCGTTTTGTTCCCATAGTGAAATAGAATCGCCAACCAGCGTGAAATACAGCTTATGGTTTTTCTTTACTTTAATGGGTTTGTGATTATCGGCAATAATTTGGTATTTGCCATCGACAGGTTCAATGGCAATGTTTTTTATGCTTTGGTGAGAAAAAATAGCAACTTTTACCAGTTGAGGCTGGGCTTTTGCTCCAATTATCAGAAAGAAAATGAGTGAAAAAGTTAATCCAAATGAATTCATGAATTGTGGTAAATTTTTAAATTGAAATGCTTAGCCTTTTAAATCGTTATAAATTTGTAAGGCAGCTCTGTCAGATGCTCCCGGACCTCCAATTTTTTCTCTGAGAAGGCTGTAATCAGAAAGAATTTTATTGCGGTATGTGTGGTTGTGCAATAAAGCATTGAGTTCTTTTACCAGGTACTCTTTTTTGAATTTTTTTTGCGTCAGTTCCTGAACGGCTTCGAATTCAAGAATTAAATTAACCAGCGATAACCATTTTACTTTGAGTATTTTTCGGCCAATTGCATACAAAAAATTTCCAATATTTGTTTTGTAACAAACAATCTGTGGAACGTTTAATAAACCTGTTTCCAATGTGGCGGTTCCTGAAGTCACCAAAGCAGCTTTGCTGTGTTTTAGTAATTCGTAGGTGTGGTTAAAAAGTATGGGAATGTTTTGGACACCAAGGTACAGTTTATAAAAAGCTAAATCAAGTCCGGGAGCTCCGGCCACAACAAATTGGTAATTGGGAAAAAAATGGCTCACTTCAATCATTACCGGCAGCATCAGCCTCACTTCCTGCTTTCGGCTTCCAGCAAGCAGTGCTATTTTGGGGCGCTCGTCAAGTTTATGTTCTGCTGTAAATTCTTCAAAAGTTTGGCTATAGCCTTCGTGAGCAAAAATGGCATCGTTAACCGGATTGCCCACATAATTTACATTGAATTGGTATTTTTTGTAAAACTCGGTTTCAAAAGGCAAAATGGTAAACATTTTATCGACGTATTTTTTTATAAGCTTTACCCGATTGGTTTTCCATGCCCATATTTTTGGAGAAATGTAATAATGTACTTTTAAGTTTTTTGATTTGGCAAACTGAGCAATTTTTAGATTAAATCCGGCATAATCGATTAAAATAATAACATCGGGATTAAATTCAAGAATATCGTGTTTGCAGAATTTTAAATTTTTAAGAATTGTGGGCAGATTGGTAAGTACTTTTACAAATCCCATAAATGCCAGTTCGCTGATATGTTTTACCGGAGTTCCGCCATACCGGGCCATTAAGTCACCGCCCCAAAAACGGAATTGAGCTTCAGAATCAACCGCCTTAAGCGACTTCATTAAATTGGAACCATGCAAATCACCACTGGCCTCGCCGGCTATTATATAGTATTTCATAACAATGAGTTTAAGTCATATATAAAACAAGCACCAATACTCCGTAAAAAAGTGACATCGTAAGAACGCCACGCGCCTGGTTTAATTTATTGATGCGGCTCCAGTAAAAAAACAATCCGGCACCGGGCATCAGACTAACCGAAAGAATTTTATATAAAATATTGTACGCCTGGTAATGCTTTACTACCGAAATTAGTGAGTTTAATCCGGTAGTTTTATACGAATAAACTATAAATGCGGCTACCAATATAAGGGGTAGTATAAGCCCCACAAAAACACCCAGCGAAACAGAATCTCTTTTATACATGGCTTATGAAATACTAAAATTAAAAGCTTCTAATTTTTTTATCGATTCAAAATCGGTAAAATCGGTTTTAACCGGAACTATTGAAGCAAAATTATTTGCCAGCGCCCATTCATCGGTATCGGTTGAACCATTTTCACCATTGCTGAAGTTTCCGGTTAACCAATAGTATTCATCACCATGCGGATCGGTACGTTTGTCGTATTCTTCGCGCCAAACACCACGAGCCTGGCGGCAAACCTTAATTCCTTTAAAATCTTCTTTTGAAATTACCGGGAAGTTTACATTCAGGCAGGTGTAGTCGGGAAGCCCATTCTGAAGAACTTTGGTAAAAATTTGTTCACCATAGGTTTTAACCAGACTAAAATCGGCATCCATGCGATGGGAACATAGAGAAAAACCTATGGAAGGAATTTTATTTAAGCTTCCTTCTATAGCTCCGCCCATTGTTCCTGAATAAATAACACTAATTGATGAATTGGAACCATGATTGATACCCGAAACCAAAATATCAGGTTTCCGTTCAGCAATTTGGTTTAAAGCCATTTTTACACAGTCAACCGGTGTGCCATTTACTTTATATACAGTAACACCATTGTTCTGCTCCAATAAAGTTGAGCGTAGGGGCGATTTTATGGTAATGGCATGCGACATTCCCGAAACTCCCTGTTCGGGAGCAACTACAAGTACATCGCCATAAGGTTTTACCATAGCAATCAATTCCTTTAAGCCCGGAGCAAAATAGCCGTCGTCGTTGGTAACCAGAATAAGTGGTTTATTCGTAATGGATTTTATCATGTTGGTTCTTATCGTTTTAAATTTGTAATCTTACTTTAATTTGGCGCACCCTTTAAACTGTGCGTGCGTATATCAACTAATGAAAACAGACCCGGTCTGTTTCGTTTTTGCAAATATAGATGCTAATTTTTTAAATATATGGTGATGACCAATTAGTTTCGACCATTTTTATATGAAAAGGCTATTAATCACGATCTGTTGCGTTTTTATTTCGGCTAAGAACAGGCCTGACCTGAACTTCATAAAATATTGAATTACCGCAGTGTTTTAAGCTCAAATTTTAAAAAAAACTTTACTTTTGTTGCTCGACAAAATAAAAAAAATAGGCATTTATGAAGATTTCTTATAATTGGCTGAAACAATACATAAATATTGATTTAGAACCCGAAAAACTTGCTTCTTTGTTAACCTCCTTGGGATTGGAAGTGGGAAGTACAGAGGCTTATCAATCAATTCAGGGCGGATTACAGGGTTTGGTGATTGGTGAAGTTTTAACCTGTGTGCCACATCCCAACTCCGATCATTTAAGTGTTACTAAAGTAGATTTGGGCGACGGTGTGCCGACTTCAATTGTTTGCGGTGCTCCAAATGTGGCTGCCGGACAAAAAGTTGTGGTGGCAACAGTGGGAACAAAACTTTACAGCGGAGACGAAAGTTTTGAGATTAAGAAATCAAAAATTCGTGGCGAAGAATCGCACGGAATGATTTGTTCTGAAGTTGAAATTGGTGTGGGAACTGCTCACGAAGGAATTATGGTATTGCCCAATGAACTGAAGAATGGAACTCCGGCCAGCCAATATTTTAATATTGAAAACGACGTGGTTTTTGAAGTTGATCTTACACCCAATCGCATCGACGCAGCTTCACATGTGGGAATAGCCCGCGATTTAACGGCAGCATTAAAACAAATTCAAACCATCGATTATACCTTGCCCGATGTTTCGAAATATAAAACTGATAATAAGAATTTACCCATTGAAGTTCGGGTTGAAACTCCCGAAGCCTGTATACGCTACGCTGGCGTAACGTTAACCGGAATTACCGTTACCGATTCACCCGATTGGTTGAAGCATCGCTTAAAAGCAATAGGTTTAAATCCCATTAACAATGTGGTTGATGTTACCAATTACGTGCTTCACGAATTGGGTCAGCCATTACATGCCTTTGATGCAGCTTATATTAAGGGAAATAAAGTGGTGGTTAAAACGCTGGAAAACAATACAGTGTTTACTACACTCGATGAGCAGGAACGCAAACTCGATGCCAACGATCTTATGATTTGCAATGCTGAAGAAGGCATGTGTATTGCCGGAGTTTTTGGGGGTATTGAATCGGGTGTAACCCAAACAACTTCCAGTATTTTTCTTGAGAGCGCCTGTTTCAATCCGGTTTATGTACGTAAAACAGCACGTCGTCACGGGTTAAATACCGACGCTTCGTTCCGTTTCGAAAGGGGCGTTGATCCCAATATTACTATTTACGCGTTAAAAAGGGCGGCTTTGCTTATTAAAGAAGTTGCCGGTGGAACCATTAGCAGCGATATTGTGGATATTTATCCCCAACCAGTTGCCGATTTCCGGATAACACTACGCTTAAAGCAGGTTGCACGTTTAATCGGTCAGGAGCTTTCACTCGAAATGGTAAGTAAAATTCTGGAAGCGCTCGAAATAAAAATTGAAAAAGTTATAGGCGATGAGCTTTTTTTGCAAGTTCCCCCATATCGGGTCGATGTGCAGCGTGAGGCCGATGTAATTGAAGAAATACTGCGTATTTACGGTTACAATACAGTTCCCATGAGCGAACAGGTGAATGCAACCCTATCTTATGCTTCAAAACCCGATCCCATTGCGCAAAAAGAACTGATTGCCAATCAGTTGGTGGCAGTTGGTTTTGCTGAAATGATGGCAAACTCTTTAACCAAAGCAGCTTATTACGAAAATTTGCATGTTTTTCCAAAAGAGCTAACAGTAACATTGGCAAATCCGCTTAGTCAGGATTTGAATGCTATGCGTCAAACCCTGCTTTTTGGTGCGCTCGAAGCAATAGCTTTTAACACCAACCGGCAGCATCCCGATTTAAAGTTTTTTGAGTTTGGCAATGTGTATGCATTAAACACCAATACTGAAATACAAAATCCCTTGCAAAAATACATTCAGGGCGAACGTCTGGCACTTTGCGTTTCGGGTAACAGAGCTCCCGAATCGTGGATGCTTAAACAAGAACCGGTTAGTTTTTATTACTTAAAGCGAAATGTAGAAAACATACTGGAGCGTCTGGGAATTGTAATGGAAAAGGTAAGTTATCGTTACATTTCCGATGAATTGTTTGCCGAAGCTTTGGTGATGGAATATAATAAAATGGATTTAGCCGTTCTGGGTTTGGTGAACCGAAAAATACGAAAGCAATTCGAGTTAAAACAAGAGGTTTATTTTGCTGAAATTAGTTGGGATAAATTGCTGAAAGCCGTTCGTAATGTAAAAGTTGAATTCAAAGAGTTGGCTAAATTTCCTGAAGTTCGCCGCGATTTGTCGCTGTTACTTGAAAACAATGTAAGCTTTGATGAATTAAAACAGGAAGCTTTGCGTACCGAGCGTAAATTATTAAAAGAAGTGTCGCTTTTTGATGTTTACGAAGGCAAAAATCTGGGCGAAGGTAAAAAATCGTATGCTTTGAGTTTTATTTTGCAGGACGAAACAAAAACATTGACTGATAAACAGATAGATAAAATTATGAATAATATCATTCGTAATTTCGATCAGAATTTTGCAGCCACTTTACGATAATTTCATGGAGCATCGTCAAAAAATAAGTATTGTTAAGGCCGATATTACCCAATTGCAGGTCGATGCAGTTGTAAACGCTGCAAACAATAGTTTATTGGGTGGGGGCGGTGTCGATGGAGCCATTCACCGTGCAGCGGGTCCCGAATTACTGAGCGAATGCAAAACATTAAATGGTTGTGCTACCGGCGATGCTAAAGTTACCGCCGGATACCGCTTAAAGGCTCCTTTTGTAATACATACGGTGGGTCCGGTATGGCACGGGGGCAAAAAAGGCGAAGCAGAATTGCTGGCATCGTGCTACCGGAACGCTTTAAAACAAGCGGTGGCTAAAAAGTTAAAACGTATAGCTTTTCCAAATATTAGTACAGGAATCTATGGCTATCCAAAAAGCGAAGCAGCCGAAGTTGCTTTGACAGCCGTTAGCCGGTTTCTGTCCGAAGATTCCACTATCGAAAAGGTAATTTTTGCTGTATTTGATGATGAGAATCTGGAGATTTATCAGCAACTTAGTCGCAAATTTTAAAACAACACATTTTGAGTTATTTAAAAATTGAAGCAACCGAAGATTGTCCTGATGTATTGATGGATGCGGATTTGGCAATATTTCAAATTGCCGGAAATTCAACACCTGAAGATGTAAACCGGGTGTATAAACCGATTATTGAATGGCTCGATAACGAAGGCAGTCATTTAGATAATTGCCAGTGCAAATTGTTTTTCAGATACCTGAGCACGTCTTCGCATCACATGGTTTTTAATGTGTTGCGCAAGCTAAACGACATGTATAACAGGGGACGTCACATCTCGGTAGAATGGGCCTACGAAAATATCGATGAAGATATGCTGCGCCTTGGTCTCGATTTTGCTTCAATTCTTGAAATTCCTTTTGAATTTAGCCCCCGAAATTAATTATTTATGATAAGTGTTTTAATTATTGTAGTTACTGCCATATTTTCAATTGCAGCCTTTAGCCGGCCTGAGTTAATGTACCGATACAACCTGAATCCATATCAGATTGTGCATCGCAGGCAATGGTACCGGATTTTTACCCATGCTTTTTTGCACGCCAACTGGGAGCATTTGATAATTAATATGTTGGTATTTTATTCCTTTGGGCAGGCGCTGGAATACTATTTTCACCACTTTATTGGCTCCAACACCACTTTACTGTTTTTGGTTTTGTATTTCGGAGCCATTGTGGTGTCGTCGGTTTTTACCTTGTTTAAAGAAAAAGACAATCCCCATTACAATGCTGTTGGTGCTTCGGGGGCAGTTTCAGCCGTGACATTTGCCAGTATCTTTTTTGCTCCCTTAAGCAAAATATATTTTATGGCTATTGTTCCCATTCCTGGAATTTTGTTTGGATTGCTTTATTTGGGATATTCCTATTATATGGGGAAAAAGAATATCGATAATATTGGCCATGATGCCCATTTTTGGGGTGCAGTTTTTGGTTTTGTTTTTCCACTTTTGATAAAACCGGCTTTGCTTTCACATTTTATTAATCAGCTACTCCCTTAGATATAATTATTTAGCCATGCGAAAAGTCTTGTTTTTAGATAGGGATGGCGTAATAAATAACGATTCCGGCCACTATTACATTTACCGTCCCGACGATTTTGTATTGAATGAGGGATTTGTCGAAGCCATGCAAAAATTGGCTTTGGCAGGTTACGAATTTATTGTAATTTCAAATCAGGGAGGCATTGCCCGCGGAACCTATTCCAAAGCCGACGTTGAAAAGGTTCATTCAAAGTTTTTATCTTTAATGGATGATGTTAGAATTTCTATCCTTGATATTTATTATTGTCCACACCACAGCGATTTTGAAAAATGTTTATGCCGGAAACCCGGTTCGCTGCTTATTGAAAAAGCCATGGCTCGATATACTATTGATGCAAATAGCGCAATATTCATAGGTGATAACGATAAGGATATGGAAGCAGCCCGGAATGCCGGTATACGTGGAATCAGGATTAAAAGCAATCAAAGTTTGATAACCATTTTGTCCGAATTACTGAATGGCCGGTGAATACACCATATGCGCGTATAATAAAAATTACCTTACCGAATCGGAGTTACCCATTGGTTTGCAAAACCGCGCATTTCGCTATGGCGATGGTTTTTTTGAAACCATGCATGCCAACGGACTAAAAACCCAGTTTATAGCCGATCATTATCAGCGAATTGTAAAAGCGGCAGCTTTGCTCGAAATGCAATTGCCTGATTATTTTACACTCGAATTTTTCGACAAGCAGATTTCAGGATTGCTATCACGAAATAAACTATTTCAGGCTGCTCGTGTTAAAGCTGTTTTTGTGCGGGGAGGAGCTGGTTTGTATTTACCCGATAATAATACGACAGATATTTTTATTGAAGTAAAATACCTGGGCAAAGGGCCTTATGAAATATCACATCAGGGGCTGGTTTTGGGGATTTACAATGCTTTTCCCAAACCCAAAGTGCCCTATTTGCAGATAAAATCGTTGAACGCACAAATTTATATTTTAGCTTCATTATATGCACAGAGTCATTCGTTCGACGACGTTTTGCTTGTTTCCGGCGACAAATTTTTGATTGAAGCCACTTCGTCTAATTTATTTGCCATTAAAGGAAATGAATTGTTTACTCCTTCGTTAAAGTTGGGACCAGTGGAGGGAATCATGCGCAAGCAGATTCTAAAAATTGCTTCCGGATTGGGGTTTCACGTAAACGATGATGCGTATTTATTGGCGGACGATTTACACCAAATGGACGAAATATTCCTAAGCAATGCTGTAAGTGGAATCCGCAGTGTAATTGGTTTTCAAAATCGGCGGTATTTCAAAAAGAAAAGTCAATTGCTGCTTGAAAATCTTAACTGTCTGGCTTTTCCTTAATTCATTCCCGGATTAGTTGGGGCATTGGCCCAAATAGAATAGGAATCGCCCATCTCAATCAGTAATTCTTTCCAGGTATTTTGATTGGCGTGCATAATTTTTGAAGATGAAATTGGACTGACTATCCAAAACTTATCGTCAATTTCCTGTTGCAATTGTTGAGGAGCCCATCCGCTGTAACCCAGGTAAAAACGTATTTCGCTGGGTTTAATCATCCCATTTTGTATATGTTCTTTAAGTAAATCGAAATCACCACCCCAATAAATTCCTTTGCTGATCGGAGTGCTTTCGGGCAATAAATCGAAGCGGGTATGCAAATAATGAATGGTTTCGGGATTCACAGGACCGCCCACAAAGCAGGGTGCATTAAAGGTTGGAAAGTCGGGAAATAATTCGTGAATGGGAACATCGATGGGTTTGTTTAAAATATAACCCAGGGTGCCTTCGTTTTCGCTGTGTTCGGTTATTAATACCACCGAACGCCCAAAATAAGAGTCGGGTGAAAAAGGTTCCGAGATAAGGCATTTACCCTTACCAATTTTGGCGAGGTAGTGGTTAATGTTAAATAAGTTAATCTCGATTCCCATACTTTGGTTTTTAATTACCCATCATAATGCCAAAGTAAATTTAAAATTATTTTGAATTAAACAAGGGCGCTTTGGCTATAAATTTTACTATCTTATATAGCATGGTTTCTGTTTCGGGTACTTTACCAAAGATTTTCAACCAGATTAACCATAGGGCAAGCAATAATGGATACATTAAAACGGGCGAAACCGTATCGTGAATAAGCACCGTGTAATCCGGATTGTGGAATTGACCCAATGCAATTATTACCACCCGCAGTGAATTGATCCAGGTAATAAGAAAAATTCCCAGTAGCAAATACCATATTTTATGAAAAAACGATCCAAACTGAAAGACAATAAAAACCACAAAGAATAACAAAATACGGTAGCCCAGACATCCATAAGCAAAAATTAATCCGGCGGTTCCTTCAATACCCAAAGTATTGCCATACCAAAAAGTTTGATGGCCTAACCCATGCAACTGTTGATTGGTTAAGCCCATTAAAAAGTCACGATAGTATTCGGTGAAACCGGAGTTTTCGATGGGTTGGGAAAAAAACGGAAAATCGGAAAACAAACTGGCAATTACCCAGGCTATAGAAAAAGAAAACAAATACTGTAAAATTTCTTTTATCAGGGAATCAGAAAGTTTTAGCCGATTAATTGATTTAAATAAAGGCATGAAACAAAATTATTTGTTTTCATCCTTTACCCTTTTTAACAAATATAAGGTACTACCAATAAGCAGGAAAGTAAGCCCCCCGGAAATTGGCACTTTAGTTCCTCCCGTCGCATCATCCGGATTGGGAGGAGTAAGGGCCTTTCCGCCGGAACTCCAGCTATTCTGCTTTGAGAAACTACTCTTTTTAAAATTCCCGCTTTTACTGGTCGACGAGGGTTGATTACCATCGGCAAACACTAAACTTGGAAAAATAAAAATAAAAAGTAAAGCAGTAATATATTTTGTTACTTTAACTCTCATTGGCTAATTATTCTGCTCAATCTGCAAAAGTGATAAAAATTATTTTATTGAACAACTACTTTTTGCGTTATTATATTTTTTTCAACCTGAATTTTAATAATATACGTGCCCGCGGCTGCTACTTTAAATTCCTGTAAGCCCATACCATTCCATTCATTGGTGCTTAATAAGCGGCCTGTAATGTCATACAGATAAACCCTTGAACTTGTTTTGATTACTTGCCTGCTTTTTATGAAAATGGTTTTTTCACTTGCAAACGACCATATTTTTAAGTCTAAATTTTCATCGTGAATTGAAAGTGCGTTTTTCGACAATACGAGTTCAAATCGGTCTTCGATATAACCAATGTCGGAAATAAATAATTCGTAAGCACTTTCTTGCAGATTGTTGTATGCATTGGTTAGTGTATCGTAGATATAAATATATATGTCTGATGGAATATTCATTGTCTCAGAAAGGCGGAAGTTAACAATCCCCGAAGTCTGGTTAAATAATCCCAAAGGAAATACCAGTTGTTGGGTTTCGTTTAGTTCATCCAGCTTGTTGGCTGCAAAGGTATTTATAGCCAATTGATCACTTTCGTTAAGAAAATACACTTCAGGAATTTTCGGGTCGTCGCCGGTAAGTTTATATGCATCATAGCTTGAATCGAAGTTATCGCTGGCATCGGAATAAAATACAAGTGCAGCATCACTTTTAAGAGTGCTGCCCGATGTTTCTATACGTATCAATTGCTTCTCAGTTTCGGCTGTTTTCAGCAGGTTTTGTGTATTGGTTACCCGAACGGCATTGGTCATTCCCAATGAGCCATTGGCCGAAGCATGAATAAAAAATCCCTGCCCTGCAGCAATATATTGCGTTCCGCCTCCGGTTCCGGAATGTGAACCTGAGTTCCAGGTGTCATAGGTTGAACCGTTGTAATAATATGCAGTAGCATCTACATTGTTTAAAGTCCATCCCGATGCAGCATCCCAATCGATGGTGCTGGGGTAAGGATTTCCCATCAGGTTCCAGCCATAGCTTCCATCGCCCGGTGAGCTGTTGGTTACATTAATGCTTTGATTGCCATTATTAAAAGTACCCGTGAAAGTTATCATTTGCGGACCATCCCAGACCAATAAACCCTGCATAGCAGAAATAGATGAACTAGTGCTTAAGTCTTGCCAATTTACAATGGGTTCATCCCAGGCATAAACCCAATATCCGGTTAGTTCATTTATATTGGGTGATGTTGGGTAAGAGAGAAAACGCCTGCTTAATGGGTTCGGGTTATACCGCTCCATGGTTGGTGTTCCTCCTACAGAAAGGGTTCCAGTACCCGGAATAACCAATGCACCGCTTGAACCGCTGCTCGTTGGGCTTTCGAGCAGTAAATTGCGGGTAATGTTCAAGTGGCCACCATCGGCAATGGTAATATTAGCTCCTGCTTGAATAACCATATTGTCAACACTATATGATGAGGTTAGCACCGGATAGGCAGTTTGTCCGGTCGCAATTACCACACTTTGTAGTGTATTAGGAACACTTGCCGGAGACCAGTTATTAGCTGTTCCCCAGTCGGATGTGGTACCATTCCAGGTAGCTGTACCCAGTGTAGATAAATTAAGCGGGTTATCAGTTGTATCGATGGAATGGTATAAAGTATTCGTACCGGAATTGTTGAATTCAATTACTTTAAACCAGTAGGTAGTTGCGCTATTTAAACTACTTACCTTAACTGTATTTCCCGTGCCGTTGTAAATCACCTGTTCGCCGCCCGCATAGCTGGCATCAGCAAGGGGATCAAGACCATTGTAGGCTGAAAAGCTATTGGAGGTATTTATTAAAGCAATGCAGTTATCTCCGTTACCACGAGTCCAGGAAATGGTAATGGAATTTGAGGTAATGGTTCCACTGGAAATACCTGAAGCCTGCATACTTGGAACTGGTTTTAATGTAGTTTGGCTGGCCGGATTATTGGTTTGCGTATTAACTTTGTAGGTTTCAAAACCTGTCGGATTGTTGTATTCAAAAACGTACACCCAGTAAGAGGTGTTTGGAACCAGATTATTAACAGTAACCAAATTTTCCGAACCATTGTAAACGGTATAGTATCCTGAAGTTTCCAACTCAGTTCCTTTTGTGGTCCAATCGCTGTTTCCTGTATAAGTTGTGTTATCCGTTGGGTTACTTATCGTTCCCTGATCGCCTTCCCGCATAACAACAATACGATTCTCCCCGTTTCCGTTGGTCCAGTTAATGGTGAATCCATTTGTTGCCAGGTTGGTAAAATTGATTTCAGAAGCTTGTACCGAAGGGGCGCCTTTGGTTCCGGTAGTGGCCGAAATTGCCGGAGCATCGGTAAGGTAATAGTTAGCAGCACCTGTATTATCGTATTCAAAAGCCTGAAAATGATAAGTCTCTGATGCTAAAAGTCCGGTAATACGAACGGTATCGGGTTGGTTTCCAGCAAACACCACAAAATTGCCGGTACCTAATTCTGTGCCGTTTCCAAAATTAGCATCGGCGGTGTAAGCAATTCCATCAGTAGGAGTAGCATCAACAGCACTGTTATGTTTTGCCAGAATAATTCGTCCATTGCCGTTCCCGTTTGTCCAGGCCAACGAAATTGTATCGTTGTAAACGGTAGAAGCAAAGTTAGTTATCTGTACAGTGGGTTCTGCTGACAAAGTGAATTGCGAAGCTGAATTATCAGGTGTAGTCAAGTAATCAATTTCAGTGCCTGTATTGTTGTATTCAAAAGCCCTGAAATAGTATTGGGTAGCTACATCAAAACCACTAAGTGCAACTGTACCCGCACTTCCTTTATATACAGCAAAAATTCCTGATTCCAGCGCTATTTCAGAACCTTGGCCAAAAACGGAACTTACCGTGCAGGTATCAATCCCATCAGCCGGTACCTGATTGACAGGGGTAGTACTGGCAACAATAAAAACATTGTCGCCATTGCCACGGTCCCAATTTACAGTGAATGATGTTGTGTTAATAGCTGTAAATGAAAAATTACCGGCTTGTATGGTAGGTTCTGCTTTTATGGTAGAGGTATTGCTCGAAGCACCCGTGGAAGTTAAATAATTGCAGGTAGTTGCAGAGCCATTGTATTCATAGGCTCTGAAATAATAGGTGGTATTTGGATTCAGATTGGTAATGGTTGCTCCGGTACCACTACCGTTGAATACTACACGATGATCGGTAGCATAACTTTCTGCTAAAGTAAAATCGTTATTGCTACTATAACTTGTTCCGTCAATTGGATCTGTTGATATATCAGCAGCTTCGCGGGCAACAACAATAACACTGGTACCGTCTCCCCTTGGTGACCAGTCAAGTGTAATCTGAGAAGCACCAACGCTTGAAAAATTTATTGTTCCAGCCTGGCTGGTCGGCTCTGCCGACAAAGTAGAACGCGACATGGGGTTGTTGGTGCCGTCGGCAGTTTGGTAATAAGGAAATCCCCCGATTGAATTGTATTCAAATACTTTAAAAGAATAGTTGGTGGCCGCAGCAAGGTTAGTTACCACTAGAGAACCATCTGCAGAAATTCCTTTGTAAACCACATAACCATTACCAATGGGTGTACCGCCGCCAAAAGCTGCATCAGATGAGTAATGGGTTGCATCAACCGGATCTTCAGTTGCAGCAAATGTACCCGCTACAGCAACAACCAAAAGGCTGTCGCCACTGCCGTGAACCCAATTAACCCGGTAGCTTTCAGCATCCAATTGGTCAAATGTAACATTGCCGGCCTGTGTCACCGGTTTTCCCACCAGGGTAGAAACACTATCGGGATTGTCGGTTCCAACGGAAGTAAGGTAGTTAATGGAACTACCACTGCCTGAATACTCAAAAACCCTGAATTGATATTCAGACTCAGGAGTAAGTGAGGTAACTGTTTCTGAAGTAACAGCTCCTAAAGCAACCACAAAGTTTCCGGTTTCTATTTCGGAACCTGCTCCAAAAACAGCATTGGCGCTGTAAGTAACACCGTCTACCGGGAGGGCAGAAAGAGTGTCACCTTTATAAGCCAAAACAATGCGTCCGTCGCCATCTCCGGCAGTCCAGCTCACGTCGGTTTGGGTAGAGCTAGTATTTGCAAATGAAACAGCGCTGGCTTGTATTGTGGGTTCGGTTCCCGTTGTGGATTGTGAGGCCGGGTTATTGCTGTTATCAGCAGTTAAATAAGCAGTATAAGGTTCGGCATTATTAAATTCAAACGCTTTAAAAACGTAATTGGTACTGGCCGTTAAACCGTCCACAGAAACGGAGGTTCCTGTTCCGGAATAAACTACAAACACATCGGTGGCAATTATATCGCCTAAGCCAAAGGTGGTAATGTCATTGTAAATGGTACCCTCGGTAGGTGTTTCGGTTAGGGTGGTTCCTGCTTTTGCTACTACCAAAACACTGTCGCCATTACCACGGGTCCAGCTTAAATCGATGGAGTTATTCTGCACATTGCTAAATACCAGTTCGCTAGCTTGTAGCGTAGGTAGTGTTTTTGCACTGGCCGGATTGAATTCGGAAAAACCATCGGTTTTAAAAAGGATTTCGGTTCCGGTATTGTTGTATTCAAATATTTTAGCGTAGTAAATGGTGTTGGCTACCAGATTGGTAACGGTAACACTGTTGGTTGAACCATTAAAAACCACATAATTACCGGTGCCAATTTGGGTTCCGGCACCAAAAACTGTATTGGCCGAATAATCAGTTCCATTAGCAGGAATAGCATTTACCGCAGCACCCTGCTTCATCAGAACTACCCGATTGTCGCCATTGCCGTTAGTCCAGGTCAGTGTAAACTGATTGGCCTGAATGTCGGTGATTTCAATAGCTGATGCCTGAGTGGCCGGGGTGGTTTTAAGCGTGGACTGACTAGCGGGATTATTGGTTCCCGGGTTGGTGTTGTAATCCGTTTCAGTTCCTGAATTATTATACTCACATACCATAAAGTAATAGGTGGTACCCAGGGTAAGTCCCGTAATATCGGCTGTAGTTGCTGTGCCATTGTAAAGCACAAAGGTGTTGTTGCCCAGATTGGCTCCGGAACCAAATATCAGATCTCCGGAATAAGGTGTTCCGTCAATGGGAAAATCAGCTATTGCACTGGCCTCGCGTGCAATGAGTACTGCTCCATCACCACCACCAGTGGTCCAACTCACCGTCATGGAGTTTTCTGTAATGTTGGTAAAAACCAGTTCAGAAGCCTGGGCTGGTTGGCCTTTAAGGGTAGTTGTAGAATTTGGATTTGTACCGGAAGGATAGCCGTCAATTTTATAGTTAGAGAGTGCACCTTCGTTATTATATTCGTAAACTTTAAAATAGTAGGTGGTTTCGGGTGATAATCCGTTTACTGTAACGCTGGTTCCAAGTCCTTTGAATACGACAAAATTACCGGCACCGGTGGTGCCGGCACTACCTATGGCTGTATTTGCTGTATAATCATTGAAATCAACTGGATCTACCTCGGTAGTTCCTTCTGCACGTACAACCACCATGCTGCCATCGCCGTTTCCGGCAGTCCAAGTTAAACTTACTTCGCTTGAACCTGTACTGGTAAAGCTAATGTCAGAGGCCTGAGTGGTAGGCACAGGTTTTAAGGTAATCTGGGAGTTGGGGTTATTGGTTACTTCATCAAAACCATCGGTGCGGTAATCGCGGTTGGTACCATCCGAGATATATTCATAGACTTTAAAATAATAAGTAACACCGGCTGTTAAACCGGTTACAGTTACATTATTGTTATCGCCCTTTGCAACTACATAATTACCGGTTCCTATTTCATCGCCGACTCCAAATACAGTATTTGCTGAATATTGTGTATTGTCTATGGGATCTGCATCTACAGGACTACCTGCCTTGACCAATACAATTCGATTACCTCCTGAACCGGAAGAATATGAGGCGGTTAATGAAGATGATTGAATGTTTGAAAAACTGATATCTGATGCTTGATCTATGGAAAGTGTAGTAAATGAATTCGAAGAGGAGACTATTGTGAGTTCTGATTCATCGTCATATTCTAACAAAGTTACCCTAAATCTATAAAAGTATTGTGTGCTAGGGCTAAATATATTTGCTGTTTGATAGGAAAGAATGAGTCCAGATCTAGTGCAAGGAGTCCAATCTAAAATAGGACTACTGAAATCACTATTATCATCAATCTGAATGTCTTTTTCAACTGTATAGTCATAGGTGCCTCTTGTGTGGGAACCATATAATAATGCGCTTGATGGTGTAATCTGAGTGGCACTATCAGCATCAACACTCTGGCTGTAGGATTGTATTGAAAACAGAACAAGCAGGATTATTAGAAACCTCTTCATATCTAAATAAGTTAATTAACGAATCTTATATACGTGCGAGTTCAAAAATAGTTGAAAAAATACATATATTTATAGCAGGACCTGCTTTTTTGATAAAGTGGAGTTCTTAATTGACCAAAAATGCAGTTATCTTGCAATTTATTGTTTATGTTGCTTTTTTATTGGCTTGCATCAAATTGTTATTTATGTTTGTAGTTTGAAAATTATAATCCATGAATCGAAACGTTCGTTTATACCTTTTGCTACTGCTTACCGGTGTACTGTTTAGCAACTGTGCCCGTTACAAAACCACCCTTTATTTTCAGGAAGTTTTTCAACGCGATGATTCCATTGGATTGCAGGTGAACCATAAAATTCCTGAAGAAATTATTTTGCAAATTGGTGATAACATTTATATCAATATTTTTGGTGTGGAACTGGGCCAAACCGAATCGTTTAAAAAATCGTCGGCAGCATCGTCGGGAACGTTTAACGAGTTGTCGCTTTTTATTCAGGGATACCTGATCGATCACGAAGGAAATATTGAATTGCCGGTAATTGGAAAAGTGAATCTGGCCGGCCAGTCGCTTACCCAGGCCCGCAACACCTTGCAAAAAATTATGGATGAGTATTTAATTGGTGCTGTGGTCGATGTGCGTTTGTTGAGTTACGAAATAGCTGTTTTAGGCGAAGTGCAAAGACCATCGACCTACGCTTTCTTTAAGAAAGATGTGCATTTGCTCGAAGCCCTGGCTAAAGCGGGCGATATATCGAATTACGGCAATGCCAAAGAAGTATTGGTGATTCGCAAAACAGCCTCGGGTTCGCAAACCGCTTTGCTCGATTTAACTTCGACCGATTTTATGGCCAGCGAATACTTTTGGTTAAAACCTGGCGATGTAATTTACGTGAAACCATTGCGGGCCAAAATGGTTAGCATCAATTCACCAACGGTAAGTGTTGTGCTTAGCGGACTTACTACCCTGTTGTTATTATTAACTTACATATCGTACTAAATTATGGCTGAGTTCGACCATATTTACAAAGAAGAAACCATCGACATTAAAAAATACATTTTTAAAATTCTAATCAACTGGTATTGGTTTGCTCTGGCTGTTTTTGTTTCGGTTTCGGCTGCTTATCTGATTAATCGTTACAGCGACCGGATATTTCAGGTAAGTTCAACCTTGCTTATCCGCGAAATGGGTTCCAATTCGTATTACAGCGACGAGATGATTCAAGGACTCGACCTGTTTAAACAGGGAACCAACCTTAAGAATAATTTTGGCATATTACGTTCGTTTGATTTAAACCGTACCGTGCTCGAAGAACTCGATTTTGAGATTACTTACTACGGTATAGGTCGTATTCGCGATCCGGAATTGTACCGCCCCGATCGCTTAAAAGTAAATCTCAATCCGGAACATTATCAACAATTTGGAGTTCCGATATATGTTAGCATTCTGTCGGCCGATAAATACCTTTTAGAAATTGAAGCCGAGAATCCCATCAGTGAAGAATTAAGTTTTGGCGAACAATTTGAAAACGATTGGTTCAGTTTTAACATCACCATTCGTAATCCGGAAAATTTTCATCAATCAACCACCGACAAGTATTATTTTTACATAAATAACCTCGATTACCTGGCCAATCAATACCGGAATAAACTGGGCATTGGTTTGTTCGACGAAGAAGGTACCATACTAACTCTTTCAACTACCGGCTATGTGGCCGAGAAGGAAGCCCGCTACCTGAATAAGCTGGCCGAAGTTTTTATTCGTTCCGAGTTGGAAGAAAAAAACCAGATAGCCCTGAATACCATTCATTTTATCGATGAGCAAATTAGTGCTGTAGTTGATTCACTGAGCGTGGCTGAAGGAAACCTGCAGGCTTTTAGAACCGAAAACCGCATTATCGATTTGTCGCAGGAGGGAAAAACCCTTTACGACCAGTATGAACGGCTGGAATCGGAGAAAGCGGTGCTGTTAATTGAATCAAAATACTATAAATACCTGCTCGATTACCTGAACAGCAAACGCGACGACGAACATGTAATTGTTCCCACTTCGGTTGGTGTACGCGACCAGTTACTGGTGAACCTGATTATGCAGTTAAACAGTTTGAATGCTGAACGCGTGGGGTTGCAGCTTCAGTCGGTAAAAAGTAATCCAAAACTGGATATTTTGAACTCCAAGACAGCCGAAGTTCGCAAGATGATTGAGGAGAATGTAAAAAATCTGATCCAAACCAATCAGATTGGTATCGACGATTTGACTCAGCGGATTAAAGTATTAAATGTTGATATTGCAAAATTGCCTTTGAACGAGCGCCGTTTAATTAATATTAAGCGTCGGTTCGATTTGAATGATCAGATTTATACCTACCTTCTCGAGAAAAGAGCAGAATCGGGTATAACCATGGCTTCGAACATCCCCAGCGCCAAAGTACTTGATAAAGCAAGGGTAGAACAGGCAGTACTTATTGCTCCCAAAAGCCGGCTAAACTACATGATTTCTTTGGTTATTGGTTTGTTTGTTCCTTTCCTCATCATCATTCTTCGCGATTATTTCAACAATAAGATATTGTCGAAAAAAGATGTTGAGGAACGTACCAAAGCTCCTATTCTTGGGGTTGTAGGCCATAACAGCAAGCAAACAGAACTGGTGGTGGTTGATAATCCAAAATCGGCCATTTCTGAATCGTTCCGAACCATAAAAACAAACTTGCAATATTTGTTACTTAAAGAAGATGCCAAGGTAATTACAGTTACTTCAACCATTAGTGGTGAAGGTAAAACGTTTTGCTCGCTAAACCTGGCTTCAATTATTGCCCTAACCGGGAAGAAAACTTTGCTTGTGGGTATGGACTTACGAAAACCACGAATTCACCGACATTTCGATATGGAAAATACCATAGGATTAAGTTCTTATTTAATAGGTAAAGAAAAAATTGAGGATATTATTGTGCCCACTTCTGTGGAAGGATTATCGGTAGTGGTTTCAGGCCCGGTTCCACCTAATCCTGCCCGTTTGCTCGAAACGCAGGCGCTGATTGATTTTATAACCTATGCCCGCGAAAATTTCGATTTTATTGTGGTCGATACACCTCCCATAGCTTTGGTATCCGATGCTTTATTGTTTGCACAGTTTTCTGATGTCAACATCTTTGTAATACGGCAAAATTATTCCCATAAAGATGTGCTCGATTTGATTAACGATTTGAACGAGAAGCCCAATATACCCGATTTTAACATATTAATAAACGATGTAAAAGTGCCTGGCTATTACGGAAAAAAATACGGTTATGGCTACGGTTATGGCTACGGCTACGGCTATGGTTATGGCTACGGCTACGGCTATGGTTCGGGTTATTACGACGACAATGAGGAAAGCAAATCGCTTTTTGCCTATTTAAAAGACAGGTTCCTAAAAAACTAAGATACATGGTATTTTGTCCGCATGTTAGTTTAAAAAAGTTGGGAATTATACTTGCTGTCAGCCTTTTTCTTACAGTTAATTTGTTTGGGCAAAACCATCGGGTTTCAGTTAATATGCCTGATATTCTTGTTAAAGGAATTGAGGTAGAACTGGTTTTTGAAACCGAGCCCGGCGATTCAATTTTGTTTTTGGATGTAAGTCTTGATAATAAAGTTCATCGAATAGATTTACTTAATGGACGAGGTTCGTTGAAGTATAAGTTTACCAAAAAATGCGAAATTCAAATTCCTGAGCATCAGCTAACTATTCCTGTAAACCCAATTCCACTCTGGCTTTCCATTCTTCCGCCTTTAATTGCCATTTTAATGGCTCTTATGTTTCGTGAGGTTATAACTTCATTAATTACAGGAATCTTGGTAGGAACATCCATTATTTTCACGTATCAGACGGGTTCCGTTTTCCTTGGGATTCCTAAAGGATTTTTAGCAATTATCGATACGTATATTATTGACTCTTTACGCGATCCCGGGCATATTGCCATTATTGTTTTTTCTATGATGATAGGCGGAATGGTGGCGATAATTACAAGAAACGGAGGGATGCAAGGGGTTGTAAATAAATTAACAAAATATGCTATTAATGCCCGTTCGGGTCAATTGGTTACCTGGTTGCTGGGCATTGCTATTTTTTTCGACGATTATGCCAATACACTGGTTGTTGGCAATACCATGCGGCCTGTGACCGATCGTTTAAAAATATCGCGACAGAAATTAGCCTATATTGTCGATAGTACTGCTGCTCCTGTAGCAGCCATTGCTTTTGTTACCACCTGGATTGGAGCCGAATTGAGTTATATACAATCGGGCATTTCGCATATTGGATTAAACCTGTCGCCTTACGAAGTTTTTTTTAATTCGCTGAACTATTCTTTTTATCCGGTTTTTACCCTGGTTTTTATTTTTTTCCTGATTCACCGGGGAGTCGATTACGGACCCATGTATCATGCCGAAATTAAAGCCCGCCACGCCATATCAACTGAGCATGAGTCTGGCATAAATGAAAGTGAAAGTAGTTTTACTAAACCCCGCTGGTATAATGCGGCCATTCCTGTATTTGTGGTAATTGCCGGAACCATTACCGGATTATTGTACACCGGTTGGGATGCGCAGTTGGTAGCCAATTCCGATGTTTCGTGGGCTACCAAATTATCTGCAATTATTGGTAATTCCGATTCGTACAAGGCATTGCTTTGGTCGTCGTTGTTGGCTGCCGGGGTTGCTATTGTATTAACTGTTGGTCAAAAATTATTATCCCTTTCTGAAACCATCGATAGCCTGATCGATGGTTTTCGAACCATGCTAACTGCGATAGTAATTTTGGTTCTGGCCTGGAGTATTGCTTTGGTTACCGAACATATGCACACCGCCAATTTCATTTCGAACCTAATTGTCGAAACCAGTCTTTCGCCGGTTTTTGTTCCTTTAATAACGTTTGTTTTAGCAGCTTTAGTTGCTTTTAGTACAGGCTCCTCGTGGGGAACCATGGCAATTTTGTATCCTCTTTTGTTACCTGCTACCTGGTTGATAACTCAGGAATTTAGTTATACTCACGATAATTCGCTGGCAATTTTTTATAATGTAGTGGCCAACGTTTTAGCCGGTTCGGTTTTGGGCGATCATTGTTCACCCATTTCGGATACTACTATTTTAAGCTCACTGGCCAGTCAATGCCCACATATTGAACATGTACGCACACAAATGCCTTATGCACTAACAGTTGGAGCAGTGGCGGCTTTTATTGGTGTTTTGCCCGGAGCTATGGGCGTTCCATCATGGATAACTTTTCCGGTCGGAATTATGGTGCTTTTCTTTCTGGTTAAGCTGATGGGCAAAAAAACCGATGCTGCCTGATTAATACAGAGTTGGGAACTTTACCGGATTGGTTTCGTGCATCATTCCGTAAATAGTTTCAAAAACATCTTCAGCGTTTGGATTCGAAATGTAATCGCCGTCGGTTCCATAAGCCGGACGGTGGTCTTTTGCACAAAGGGTTTTTGGGGCCGCATCCAGATAGAAGTAGGCTTTCTGATCTTCCAGCACTTTTTTCATCATATAAGCTGTGGCACCTCCGGGAACATCCTCGTCAAAGAACACTACTTTTCCTGTTTTCTTTATCGATTCAACAATCAGTTGATCCAAATCGAAGGGGAGCAGGGTTTGCACATCAATTAAATCGACCGATATATTAAACTCCTTCAACTGTTCCACTGCATCTTCGGCAATTCGCACACACGAGCCATAGGTTACCAGAGTAACATCGTTTCCTGAGTTTAAGATTTCAGGTTTTCCCAAAGGAATTTTGAATTCACCCAGGTTGTCGGGACGCTTTTCTTTAAGGCGGTATCCGTTTAAGGGTTCAATTACCAAAGCCGGATCTTCTCCTTCGAGCAGGGTGTTGTACATTCCGGCTGCCTGAGTCATGTTGCGGGGCGTACAAACATAAATTCCACGGATGGAATTAATAACCATGCTTAAAGGTGAGCCCGAATGCCAGATTCCCTCGAGGCGATGACCGCGTGTGCTGATAATCAACGGGGCAATTTGGCCGCCTTTGGTACGCCAGCTCAAAGTGGCTAAGTCGTCGCTCATGGTTTGTAAACCGTACAAAATGTAATCAAAATACTGAATCTCAGCAATGGGGCGCAATCCGCGCATAGCCAATCCAATTCCCTGGCCGATTATGGTTGTTTCACGAATTCCGGTATCGGTAATTCGTAGTTCGCCAAATTTTTCCTGCAAGCCTTCAAGCGTTTGATTTACACCGCCTATTTTCCCGGTATCTTCACCAAAAATTACCAGACGTGGTTCTTTTTCAAACAGCACATGGTAATTGTCGCGTAAAATTTCACGTCCGTTTACCAGAGGCGAACTGTCGGAATAAATGGCAGGAACCGCATCCACTTTAAGTGCCGATTTGCTGTGCTCATTATACAAGAAGGTGCTGTAGCGTTCCTGGTTTTCAGCGTAATTCCGGCTAAGCCATTGGGTTAATTCCGCTTGTAAATCTTTACGGATGGTGCAATCGGAACAAACGTGACGTAATATTTTTTTTGCTGTGGCAAAATTGTCTTTGCGTATGGGAAACGAAATGTTACGCAATTGATTGGCGTAATAGGCTACTTTATCAATCCCCTCGGTTTTACATTGGCAGCTGCGTTTTTCGATGATGGAAAGCAGCTTATCTTTCTCCTCGATAATGGGTTCGGTAAAAGCTTTCCATGCTTTCTTCCGTGCCTCTTTGGCCACGGTTTCGGCTTCTTTTTCCAAAGTAGTCAATTCCGCATCACTGGCAATTTTTTCGTTGAGCAGCCATAAGCGCATTTGTGCAATTCCATCGTATACTTTTTCCCAATCGAGCCGGTCTTTCGATTTGTAGCGTTCGTGCGAGCCCGAGGTGGAATGGCCTTGTGGCTGGGTAATTTCGTCGATATGGAATAAAACGGGTTGGTGTTTGCTTCGGCACAATTCAATGCCTTCTTTATAGGTTTTAATTAATTCGGGATAGTTCCAGCCCCGTGCTTTGTATATTTTAACGCCTTCTTTTTCAGCCGTAGGCTCCATCCCGGCTAAAAGTTCTGAGATGCTTTCTTTGGTGGTTTGGTATTTTTTTGATACGGATATTCCGTAACCATCGTCCCAAACCGAAACAGCCAGGGGAATTTGCAAAACTCCGGCAGCGTTCAGGGTTTCAAAAAAATGACCTTCTGATGTGCTGGCATCACCAATGGTACCAAAAGCTACTTCGTTTCCGTTCACTGAAAACTTTTTAAGGCCTTTTAATTCGGGATTGTTACGGTAAAGTTTCGAAGCATAACCCAATCCAATCAAACGTGGCATTTGTCCGGCTGTGGGCGATAAATCGGCGGCTGTGTTTTTCGATTGGGTTTGGTCAATCCAGTTGCCTTCGTTATCGATTATTCGGGTTCCCCAGTGATTGTTGAATGAACGTCCAGCATTGCTGGGGTTGTTCTCTATGTTGGTGTCGCCATACAATTGAGCAAAGAATTCAAAAGGTGTTGACATACCTGTAGCGAACATAAAAGTTTGATCGCGGTAGTACCCCGATCGCCAGTCACCCTTTTTAAATTGCCTGGCCATGGCCAATTGGGGTATTTCTTTTCCGTCGCCAAAGATTCCAAATTTGGCCTTTCCGGTTAACACTTCGCGTCGGCCAATAATACTTACATTACGGCTTATGAGTGCCAGTTTGTAGTCGCTTAAAACATCTTCTTTTGTCAATCCAATATCCTGTAAAGCTTTATTTGTTATGCTCATAATGTATTTGTTTTCGTCCTTAAACTTTTAAATTGTTGAATGTCAATGTTAAAAGTTTTTTTTTGATAGGTAAAAGTTACGTTAAATTTCGCTTGTAGAACGGTTAAAATATTGGTTTGTTCATTGCAAAAAACATGTTTTGAAAGCATGAACTTTTTTTATCTTTGCATCACCATTCTATTTTGATGAATGGTAAAATAAATTTGCTCATTTTTTAAAAATACAGATATGGAAATTGTGCTTCTTGCTATTGCTTTGTTGGGACTGGCGTTTTTGGGTATGGCATTTAATATTGTTTTTAGAAAGAAGCGTTTTCCCGAGACCCATGTTGGTCATAACAGAGACATGCGCAAGCTGGGGATAGTTTGTGCCAAAACCATGGATAAACTGGAACAGAAGAAAGTGAAAGAAGAACTGCGTTTTAAGCGTTTATCGGTGGTAAAAGAATAGTTTCGGCTAAACAATTTCAGGATTTATTCCTTTACCAGGTATAACTTTAAAACAAAAGAGTATGTTTCAAATATTTGTTACCATAGCGATATTAGCCTTAGTAATGGGTGGCCTGTTTGCCATTACGTTAAGCCGGAAAGACGGGCGTGAATTAAAAAAATCGTGTGGCTGCTCCATTCCCGGTCCCGATGGGAAAATAGGAAGTTGTGTCAGTAGCTGCGAATCGTAAGCAAAATTGAGATCTTTATAAACCCGGAGGCTGTTCAAAAAATAAAAGATTTAAACCAACTACTTTCAAATTAAAAGGGATAGAACGCTGATGGCGCGGATTTTGACTGATTTTCTCGGATCTAATCAGCGTAAATCAGTTTTTTCAGCGTTATCAGCGTTCCTTTTTTGAAGTTTACTTCCATTTTGTAAGTTTTTGGTAATTGAACATTACTTTTGGGACAACCTCTTTTTTTCTACATAAAAAATGCAGGGTACAAAATGAAACCGCTTGGGGCCTTGTAAAATTACTTAAGTACCTTTTTTGAAAAAGGTAAGAACCTTTTGTTCATTTGGTAAGAACCAGTTTGCAATTAGGTAAGTACCTCTTTTTAAAAAGGTAAGAACCTTTTTAAATTTGGTAAGTACTTCTTTTAAAAAAGGTAAGTACCTGTTAAAATTCAAGAGCTTTTTATTTGGCTATAAGATTTTTAAATGGTTCTGAGGCATAAACCTGCAGGGTGTTTAACGAGTCGGCATAAATAAAATACACGTCAAGGTAATCGAGTTCCTTGCTTAACGCAATGCTTTTATCGATGCCCATTACCATAAAGGCGGTAGCAAAGGCATCAGCAGTCATGCAATCATCGGCAATTACAGATGTACTCAATAAGCTGTTGCGAGCCGGATAACCGGTTTTTGGATTGATGGTATGCGAATAAATCACCCCGTCTTTTTCATAAAATTGCCGGTAGTTACCTGAAGTGGCCATGCTTTTGTTTGTCAGTAATATTACATCCTGCAATTCCCGATTACTTGCAGTAGGGTCTTCAATGGGTTTGTCGATACCTATTTTCCATAAGCTGCCGCTGGCATTAATTCCTTTAACCCGAACTTCGCCTCCAATTTCGACCATGTAGTTTTGAATGCCTTGTTTTTCAAGATAATTGGCTGCTACATCAACGCCTTGACCTTTGGCAACGGCGCTTGCATCGAGCATGGTTCCAGTAAACTGCTTGATTATTTTTTTGTTTTTGAGCACTACTTTTTCGTAACCAACAAAATGCATCAGGCTGTCGATAAGCGCTGAGTCGGCTTTTTTCGATTCATCGAAACCAAAACCCCAGGCATTAACCACAGGAGCCACGGTTAAATCGAAAGCACCATCGGTGAGTTTCGAAATCTCCATCGATTTTTCGAAACATTGAATAAAAAAGGAATCGGCAACTACCAAAGTGTCGTTTTTATTTATGCGACTGATAATGGAATTTGGGTCGTAAGTACTCAGCGAGCGGTTAAACTCGTTTAACAGTGCCTTCAGCTCCGGCTCGTAATTGGTTTTGCTTTCGTAAGTAAAATGATAGGTAGTTCCAAAAACATAACCTTCGTTTTTTATGTAGGAAGGTTTTTGGGTGCAGCTACTTATTAAAATTGATACAAACAGGGCTATAACTAAGTATCTCATCGCATTAGGTTTTTATGGGGTTAAAAGTACAAAAAAAACCATCTGCCGCAGTGCAGATGGTTTTTTGTATTCTTATGTTTTGAATTAAGATCCAAAATCGTCGAATGCTATCATTTCATCAGGAACACCTAAATTATAAAGCATTTTGTTAACTGCATCGTTCATCATTGGAGGTCCGCAAAGGTAGTATTCAATATCTTCGGGTTCCTCGTGTTTGGTTAAGTAATTGTCTAAAATAACCTGATGAATAAACCCGGTTGGTCCTTGCCAGTTATCTTCGGGAAGTGGTTCCGAAAGGGCCAGGTGCCATTCAAAATTTGGGAATTCAGCAGCAATGGCGTCAAACTCATCTTTGTAGAAAACCTCTTTCATTGAGCGGGCTCCATACCAGAAGGTGGTTTTGCGTCCGGTTTTTGCCGTTTTAAACAAATGGAAGATGTGTGAGCGCATGGGAGCCATACCGGCACCACCACCAATAAACATCATTTCGCGTTCGGTTTCCTTAATAAAGAATTCACCGTAAGGTCCTGAAATGGTTACTTTGTCGCCTGGTTTGCGTGAGAAAATAAACGAAGAACAAATACCCGGGTTCACATTCATGAACTGGTTTTTATTGCGATCCCATGGGGGAGTGGCAATACGAATGTTCAACATTACAATATTTCCCTCGGCCGGGTGATTAGCCATGGAGTAAGCACGGAAGGTGGGTTCCGGGTTTTTCATTTTTAAATCGAAAATGCCCATTTTCTCCCAGTCGCCACGGAATTTTTCGCCAATTTCCATGTCTTTAAAATCCACTTCAATTTTAGGAACATCAATTTGGATGTAACCGCCTGATTTGAAATCGAGGGTTTCGCCTTCGGGTAATTTAACCACAAACTCTTTAATAAAAGTAGCCACGTTGTTGTTCGACACCACTTCACATTCCCATTTTTTGATTCCGAGAATCTCTTTGTGGACATGCATTTTAATGTTGTCTTTAACTTTAACCTGGCAGGCCAGGCGCCAGTTGTCCTGTTGTTCTTTTCGTGTAAAGTAACCGGTTTCGGTCGGAAGAATGGAGCCGGCTCCTTCATCTACCTGACATTTACACATGGCACAGGTTCCACCGCCACCACAAGCTGAGGGAAGGAATATTTTATTGTTTCCCAGGGTGGAAAGTAATGTGCTTCCGGGTTCAACTACCAGTTCTCTGTCGCCGTCGTTAATGTTGATGGTTACTTCGCCACTGGGGGTTAGTTTCTTTTTGGCATATAATAAAATTGAAACCAGCAGTAACAGCACGAACAGGAAAATAGCTATGCTTGAACCAATGATTAATCCGTTGATTGCTAATATCGTCATAATACTATCTTTTTCAGTGTTATAATGTTATTCCCATAAAACTCATGAAAGCCAATCCCATAAGTCCGGTAATAATAAATGTTATGCCTAGTCCGCGCAAAGGAGCAGGAACATCGGAGTAACGAATTTTTTCGCGAATGGCAGCAATACCAATTATGGCCAAAAACCAACCTACACCAGAACCTAATCCAAAAACAGTTGCTTCGCTGATGGTGTTGTAAGCCCTTTCCTGCATAAACAATGAACCTCCAAGTATGGCACAGTTAACTGCAATCAACGGAAGGAAAATACCTAACGAAGAGTACAGTGCAGGAGCAAATTTCTCCACAATCATCTCTACCAATTGCACCATGGATGCTATTACAGCGATAAACATGATAAAGCTCAAAAAGCTTAAGTCGACATTTTCAAAAGCCGGGTTTAGCCAAATTAAAGCACCTTCTTTTAATACATAATTTTCGAGAAGGTAGTCTACAGGAACGGTAATTCCCAGAACAAAAATCACAGCCAACCCTAATCCTACTGAAGTTTTTACAGTTTTTGAAACTGCAAGGTATGAACACATGCCCAGGAAATAGGCAAAGATCATGTTATCAATAAATATCGACTTGACAAATATATTTACTAAATTTTCCATAAGTCTATATTATTTTCCTTCTATTAAATCTCTATTCCTACTGCGGTGTACCCAAATGATAACACCTACAACAATTAAGGCCATTGGCGACAATACCATCAGGCCATTGTTTTCATAAAAACCACCGTTTTTAATGTACCAGGCATCGGGTATAACATGGTAACCAAATATACTCCCGCTACCTAGTAATTCGCGGAAAAAGGCTACTATCATTAATATTAATCCGTAACCGGCTCCATTACCTATCCCGTCGAGGAACGATGCCCAGGGTTTGTTGCCTAAAGCAAAAGCTTCCAGGCGACCCATGATAATACAGTTGGTTATAATAAGCCCCACAAATACCGACAATTGCTTACTAACATCGTAAACGTAGGCTTTCAGTAACTGATCGACCAGAATTACCAACAGGGCAATTACAACCAGTTGTACGATAATCCGTATCCGGTTTGGAATGGTATTTCGGAGTAAGGAAACAATTACGTTGGCTAACGCAAGTACCGCTATTACTGAAACTGACATAACAAAGGCCGGTTTCATTTTAACTGTTACCGCTAAAGCCGAGCATATACCCAGCACCTGAACGGTAATGGGGTTCTCTTTACTGAGCGGATTAAAAATCAGTTTACGGTTTTTCGGTGAAAATAAAGGTTCTTTTTCACTCATAACTATTTATTTTGATTTTTTAAGAAATTCTCGTATAAGCTCAAATTGTCTTTTAGCATGGCTTCAAGACCTTTGCTGGTGATGGTTCCCCCTGAAATAGCATCAACAGCATGCAGGTCATCGGGTTTAGCTCCACCTTTTACTACCTGAACCGAAACAAATTTACCAGTTTCGTCGAATAGTTTTTCCCCTTTAAAAGGTTCCTGAAAGAATTTTTGGTTGATTTCAGCTCCCAGGCCGGGGGTTTCCCCTTTATGGTCGAAATTGGCACCGTAGATGGTATTCATGTCATCTTCCAGAGCTATATAGCCCCAGATAGGACCCCATAGACCTTTACCCCGAACAGGCAATACATATTTTATGGAGCCATCATCGTCTTTACATTCAAATACAGGTAGTCTTCGTTGGGTAACATCTTTTTTACCTAGTTCCTCGTGTAAATCTACAGTAAATGCATCGCCTTCAACTTTTTTGCCTGAGTTGTTTACAATGTAGCTGTTGGTGATGTATTTTTCGTATTCGGCTTCAATGTAAGCGTTTTTGTCGGCAGCATTGTCGGCATCAAGACCTTTGTTCACCGAAGTCAGGATATTCGACTTCTTTTCAATTTCAACATTCTTTTGTTGCGGTTTTTTGAGTACAATAGCCGCACTCGAAAGAATGGCAGCCGCTATAATAACCATTATTGCGGCATACATGAATGTATATTTGTTGCTGTTTGTATCCATAATAATTATGCTTTAACTTTTACTCGTTTTAGCCTGCGTTTTACGTTTGCCTGAACCACATAATGATCGATAAGCGGAGCAAACACGTTCAAAAGTAAAATGGCAAGCATCATACCTTCAGGATACGCAGGGTTGAATACCCGAATAAGCACGGCCATTATTCCAATAAGGAAGCCATAAATATATTTTCCCCGGTTGGTTTGGGCAGCGGTTACCGGATCGGTAGCCATAAATACGGCACCAAAAGCAAAACCTCCCATCAGTAAATGGTAGTAGGCCGGAAGTTCCATGAACGGATTAACGGCCAATGCATTTAATAACAATCCCATAACCAAACCACCAATGCCCACTGACAGCATTATTTTCCAGCTACCCACACCGGTATAAATTAATATAAAGGCGCCAATAAGTATGGCCAGAGTAGAGGTTTCTCCAATAGAGCCAGGTATAAAACCGAAAAACATATCGGCGGGGCTAGGCAGGTTTTGGATATGCCCGGCGGCAGCTTCGGCCAAAGGAGTTGCTCCTGAAAAGCCATCGGCTTTGTTGGCAATCCAAACGGCATCACCACTCATGTGCGAGGGGTATGCAAAGAATAAGAATGCACGGGCTGTTAACGCCGGGTTAAGAATGTTCATTCCTGCACCTCCGAAGGCTTCAACGCCAATAATTACGGCAAAGGCAGTAGCCACGGCAACCATCCAAAGCGGCGTTTCAACCGGAAGTATTAATGGAATAAGCATGCCACTTACAAAAAATCCTTCTTTTACTTCGTGTCCGCGCATCTGGGCAATAACTATTTCAATTCCCAAACCAACGGCATATGATACAATTATAATTGGCAGCACTTGTAAAAAGCCATACCAAAACGAAGTCCAGATATCAACACTCTGGCCTAAGGATAAAAAATGCTGGTAGCCGGTGTTCCACATACCAAAAAGTAAGGCAGGAACCATGGCAAACACCACAATAATCATCAAGCGTTTTGAGTCTTTATGATCGTGGATGTGAACCCCGCTTTTTGATGTTGTGTTGGGAACAAAAAACAGGGTTTCGATAGCGTCAAAAAATGAACGGAACGGAGCAAGTTTACCGCCCTTTTCAAAATTTGGCTTCAGTTTATCAAATTGTTTTCTTAATGATTTCATTCGAAATATATTTTCGTATTTATTACTATTCTTAATTTACAAAGCTTAGCTGGTTTCTCGGATCATTAAATCAAATCCTTTGCGTAGGGTTTGTTGAACCGGAATTTTAGAGGTGCAATTGAATTCGCACAAAGCAAAATCCTCTTCGCCTACTTCATAAATGCCTAAAGCTTCCATTTGATCTATGTCTTCGACCATAATGGCTTTTAGTAAATAAACGGGTAATATATCCATTGGGAGCACTTTCTCGTATTCGTTGGTGAAGACAAAGGGTCTCTTACCACCATGAAGGTTTGCATTCATGCGGTATTCTTTACCAGGCATCAGCCATGAAAAGAAAGTACGTGAGGTGCTGAATTTTTTGAATCCGGGTAAGGCCCAGCCGAAAAATTCGTAATCGTCGCCCTCGGGAATCACCGTTATCTGGTTGTGGTAAAATCCCAGGTAACCATCGTTTACTATGCGTGTGCCGGTAAGCACGTTTCCGCTGATGTAACGCAGGTTTCCTTCTTTACTAACATTACCATTTACGAACGAATCAATTGAAGTTCCTAAAACGGTTTTGTAGTAACGGGGTTTTTCAACTTCCGATCCAGTTAAGGCAATGATTTTACTGGCATCAAAAACACCTTTGGTAAACAGGCGGCCGATAATCAATACATCCTGTGGGTTCACATGCCATACAACTTCACCTTTATTTATCGGATCGATGTGATGCATTTGCACCCCAACGTTTCCTGCCGGATGTGGTCCTGCGATGCTGTTTAGTTCAACGCCTTTAACCGATGAATAAACTTTGCTTACCGGGTAAGCCCCGTTTACGGTTAAGTGAATTTTCCCGTTGGTGAGCTTGCTAAGTACATCAATACCTTTCTGGAAATCAGTTTCCTGATCGTTCATTATAAAATCGTAATCAGGAGCCAAAGGTGAACTGTCGAAGCCTGAAATAAAAACAGCTTTGGGTTGATCTTGTGGATTGGCGATTACATCGAACGGACGTTGCCTGATAAATGGCCACACACCGGATTCCAGTAAGAGATTAATAACTTGTTCACGCGATAATTCAGCTAAATTACCGGGGTTGAACGATACATAGTCCTGATTTCCATCAGGCTCAATCACAAACTCCAGAATTTTCCTGCGCTCGCCCCGAACAATACGCTTTAGCGTACCACTTACGGGTGAAGTTAATTTTACCTCAGGCTTGTATTTATTAAAAAATAACACTGAACCGGCTTGAACTTTGTCGCCCTCTTTCAATGCTGCCTTCGGTGTAAACGAGGGAAAATCAGTGGGTTTTAAAGCAACTAAACTATTGTTTAATTTGCTCTGGATTAAAATCTTTTCGGCCTTTCCCTTTAGTGGGATGTTTAGCCCTTTACGAGTTTTTATTTTATGTGGCATATTGCAGTGATATGTTTAATAAAATTCAGGCAAAGATAACCAAAAATGTACACTATGAAATAATTTGACCTGGGTAAGAATCAGGTTTTGGAATTGGTAAAAGTCATATTTACATTGATCTAAATCAATTATAGTACAAATGTAGGCACGAGCTTGTTCGGCTATTAATGGCTAAAATGCTAACTATGTGAATATTTAAAAACAGTTTGTGAGTAAACATTAATTGCCAACAAATAAAAATGATTCGGGTACACGCTTTTTTTGATGTTATAAAAAATATTTTTCATTAAATTTTTATTTTGTTTGCTCCATGATTTTTTCATCTCTTTCGATGAATGTGTATGTTCATTTTTAATTATTGTATTTATTAATATATATTGCTGCAAAAAATAATAAAGAATGAGCGCATTGAAAACTTTTGACATGCTGATTTTGGCAGGCATATTTTGTTTTTTTATTTTGAGTCGGGGTTTTGCACAGCCTGCTCAAAAGAACGCAGTTTATTCCAATGCGCAAGTTAAACCCACAATTAAAACTTCGCGGGTATTTGTAAAAGGGAACGAACAATCGTATCCGGCAATTGAACTGAATGGTGATGCGCTCTTGCATTTCTCTTTTGATGATCTGAGTTCTGAAGCTGCCGATTATTCGTACCAAATTATTCATTGCAATGCTGATTGGACAGTTTCTGAATTATTCTCTAACGAATTTATGGATGGCTTTAACGAGAACGCCATTTATGATTACGATTATTCGATTAATACAAAAGTTTCTTATGTTCATTATCGGGTCGATTTGCCGAATAACGAGGTGCAGTTCAAGGTTTCCGGAAATTATATTTTCAGGGTAATTGAAAACAATAAGCCGGAACAAACGATACTTACGCTACGTTTTTCAGTATATGAACCTTTGGTGTCGGTTCAGGCGAAAGTGGAACGCCCGGTTGCTGCCGATGTTCGCAACAATAGTCAGGAAGTGCAGCTCAGTATTATCCATCATCAATTGGCCATAAACGATCCGTTTAACGAAGTAAAAGTGGTTATTTCGCAGAACAACCGGCCTGACCGTTTAATTTCCAATTTGAAACCAGCTTTTGTTCGCGACAAGGAGTTGGTTTATGGTTTTTCAGGCCAGCAGGTTTTTAGCGGTGGAAACGAGTTTCATATTATAAATTTTTCCGACATACATCGGGGCGGACTTAATATTAATCAGGTGGAGTATGTTGATTCCATATATCATGTGCAGGTTAAACTGCACGAACGGCGCAGTTATAAACATTACTTTTGGGAGGAGGATATGAATGGGAAATACCTCATTAATCTTAATTCCAGTGAGGATTCATGGAAATCGGCCGATTATGCCTGGGTGCATTTTGATTTGCTCATGCCCGAACCGATGCTGAGCGGGAAACTATTTGTTTATGGGAGTTTTAATCACTGGCAACTGTTGCCCGAAAACGAGTTGACATACAATTTTAATAAAAAAACCTATCAAGCCAGGATGCTTTTAAAACAGGGTTATTATAATTATGTTTTTGTATATGCCGACACATACACTAAAACCACCGATGAATCGTTGCTGGAAGGTTCGCACTTTGAAACCGAAAACGATTATTTGATTTGGGTTTACCATCGTGATTTTAGCCTTAATTACGATCGTTTGGTAGGTTACCAGGTAATCAACTCAAAATACAACTAAGCGTAGCGTTCTAACGAATGAAGTGAGTAACTAAGCTTTATTCCTGAGCCAAACGCCCGTCGAGCTCCAATTGATCAGCAATTTTTGCCATGCCTTGAATGGTGAGGGTAATAATCTCGGTTAAATCCATCTCCATCATTTGGGTGCCTTTTTCAATAACCGAGCGATCAATTTTGGCAGCAAAGCGTTTATCGTTCCATTTCTTTTTCACCGATTTGGCATTCATATCCAAAATACTTTTTGATGGCCGAACCAGCGCCGAAGTAGTTACCAGTCCGGTTAACTCATCGATGGTGTACAGTGTTCTTTCAAGCAGCGTTTCGGGTTTTACCTCGGTACATGTTTCCCAGGCGTGGCTCATAACCGCCCTGATATGAGCTTCGGGCCAATGGTTTTCGCGCAGTATTTTTTCGGTCATCTGGCAATGCTGGTCGGGATATTTTTCGTAATCCAGGTCGTGAATTAAACCAATGATGCCCCAAAGTTCTTCATCTTCGCCAAAATGGCGGGCAAAATGGCGCATGGTAGCTTCCACGGCCAACGCGTGTTTTATTAAGCCGGATGTTTTATTGTAGCTTAGCAATAGCTCAAAAGCCTGTTGGCGATTTGGTTCCATAAATGCTGGGAATGAATTGAAAATACTCATGGAATTAGTAAGTGCCTATTTCCATGAGTATTTAATTACACTTATTTTTTAAGTAAGGTTCCTAAAAGCTCATCTAATTCGCTGGGATGAACACCCCTTTTAACAATGTTTCCATCGGGATCGATAAGAATGGCGTGAGGAATGCTGTTTACGCCATATAATTTTCCCACAGGATTATTCCATCCACCAAGATCGGAAACTTGCGACCAGTTCAATTTATCGTCTTCAATTGCCTGAAGCCATTTTTCGCGATCTTTGTCCATCGACACGCCCAAAATGGTGAACCCTTTGTTTTTGTATTTGTTGTGCATGGCAACAATGGTAGGGTTTGCTCTGCGACAAGGGCCACACCACGAGGCCCAGAAATCGATAAGTAAATATTTTCCTTTAAAATCGCTTAAATTAATAGGTTTCCCATCGGGGTTATTTTGTGTAAATGCTGGTGCTGGTTTTCCGGTTTGCAGTGTACGCAGGGTTTCTAATCTTTCGTGTAACTCTTTGGTGTATTTATATTGAACCAGTTCGGGCGAAATTACATTAAGCAATGCCTCCAGTTCGTCCATTTCGAGGTAGTAAACCAGTTCACGACGAATAATGTAAGGGGCTAAAACTGAGGCGCTGTTGGCATTTATCCATTCTTTTATGCGGTTGTTTTTTGCCGCATCAATGGAGTCGTATTGTTGTTCCAGTTCTGCTTTAATAATAGCATTGGTTTCGGTTTTAAATAATTGATACACTTCGCCCAACTGGGTTTCGTAAGGTTCTTTAACCTTTTGGTAAGCCATCCATTCATCCTGGGTTTCTGAACCGGTAATAACCGCTTTATCCAGGCTGTCGATATGGGCGGTAATGTTAATTTTTGAATTTTCGACAAAAAGATTGATGTAATTGCGTTCCTGTCCCAACTGAATAATGTAATTATCGGGGAAATCAACCGAGCCTGTAAAGCGAAAATCACCTTTGGTAAAAGTTGATGAGTCGAGTACCTGCATGGTTCCGTTTTCATAAACTTGCAGGTAGGCTTTGCTGGGGGCTTTACCGGCAATTTTTCCGTGAATCTGAAACTCTTTTGTTTTTGGTGAACTGCACGAAACCAGTGCAATAAGCAACAAAGGGATTAGTTTGTTCATTTTCGTATAGTTTTAAAAATTAATGTACATCGAATCCATGAATCATATAAAACAAATGATCCAGGGTATTAAAAATTTCAGATAAATATTCTTCGCAGGCTTTCGGACTTCCCGGCAAGGTGTAAAACAACGTTTGATTCATGGTTCCGGCTATGCTTCGGCTTAACAAAGCATTGGGTTTTTCGGCACCGTATTTTAAACGAATCATGTCCATAATTCCGGGAATCTCTTTATCCATGTGCATTCGGACAGTTTCCACGGTAATGTCGCGTTTGCCAATGCCTGTTCCGCCGGTGGTGATTAACAAATCGGTTTTTCCAATTTTACACTCTTCCAGAATTAATCCCAGTTCGCCGGCATTGTCGGGAATTACCGAATGTTTAATAGCGGCCTTTTTATGGGCCTTTTCAAAAAAACGGTTCAGCATCTCTACAATCAAGGGGCCGCTTTTATCTTCATAAATACCGCGGTGGGCACGGTCGCTCAGGGTAACCACCCGGGCAGTGAATAATTTGGGCAAATGAATTAAATCCTGTCCAATATAAAAGGTTTGGTAATCCTCAGGTAAACAAAGTACCCCTGTAAACCCGCTGTATTCTATGGTTTTTACTACCTGTAAATTACTTTCGGCTCCGGTAATGGCATCAAAAGGATTGAAAGGTTCCTTGTCGAAGGCATCCAAAACCAGAATGGTACCCACTGATGTGTCGTTGGTAAACAATTTTAACACGCCCGGTTCGGGAATCAGATCTTCAAAAATTAAAACTTGTTTCGATACCTTGTGGGGTGAGGTAGAAACGTCATCCACCTCAACATGCTGTTTGTGGCTTGTAATCCGGTAAATGGTGTTTACTTTCACTGAGGTAGGTTTTTAAGTTGTTATTTTGAGCGTTTTATGTATTGAATACGGTCGCCGGGTTTAATGGAACCGCCTTTTATTACCTTGCAAAAGATGCCTTCCTTGGGCATTACGCATTTGCCAACAGCCTGAAAAATCTGGCAATTGTCGCCATGACATATTTTGCCAATTTGAGTAACTTCCAGTTCGGTTTCGCCAATTATAAATTTGTCGCCCGGGGTAGTTTTATAAAGCACAATTCCACGGGTGGTAATGTTTTCGGCAAATTCGCCAAATTCAATGGGGCGTCCCAGTTTGGGTTCAAAACTACGGATGCTCTCCTCGGCCAGCAAGCTCACCTGCCGGTGCCAGTCACCGGCATGGGCATCGTGGGCAACACCTTTTTCGTTCAGGTCGATGCTCGGACAGGGAGTTTTTATGGTTCCTTTTTTCTCTGAAATATTTACTGAAACAACTTCTATGTGATCAGACATAATTTATAGAAAATTAATAGTTGATAAAATTGAATGGGAACCGAACCATTTTTGAAAAACCGAGACCTGCTTCGTACATGTCTTCATCTTCCTTTGGAAAATACCAGTTGATAATCAGCGATTTTTCGTTTTTGGCCAGTTCTTTAAATAATATCATTATATCGAGCAACGACTTGGTTGAGGAGGTATTGAAGTAGGTCATCTTAAAATTTACTATGGTCTCCTGATTGGGTTCTTTCAAATAGTTTTCTATCCAGACAAAAACGGGGTCAAAAAATTTATGGGTGTTTTCAGGGATTGAAGTTCCTGTAAACCAAAAATGTTTTTGCGCTGCATCGAGTATTATTCCTGGTGTATCTTGTGTTTTGTCGAGAATAAGAGGTAACATATGCTTGCTTTTTTGCCTCTAATATAGTAATAAAATGTATTTGCCTTAATGGCTGTTAGTTATTTCTTGGGTTTTTTATTTAAAGGGAAACTTTTGTTTCGGTTTCGAGAAAAAACTATTTTTTGGTTTTTTCAATCAGATGAACAGCCTCAATAACCATTTCCTTATCCACCGCTTTGCACATGTCGTAAATGGTTAGCAAAGCTACGCTAACTGCGGTTAAGGCTTCCATTTCGATGCCGGTTTGCCCAATGCATTTGGCAAAGCTTTCGCAGTTTACACCGGTGTCGGTTAAATGCGTTTTAACATCAAGCTTGGTAATCAGCAGTGGGTGACAAAGGGGAATTAATTCTGATGTTCGTTTTCCGGCCTGAATACCTGCAATTTCGGCAATGGTAAGTACATCGCCCTTTTTTAGTTGGTTATCGCGTATCAGTTCAATGGTTTTTGGCTGAAGGTGTATGAATCCGGAAGCTTTGGCCGTGCGGATTTGCTGGGGTTTGTGTCCCACATCTACCATGTTGGCTTTTCCCTGGTTGTCGGTATGGCTTAATTCCTTGCTCATGAGGTTTATTTTCAAAAATTAATTATCCGCCAATGTTATAAAATTTTCCCTGGTTATTTACTTTACCGCTTTTGGGCTTTTTAAGCAAAGCCTGATGGTAGGCCTCTTCAATGCCCAGTTCGCGAATGTTGAAGCCCTTGTTGCTAAACAAACAAGGCATCATATTTCCGTTGGCTGTTAAACGCAGCCGGTTACAGATGGCACAATTTCCTCCGTCGCCACCTTCAACTACACTGAAAGTTCCTTTGGCCAAATCCATCTCGTGGATATAGCGAACCTGCAAGCCATTTTCGTTGGCAAATTTAGTAACCATCTGTGCATCGGGTTCCTGGCCTGAGTTTTTTACCACGCAATTAAGCTTTATGGGAGTAAGCCCTGCTTTTTTTGCTGCTTCAATGCCATTGAGCACGTCCTGCAAATTCCCCACGCGGGTAATTTGTTTAAAGCGGTTGGGGTCGAGTGTATCCAAACTAATATTTACCCGCTGCAACCCGGCTTCTTTAAGTGCCGGAGCCAGTTCAGCCAGCAATACTCCGTTGGTGGTCATCGATAAATCGGTGATGCCTTTAATGGAACTTATCATTTGTACCAAATTAACAATGCCTTTCCGCACCAACGGTTCACCACCGGTAAGCCGAACTTTGGTTATGCCTTGCGAAACGCCGTATGTTATGGCTGCTACTATTTCGTCGAACGATAAGATGTCGTTATGCCTCAGCAATTCAACTCCTTCGGCAGGCATGCAATAGGTGCAGCGAAAGTTGCAGCGGTCGGTAACCGAAACGCGTAAGTAATTTATTTTACGGCTAAAACAATCGTACATCGACCCAGTCTCCTGCTTTTAATTGAAAAACTCCCCGTGGAATAACAGCCACGCCGTGACTTTGCGGCAGGGCAAAAATATGTGCTGAACCATGATAATTGGCCGGTACCACCTGACTTTTGTTATTGATAGTAACCGGAATGTAAGCGCTGCGATCAGCTTTTTTGCGCGTATAGTTGCTGGCCAGCGGCAGTTTTAGCGTCAACTCAAATTGGTCCGCATTCATGGTTTTATAGATGAACGGCTTGACCAGTATATCAAATTGAATAAATGATGAAACCGGATTTCCTGGCAAACCAAAAACCACTTTATTGTTTTTAACTCCAAAGGTGGTGGGTTTTCCGGGTTGAACGGCCACTTTATCAAAAAGAATATCGATGCCCAAATCGCTCATTATTTTTGGTACAAAGTCAAAATCGCCCATGCTCACTCCGCCGGTTAAAAGCAGTACATCGCATTCGTTCATGCCTTTTTCAATGGCATCGCGGGTAAGCTGGTAATCGTCTTTAACTATGCCGTAGTAGTGGGGCTCAGCACCAGAATCAGCAACCTGGGCTATCAATTGATGTCCGTTGCTGTTGCGTATTTGCGAAGGCGTTGGCTTTTGGCTGGGTTCTACAATCTCATCGCCGGTTGAAATAATTCCAACCAGCGGTTTTTTATAAACTTCGACCTGAGTACAACCTACCGAAGCCAGAACGGCTATATGCCGGGCATCGAGTTGTTGTCCTTTATGTAAAACCACATCGCCGGTTTTAATATCGCTGCCCTGGTAAATAATATTATTTTTTGGATGTCCGTTAAAAGCTACCCGATTGTTGCAGGCAGTTTCCGAAAGTTCTACCTGAATAACAAAATCGGCTCCTTTGGGTACAGGCGCCCCGGTCATAATGCGTGCAGCAGTGCCCGGGCTTATTTCTTTTTGAGGAGTTTGTCCGGCGGCAATGGTTTCAATAATTTCGAGGTCGTGGTTTATTTCGCTTTCGCGGATGGCAAAACCGTCCATGGCTGCCTTGTCGAAAGGCGGCATGTCCATGTCTGAAAGTACATCGGCGGCTAAAACACGCCCCGCACTTTCTGAAAAATGAATACTTTCAGTGGGAGCAAGGGATGCCTTTTGCAAGACTATATGAAGAGCTTCTTCGAACAAAATCATATTAAAAACTATTAGGCTGCAAAAATGGTCAAACTTTTTGGAATAAGAAACAGGTTATGCAAAAGGTTGCCGGTTGAAAAAATTGTTGTTTATAGTGTCGAACGAATTACTTACATTTGATTTATGCAGAACCAAACAAAACATTCAGTTTTTAATAATATTTGGCGCCTAAGCCCCGACCCCGTTCTGCAGGACCCGGCCAATGCCCTGAATTATAATAGGTATAGTTATGTACTGCTTGTCCCGCTTAGCAAAGCGCAATCGAGAAACAACCCCTTAAAATATACCGACCCCAGCGGGTATCAAAATGCCAGGAATAAAATAGCTATGACTTTTGTAGATTTTCTGGATATGGTTTTAGATGGTAATGGCTCCGTTATATTTAGTGCTACGTGGACAAGTGATGGAAATGGTGGCGGAAGTGGTTATACCGAAATGCATGAAAACGAAGAAGATGCCATAGATGCTCATATAAATTACAGCATGAATAAATATGGGCGCACAGTTCTCCCAATGAATACGCGGGCTGCGTATAATTATTACACCCGGAATTCCAATAATGTTTTTGCTTATCGCAGCGACGGCCTGCGGTTTTCCCGTTTTGGCACAGCTTCTGAGAAATGGTTTATTAAAAAATTTACTTATTTTGAATTACGAAATAATCCTTTTATCCAAGAGGTTGGGGATCCCTCAGGTGGAGGGGGTGGACTGACAAATAACTCAAATAATACTATCTATTACAAACCTGATAATAATAATGATTGGGATGCTATACCTCTTAAGCCTGGTGCTTCAACTTCTACGGGTGTAGATGCAGTAAATGTTAATGGAAAAGTATACAAAGTTAGAAATGGTTATAATTCTCTTAGTATTAATCAATCAAACAAAGTAATATTTGATTATCCATGGTATACTCCGGCATGGCCAAGGGTAGAAGGTAAGGATATCAATTGGATGAATGAGCGGTTATATAATTCGGATGGAAGTTTTAAATATTATGAATGGCCACCTGGTAGTGGAAGTTATGTTAGAGATACACAGTGGTGGAACATTTTTAATCCGAATAATCAAATTCCTGACCCCAGAAAATAATAAATTATGGAAACTATAAGAAAAATAAACAATTATATAAGCTCATACTGGTTTTTCTTAATTCTTGGTGCAGTATTGTGGACATATCTAGAAATAGGACGGCTACCGTCCTTTTCATCTCCTGACCCTAAAGAAGTTCTTGCTATTTACGATGTTTTATCCGCTATCTATAATTATAGCACCTTTTTTATGCTATTAGGATTAGTTCTTAATTCTTGGTTTCTAATTAAAAACTTGAAAAATATAGGAAATCTATTTGAAAAATCGACAATATTCTTTGTTATAAATATTTCCTTATGGTTAATAGAAATATTTATTGACCCTTTTGGTTTTAATGCATGGTTTTTCGATTAAATATCAAAGCCCGGTTCGAAAGTTCCGGGTTTTTTATGCGTTAAAATTTAGCTTTCCCATCCAAAAGGTCTTTCATCCTTTTTTTAGTCAGTATAGAATTAATAATCTTAATCAGTGTATTTTTCTTAAATTTGACTAATGTTCTTTGAAATAATTAGCCACAGTATATAGAAGCAATTACTGATATGTACTGCCTGTCCCGATAAGCGAAGCGACATCGGGAAACAACCCCCTAAAATATACTGACCCCACAGGCTACCGGATGACTTATCAGGAATTAGGCTTTTTTGAGGGGCAGGCCAGACAAAGCGGAGGCGGCGATTATAGGGGATATTCATTTGGCGCAAATAGTGATTCCAGACAAGAATGGGCGTTTACAAACGAGAATACAGATTTTACCTTTGATGAAAGAAAAGAATATTATGGCTATAATGGTTCTATGGTAGATTTTTATAAAAAGAAAAACGAAAAAGGATATGTTTGGATTGATGAAGTACTGAATGACAAACGGTACAAAATGACTAAGTATTTGAATGGTAAATTTGACTCATCAATGGATGGTTTTTTAGTAGTATCATCAAAATATTATTTTGCCACAAATAGCGCGGATTATGCTATTGATATGAACTATGAGCTTGGTACTGGAAATCGAACAGGAGAGAATCCTAACAAGGAACAATCAAAATGGAATAAATTGTCAAAAGATTTTGATGATTTAAAAAAGTGGTATTATTCGCAAGAGGATGCCACTTGGATTGGGAAAAATATAGGTTTTTCTGAAGTGGGTAGATATGTTTATATAACAGGTGATTATTTCTTTGAGTTTGTTACAAAAATTGGACAGCTACAGCTCAATACCGGTTATGATATTATGCAAGAACAAATAAATAATAATCCATATCTTTCTCCGGAACAAAAAGCTTATTATAATGCACTCAATGAAATGCAAAAACAGAAAAATTCAAATTCTCGTTTTCAACATTAAAAAAATATAGAATGAAAAAAGGAAAAACTTTAATTATTATCATGCTTAGTATAGTTTTCTTTATTCAGCTTATTATGAATTTTATAAGCAAAAATGAGGTTAAAGCGTATAAAGAAGCTATTGATTTATCATTTCAGTATCATCAACATTATGTTGATTCAGTGGATATTGAAATTAAAAACTACAAGGATTCAATAATGATTTTAAAAGATAGTTGTAGAGCTGAAAAATACTTAAATAAGTAAAGTGAAAAGCCCGATTGCTGATCGGGCTTTTATAATACCAACAGTTTTGGTTTACCTTTATAAAAAAGAACGCTTTGCTAAACAGAATTAATCATATAAAAGAAAAATATTACAACTCGGTAATTGCCCGGTTTTTAGGTTCCGACTCCGTACTCCAAAACCCATACAGTACCCAGCCTGCCTGCCGAAACGCCAGTACAGGCAGGAATTATAATAGGTATAGCTACGTGCTGCCTGTTCCGCTTATCAAAGCGCAATCGGGAAACAACCCCCTAAAATATAACGACCCCAGCGAGTATCAATTTGAAAGACTTAAGGATCGGTTCGAAACTGAGGTTTTCGATGAGAGAGAAAATAATGGAAGTTTATGGGCCAAGTATCAAGGAAAAGACTTGAGAGGGGATCGTTCTAACTCTCATTGGGCAGATTACTCAGATTGGTCACAAGTAAAATACCCTGGAGAATACGATTACGAACAAGAACAAGCAATAAATCTGGCTTTATCTAATATTGCGTTTTTAGCGGAAATGGCTTTTTATACTATGAACCAACAGGAACTTCACTATTATGGGCCTTATAATCCCAGACCAGATGGTAACCCAGCCGCAAATAACGGGGGTAATAAAAAAAAGCCATTATTAGAATTCGTTGGCTTTCACAGAGGAATTCCAGAGTTTGAATCAAGGTTAATGCCAGGTTCTTATAGCCCAGGTTATTCAGGAGTAACTCCAGGTCCATTTATTATTTATTCTTCAGGAGATTCAGATAATCCAAATCTTAATAGACATGAGCCAGGCCATGTTGTTCAATTTCTTTTACTTGGAGGTTATTCGTTATATATACCTCTTGTTGCAATTCCTAGTTTGATAACAGCTGGAAAACCTTATCACAATGATATGCCATGGGAGACTTCAGCGAACTGGCTATGGGAAACATTAACTGGGGAAAAAGTACCAATCAATAAATAGAAATTTAAACAAAGATGAAAAACCTTCTTTATATTATTGTAGTTGCCTTTTTGGGGGCTTGTGATAAAGCTGATGTTCAGCTAATCATCTTAAATAAAACAAATCAAGAAGTATTTTATATAATTAGTCGTGATAGTAGTATTAATACTGAAACTGAAGCTTTTAAGTTAAACCCGTCACCTGATACCAATAGGATTGGCATACTAGGTGGTGATGGAGCTTGGGAGTATTATATTAATAAATCAAAAGATAGTACGGCGTATATTTATATTTTCAATAACAAATATATTGACAAAACGACACTTGAGAAGAATCGTTTTGATAGAATTGGAGTAACTGTAAATATGTTAGATGAAAAGAATTGGATAATAATGTATCCCGAAGATTTTAAATGATGAAAAGCCCGGCAAGTCCGGCTTTTTTTATGCTTTAAAATTTAGCTTTACCATCCAAAAGGTCTTTCATCCTTTTTTTGATAGCAAGAATTAATAATCTTAATCAGTGCATTTTTCTTAAATTTGACTAATGTTCTTTGAAATAGCTAATCACCCTAAATAACAACCCCCTAAAATATACCGATCCCAGCGGCTACCTTTTCTATTATAAAGGAGCATGGATTTCCGATTACAAGGATTGGGTAAGTAACCCCTTTGGAAGTAGTGGTGGGGGCAGTTTCGAAAGCCCGGCTACCGGGGGAGGAAGCCGGCGGGGTGACTCTCGCCTGGATGCTTATAGTGATTTTGTAAAATCTTTAGGTAGCTCAATCGATTGGAGAGAGTTTTATGCTCAATTTGGTTATAAAGCAAAAGAAATATGGCAAATTGGGCCGAATAAGATAGGTGTACATTACATAGATGGTAAAATGGAACAATTGGATTTTACGAGTGTGGGTTTTCAAGGGCAATCATCTTGGCCAACCCGCCAATATGATTGGAAAGAAGAAAATATTCTACAGGCCACGAAAGTATGGTTTAGGCATATTAATATGGGGGGCAAACCAATCGGAGCAGAATGGTATAATGTATCAGATTTATACAAAAACTATCCAAAATCATTTTGGAGTGGCGGTGCATTTGGAAGTTCTGCAACAAGCAGAGGTTGGGCCGGCATCCTTATAACAATAAACAATACAAATCCTGATTATTATAGTGTTAATAATATTGGTTATATTTCACATAGTAGTAACGCTGATTTGGAAGCAGGTCTTTATAGAATATGGGCTAAGCATCCTTATAATAATAGCACTGTAATTAGCATTTCATTTAGCAAAGCTAGTGATTATGAAAGATGGAGAGAATACATTTGGTAATAAAAATAGTTTTTATGAAAAGAAGAATAGGTATAATTATAGTTTTTCTTATAACTGCATTATTTCAAGCTTGCAAAACAAAAGACAAGAATGTTATTAATTTTGAGAAAAAGTATCCAAATATTTCATTGCAACACCATTATATTTTTAATATTGAAAAGAGTAAAGAACATTTAGTTTATGAAATGATGTTAGATACAAGCAATTGTCATGAATACATTTCATTTGGAGTACTTAAAATAGATTTTGGTGCTAAGAAAGAGGGAGATGTTTCCTTTAATTCTTATTTAAGAAGAGAACCAGTAAATAAAATTCTCATCAGAAAGATTAGTTTTAATCAAAATAGAGATACTCTTTATTCTTATTTAGAAAAGAATGATACTCTATTAAATTTTACTTGTGGGCGGTATTACTATTATTACAATCATAGAGGATACAAATTAACTAAGTACCAGAAGGAATATTTTGAGAATAATAAAGATTCAATAATTAAAAATAGAATAAATGAAATTCCAGACTTTGACATGGATAAAATTGAAGGGAAATGTGTTCTTTTGAGTCCGTAGTTTTAAAAACATGAAGCACTTATTTTCACTTTTTTGATTGTTTTTTTTAGCGTTCCGGTTTATTTAGTATAAAATAAATCCATGATTGTTAAACAGTAATATCTGATGGTACCTACAAAGATTATACCTATATTAGTGCTCCTAAAGGTTTGGCGGCAGTTAATATTAAAGAATCAAATAGTAGTGAAAACCTGTATTACATTCATACCGATTATTTGAGTTCCATTATGGTACTTACATTTGTAAACAGCAGGGAACCTGTCCCGATAAGCGAAGCGACATCGGGAAACAACCCCCTAAAATATACCGACCCCAGCGGCAACCTTTTCTATTATAAAGGAGCATGGATTTCCGATTACAAAGATTGGGTGAGTAATCCCTTTGGAAGTGGTGGATGTTTAGAAAGTTCGGCTACCGGGGGAGGAAGCCGGCGGGGTGACTCTCGCCTGGATGCTTATAGTACATTTGTAAAATCATTAGGTCCTACAAATGCCGATTGTAGGGAATATTATAATTTTCAGTCTGACAATCCCGGGGTAAGTATTCAAACGTGGTCTGGTGCAGGTGGAAAAGCAGGAGTGAAAGTTGTAGCTGAATGGAATGGAGAATGGGTATATTTTGCTAATCATGGGTATTCTTATGTTTACAATAATAAACTTACATTTAGAACGATTTCCCTTGAAAGTGTAAATGCTATTTCCGAACCCTGGATACCCCACCCAAGGAGAGATGAAGGAATAATTGGTGAAAGTAGTTGGAAAAATTTTGGTGTTTGGGTTAGAGATAATGATGTTAAAATAGCACGAATAATTGCTGTTAAGGGAGCAAGTATTTTACCAACTACATCAGTAATAAAGAATGTAGTTTCATTAGCACAAGGAAAAGACATGTTTACAAATCAACCATTTTCAACTGATGATAAGTTCAAAGCTTTTGTGGATACTGGGATGGAATTTATACCAGGAATAACATTAATTGAGGGACTTATTTGGGATATCGGTGTTAATTGGGGACCAGTTGAGTTTTATCCACCATATCCACCAAATCATTAAAAGATGATCGTTACCTTAAAATTAATAAAAATTAGTAAAGTTCTAACTTTGTTGAGACCAGCGACTATAATTATTGCATTAGCTCCTCTTTTTTTAATTGAGAAGATTGAATTATTAAAGGGAACAAATTTTGATGGTATCTGGATGTTAATTTGGCTGTTTATATTTGTTGTACAGATTAAAACTATTAAACGGTTTAACGTAATTGGTCAAATTAGAATTACACAAAATAATATTACGATAACATTTGATAATAAATATACTAGGCTCATTAATATAACTGAGAATCTTAAAATATCAATGAATTATAAAGGATATAAAGGGGAAGATGATAAATATAATATTATGCAAATACCACTATTTAAAAGAGAGGGAATTGGTCATATTGAAATCCTGACAAACAATGTAATGTATAAATATAGTTTTGTAGCCCAAGAAAAGTGTGCTAAACGTCTGGCAAAATTTGCAGAAATATATAAACAGCAAGGTGTTGAATTTAATATAAAATGAGGCTAATCACCTAAGTATTGTAATTTAGGGATGTGAAAATTAGAATATTTTAGAAAAGCAAATATTTGGAGGTGTGTCATATTTTGATAAAATAGGATACACTTCTTCACTCTTTGTTAAAATTTCGATCATTTCATTATATAACGAGAATAAGACTCATTATGAAAAAGCTTGAAAAGATATTAGGAATACTATTTTTAGTGGCTCTGGTACTAAAATTTAACTTAATTATTGGGGGTAATCTTTTAGTCTATCTTTCGTTGGTATTATTGGCGTTAATTTATTACCCTTTAGGATTTGTATTTTTTAATGACATACCACTAAAAAAAGTTTTTAAGAAGGCTGCTTACAAGGGTTTATCAGGCTGGAGGATTATTGGCACCATATTTCTTGGAATGGCATTTTCAGGAATTTGTTTTGGAACACTTTTCAAATTGGTTAATTGGCCCGATGCTACCTTAAACCTAACAGCAGGCTTAGGTACACTATTTATCGTTTTCATAATTGCCTTAATCCACTTTTTAAAATCAAAAAATGATCTTTATAAGGGGCTATTTAAGCGCATGGCTATTATTGGTGGATTTGGTTTAATTATGGCATTAACTCCGCAAATAAATTTGGTTAAATTGCAGTTTCGTAATCATCCCAGGTATATTGAAGCTTATGAAAAATTTATTAGGAATCCAACCGATAAAGAGTTGCGAATAAAGCATAATATAGAATACTTAAGAGCTACCCGTTCTCAGGAAGAATTTGAGTTATATATGAAACTCGATTATCCAGGATATCCGATTGAGTAATTATTTGCTGAATTTTATGGTGAAGTTTTCCAGGCTCGATACCCAAACCAGCCGTTTAACCGACCTGGGTTTATTCCTAAGCCCCGACCCCGTTTTACAGGACCCGGCTAATGCCCTGAATTATAATAGGTATAGTTACGTGCTTAACAACCCCTTAAAATATACCGACCCCAGCGGCTACCTTTTCTATTATAAAGAAGCCTGGATTTCCGATTACAAAGATTGGGTTAGTAATCCCTTTGGAAGTGGTGGATGTTTCGAAAGTCCGGCTACCGGGAGAGGAAGCCGGCGGGGTGACCCCCGCCTGAATGCTTATAGTGCTTTTGTAAAATCGTTAGGTAGCTCAATCGATTGGAGAGAGTTTTATGCTCAATTTGGTTATAAAGCAAAAGAAATATGGCAAATTGGGTCGAATAAGATAGGTGTACATTACATAGATGGTAAAATGGAACAATTGGATTTTACGAGTGTGGTTTCCTCAATTATCGGGGATTGGCCTTCAACAGCTGACTTAGAAAAAGACTTTGCTGACTCTTTTAATGAAAAAGTTGTTAAAAATTATGTGGACAATCCTGATTATAAACCTCAGAATGTAAAACAGTTAGCAAATGATTTATTGTATTCTGGAGATTTGTTCACCCAAAAACACTATTTTGGATTAAGACCGATTGAGATGCGTATTACAACCTATGAGAACAATATGTTTATTAATACTCAACTATATTATACTGATCCTTATATCAATAGTGATTTGCCAACAGTTCTTAGTCCAGGTTATTATGCTCCATTAGTTATTTATGGTGAAGGTAATACAGCTTATCAATTTGTTATACGTTATCAAATTCGGTTGCCATTTTAAGTTTTTTGAATATGAGAAGAATATTATTTTTCACAGTTATTTATCTTTTTAGTTCGAATCTGATTGGGCAAAATATTAAAGAGTATGATTTTCAAAGCTTGATTAATCTTATGTTTGAAAAAGAAGTAGTCATATCAGCAAAATTGCAAAATATGCTGGTAGTTGATTCTTTTACGTATATTGGAAATGTATGTGATATTGTACATCCTGATAATGTTATCACCTTTCAGGTTAATGAAAATAGAATAATAAAAGCTAGTTCATCTAAACATATTTTTTTCTATGATATAAAAAGATGGATTAAGACTTATAATTGTGATATTTCTGATTCGACAGCTTTTTTATGGTTTGACATAATAATTGATAATAGAATTGTACAACGAGGTTACATAAAATATACAAAAGAGGATAGTAAATGGGAATTAAAAGATAATAAAATAGATTATATTGACGAAGACTTTTCCTGGTTAAATGAGAGTCCAAAGTAATTGAAAATCCAAACCATTGACTAGTGTTTTTAAAGTTCTTTGAAATAAGCAATCATCTTAAATAACAACTGCTACAGTTAAGAGGCACCTGTCCCGAAGAGCGAAGCGAAATCGGGATACGACCCCGACCTGGGCTTATTCCTAAGCCCCGACCCTGTTCTCCAAAATCCTTATAATACGCAACCTGCCTGCCGAAACGCCAGTACAGGCAGGAACTACAATAGGTATAGCTATGTAATGAACAACCCACTAAAATATACTGACCCCACCGGCTACCGGATGGCTGTACATGAAATAATAGAGCGGGAAAGAGGAGGTGGCGGTTACATGCATGCAAGTAATTTTGGTGCAAATATTGATTGGGAAAATCCTTATGGAGGAATGGAATCAGCATATTATAGTTGGTCAAATCTTTATTATAATGGGGTTACCAATACAAGTTTTGAAGACTTTGTCAATAATAAGGGTAACTATAAATTAAATGGAAGGGGAGTGGAACACTTTTCCGGAAATGGTGCTTTAGCTGATGCTGAGTTTTATCTTAGAAAAGGAATCAAAGCATCTGTTGGAGTGGGTGAAGCACAACCTGATTATGAGGATTGGACAAATTATAATCCCAGTGGTTATGCTAATGAATATTTTGCCCAATCTGAGGGGGATATGCGAATTAATCTTGGTAAATGTTCGGATCCTTATGGTGTTGTAGTGGACTTTCTAAGAGCATTGCCACATGACCCTGATATGAGAGGATTAACAAGTGAATATTTTAGTCCAAATTTTGGAAAAAAGGGAAAAAGTAATGGTAATTATGCTACTCGTGAATTACCTGTGACTGTTCGAGGTCATGATGTTGTGATAACAATACAATTTCATCCTTGGAGTCACCTTACAGGTGTAGTAAAACTAGAACAGATGAAGAATCTTGATTTAAGAATGGAGTATGATATTCGAGCTACTGGGCCAATGGAAGCTGCAAATGATGGCTTTAGACCCTGGTTAATTAGAATACATTATCCAGCGGGTGCAACAGATTTGGTTCGTTCAACTAATGCATATATTTGGGGAAGGAGTGATACATGGTAAAAGTTCATCTAATTATTATATTATTTGTTTCAAGTATTTTTATTACATGCCAATCAAATAAAGAGAATAATACGATTATTGGTGAATGGTTTTTTGTAGTTGAAGAAGAAGATACTGTATATAATGAAGTGTTCATAAGTAATGAACATTTTGTGTATTATTTAGATATGCAAGGATTTATGCCCAAGCAAACCTATCGTATGTCTGCAGATAGTATTATTTTTTCTTATACCAGTAATGAAGGTTCTGTTGATATTGGCTATAATCCGATCTTAGAGGTTGTCGGAGAGGATGAGTTTAAACTTCAGTATAAAGGAAGAACATTAATTTTTAGAAGATTGCAAGACACAGTTTTTACTATTGATAGTATTCGGAATGAAAGTGATATCAATTTGTTTGAATACCATTTCTATAAAAGAAGAAATAAGTATTTTTTCAACTTAGGTTATGAAGTGGATACAATAATAAACGAGGTATTAATAGAAGAGGAAACTATTGAGCCAACAATATAGGTTAGATAAAAAACTTTCAACCTGAATGTTGAGAGTTTTTTAAGGTTCTTTTAAATCAGTGTTGCCACAAATAGCGGGGTAAACCAAGTTAGTTCAACAATAAATGATGGTAATTCATCGCCTAAACCGTTAACAGATGGATCTGTTAATTCGGTTTCTGCTGGATTTTCTTTCTTAGGAGGATATGTTTTAGAAATTGGAAAAGTTTCCGATAAGAATGGGAATTCAAAATGGTTTTTTTCACATGGACCTACACTTGGATTTGGTTTAGGATTAAGCTATAATCATAATGAAATAATATCAGCACCAAATGCTCAGCCATTTAGCATAGATATGTATGGAGGAGCTTCTTCTGGATATGAACTTGGAATTTTGATTTTTGGAGGGTCTTTTGGTGGAAATCTACCTGAGAATAATACTCCACAAGATGGTTTCGGTAATTTCGGTTATCAATATTATGAAGGAGGAATTGGAGGAGGTCTTAGCGGAGGCCCAAAAATTGGCGGATGGTGGTCTAAAACTAACACAATAATCTTTCATTAAATGAAAAAGAAAATATTAATAAATATTATATCTCTTATTTGTTTTGGAGCTCTATTTGTTTTGTTTTTAAATAATGGCTTTCCTGATTGGTTTAGAAATAATGCTTGTAAAACATTGACAAATAGAGTTAAAGAACAAAATTTTGTTGGCGTTTTAAATGATAAATATCAAAATAAGAAAAGCCATTTAGATGAAACTTTAATAATAGACAACAATGGCAAGATGTTGAAGCTTATTGTTCCAACAGATAAAAGCGGATTATATACATTTATTGAAGTTGGAGATTCAATTTCCAAAGAAAAAGAATCAATGGAATGTTATGTGAAAAGAGATGGCATTATTAAACGATTTGAAATAGATTTTGGATGTAAATAACATATACATGGAAACATCAAACCAAAAATCAAAAACAATAACAAATATTGGCAACGCAATAACCGCATTGTCAGCCATGATAATTTTCGGAAATGGCATGGGAATGTTTTCCTTTACCATGCTCGGATTTGGTAATAGCAGCGTTGAACAGTCTTCAAATAACATTAGCCCAATGGGATGGATATTTGAACACTACTTACCAGTGTGTTTAAGTATGGTTATTATTGGAATAATATATTTGTTAGGTGGAATATTTATACGCAAACAAAAGTTGTGGGCGAATAGATTAGTTTCTTTAATATCAGGTATTTTATTCCTTGTTGTATGGGGTCTTTCAATTTTTATGTTTAGCGCAATGATTGGACAAGCTGAATTACATACATTTAGAATTGGTACAATTGTAACGGCATTATTTTGGTCGATTCCATTAGTTTTACTGATATGGTATTTAAACAAAAAAAGTATATTAAAACACTTTGTTTAAATTGAGATATTAAGGAAAAACTCTCAGCCGTTTGGTTGGGAGTTTTTTTATAAACTATAAGCCTACCCTGTAGCATAATCTAAAAGGTTTAGCACGCTGTGTATATTTTAAACGGGTAAAAGCCGATGGTACCTACAAAGAATATACCTATATTAGTGCTCCAACCGGATTGGCTGCCGTTCACATTAAAGAAAATACAGGCAGTTCCGGTATTTATTACCTGCATACCGACTATTTGGATTCAATAATGGCATTAACAAATACAAACGGAACGGTGGTTGAGAAATATTCGTACGATGCGTGTTGTGTGACACCCGGAAGGTTACAAGTTTGCGCAGTAAATTCCGCTGGTGGAACCAATCCCGTGAGCACAGCGAAACGGGAGGGAAATCGGAGAAACC
>PHDD01000037.1 GCA_002840905.1 Bacteroidetes bacterium HGW-Bacteroidetes-4 | reverse complement strand
TCGATAAATTTGATTAGATTCACATCAAAAGTTTTTCTGTAATATAATCAATTTGTTTATCTTTCCCGATAGTCATAAAAGATTTTTTAGCACTGGGATTGCAAACACAATTCATTTCTTTGTTATTATTTCTTATAACATAATACAAAGGACTGAATGATATGTTGTTTAAATTAATATATAAAAATTCATAGGTTGATACGGCAAAGTTTACAGCTTGTTTTAAAGTAAAAGTGTAATATCGGATTTCTGCTTTGATATAATTCTTTTATTTTTGGCACAAATATATAGCAACATGCATAAACTAACGTTTTATTTTTTCTACATCGGAATAAACCTTTTTCGGTTGGTACCTTTTTGGCTCTTGTATCTTAAAGGCTGGTTAACTTATTTGCTTATTTATCATGCAGTGAAATACCGTCGCAAGGTTGTAATTGAGAATCTGCATAAAAGTTTTCCCGAAAAAGATGAAGCAGCAATTAAGCAACTGGCTCAAAAATTCTATAGAGAAAACCTTTCGGCTATTTTTGTTGAAGGACTTAAAGGGTTTACCATGAGTCAGCAGCAATTTAAACGGCGTTACCGGGTGGTGAATCCTGAAATTTTGGATGCTTTTTTTGAAAAAGGACAAGACGTAATTGCTTTAGCAACTCATTATACCAATTGGGAGTGGGGTATTCAGGCGGTAAATGCTCAGATAAAGCATCAGGCAGCGGCTTTGTATAAGCCTATGACCAATTTATACATTGAGCGTTACAGTAAAAAACTAAGGGAGGCTTCGGGCATGGAATTGGTTCCCATTACTGAAACCAAAGCTTTTTTTAAAAGCAAAAAGGTAAAGCCGGTGCTTTATATAATGGCAGCCGACCAGTTTCCGGGCGGAATGATTGATAAGGCCATTTGGTTGGAATTTTTAGGACGAAAAACACCTTGTTTACATGGTCCTGAAAGTTATGCACGGTTTAATAACCTGCCCACGGTTTTTTTCGATGTAAGGCGGGTAAAAAGAGGTTATTATGAGTTGGAAATCAAACCCATGTTTGATGACCCCACAGCGCTTGAACCGGAATCCATAACCAAAACTTACATGGCTTTGCTCGAAGAACGAATCAGGAAATATCCGAGCGATTGGCTTTGGTCGCACAAACGCTGGAAGCATGAAAAATAATTTATGAATTATTCCATTATTATTCAGATAGTTAATCGTTAAATCGGGAATCTTTATTTCGAAAAAAACATTTTAATGGCTACCAGCATAATAAATACGCTGAACACTTTTTGTAGCAAATTGGTTGGCAGCGATATGGCTACTTTTGAGCTAAAGTAACTGCCAACCATAAAGGCGATAGCAATAATTATAGCGAATTTTATATTAATAAACCCCGACTTGTAAAAATTGTAAGCGGCAAACAGGCCAATCGGGGGAAGCATCACCGCCAGACTGGTTCCAATGGCCTGATGTTGATTCATGCCCAAAATGTAAATTAAAGCTGGAATAATAATTATAGCACCTCCAATGCCCAGTACCCCACCCAGAATTCCGGCAACTAACCCTATGGCAATAAGTATTAAAAATGTGTTCCCTTCCATACCTTGAATGATTTAATCTTAAAAAAAACCAGGTGAAGTAATGGCAAAATATAGCATTTTTTATTCGTGTGAATAATTATTTTCTATTCACTCAAAAATTTGTTTTACACTTGGTTAAACTTCACCTGATGGTTTGAATAATTTGGGTTTGATTTTTTAACCTGCTTAATGATTCTAAAAACAAAACCAATTCTTTCTTTATTCTAAATCTTCTAATTCGTCGAGGGCGTCTTCCAAATCGTCACCTTCTTCAGTTTCAGTGGCTGCCTGCTTAGTGGTTTCCTGGAATTGTTCATCAACGGCCACTTTGTCTTCCATGCCAAATTCACGAACCAGCGAGGTTACCATACCTATGGTGGCAATTATCAATACCATATAAATAAAGCCGAGTTTTCCTTTTTTCGATTTGGCTATAGCGTAAGCGGCAATTCCAAATACTATTCCCAAAACCGAAGGAATTAGGGCAATCATTTTTAGTGGTGTAAGCGACAGGATAAGTCCTGCAATTCCTGCTATAAGAGCAATGCTGACTAAAATTTTTACAATTGTTGGATTTGTTTTCATGATAATACCTTTTTATAATTCTATTTTTTAGTTTTTTAATCCTTTGGCTTCGGTTAGTTTAACCAAAACCTGTCCCTCTTTAAAAATTGCTGTGATTTGTGCCGGAGTGCGATTGCTATCGGCAGTGAGCCATAAAAAGTTAGCATCTTTTTTTACCACAAAATTATTTTCCAATTCCATGGCCAGTTTGTAGCAACTTTTTTTACCTTGTTTCTCGATGCTTATGGTTTCTTTACCCAGATATTTCACATTTATTTTAAGTATGCGCTCTAAAAAAAGCACAGTAACCGGAAAACTTTTTCCGGGCGATAGTTTTTCAAAATCAAGGGTGCGCAAATAATATAACAACGAAACAATGTCGTAGGTATTGGCATAAATGGTCAAATCCTTTTTCAATGGGGAACCGTCGCTGCTGCTAACATCAATAGCGGCAATACCACTTTTAAATTTAAAACTGTATTTGGCATCTTTAGTATGTCCTTTAACGTCGGAATTTTGTTTCATTATTAAGGGTTTAACCGATGCCTCGTCGACCCAGGTTTGGTACGAATGCCTTATTTTTACATAACTGTCCCAACTGCTGAATGTGCTGGCGTTGAATTCCAAACGGTTTATGGGTTTTGACTTTCCCGGAACATCAATCACTTTCATTTCCAAACCGGCAAGGTCGGTCCAAAGCGATTTCATAAAATAACTCACCTTAAAATTCAATACTTCTCCATTTTGGTAAGGAATAGTTGATGGAACTTGAGCTGAAACCCCTCCCAGTAGGGCCACATAAATCAACACTAAAATTAATATTCTCATTAAAGTAAGATTAGTTGTTTAGTTCGTTCGTATTTAAATAGTTATTCCATATTAAAATCAGAGTAATTATTTTAAATTGATTTCAAAAATAATGAATTAAAATGTAAAACAAATCCTTAGTATTGACTAAGGGGTTTTGCATGTTTTTAAGTGATATAGTATCAGGGTTTTATACTTCGAATTAAAGTTAATAGATAATAATGTTCCTTTTAGCTATTTAGCAATTCTAACTTTTATAACATGAACTTTAAGCGACAACTGTATTTTTATAATTGTTAAGTTTGCTTCCGTTAAAAATTCAAAGAATTAGAATGGGCTTATGAGTAGTTTAGAATCTTATTTCCAGAACTTCCGCAAAGGAATTATTGGCGACAATACCACTTTTACATCGCCTTACGGTGAAAAGAAAATTGTTTATGCCGACTGGATTGCCAGCGGAAGACTTTACAATGATATTGAACTACAAATTTCGCACGTTTTTGGTCCTTTTGTGGGAAATACACATACCGAAACCAGCGAAACGGGAACCCGAATGACTCAGGCTTATCACTATGCCCAATCGTTAATTAAAAAGCATGTGAATGCAGGTACGGGCGATGTAATAATTGCTGCGGGTTTTGGAATGACAGCCGTGGTAAATAAACTTATCAGGATTCTGGGAATAAAAGGTTGCGGAGCCTTGCGAAATGCACAATGCATTCAGAAAATGGAACGCCCCGTGGTTTTTATTACTCATATGGAACACCATTCAAACCACACATCGTGGCTCGAAACCGTAGCCGATGTAGTTATTATTCCTCCCGGTAAGGAACTCGAAGTTGATTTGAACGAACTGAAAAAGCAATTGGAACTTTACAAAGATCGCACTTTTAAAATTGGTGCTTTTACAGCCTGCTCAAATGTTACGGGAGTTCACACCCCATATTATCAAATGGCCCGCTTAATGCACGAATACGGTGGATTGGCATTTATCGACTTTGCCGCTTCGGCACCATACGAAGCTATTAATATGCATCCGGGCGACGAAATGGAAAAACTGGATGCAATATTCTTTAGTCCTCATAAATTTTTGGGTGGCCCCGGTGCTTCTGGTATTCTTATTTTTGATTCGGCCATTTATCACAATGCAGTACCCGATCATCCCGGAGGCGGTACCGTTGACTGGACAAATCCCTGGAACAAATACAAATACGTCGATAATATTGAAGTGCGCGAAGATGGCGGAACACCCGGCTTTTTGCAGACCATAAAAGCGGCGCTGGCCATCCAGCTAAAAGAGAAAATGGGTGTTGAAAACATTATTGCCCGCGAAAAAGAACTGCTTGAAATAGCGTTTCCCCGTTTACGAAAGTTGAAAGGCGTACATATTTTGGCCGATAACCTTCAGGAACGCCTGGGAATTCTCTCGTTTTGGGTTGAAGATATTCATTTTAATTTGCTGGTGAAATTGCTGAACGACAGGTTTGGTATTCAGGTTCGTGGAGGTTGTGCCTGCGCCGGAACTTACGGGCATTATTTGTTGGAAGTTACGTACGAAAAATCGCAGGCCATAACCGATAAAATAAATCAGGGCGATTTGTCGGAAAAACCCGGATGGGTTCGTTGGTCGCTACATCCAACCATGACCGATAAAGAGGTTTTTGATTTTGTTGATGCGCTTGAACAGATTATCGCAAACCTCGAAAGTTGGAGTGCTGATTACGAATACAACAACAAAACCAACGAATACTATCATAAATCGCAAATCAGGGGCATTCATCCCCAGGTGAAAGCCTGGTTTCATATTTAACCTGGCAGGTAATTTATTTTTTATTGATAAAATAAATTAATAATCCTAAAATTTCTAATTTTGGGGCATGAGAGCCCTGCATTCTTTATTATTATTGTTTTTTTTGCTCAGCACCAATGCCTGGGCTCAAGTTGATTTACTCTCAAAAAAAATTAGTTTAACTGTTGATGGAGTTGAACTGAAAGAATTTATTCAGCTTATTGAAAATCAACTTAACCTGAGTTTTTCTTATTCCGATAATATTCTGGACGATAGCACCACGCTAACTAAGCAATATAACGATGTTACCGTTGCCGAAATGCTGAACGATGTTTTTACTCCATTAAATATTCAGCACCAGTTGGTTGGGGAATCTATTGTGCTTTATTTTAAGTCAACTCAAAAAGAATGGTTTTACTTGTCGGGCTTTGTAAAGGACAGCAAAAATTCCGAAGACTTAATAGGTGCTGCAATTTATGCTGAGGATATGCAACTGGGCGTAATCACCAATACCTACGGTTATTTTTCTATTAAACTGCCCAAAGGCAGCCATCGGCTTCGGATTTATAATTTAGGTTACCTCACCAAAACCATCGATGTGAACCTGAATTTTCACCATCGGGTGTATATTCTTATGGAAAGTAAAACATATGATATTGCCGAGGTATTAATTTCAGGCGAATCAGATAAGCTGTTTCTTGAAAGCCGTTTGATGAACCTGCATAAAATGGATATCGAAAAGTTTAAAGATTTGCCGGGTTTGTTTGGTGAAAACGATGCATTACGAAATCTTTCGATTATTCCCGGAATTCAAAGTAACGAAATATCGACCAGTAGTATTAGTGTACGTGGCGGGGGAACCGATCAAACGGTATTTCTGATGGATGAGGCCACTTTGTTCGATGCGTCACATTTTGGTGGCTTTTTTTCTGTTTTTAATCCCGATGTGGTCAGTAACGTAAACGTTTATAAAAGCGATATTCCCGTAAGTGAGGGCGGAGCCCTGTCATCGTTGATTGATGTTCGCCTGCGCGAAGGAAATAAGCAGAACTGGCAGGTAAAAGGAGGAATTGGAATCATATCGGCACGTGGTTTGGTTGAAGGGCACTTAAAAAAAGATGAATCGTCGATGCTCTTGGCTTTCCGCAGAACTTATGTCGATCGCTTTACGCAACTATTTACCAACGATCCCGATTTGCAAAAAGTGCGCTTTTATTTTTACGATGCTAATTTAAAGATGAATTTTAAGCTGGGTAAAAACGACCGCTTGTTTTTGTCGGGCTATTCCGGCTCCGACTCATTTACCCAGGATAAAATTACCGAACGAACCAACCACCTTGGCTCGTTACGCTGGAACCATTTGTTTGGTACCAATTTCTTTTCAAATGTTTCATTCATTGTCAGTAAGAACATAATGAAACAGGGAACTCAGGAGCAGCGCGAACTTTTGTACTGGCAGTCGTCGGTAAATAACGTTAAATTGAAAGCTGATATTTCGTATTACGCTGGTAAATCGTTTAAAGGAACCTTTGGTTTTAATAGTAGTTTGAATAATAATTTTCCGTTTTCACTGATAACCGAATCGAAAGATTTGCTATTTACACGCTACGAGTCATCGCGGGAGCAAATGTTATTGAATAGCATTTACTTAAACCAGCAAACCTTGATTCGAGGAAAACTAGGAATTGATTTTGGCGCACGACTAACCCACATGTATACCGATCCGTTTACCGATTCGCTGGAAGGTAGCAAAAGTTGGTTTTGGGAGCCTCAGTTGCGCTTAAGTTGGAGTTTTAATGAGATAAGCGCTGCAAAAGTTAGTTTTAGTCGTCAGGTACAACCCCTTCATCAGTTACCTATTAATATGATTGGCGTTGCTGTCAATCGATGGATGATTGCTAACGAAACTTTCTTACCACAACAAAGCGATAATTTTACCCTGGGTTTATATAACAACATAAAAGACCGTTTTAGTTTTTCGGCCGAAACCTATTACCGGCATATGTATCATTTGATAGAAACCATGCAGGATCAGCAGATTCTTTACACCGATGATCCGGCCCGATATTTATACAAAGCTGAAGCCGAAGCTTTGGGAGCCGAATTGCTGTTTTCCTATACCTGGAAAAAAATGCGTGGATCGTTTTCTTACGAATACAACAAAGCCCTTTGGGTTACCAACGGAATAAACCAAAATAAGGCTTATCCGGCTTCACATGCGCGGGAACATACTCTTCACGTGTCGAATGTTTACTATATTAACAAGCGCATTTCGCTGGCTGCAACCTGGGTATTGGCATCCGGAATTCCTTATACACCGGCCAATGGTAAATACCAGGTAAACGGGAGAACTTACCTGCAGTTCGACGAGGATCATATCAATTCAAAAAAGCTGCCGGTATATCATCGGCTCGATTTGAGTCTCGATATTGAATCCCGCAAAAACGAACAGCGTAAATGGAAAGGATATTGGAATTTTGCCATTTATAATGTTTATTTTCGTAAAAATGCCTTGGGTGTAGCCTATTATATTCCCGATCAGGAGTCGGATACGGGCGAACAAAAAATTAATCCGGGGTATTATTATTTGTATCGTTTCGTACCCTCGGTTTCGTATCGGTTTATATTTTAAACGAATTGCTTATGGTTATCCGAAAATTATACTGGTTCCTTATTTTTACTTCTTTACTTCTGTCGGGTTGTTTTGAAGTGTCGGAATCCATTTTATTCGAAGATTATAAACCTCAGCTTGTAATTGAAGGATTAGTTGATAGCGACGCACCTCCTTATTTTATAAAAGTGTCGCAATCGGCACCACCCGATGGAGATGAAGATTTTTTTCCGGTAAATAATGCACGGATAATTATGAGCAGCAGTTTACAGGAGGAAGAAATAGCCCGATGGGTGTCGCCCGGAACCTACGAGGTGGGTAGCTTTACAGGTAAACCCGGTGCTCAATATAATTTGTTGGTTCAGATTGATGATAAGCAATATATAGCTCAGGAATATATGCCCAGCTTGCCAGCTATTGATTCGGTGAGCATTGATTACCGAAAGAACTATGTGGATGGAGATGGATATTATTTTAAACTCTTTATTCAGAAAAAAGCAAACGAAGTAAATTATTATAAAGTAGATGTGCGTGTCAACGACAGTGTTTTTAACGGATATGATGATTTATTGATTTTTGATGATTCGTATTTTGAGGATCAATACACTTATATTTTGCCTTATGCTTTTAATCGGAACGATAGCATTGGTATCGTGCTTCGTCGAATTTCAGAAAATATGCACCAGTATTATAATGGATTAATCAGGCAAACCACCAATGTATTCGGAAACATTCAGCCTCCCATGTTAAATCCGGAATCGAATGTTAATTACGATGTATTGGGATATTTTCAGGCGTCGGCCGTGGTGAAAATTGATACCCTTATTGTTGACCCGGACCTTTAAGCCTGCATCTTTTTTTACCTGTTTTTTTAGCCCGAATTACTTTTGTATTTTTACCGCACAATATCTAAATGCAAGGTTTATGAAGTTTGTAATAGTATTATCATTTCTGTTTAGTTCCCTGTTAGTGTTTTCTCAAAAAATGTTCGACGAGGAAGCTGGCATATGTCCTTTAAAGTTCTTGCTCGAAGATCAGGAAGTGATTATTTATTATGAATCTGGCGATTCCATCATGGTTGCCGATTTATTGCATGGCCTGGATGCAAAATATACCGATCGCTTAAAAGGAGTGGTTATGATGCAGGTTATGGTCGACACGGCTTTTCAGGCTTGTTTGGTAAGTTATACCAACAAAACCACCCTGAGCGAACGGCGCTTTAATATTCCGGAACAATTTGGGAAAATGACCGGCTGGAATAGATTGGATGGCGTTTTACCCAACGAAAATATTTGTGCTTTGGTTAGTATTGTGTTCGATAGAGAAGATTACATAATAATCAGAACCGGTTACAACCGTAATAAAGGAAGGCAGCAACTTGACTACGAAACATTCAGGCGCTGGTTGCCTGTGATTAACGATTCGACACAAATTAATACACAGAACTGAAATTATTTATCGAAATTTTCTAACGCGGTCATCAGTTTTTCAAGTTCAATTGAGGCCTGCCTGCCCGGGCAGCTAAAATTATTGGCTATTACACAAAAAGCAATTTCACGTCCCGATTTTGATTTTACATAACCGGCAAAAGCTTTGCAGCCATCTACAGTACCACTTTTTGCCCTCACTGTTTTTATTTCAGGGTTTTGTTCATAATAGTTTTTTAAGGTTCCCGGATTGTTTTTGTGAGGAAGCGATTCGTAGAATACATCGAAATGTGGACTTGAATTTTTAAGATACGAAAGCAGGTAAACCATTTGTCGCGGGGTAAGTGCATTGTAATGCGATAACCCGCTGCCGTCGGCAATTCTTAAGCCCTGAATATCCATTCCTTGTGCTTTCCAGAATCTTTTTAAAACCTGGGCAGCGCTGTCGGTAAAAGGTATTGTTCCTGCTTCCTGAGCCAGTTGTAACAGACAATGTTCAGCATAAAGATTGATGCTTTTGGTATTGGTTTGTTTTATAATTTCGCTTAAAGGTGGCGAGTAAATGGTATCAAAAGTTGTGGACTGGCCTTGTGGATGGATATTTGCCTGCATTTGACGAAGGGTAGTGGGAGCAGTATTTATTTTTATGCCATTATCGCTTAATATGCGATGCAACTCATAAGCAGCCAGATAAGCCGGATCGGGAACAGCACCTTTCACCTGAAAATCAGTCCGTTTTAAAGGAAGTGTTCCCCTAACGATGCGCTTGTTTTGAAAAGGAGCACCAAAAATATTGGTGTTGTCGTAGTTAATGGAATCGGCCATAACAGTGCTTTCAAGAACCAAATCGGGAATGTATGGAACAATCTCATTGATCTTTGCTGTATCGCCTGTGGAGTTCCCCGTAGTAAAATGAATGGTGTATGTATTATCGTAAATAGTTAGCCCACAAGCTCCGGCACCAAAATAATTGCCTAAGTTTATCCACGACCAGGTTTTGGGGATGGGATCAGGGTGATAAAGAGATGCATCGCCAATTATTCCACCGCTTATGGAATCGATTCCCAACTTTTTAAAAGCTTCAAGCCAAAGGTTTAAAAAAATATGCATTTTGGTTTGCTCAAAATGTACTGAACCCAGCGTTGGGTCGCCACCGCCCTTAATAATAATATTGCCATGCAGTACATGGCTGTTTGTATCGAGGGTTCCGGTGTATTCGAGCAATGTTTGGAATTTATAATTGGGGTGTAAAAGTTCTAATGCACTGGCTGTAGTAAAAAGTTTTAATGTGGATGCGGGTTTAAGAGCCAGATCGGGCTGGTGTTGTGATATTATTTCCTGTGTTTGCAAATCAACCGCAAGAAAAGCAATACCGGCTGTTTTAAAATCAGGAAAGTTTATAATGTTTTTAAGTTGTTCATTAACCGAATGATTCTTTTTGTGCAAAGGTCGCAATTGGGCCTTTGACATAGGCGAAATCAATAAAAGAAAAATAAGCAAGCCGATGCGGTTTCTTGTCATGTTTCAAATACTCTTTAGTTAAGTTATATTGTACTGCCAAGATACAATTATCTGTTTAACGCAGTTAAACCTTTTTTGATAATTTCTCGAGCTTTTACTGTTAGTGTTTAGGTTATATGCATAAAAAAACCACCCGCTTGGGGTGGTTTTAACTAAAGCAATGAAAAAGTGCTGCCTACGAGATTTTAATCAATCGTGATAGTTTCGATTTTTCCTTTTCTTTTGGGATGATCACCTGAAGAACTCCATTTTGATATGCTGCCGAAATCTTATCGGCATTTACATTCTCGGGAAGTGTAAAACTCTTACTAAACGAGGTGCTTTTGAACTCGCGACGTAAAAACTTCTTCACATCATTTTTTTCTTCGTTTTCCTCTTTGTGCTCATACGAAATGGTCAGGCGATCGTCTTCAACATTCAGATTAAAATCTTTTTTGTCGATGCCGGGAGCTACAAGCTCAACCTGATAGCTTTTGTCGTTTTCGGTAATGTTTACCGAAGGTGAAAACATGGAATTGTTTTCTCCCCAGAAGTTGTCTAACCAGTTGTCGTTTAAAAAACGATCAAACATAATAGGCATACTGTTTTTAGTGTGAATCATTGGTAACATGGTTTTATCCTCCTATACTTTAAGTTTAACATTTTGTTTTCTGCTAAGCTTATTTTCAAACCCTGTACCAGAGCTAAAATTAAACTAAAATGGCAAAAAAAAACACAACTGCATGACAATATGACTGAAAATTGAAATTATGCAAGACAATATGACTTAAATAGAAAGAATTTGGGTTTCGCACTTCGTACATTTTCCTTCCGGAGTTAAACTTAACACATCTGTTTTGTATGCCGAGCGGGTAATAAGTAATTGCTTGCAAACATTACAGTAAGTGTTTTGAAAGGTGTCGTTAATAAAGTTACCTAAATACACAAAATGCAATTTGGTTCGTGCAATTTCATATAGTTCGAGCAGTAGTTGCTCCGAAGTCGCAGGAATGCTTTGCTTGTATGCCGGAAAATAGCGTGAAATATGTAAAACGGTATGCGGTCCCAATTCATTTGATATCCAATTTACCATTTCGGAAAATTGTTCGGGATCATCGTTTTTTCGGGGTATTATCAGGTTGGTCAATTCCAGATGCTTTTCGTTTTTATTAATGGTTTTCAGGCTGTCGAGCACAGGCTTTAGCGCTCCTCCGGTCATTTCGTGGTAGAAATTCTCAGTAAAAGCTTTTATATCGATGTTGAACGCATCGATAAAGGGTAGTAAAGCTTCCAGTGGTTTTTTGCTGATGAATCCATTGGAAACCATTACTGTTTTTAGCTTATTCTGTTTGCAGGCTTTGGCTACATCGAACATAAATTCATACCATACCGTGGGTTCGTTGTAAGTAAATGCCAGCCCGATATTTCCGGCAATACTTGTTGTTTCGGCAAGCATTTCGTCAACACTCATTGTTTTGTATCGGCTGGTGTTGGTATCGCTAATCTGAGATATTTGCCAGTTCTGGCAAAAGTTACATTTTAAATTGCAGCCCAAACTCCCGATGGAAAGAATTTTGCTCCCCGGATAGAAATGGTACAAAGGCTTCTTTTCGATAGGGTCCAGAGCAAATCCGCTTATCAATCCGTAATTTTTGCTGCGTATTTTACCTCCAATATTTTGTCGTACCCCGCATATTCCGGTTTTCCCCTCGTGGAGGATGCATTGATGGGGGCAAAGCACACATTGTATTTTATTTCTTACTTTTTGATATAGCATTTTTCTGAGTTTCTTTAAAATTACTAAATTTTTTCATAGCAAAAAGGCACCTATATCATGCTAAATATCATGGTTAAATAAATGGAATTCATCTACTTTTGGTTTGATATTAAATAATTGGTACAGCTATGGAGCATTTAACGGAATTAAGAACCATTAAGCAGGAAGTAATGCAAATGGACTTTAATTATAAAGACGTGCATCGTATCATGTGTTTGGTTTATCGGTGCAAATCCCTTTTCGAAGACACTTATCCGGTTCCCAATAAAGAGATAGCTTTAGATCAAACAAAAAGGGTGATTGCTGAGGATGTGAGTCAACTAATTCAATCCGATTCTGAAGAAGCTATCCGGGAATCGTTTAATCAGGTGCTCGATAATTTTAAAATAGTGCTTAATTTCATCAACTAAAAAGAACAAACTATTTGCGGTTTACAGAAAGGATTGAGATGAAAAACTTTCCCTTGTTGGCAGGTCCATGCGAATACGCCATGAGCCCGGATAGGTATTGTTCGAGCGATTCCCGATGTTGTTTAGCCATCCCAGGGGCAGATTTTTATAACCAACCAAATGATATCCGGCCTGCTGTTCTTTAAAATGCTGATTTTCCTTTTTCAGGTATTGCAAGGCTTCGTATTCGCTCAATTCTTGATAGGGAAACCGTTCTTGGTTTATTTGCCACGACAAAGCCAACTCGGGTTGTGGGATCAGCTTTTTTCCTTTAATTTGCGCTAATCTTATTCCAGCGTGTACCACATTCAGGTTGCCGTATAGTTGTTGAATAAAACTTTCGTATAGTGTCGGAATAGCTGTAAGATTTTCATTTTGTTCAATAATAGTATAGGCATCGGCCTCTTTTATCCACTGCGCTGCTTCGTATTGTATTGTTTTTGATGCCGTGTTGAGCTGTTTTTTTGTTTTATTTTTAGTTTCGGTAAATTCTCCTGATTTTTTAACTGCTCCAATAAAAAAACCTTCGCCCTGTACTTTGTGTGGAAAGAGCTGGTATCCAACCATACCTTTGTATTCCCGGGTTTCAATTCCCCAGCTTTCCGGATAATTTATATTCAGGCTTTCCGCATCAAATTGCTCCGACAGCCAGTTTAAGTTCTTTTCGTTTTCACCGGGATTAAAGGTGCAGGTGCTGTAAATAAGCACACCTCCCGGAGTTAAAGCATCCCAGACATCGGCAATAATGCGTTGTTGGCGTTGGGCACATAAAAGCGTATTGGCTTCCGACCATTCCTGAACCGCTCCGCTATCGCGTCGGAAAAGGCCTTCGCCTGAGCAGGGCGCATCGACAACAATTACATCGAAACTGTTTTTAATTCGTTTAAAATCCCTGGGATCGTTTTGCGTTATTACCACATTAGGTGCTCCCCATTTTACCAGGTTTTCATTAAGAATGCCGGCCCGTGAACGAATCACCTCGTTGGCGACCAACAAACTATCTGATGAGAGCAGGGAAGCCAGTTGGGTACTTTTTCCTCCGGGAGCCCCACACAAATCGAGAACTTTTAACGGTTTTTCGGTTGTAATCACCTCCTGAAACAGGTAGCCTGTAAACATGCTGCTGGCTTCCTGAACATAGTAGGCTCCGGCATGCAGTAAAGGATCGAGGGTAAACGACGGGCGTGTGGGTAAGTAGTAACCCCGGGGTTCCCACAGTACCGAAGTTAAACCAGCTGGTGAATTGCTCATTTTTTTGGGGTTTATTCTGATGCTTATAGGCAAATCTTTTTTAAGGGAATCGATAAATTCCGGGTAGAATTCTTTCAGTTGTTCCTTAATGCGCGATTCAAAGGCCAGGGGTAAAATCATGTGCTTATATTTTTGCCAAAAATAGGGCAATTTATTGTTTCGCTATCCATTCTTTTTATAAAAGTTGTGATTCTGTGGTTTTATAAGAAGCTTTAGTATTAATTTTTGATTGTATGCTTGTATTTTTTATTTCCTATGCAAATAAGCTATTGCTCAACCAATAATTTGGTTTAATTTTGCCGTGCAGGTTTTTTTACTTCATGGTAAAAAACTAAGAGGGAATGTCGTGTAATTCGGCAACAGTACCCGCTGCTGTAAGCTCTTTTAACCAGTGCCAACTTTCGCCACTGTTCGTGAAACCTAACAGGTTTATACAACGGGAAGGCCGGTACCTGGGGAGTAAGTCAGAAGACCTACCTGCGTATGTTTAATCATGCTTTCGGGATTAAAGGCGACTTATTTACACAAATCCCCAAGCATCTAATAGTTTATAAGATGCGTTTTTTTACCTTTTCTCTATGTTTTGCAGGTCTACTATTAAGTCACAGTCTTGTTGTGGCGCAAAGTCCTTATGTGAGTAAAATCCTGGAGTATCAACCGGCTCCAGGACAGTATATTAACACGGCTATTGGTGGCCCTTATGCTGCGCAAAGCCTTGTGGGTGGTATTCGCGGTTCCCTCAGTCTGGGAGCGTTTGGCGGATTCGTTGTCTTGGGTTTCGACCACAGCATCGCGAACCATCCCGATAATCCGTATGGGGTTGATTTTACCATATTTGGAAACGCCTCGGCACTTTCGGCCGAACCTGCAGCCGTTTATGTAATGCGCGATGACAACAGCAACGGGCTTCCCGACGATACCTGGTACCTGCTTGCTGGCAGCGATTATTACTTTACTACATCAGATGCTGCTTATGAAGTTACCTATTCGTTTGCTGAAGCTGACGAGGATGTTCCCTGGACAGACAATCAAGGGAATACTGGTTTTGTTTTGCATAACGATTATCACACTCAGGCTTATTATCCTCTGGCCGACAGTTTTCCTTCCATTCCGCAGGATGAATTCGTTTTGTCGGGTTTAAAGGTTGAAGCCCGTCAAAATAGCCAGGATGAGGCCTACCTTACCATGAATCCTTATCCCTTTGGATTTGCCGATAATAATCCACGGGTTCTTTCTGTTTCGCATCTTATTCCGGATAATCCCTATACTGCCGCTTTGGAAGGCGGAGGCGGCGACGCTTTTGATATTTCGTGGGCGGTAGATGAAAACGGACACGCGGTGGAGCTGGATGGCATCGATTTTATTAAGGTGCAAACCGCGGTGAATGCCTCGGCCGGATGGTTGGGAGAACTTTCGGCCGAAATTCTTGGCGTGGTTGATATTGCTCCGGATGCTTCGGTAAGTGGTGAAAATATGCTTGTGGTTTTACAACCCTTGTTTAGAACGTTGGAACCAGAGCAAAGCACGCAAGTACAAGCCTTTGTATTTGTAGCAGGGAAACCCCTCGCTAATCCGGCCCTTGAATTTTCCAGTACCGACGAATCAGTGGCAAGTATTGGGGTCGATGGCCGGCTTAGCACACATAAAGCCGGCTCTACCCGGATTTATGCCATGTGGGAGGGGGCTTACTGCGACAGCCTGCTGGTGGAAGTTAAACAACCGCTTGGGCTTGCGGAAACTACTGACCCCTACTTAATACTTTATCCCAACCCAGCGCTATTTCAGGTAAATGTTCAGGGAGATGAATCTTGGGAATTACTCTCCTTAACCGATATATGGGGACGTTCGTACAGGATTAATTCGTCGGTCACAAACAGCTGGGATATTTCCAGTCTTTCTCCCGGAATATACTGGCTTACACTACTTGCTTATAAAAAACCGGTAACCCTTCAGTTTATTAAGCAATAATGGAAAATTCGATTCGTACAATTGTTTTTATTCTCTTTTTATGTTTTAGCCTTTTGGCTCAGGCGCAATACGCCTTGCGAGACACCATTCCCATTGGCGAAGTGCTGATTAAAGCAAAAACCCACTCAGGTGATGCTGCGGCCGGAGTCAGCACGCAACGCATCGATACGCTGGTAATGCAACAACAAATGGTGGGCAGCGTAGGGGAATTGCTGGCTTCGCATACGCCGGTCTTTATCAAGTCGCACGGTCGCGGGGCTTTGGCCACGGCTTCCATTCGGGGAGCAGGCGCTTCGCACACAGCGGTTCTTTGGAACAATATCCCCATTAACTCGCCAATGACCGGCCAGGTCGATTTTTCGCTGATTCCCGTTTATTTTGCCGACCAGATGGAGCTGTATTATGGGGGTGCTTCGCTGCAAAACAGCAGCGGCGCTTTGGGAGGCAGTATCGCCATACAAAGTAATCCCGACTGGACTCCCGGGGCATCTGCTAAATTAATGCAAAACCTCGGACAGTTTCAAACCTATGGAAGCTTCGGAGAGGTGAATTACAGCAAACAAAAATGGAACCTCCGGACCCGTTTTTTTTACGAGACATCACAAAATAATTACACCTATTACCAGTCGGCCAACAGAACTACTGATGATTCCGGCTGGCTTGAGCTCAAAGATGCCGATGGTAAAAAAGGAGGCTTACTTACTGAGTTGTATTACCGGGTAAATAATAGTTCGGTAGCCGGCGTGAAGCTTTGGTATCAGCAAAGCGTGCGTAAGCTGCCTGCCTTGGTAAACTCCAGTGTTTATAGGCATCACGAAAAGCAGGACGATAACAACCTGAAAGCACTGGCTTTTTACAAACACTATGGCGAGCGGCTGACCTGGGAGTTGCAAACTGCCTGGCTCGACGACGGACTTGATTACCTGTTGCAAAACCAGGCCTACAACAGCGAGGCTTTTGTTACCCATTACCAGTCGCGGAATCTGACCCGGAGCAGTATTACCAATTACCAGAGTAGCTTAAAGCTGAAGCCCGACTGGAAAGTTGAATGGCAGTTGCTGGGACGCTTCGACAGGGTAAAGGTCGACGATTTGAAAACGCAGCAGGGCTATAGCCAGGAGCAGACCGAATTTTCGGGGAAGCTGGCCCTGCACAAAACCCTGGGGGAGCGTTGGTACTTTAGTGCCCTGACACGCCAGCTTATGATCGATTCCCGCTGGGTAAAACCCATTCCTTCACTGGGCATGGAGTACCTGCTGCATAAGAAACAAAACATCCGGCTAAAAACCCATCTGGCACGCAACTACCATTATCCGAGCTTAAACGATCGTTACTATGTTCCGGGAGGCAATCCGCAACTGAAGCCCGAAGAGGGTACAAGCATTGACGGAGGACTGCATCAACAGAAAATTTTGAAAACCTGGGAGGTGGAGCATTCGTTGGAGGTTTATTACTTATTCATTGCGAATTGGATTCAGTGGACGCCTTCGGAATACGGCTACTGGATGCCTACCAACTATAAGAAAGTTTTTTCACGCGGGATAGCATATCACCTGATGCTGACTAAAAAGCTGGGGCCGTTGCAAACCCGTGCACGCATGCAATATGCCTGGTCGCCAACTACTAACGAGTCGGATGAGCTGGCCGAAGGCGATGCCTCGCGCGGACAGCAGTTGATATACATCCCCAGGCATTCGGGCAGCACGTGGTTTTATATGCAATACAAAAACATTCGGTTTACCTGGCTCACCAGCTACCTGGGTCAGCGACAAACAGCCACCGTAGCCGACGACCAGTTTATTCCCCTGTCGGCTTACTGGCTCACCAACCTGACAGTAGGTTTTCAAAAAAACTTTTCCCGGATGAATGTGGGAATACGCCTTGGGGTTGAGAATCTTTTTAATAGCAGCTATCAGAATATAAAAGACCGACCCATGCCCATGCGTAATTATTCACTCTTGTTAAAAATCGATTTGAAATGAACCAGAAGTCTCTATTAGCACTAACGCTTTGGCTCTTCTTACTGCTTGTATTGCTGAATGCCTGCGAACCCGAAGGTGGTGTTGCACCTCCCCAAAAGCCAATAAGTTCCGGACTCTTTGTGCTGAATCAGGGCAATTATATGTTTTCCAATGCCTCTTTGTCGTATTATAATCCGGAAACCAGGGAGGTGGAAAACAAGGTGTTTTACCGCACCAATGGTTTTGGGCTGGGCGATGTGGCTCAAAGCATGACCATTTATGATTCGCTGGCTTTTATTGTAATTAACAACTCGGCGCGGGTCGATGTGATGAATGTGAAAACCTTTCGCTACGTGAATACCATTTCCGGCCTGGTGTCGCCGCGGCATGTGCTGCTTATTAGTGCTGAAAAGGGATACATCTCTGATTTGTACGCCAAAAGTATTTTTATTTTCAATCCCCAAACCTACGAAGTTACAGGTACCATTTCGCTCGATAAAGGCTCGGGGGAGTTTTACCAGCACTCCACAGAGCAACTGCTGCGTTTTGGCGACTACGTGTTTACCAATTGCTGGAGTTTCGATAACAAGATTCTGCTTATCGATACCCGGACCGACGCCCTGGTCGATTCCATTGAAACGGGGGTGCAACCCGTGGCCATGGCCCTCGATTATCAGCAAAAACTATGGGTGCTTACCGATGGCGGTTACCGGGGCAATCCCTTTGGGTACGAAGCCCCCCGCTTAATCCGTTATGATGCCCTGAGTCTGGAGATGGAGTTCTCGGTGTCGTTCGGCCCCGATGACAAACCTACGGCGCTTGCCTTAAACGGAAGCAGCGACACGCTGTATCTGGTGAACAATCACGTATGGCAAATGCCTGTTGTTGCCACGGCTTTTCCCCAGCAGCCTTTTATCGATAAGGGGAGCAGGCAATTCTATGCCCTGGGTGTGGATGCCTATAGCTCCGAGGTGTATGTTTCCGATGCGGTGGATTATTTGCAGGCAGGCAGTATTTACTGCTACAATGCGCAGGGGCAGGCGATAGATACTTTTAAAACGGGAATTGTTCCGGGCTTTTTTTGCTTCGATAGGCGATAGCTGTATAGGCTGTTGAACCGGGATCAGGCGATGACTTGCCGATAGAAACGTCCCGGGTATTTTCAAAACAAAAAAAATCGGCTACCTTGCAGCTTTAAATTGCAATACACTTATGTTTAAGAATTATTTTAAAAAAAAATCGAAACTGAGCATTGCCATCGATGTGTTGATTGGTATCATGCTTATCCTGTTGTTGATTCCGGCCACCCGTAAAGATATGGCGGCCCTGATACTAAAACCTACGCTGATAATCCATCAGCCCCGGGTGATGAAGGATAAAATTCCGCTGAAGCCGGCTACCCTGCAATGGCAGTTGCAACATACCGACGGAACCCGGCTGACCTTTGGTGAGCTCGAGGGCAAAGTGGTGTTTATCAACCTGTGGGCCACCTGGTGTCCGCCCTGCATTGCCGAAATGCCCCAACTGCAAAAACTGTACAACGACTATTCCGAAAAGGTGACTTTTCTTTTTGTAAGTAACGAAGAACTAAGCACCATCAAAGCCTTTATGGACAAGAAAGCGTTTACGCTTCCGGTTTATATGCCGATGACTCAATATCCCGACGATTTTGAGTCAACGTCAATTCCTACCACCTTTATTATCAATAAAAAGGGAGAGATGGTGGTGAACAAGTCGGGAGTAGCCCAGTGGAACAGCCAACGCATCCGTAAGGTGCTCGATGTGTTGATAGCCCAGGAGTAAGACGCTTAAAAACGGAATAACGAACTGCTAACTAATTCTATCGGCCTTGGTACTGAATTACATCTGGATAGCCTTTTTTCTGATAGCCTTTGTGGTGGCGCTGGTCAAGCTGCTGTTTTTTGGAGACATGGAAGTGTTTCCGGCCCTGATGCAATCGACCTTCGATATGTCGAAAACGGGCTTTGAGCTGTCGCTGGGTCTAACCGGGGTAATGACGCTCTGGCTGGGGCTGATGAAGGTGGGCGAGAAGGGAGGCATGGTGCAGCTGCTTTCGCGCTGGCTGGGCCCGTTCTTTAGTCGCCTGTTTCCCGAAATTCCAAAAAATCATCCGGCTACGGGTTCCATTATGATGAACCTGGCGGCCAACATGCTGGGACTCGATAATGCCGCCACGCCCCTGGGACTGAAAGCCATGGAGCAGCTGCAGTCGATAAATCCCGATAAGACCCGCGCCAGCAATGCCATGATTATGTTTCTGGTGCTCAATACCTCGGGACTGACCCTGATACCCATCAGTGTGATGGTTTATCGGGCACAGTTGGGGGCAGCCGATCCCTCCGATGTATTTCTACCCATTCTGCTAAGCACTTTTTTTGCCACCATGGCCGGTATTGTAGCGGTGTCGGTGTACCAGCGCATCAACCTGTTTAACCGGGTATTGCTGGCCTATATGGGCGGTATCTCGCTGGTAATTGCCGGCATTATTTTTTACTTTACCACCCTGCCCAAAGCCGAGGTAGGCACGGTATCGTCGGTGGCGGGTAATGTGATACTGTTTACGGTTATTGTGTCGTTTATTGCGCTGGCCTGGCGTAAGCGGGTGAATGTTTACGAGACTTTTATCGAAGGAGCCAAAGAAGGTTTTTCCATCGCCATAAAAATTATTCCTTACCTGGTGGCCATCCTGGTAGCCATTGGGGTATTTCGCACCTCGGGAGCCATGGACTTTATTATCGATGGCATCCGTCTGCTGGTAAGATCTACCGGTATGGATGCCGGGTTTGTTGAGGCCCTGCCCACGGCTTTTATGAAACCACTTAGCGGTGCAGGTGCCCGCGGACTGATGGTGGATGCCATGACCACCCACGGGGCCGATTCCTTTATCGGACGCCTATCGTGTACCTTTCAGGGAGCCACCGATACCACTTTTTACATTATTGCCGTATATTTTGGCAGCGTAGGCATCAGCAAAACCCGTCACGCGGTAGCCTGCGGCCTGATAGCCGACCTGGCCGGTGTGGTGGCTGCTATTTTTATTGCCTACCTTTTCTTTTAGGGAGTGAAGAACGAATAGTGAATAGTGAATAGTGAATAGTGAATAATGAAAAGTGAATAGTGAATAGTGAATAATGAAAAGTGAATAGTGAATAATGAAAAGTGAATAGTGAATAGTGAATAGTGAATAATGAAAAGTGAATAGTGGATAGTGAAAAACGAATAGTGAATAACTGCAAATTAGTGGGCAGTTCGCAGTTTTTTTGTTTGTTATCCAGTGATTCAGCCAACAGTCCCCAGTATGCAGTACTCAGCCAAATAGCAATTAACAATTATCAATGGGCAATTAACAATAGGATGGCAGCCCGGAAAACGCTACGAGGATTTTGAACTCCTCGTAGCGTTGTTTATTAGCCTACCAGCCCTAAATCAGTACACAGTCCCCAGTATGCAGTACACAGCCAAATAGCAATTGTCATTGTGCAATGAGAAATCAGTACACAGTTCACAGCCAGTAGCCAGCTGTAATTAACAGCAAACCCCAGAATTTAGCGGTTGGTAGTCTTTCAGCATTCCGTAAGAAGTAAACCCCGAAGGGGTTTTATTATAATAGCCCCGGGTGTGAACCCGGGGAAT
>PHDD01000036.1 GCA_002840905.1 Bacteroidetes bacterium HGW-Bacteroidetes-4 | reverse complement strand
ACATGTTCGACCGCCTTTTAGTAGCCTGTGTAAGTGAAAATTACAAAATTAATATTAATGATTCCCGATAGTCATATTATTTTAAATGTTTTTAATATAAACCCGATACCTTTTGTAAATGGTTCCATCCAATCGTTCCATTTCTGCTCTTATTTTTGTATTTACTTCGAGCGTTAAGTGACTGTCGATGTATTCCAGATTTGCTTTTCGGGCTTCTTCAAGCATGTGAATGGCAAGCAGGGCATCAAGTCCTTTATTCCGATATTCATCGTGAATACCACCCAGTAAAAGATTTAATTGTTTGGTGTGTTTTTGCGAATTAAGAATTTTTATGATGCCAAAAGGAAACAAATGTCCCTTGCTTTTCTTAATTCCTTCACTCACATCGGGCATAGCAATTACAAAAGCTACTACCTGATCGGTGTCGTTGGTCACAATTTTTATAAACCGCGGATTCAGAATGGGAATATATCTTTTGGCAAACTCTTTCATCTCCTTGTGATTTAGTGGAGTAAAAGCATAAATGTCTTTAAAGGTTTCGTTCAGTAACGTTAAAACCGGAATAATGTATTTACGGAGTTGTTTTCTCGATTCCAGGTTGATTACCTTTACTTTACCATTGTTTATTCTGCGTTCAAATATTTTTTGATAAAATTCAGGAACCGTTTCAGGAATCATAATTTTATAAACAAACATGTCGCGGTGTTTGCTGTAGCCCATTTGCTCAATTAATTTGGGCTGATAAGGTAAGTTCCCGTTGGTGGCAATTACCAATGGTTCATCAAAACCCTCAATCATCATTCCTTGCGGATCCTTATCGGAGAATGCCAAAGGGCCTACCAGTGCATCCATACCTTTTTGTTGCGCCCAGTTTTCGATGGCTGTAATTAAAAGTTGGGCAACATCAATATCATCGTAGGTTTCCATAAAACAAAAACGACCATGGTTTTCATTATGTCCCTGGTTATACTTATGGTTTATAATGCCCATAATGCGCCCAACAACCTCATCTTCTTTTTTTGCCAGTAAAAGAATGGTATCGCAATGGTCGAACAGCGGGTTCTTTTTTGCATCAAAAAATACCCATTCATCCATGTAAATAGGAGGAACCCAGTTTTTATGATGTTTATGAATCTTAGCCGGAAGAAAAATAAACTGTTTTAAATCGGTTTTCGATTTTACTTCATGTAAACTTAGGTTCATAGGGTTTAATTTTTAAAGTAAACAAGTGATATATTTGTTTCGACACACAATAAACAAATGGTGTAATAATAGCAGCTGCAAGCACATCAATTAAATAATGAGCTTTAATATAGACGGTTGAAAACAACAATAACACGGTTATGGGAATGACCAAAGTCAACCATTTTTTTAAATTTTTTGCAGTTAACCAAAGCAACATTAAGCAGATACTTACATGAGAACTGGGAAATGCTCCGGTGGGTGCTTCGCCAAGCACTTGAACGCTGCGAACCAGGTATCCGAAAAGGTAACCCTCAGGTAAATTTGCAAGGCTGCTTTTAAAATAAAACTGGGGACCGGCTACCGGAATAAGAATAAAAAACAGGTAATACAAGTAAAATGAATTTACCACAATAAAAATTATTCGCTCACTTTTGGCGGGTCCCAGTTTTATGTATGTCAGCACAGGAATTCCTATAATAAGCAGGTAATACGAGAAATATCCCAAATACATGAGTTCTGCAAACCAGTCAAACGAAATTATTTCCGAAAACACTTCGGCAGGTTGTATTGCAAAAAGCCAGAACTCGAAATTTGCAAAATAGGAATCCAGGTTTTCTTTAAACAGCAGGTTGTTAAGGTAGTCAGTTTCACCGTAAAAATAGCCCAGTAATGGCAGTACCCAAAATTGCCTGATAATTTGAAAAGTTGTTCCGGTTTTTTTTATCTTATTGTAAATTATAAGAAAACCAGCAAATAGAATTACCAACAACCTGATTAACAGATGTGACTCTATAGCTTTTAATTGCTGATGGTTCAAAATTATTAATATACCCGTAACAAAAAGGTAAATAATTGTTGAAAATTCAACAGCTTTAATTCTTTGAGGATAAGTGGTATTCAATGCTTTTAAACTGAGTAAAAACTAAAAAATAATCAGTGATAAAGTTAATAAAATTGTAATGCCATGGATGTTTGAAGCATTAATTGAGAAGAGAAAAAAAAAGCCACTCACATTTTGAATCTGTAAGTGGCTTGCTTTGAGTACCGAGAGGCAGGCTTGAACTGCCGACCTCAGGATTATGAATCCTGCGCTCTAACCAGCTGAGCTACCTCGGCATCGTTTTGCGGGTGCAAATGTAATAAAATAATTTAATTCGTATGGTGAATACCAATAAAATTTGAATTGAATTTACAGGTTAGTATTCATGATATTGAAAACTAATAAATTAAATTTTAAGTAAATTGGATAACTCCTCTGATTCTTGAAATATTTGTTACATAAGGCACCATTATTGATTTTGAAATCAGCAAATCTTATCGAAAATAAATATTATTAAATTGTTGTTTAATAAATAATTGGATGGATTGAGGACAGAAAAGGTTCAAATGCAGATTAAATAAATATGTATTTCCAATCTTTTTCATATATTGCGACAAACCATAATCACTATGAATAATGTCTAAAGAGAAATTCCAAATAGAATTTTCAATAAAATCGACCGAAAAATTACTGTTTAGTCGCTTAAGTACAGCTGGTGGTCTTAACGAATGGTTTGCCGAAAACGTAAAAGTAAATGGTAAAATTTTCACCTTCGAGTGGGATGGTACTGAGCAGGAGGCTGAAATGATTCATAAAAAGGATTTAAAGTTTGTGAGGTTTCATTGGCTCGACGATGAAGACGAAAAATCGTTTTTTGAATTTAAAATTAATATGGATGAACTTACCGGCGAACTGGCACTCATTGTAACTGATTTTGCTGAGTCTGACGAAGTAGATGATGCCAAAGAATTATGGGAAACCCAAATTACAGAATTAAAACATATTTTAGGCTCTTAGTTTTTTTTAAATCCTTGTATTTTACCTAATATTGCAGCTTCCTCACATTGGGGGTTTTATTTGTTCCTAAAAAGAATTTTTGTGATTAAACGCTTACATACTTTTATTCTCAAATCGTATATAGGGCCATTTATCCTAACCTTTTTTATTTCTGTTTTTTTGTTGTTGATGCAATTTCTTTGGAAATACATCGACGATTTGGTAGGAAAAGGACTCGACTTTATGGTTATAATGGAACTCCTGTTCTATGCTTCAGCCGGCTTAGTGCCTTTGGCGTTGCCTTTGGCAATTCTGTTAAGTTCCATCATGACTTTTGGAAATCTTGCCGAAAACTACGAATTAATGGCTTTGAAATCGGCCGGAATTTCATTGGTAAGAATCATGTTTCCCCTGATAATTTTTGTTGTATTTGTTGGGGTAGGTGCTTTTTTCTTTTCAAATAACCTGATGCCTTACACCAACCTAAAAATGGGGGCTTTATTGTACGACGTGCGTCATCAAAAACCAGAAGTTTCTATTAAAGAAGGGGTTTTTTCCGATGCGCTTGAAGGCTTCAGCATAAAAGTGGCCCGGAAGAATAAAAAAACTTCGATGCTCTATCAGATTATGATTTACGATCATACCGAAAAAAACGGGAACCGTATGGTAACCGTTGCCGATTCGGGTACCATGGAGATGACTTCGGATAATAAGTATATGATTCTAACCATGTTTCACGGAACTGCATATAACGAAGTAGTTGAAAAAAAGCGCCGTCGCGAAGATAAAGAATACCCCCACCGGATTGATTATTTTGAAGAACAACGCATTCTTATCGATATGTCGGGTCTGGGTTTTGAACGAACCGACGAAAAACTTTTTAAAAACCATTACCAGATGTTAAATTTGAATCAACTCAATACAGCAGTTGATTCCCTAAATATGGGTTTTGAAAAAAGACAAAACCTGTTTTTAACCAATTTAAAGAAAACCAACTATTTTAAACGATTAAAACCCGGGTTAACCGATAGTATTTGGTATGCTCAAAATCAAATCGATACCGCCACTCTCGATATAGATAGTTTGTTCTCATCCTTGCCTGTTCACCGAAAAAAGCAAGTATTTGAACATGCCCGCAATTATGCTCGTACCACCCAATCGTTTATTAATACCTCATCGACTGATTTGACGCATAAAATGAAATACATTAAACGTCACGAGATTGAATGGCACCGAAAGTTTACACTTTCCTTTGCTTGCCTGTTGCTTTTCTTTATCGGGGCCCCGTTGGGAGCCATTATTCGCAAAGGAGGTCTGGGAATGCCGGTGGTGGTTTCGGTGCTTTTTTTTGTGATATATTATGTTATTACCATAAGTGGTGAAAAATCTGCAAAAATTGGTGAGTGGCCGGCATGGCTCGGAATGTGGATTTCAGCTATTGTTTTATTTCCTATTGGTATATTTTTAACCTATAAAGCAGCAACCGATTCAGTTATCTTGAATACGGAAACATATCTGGCACCTGTTAAAAAAGGATATGACCAATTTAAATTGTTTTTTCAAAAATTATTGAAATTTTTGATGGCCAAAAAGAAAGTTTATGTTTTTTCAAAAAAGGGCGAGAATATTCAGGAAACGGAATCATAAACCAATCACTCTTGAGAGTTTTAGTTGTTTGCCATAAAATGCCTTATCCTCCTAACGATGGAGGAGCTATTGCCACCCTTAGTATGATTGAAGGATTTGCGCAAGCAGGTGACGAGGTGCAAGTACTTAGCATGCAAACGTACAAACATGGTATTTCTTTAACCAAACTTCCTGATCGATTAACAAAGCAAATTACCTGGCATCAGCAATGGATCAATACCAAAATTAACTACTTTGAATTGATTTGGAATTTGCTTTTTTCATCAAAACCCTACAATGCCACACGTTTTTATTCGCGGGCTTTTGCTGAAAAACTTAAAAAAATTGTTACTAACCATACCTTCGATGTTATCCAGTTGGAAGGTTTGTATGTTACACCATACCTTTCTGAAATCAGGAAATACACCAAAGCCCTTATAGCGCTAAGGGCTCATAATGTGGAATATGAAATTTGGGAACGTTTGGCAGCCAACAGTAAAAACATAGTTAAGCGACGGTATTTTAATCTACTGGCCAAACGAATGCGGAGGATGGAGTTTGCTGCTTTAGCAGAAATTGATTTGTTGGTTCCCATAACCCGGCGTGATGCAGATATTCTTTCGTTTAAAAAACCTGAAAATGTATTTGTTTGTCCTACGGGAATCTCAAGCGACACCATTGTGGAAACGATTCCTGCAAAACCCAATACGTTATTTTATATTGGAGCACTCGATTGGTTACCAAATCAAGAAGGTTTACTATGGTTTTTGGAACAGGTGTGGAAAAAAATACAAATAAATTTTCCGCAATGGAAATTTGTTATTGCCGGTAGAAATGCATCGCCGGGTTTTGAACAAAAGTTACGCAGGTATCCGGTAAGCTATGTTGGCCAGGTGGTTAATGCCCGTGACTTTATATTAGAACACAATATAATGGTGGTACCTTTATGGTCAGGTAGCGGAATGCGGATAAAAATTATTGAAGGAATGGCCTGTTCAAAATGTGTACTTACAACCTCGTTGGGGGCCGAAGGGATTGCAGCAACATCCGGAACTGATATTTTTATTGGCAACAGTGATACTGAATTTATTAGCATTTTATCGCAGCTTTTTGAAAATCAGGACAGCATACAGCAAGTGGGAAAAAATGCAGGCAAATTTATTCAGGAAAAATACGATAATCAGCAGCTGATTGCCGGATTAAGAGCTTTTTATACCTCAAAAATCAGGCATTTATGACAGGTTTAGAACTCATATTTTGGTTGTTGGTATTTCTTATAGCCTATTCTTATTTATTGTATCCTGCCATACTTTGGCTACTTACCAGGTTTTATCCTTCCTCAAATAAAACTCCTTTGAATACCGATGAATTACCAACCGTTACGTTGTTGGTTGCAGCCTATAACGAAGAAGCCTTTGTGGATGAGAAAGTAGCCAATTCCAAAGCTTTAAATTACCCGGCCGATAAACTCAAATTCATATGGGTTACCGATGGTTCAACCGACCAAACCAATCAGAAACTCGAAAAATATACCGATGTTACTTTATTGTTTAAGCCCGAGCGCAAAGGAAAAATAAACGCCATGAATAGGGCTATGCATTTTGTGGACAGTGAATTGGTAATTTTTTCCGATGGGAATACCCTGTTGTCAGATAATACCGTACTGGAAATAGTTAAGGCTTTTACCGACGATAAAGTAGGATGTGTAGCTGGTGAAAAACGTATTGCAACCACAACAAGAGAAGATGCCGCAGCATCGGGCGAGGGATTGTACTGGAAATACGAGAGCTGGCTTAAAAACCTGGATGCTAAGGTTGGTTCCTGTATTGGTGCAGCCGGAGAATTGTTTGCCATTCGAACCGCTTTATTTTTTGAAGTTCCGGGCGATACCCTTCTCGACGATTTTGTTATTTCATTACGCATTGCCATGCAAGGCAAACGCATTGCATACGCACCGCAAGCCTATGCTTTGGAAAAAGCTTCGGCAAATATTGCAGAAGAAATGAAACGGAAAGTGCGAATTGCTGCGGGCAGTTTTCAGGTGCTTAGCCGGATGCCTGCTTTGTTGAATATTTTTAAATTCGGGAAATTAAGTTGGCAGTTTGTTTCGCATAAGGTGTTGCGATGGGTAGTTGTACCTATGGGTTTATTGCTGCTAATTCCATTGAATATACTGCTGGTTAATTGGTCTGCGAATTTCTTTTTCTATTTTGTTATTCTACTCATCCATAGCGCCTTTTATTTATTGGTATTTCTTGGGTTTTTATTGCGAAATAAACGAATCTCAGCCGGATTATTATTTGCCCCCTATTATTTCTTTATGGCAAACCTGGCAATGTGGAAAGGCTTTTTCCGTTTTTTGACAAAAAAACAATCAGTTCAATGGGAACGGGCCAGGCGGGCCTAAATCGTTTAATAGAAAAGAAGGTTGTGGTTTTGCGTTTCGATGACTTTACTCAAGCTTTTCTATTTCCCTTAACATGGTTTTTAGCCCAGAATCTTTCAATTATTTAATTACTTTTGCAGCCAAATAAAAGCACATAAGGTAATGGCTAACCAAAACGAAATAGAAATAAAACTAAATACCATCGACGAAGCAATTGAAGCCATAAAACAAGGCAAACTGGTAATTGTGGTTGACGATGAACAACGCGAAAATGAAGGTGATTTTGTAGCTGCCGCAGAATTAATTACTCCCGAAATGGTTAACTTTATGGCTACTCACGGTCGGGGATTAATTTGCACGCCAATTACTGAAGAACGCTGTGTGGAACTCGATTTGGAACTGATGGTTGGCAAAAACACTTCGCTGCATGCAACACCATTTACCGTTTCGGTCGATTTAATTGGTCAGGGTTGTACCACTGGTATTTCAGCTCACGATAGGGCTAAAACCATAAAAGCCCTGGTCAATCCCAATACAAAACCCGAAGATTTAGGCCGGCCCGGACATATTTTCCCATTGAAGGCCAAGTCGCGCGGCGTAATTCAACGGGCCGGGCATACCGAAGCCGTTGTTGATTTAACACGCTTGGCCGGGTTACAACCTGCTGGAGTTTTGGTTGAAATAATGAATGAGGATGGGACCATGGCCCGTTTACCGGAACTAATGCACATTGCCCGTAAATTCGATCTAAAAATTATTTCCATACAGCATTTAATTGCCTACCGATTACAGCACGAGAGCTTGATAGAAAAAGGTGTTACGGTAAAATTACCCTCAGAATTTGGAAGTTTTAACCTGATTCCTTTTCTCGATAAAACTACTAAAGAAGAACATATTGCACTCATTAAAGGCGAGTGGGCTCCCGACGAACCAGTACTTACAAGGGTTCATTCCTCTTGCATTACCGGCGATATATTTGGTTCGTTGCGTTGCGACTGTGGCCCTCAGCTGCATAAAGCCATGCAGATGATAGAAAAAGAAGGAAAAGGAGTTATTGTTTATATGAGCCAGGAAGGGCGTGGAATAGGCCTTTTTAATAAAATTAAAGCCTATAAACTTCAGGAAGAAGGAATGGACACCATTGAAGCAAACCTGGCCCTTGGTTTTAACGAAGACGAAAGAGATTATGGCGTAGGTGCTCAAATTTTAAAAGAATTGGGAGTTCGTAAAATGCGCTTATTAACCAATAACCCAATTAAACGTATTGGTCTCGAAGGTTTTGGCATTGAAGTGGTCGAAAATGTTAACCTCGAAGTTCCGGTTAACCAGTTTAACCATTTTTATATGGAAACAAAGCGTGATAAAATGGGACATTTTCTGCACTTGCTTCCCTTTGAAAAAAAATAAGATAAATAGTAATTTGATGGATACTTAAAGCTGCATTTGTTTCAAATGCAGCTTTTTTTTACTTTTTTTCAGCTTAAAATTATTTTCTCTTTATGATTTTTCAAGGGAACATTTGGTGTAACATGGATATAATTTAATACCTGCTTTTATATTGAAAAAACTAACGATAAAACTAACGATAAAACTGTATAAATCCAATAATCATGTGCTTTAACAGGTTTTTTATCGTTCAATAAAGTTCCCGGTAATACTTTTTTTGTTACATTTACAATCTGCAAAAAACAGGGATGAAACTTGCAGGATTAAAACTTTTTAATATACAAAATTGAACCTGTTTAAATCATACGGTTTTGGGTATGCCTAAGATTAGGTTCCCAACGATTTAATAAATTAGAGCAAATGAAAATAAAAGCATCGTTACATAAAAAAATGATTTTGTATCTGGTTCCGGCTGTAATTGCAATTTTTGGACTGGCTTTAGGATATATAATAAGTCATTCGCAACAGCAATCGCTTGCCGATGCCAGGCAAATAGCCGACGAAACCGCATCGAAGTATGCAGGAATCATAAAACAAACCATCAATAAAGATTTTGATCAGGCCAGGGGTGTTACCTATGCTTTTGAGTCAATGTTTTCGGTTCCCGATTCGCTAAAGCCTGTTTTTTTCGATAGCTTTCTTAAAAATACTTTCGACGACAACCCACAATACATATCCTTTTGGTTGAATGCTGAGTTGAGCCATATCGACAGTAATTATATCGGAAAATCGGGGCGTGCTCGCTTTACTTTTTATCGCGATGCTTACGGAAATGGCAAATACAAACGCGACACCCTTGATTTGGATGCTTCTAAAATTAATCCGGAAGGAGCTTATCAGGTTATGAAAAAAGCCAAACTGGAAGCCATTATTGAGCCTTACTTTTTTTCCTATACCGGTAGCGAAGCCGACCAGATTCTGGAAACCAGCGTTTGCATCCCCCTGATGAAAGGAAATGAATTTGCTGGTTTGGTGGGTTCCGATATTGAACTTGGCTATTTTCAGGATATGGTAAAGGATGTAAAATTGTATGGCGACGGCTATGCTTTTTTGATTTCGAATGGAGGTACTTTGGTAGCTTTTCCTGATGAGGATAAAATTGGAAAACTGTTTGTAGACGAATTCGCTGATTTCGACCGTAAACATTCCATTTTAAAGAATATCAGTACTGGGAATTCTTTTTCGTTTGTTGATGCCGATTTAATTTCGGGACGAGAAAGTTATCACACCTTTATTCCGGTCAAACTTGGCGAAACAGATACTCCCTGGTCGTTCGCCATTAGTTTGCCTTACAAAGCAGTTAAAGCGCAAGCCAGCCGGATTGTTAAATTATCGGTGGTAATTGGGGTAATTGGACTAATTCTTTTGAGCATACTCATAGTATTAATTGCCCGGAATATTACCAACCCTTTAAAACAAACCACCCGGGTACTCAAAAAACTTTCGCTTGGCGAGATTGACACGACAAAATCATTGGCTATTAAATCGGGCGACGAGATTGAAGAAATGGCACATTCGGTAAATCAACTGATTGAAGGACTGAACCGCACTGCCGATTTTGCCAGAACCATTGGTAAAGGCGATTTGAATGCCAGTTATGAAAAAGCCGGTGAAAACGATGTGTTGGGTAGTTCTTTGCTCGAGATGCGACAAAGCCTAAAGTTGGCTGAAGAAGAAGAGAAACATCGGAAAATTGAAGACGAAAAGCAAAACTGGGCAACCCAGGGACAGGCCAAATTTGGAGATATACTGCGCCAGCACGATCAACAAATTAACGAACTGGCCTTTAATATTATGAGTAACCTGGTCGATTATGTCGGAGCCATTCAGGGAGGTTTATTTATAAGAAACGATGACGAACAAGACGAAATATTCTTTGAGTTGATAGGCTCTGTGGCCTATTCGCGCCAAAAAGTAATGGAAAGCCGTTTTAAACCGGGCGAAAGTTTGGTTGGACGATGTGCTTACGAAAAACTAACCATTTACCTGGAGCAGGTTCCCGATTCTTATGTTCATGTTACATCGGGGCTTGGTGAATCGAATCCCCGCTCCATATTGCTGGTTCCGGCTATATTAAACGACGAGGTATTTGGAATTATTGAACTGGTTTCGTTTAATAAATTTGAACCGTATCAAATTGCTTTTATCGAAAAAATTGGGGAGAGTATTGCTGCAACCATTTCAAATGCGCGGGTAAACGATCGTACCAATAAATTGTTGGAACAGTCGAAGCAGCAAGCTGAAGAACTGGCCGCCCAGGAAGAAGAAATGCGTCAAAACCTCGAAGAACTTCAGGCAACACAGGAAGAAGTTGCCCGCTTGCGCGAAGAAGAAAAAATTAAGAATCAAAAACTAATGGACGAGGTGGAAAAGAACCGCATTGCCTTGTTAAAAATACTCGATTTTGTTCCAGATAAAATATTCCTAAAAGATAATAAGGGCAAGATGCTGATTGTTAACAATGCCGTATTAAAAGCCCACAATGCCAGACCTGAAGATTTAATCGGAAAAACCGATTTCGATTTTATTTCTGATAAACAAAAAGCGAAGCAATTGTTTGAACAGGAGCAACAAATTATAAATAGTGGAGAGCCATTGCACGAAGTATACCACGAAACCATTAACAACTCAGGCGTGGTACTCCAAAGCACAAAGTATCCGTTCTTTATCGATTACCTCGATATTACAGGTATTTTAGGGGTTCAGGTTGATATTACCGATAAGATTGAAAAAGATAAAACCATTGAGGAGTTGCAGGCAAAACTGAACCAGGCAAAGAAAAAATAGTTTTATTTTATATCATTAAATGATTTGGGCTAAACGTAAGTTTGGCCCTTTTCATTAAAACAGATTTACTTTCTGAGCTTCGCCCGGAACTACCTGAAAGAGAATTGAACTGGTAAAAGCACTTTCTTTGGCGTTTTTCGACCGCGAAATTACCCGGTAGCTACCTGGCAACATAACCAGTGTTTGCTGTGTTACATCGCTGTTTAAACTGTGTATCCAAACCAAAGCATCGCCATCTTCTTTATAAAGGTCGCCATAACCAGGCGCCGAACAGGTAAAAGTAACTAAACCGGCTTGTGGAATCTGTATGGTTGTTGTTTTACTCTGAGCAATTTCAACAGGGTTTATTATTAACCGGGGAATGGTAAGTAATTCTATCTCATAGGTTCCAATCAGGTATTTGGTACTCACATCAACACTTTGCAAGTTAAGTATCTGATGGTTTCCCTGTTGTCTGACCAAAAATTGCAGGTTGCTGAAATACGGCGATTTTTTCGATTTTACCAGTAAACTCCCCTGGGGCGTCTTAATTGAAATAGTATTGTGTTCGCCTGGTATTATCTGTACCGAATCGATGCTTACCGGAGGAATGGTATGAACCTGAATTTTATATACGGGAACGGGGTCGAGCCGAAGGGTGTCGGGAACTCCTTTGTGGTTCATGGTATGAATAAAGTTATGATAAAGTTTACCCGTGTAGCTGTCGTAAAAGGTCATGTTTACGTTGGTTTCCCAAGGGCGGTTAAATTGGTCGAGCAGGTTAACCTGAGCCGTAGTTGTATTTAATGCCTGGTTAATAACCACGTCAAGAATTTCTTTAAAACGGTTTTCGTCTGCTGCATCGTAATAACGGCCAATACATTCAAAGGCTTCTTTAAAATCTTTGTCGATACCCACTCCAATAACAAATGGTTTTAATACTATTCCCGATTGCTGCAAGCGCAGCGAAACGGCACAGGGGTCACCATCGCACGATTCAATACCGTCGGTAATCAGAATAATAATGTTCCGACAATCGGCACATTTGGGAAAATCACCGGCACTTAATTCCAGCGAATGAGCAATGGGAGTGGTTCCTTTGGGGCGAATCCGGTTGATCTTATTTTTGATGTCGTTGCCGTTACGTTTCGAAAACGGAACCTCCAGTTTGGTGTCGTTACAATCTTGCGGGGGTACGGGTTTTTGATGCCCGTAAACGCGTAGGGCCATTTCCAGGTGGGGTACTTTTTGCAGGCTGTCAACCAAATCGACCAATAGTTTTTGTGCTACCTGCATTTTTGTTCCGCTTTCCCAGCTGCTGAGCATACTTTGCGAACCATCGAGCACAAAAAGTATTCGTGTAAGTGGAACTGTTTCCGGCTTTTTATGCTGGCTGTAAACTGTAACTGCTACAGCTATTAAAACAAATACGGTGGCAAGTCTTTTAATCATAATTTCAGGTTCAAATCCTTTTGTACGGCTATTGTCTGGCAAAAATAGTTTTTCTACCCTAAAAGCGTTCAATTAATTGGCGGAATAAAAAACAGAAGCCCATAATTTTATTAAATTTGTCATCCATTTTAAACGGCAAAATATGTTCGATTTTTCAAACGTTAACCTGAACCAGATAATTGTGCACCAGATTGGAAACCGGGTCGAAGAGGAAGGGGTTAAACTCTCGAAACGGGAAATGCAGGTGAACGATCATACGGTTGAGGGAATTCTTAAGCAATATTTTTTATCGCCTTTTAAGGCCGATTATTTTTATAATTTTTCGCACGAGTCCGATTTGCAGCTAAATGCGGTATATAATTTTGCCAAACAGTTGTTCGACAATCCCAATAGTTTTTATGAGCAATCGACTAACCTGGCTTATCATCTGTATAACAGCTCCAATCATCCTAAAATAAAGCCGGGAGAGTTTTATGTGGTTCGTTTTTCTGATGTTCAGATAGGCGACGAGGTGGTCGATGGCATCGGTTTATTTAAATCAGAAACCAAAGATACCTACATTCGCGTTTATCAGAAAGAAGAAAACTACGAGGTGGATTACGAAAACGGAATAAACATAAAGAAACTTGATAAAGGCTGTTTAATTTTTAATTCCGAAGAGGAATACGGGTTTAAAGTTTCCATTATCGATGCCACCAATAAAGCCAGCGAGGCTTTGTACTGGCGCGATGAGTTTTTGGGAGTGGCTCCGCGCGAAAACGAATTTTACCAGACCAATCAGTTGATTGATATGTGCCGCAGTTTTAGCGACGAGGTGCTCACCGAGAAAAATAACGTCGAAAAACATGAACAGGTTTCGTTTTTAAAACGTACCGAGGACTATTTAAAAAAGCACAACGATTTTAACAACGAAGATTTTAAAAGTATTGTAATAGGCGATGAGCAGATTAGCGAAGCTTTTGAGGAATTCAAACAAGGCTTTGAACAGGAGCGTGAACTAACGCCATTTGAACAGTTTAAGATTTCGGAGCCAGCCCTTAAAAAAGGGAAGAAATTCTTCCGGAGCATCATTAAACTCGACAAAAACTTTCATATTTATGTGCATTCGAATCCCGATTTTATTGAAAAAGGATTCGATAACCTGCGCAGTTTAAAATATTACAAACTATACTTTCACGACGAAAGTTAAACAAGCAATGATTATTTAAATAAAGTACCATGGCATCGATTAGAGCATTTAAAAAAGACATTAATTACGTAACCTCCGAACTGGTTATTGAGTGTTTCACCCTAAATTACCTGTTTCCGGAAAAAAACCAGGACGAGCTGGCTTCAATTATTTCTGATAGTGTAAACATGAAGCTAAACCTGCTGAACAAAATTAACCAAACCCGCTCCCAAAACAAGGCCAATAAAACAGAAATGAAGAAGCTGCGTTTGGAGTTTAAAAACGAAGTGGAATCACTGGTAGGACGCTTGTCGAAAATACCGGTGCAATAAGTCACTTTCTTTGACGAAGCAAAAGCGTTGCGGTGAACCTTACATTATTTTCAGTTTATTGTAACGCTTTTGTTTTTCAAGTGCGATGCTTAAATTTACTGCGGTGGAAATATTTTTTTCTTGCGGTGAAAAATTTCTGGTCGAACCATGCCTTTAAAAGCCGTTTAAGGAATACTTACCCCGGCTCAAGTGACAATTAGAACTAATTATCATAGTGATTCCCCGTCAGCTTACTGTGGGGAGCTCTATTGCCCAAGAATCTTAGCATCCACAAAAAACGCTGCATCCAAATCGATGTAATGATCGGCCGATAATAGTTTGTTGGTTTTTGTATTTACCCGCAGCGAGAAATTATCTTTCAGGATGTAATCTTTTAAATTAACTCCGGTTGTCTCAAGCGATAAAACCACGCCTGTGTCATCGGTAATATTGGTTTTCCAGGCAATTTCTGTTTCGTCGAGTCCTTCGGCCGAAATATAGATGTGTATCTCGTTTAAAAAACTGAAATTGGATTCTGAAGGATCTGTAAGGGTAAGGGTCAATGTTTTTAAACTAATTTCTTCAACCAAATCTTTGCGGGTATTATTAACCGAAAAGGTGGATGCGGTATTCGATTCAATTTCCGGAGTATAGATATCAAATGGTAATTCTATCCCGAATGATGACGGGATGACAATACTTTCTTCATAATTAAGGGTAAATTGGGTAAGCTTATCAAGCTTGTTACAACTGGCAAATACTGCTAAAAGAATCAGGTAAAGCAAACTTAATTTTTTCATACGTTTAATGCTAATTTTAATTTGTAATTACGTTTGTTCTACTCCGTTTGTCATTGGCAACGTAAAGTAACAAACGGTTCCCTGGTTTAACACCGAATTAACCCAAATGGTTCCGCCCATTTGAGTAACAATTTTGCGACACAGGGTTAAACCAATGCCGGTACCCCCATAGAGCTTCTTGTTGTTGCTTTCAATTTTGTAAAAAGGTTCAAAAATCCGTTCCAGTTCACTTTCTGCAATACCAATTCCGGTATCGGCCACAAAAAAGCGCAAATTATCTTTATATTTCTCGTAGCCAAAACTTATCTTGCCTTTATCGGTGAATTTGTAGGCATTAAAAATCAAATTGGCAAAAACCTGTCGGAACCGTACTCTGTTGTAACTTAATTCAACTTCGCCAATTTCTTTATTGGGTATGTAGGTAATGGAAATGTTTTTTTCGTTGTTTATTTGGTACTGTTTTTCAAGTTCAAGCATTAGTTGGTGCAGGTTGAAGCTGGTATTTGATACCAAATCCTGATTCGATTCAATGAGCGATATTTCAATGATTTCATCCAGCATTTGGAGCAGTTTATCGGAGTTATTATTAATAATCTGAACAAATTCGTTCCGTTGTTCGATGTTAAATTTTGATTCGGCCATCAGTTTTGAAAAACCACAAACGGCATTAAGCGGAGTCCTGAATTCATGGCTGATGTTATTTAAGAAAGCTGTTTTCAGACGATCCGATTCTTCCGCTTTATTTTTGGCAATTAACAATTCTTTGGTTCGCTCGTCGACCAATTGTTCCAGGTAGTTCCGGTATTTAACCAGTTCCTGGTTTTGTTCGGTAATTTGTTTTTGCTTCTCGTGGAGCAAGTGGTTTTTTTGTTCCAGTTCAAGGGTACGGGCAGTTACTTTGGCCTCGAGCAGTTCTTTTTCTTTTTGGTGGGCATATTCGCTCCGTTTAATATAAACATAAATGGCCGAAGCAATAATAAGACTAAAAATGCTCCAAAACCAGAGGTATTTCCACAAGGGTTTTCTAATGGTAAGTTTAAAAGTAACAGGAGTGGGAGAAACCACACCATCACCGGTTGAGGCATAAAGCTCAAAAGTATAGTTTCCATCGTTGAGCCGGGGATAATAAACCGTTCTATGTTTGCTTTGCTCGGGTTCCCTGTCGTAACCCAACATTTGGTGCTGATACAATACATGTTTGGGCTCACTCAGGTGCACGCCAATGTACTCGATACTTACCTCATAAATTCCGGGTTTTAAAACGATATTTTTAGTGTAATCAACTTGGCGATCATTAATTTTTATTGAAGTTATATTTAGCAATGGGGCTACCAGCGCCTGATTTTCTTTTTCGGGGTTGTACAACCAAAGTCCCTGATTTGAACCAAACCAGATTTGATTTTGTGCATCGTTATAAACGGCATTTTCTGTAAAACTACAATTACCCGGAATACCGGCATATAGCTGAAGGGGTTTAACCTGTAAGTTATTCAGGTTAATTTTGCTTATTCCCCCCCGATGCCCGGCCCAAAGGTAATCGTTGCCATCGGCCACCAGTGAATAAATATAATTCGATAATAGCCCTTCCTGAACGCTTAGGCTTGCAATGGAATCGTTTTGAATCCTAAAAATTCCACCTCCGTATGAGCCCACCCAGATAGTAGAATCTTTGGTTTCAGCTATGGGGCCAAGCGATGCTACCCCGTTTTCAGAATGAATAGGGATTTTACGAATGCCTCCCTTTTCAATACAAATCAGCATATTGCTCACCGATGTTATCCATACTTGTTCTTTTGAATCGACCAAAAGGTGGTTAATTACATTGTGGGGTAGGCCATCGGCTATTTTGTACCAGCGAACTGTGGTTGAATTGAGTGAAATTTTGCATACCCCTTTTTGCGTACCTACCCATAAGTGATTTTTACTCCCGTCAAGAGCTGTAATGGCATTTTCAAGCTGTCCGTCAGCAAATGAATAATGAGAAACCGCTCCATTGGTCAGGTTTTGGTGGTACAGCCCATTTTTATGAGTGCCAATCCAGAGGGTGTCTGAATCGTTTGAATAAAGAGCGGTAATCTGGTCACCTCCCAGTTCATTGGCATCACCAATGCTGTTTATCAGGGTATCAGATGCTGCATCATATTTTAGTAAGCGGGAACCGATGGCTATCCATCGGTATTTCTTATTTCCTGCAAGTGCTGTAATTTGATTTTCGTTAAATGGCTCCGGCAGGTTGTATTTCGTAAATGCCCTGCGCGTTATTTGGGTTAGCCCTGTGCCATAATTTCCACTCCATATATTTCCCTCGCGGTCTTCAAAAACCGTTTTTACGTAGTTTGTTGAAAATCCGGTGCTTTGATTAAAGTACCTGAAGCCAGGAGATTCACCGTTTGTAGTGGCTGTAATTTGAATCAAACCTTGTCCGAAGGTGGCTACCCAAAGGTTTTGCAGGTTGTCTTCATTAATTTGCTGGATAGGACTATTTATCTGCTTTTGCGTTTCGGATAAGGGAATTACCGTGAAGCTGTTGTTGTTTTTCACCATTTTAAATAAGCCGCTACTTTCGGTGGCTATATAAAAGCCGGATCCACGTTTCATTTTTATCAACGAGGGTATCTTTTCTTTTGGAATATCAACGATTTGCTCAATAACTTCCAGCTTTCCTGAGTCAAGCAGCCGATATATTAAAACACCAAAATCAGTTCCTGCTATAATTTTATTTTCATCAATAAACTCAAATGAGTGAATGGTGCCATTTTGCTCAGTCGGTAAAAAATCACAATTCAGCTGGTTACTTTCAATTTTAATAAGTCCCAGTTGATAGGTACTGGCCCATAGTTGTCCACCCGGTCCTTGCTTTATGTCGGTAATGCCGGTTTGCAAATTATCTGAATACAGGGTTGTAAAATAGCTCCCGTTATAATAACTGATTTTTCCATTGCGATGTCCTACCCAAAGTTCTTTGCCTATACTGTAACTGCAGCTTATAAAATTATCGGCCAGGGAATCGTTGACATTGTAATGCTGAAATGAAAAGCCATCGTATCGGGTTAATCCGTTTCCGGTGCCAATCCATAGATAACCTAATGAATCCTGAGTAAGACTATATACATAAGGTTGGGCTAAGTCACCTGAAAAATCATGCAATTGAAAAGGCTCTGCTTCCAGTTTTACAGGATGCAACAATAATAAAACCACCCAAGTGAGCTTGCAGCATACAAGGCAAAGAAAACTCAGTGTTTTATTTAGTGGCTTCATTAGTGAATTCCTTCCATTTTTATTTTTGGTTTATAAACCGGTACACCGCCAAGAGGTATCACAAAAAATGGCAACGAGAGCCCGTATTGATTGCGTACCACTACCACTACATTATTATTCATAATGGTTTGCTGTTGATTTTTTATAAACTGCACTTCCAGAGAACTGTTTTTTTCTTCTTCAACAATGGGGTATTTGCGCATTATCCAATGGTCGTCGCCTGATGTTTCTGAAATAATTCCATTTTTTGCTATAGAAATAATGCGTATTACACCGTCGTTATCCCAGTCAAAATTCGATATTTCCACTGAGATGGTTAAATCATCGATGTAGGGATAAATTTGAGATACCTGCCTGGGGTTGTTCGACAAACGAAATGTATATTCGTAAGTAAACACATTGCCCCCTTCAACAGGAATGTTTTGGTCGGGACTGCTGCTCAGAAAGTAGCGGTAAAGATTGCCGTCATCGCCCGATTCACCTTGAGCAATAACTTTGAACAGACGGCCCTGGAATTTTTTAACGTACTCTCCTTCAAAGGGATTAATGGGGCCAAAGGTATAGTAGGCTTCATCATATTTCGATTCAGAACCAAAGCTTTTACTTGCCAATAAAATACCGCTTTTGTAATTGCCAACGGGGTCGGTGGCCTGAGCGTCGGGATCCGACCAACAGTTGTTTCCCCCATATATTGAAAAACGAATGCTGGTATTGAAATCTGCTTTGGCCTCATCAAGTTCTCCACCAGTATCGGGATCGTAAACCCTAATGTAAATAGGCTCGGTATGTTTTTCCGGTATTAAAAAGAAAAAGGTTTGGCAAAAATCGTCGTCGCCCCATGAAGTTTTAGAATCGGCACCAAAAGTAACCAGGTAAGGAATATTCTCATCTTCGGCCGGGGTGGGCTGAGCAAAAAGCTGCCAGCTTTTCAGAAGAATAAAAGCTATTATTATTGTGATGCGCATAGGTTTTACCTTATTAACATGTTTCCAAAAATAAATTCAATCCGCTGGTGAACTGAACTATCGGTAGCAATTTCTTTATTAGGCAGGGGCCGCGATTCCCCAAAACCTTCATATTTTATCCTTTCTGAAACAAAAAGAGTTTGTTCAAAATAAGCTTTCAGAGTTTCAGCCCAGCTTTCCGATACCGTTTTATTTACACCGGCAAATCCTTTGCTAGTGGTATGAATTGCAATATAAAGCTCAATATCTGCATTTTGTTTCAAAACATCAACTATTTTGCTCAAAATAAGCTGACTTGTTGTGTCAACACTTGTACCATTAAGTTGCAGGGGCCAACTACTCAGGGGATATAGCTTTTGAAAAAGTTGTGCCTGCTGGGTATCAGATAAACCCTCAAGCAAATAGTACCAGGCAGGCAGAATAATTCTTTCGTCAGTGCTTTCTGTGTTTATTTGCTGTGTTATTTCGGCGGGTTCCATTTTTATTATTTCAGGATAGTACCTGGCCCAATAATCGAGGGTTCTGGCGGTATGTGTGGCCAAAGCCTGCAAATCATCAAAGAGCTGTATCTTTTTAAACACACACACTTTTTGGCGGTTCCCTGTACTATCAGCTTTGCTCAGTAGACCCAACTGCACTTTATAAGTTCCCTGGGTAGTATATATGCGGCTGGTAGCCGGTCCCCGTATAGTAAAACCGCTTCCCAAATTCCACAAATAATCTTCGCTTATAAAGCCGGGAATAGTGTTTTTATCTACACTAAAGGTTATTTCCTGCCCGGTTAAGGCTGCATTGGGGGCCTCAATATAGGCTTGTTTTATTTCCTCCAGCGTAAACTCGTAGCTGCTTTGTCCCATAATGGAATCGGTTTGCAGGCTGTCGCGTATTTGAAGCATAACTTTATAGTTTCCCGGCCCCGGAAAGCAATAGTAAACTTTAACCCCCTTTTTAATTATTCCGTTGCCAAAATCCCAAACATAATCAACCGGAATGGTGTCGTTGTAAGTGGCTTGTTGCTCATCGGAAAAAGCGTAACAGTAATTATTGATCAGCATGCTGTCGCAGCGTTCAAAGGTCATGGGGTTTACCTGAAAGTGAAAAATATCGTCGCTTCCCAACCGATTCGATGAAAAGTAACCGCTGCTAAAGCTTGAGTCGCAAATTAAACCAAAATCATCGTGAGGTGAATTGATTTCCGCATCGAGGTGAATGGGTGCAATCCATTGTCCATTGACCTGTTGGGTATAAAAAATGTCTTTTTTTCCCAAACCGCCATGTCCGTCCGAGGCAAAAAAGAGTTTGTTGCTTGGGTCAACAAAGGGAAATACTTCATTGAGTACTGTATTAACTGCTGGCCCAAGATTTACCGGTTCGTCCCATTGCTGCTGGTTCCACTCACAGTAATACAGGTCGGTGCCACCGTATCCGCCGGGCTTATCGGAGGCAAAATAAAGTTTTTTGCCGTCGCTGCTTAATGCCGGACTAAAATAATTATAGCGTTTGTCGCTATGAGCAAAAACCTGGGGAGTTGTCCACCTGCCATTCTTAAATTCCGAAATATAAATACCCAGGTTATTGGATGAATCGGCCAGGTTTTTAGCCTGTACTTTAAGCACATTATTGCGGCTAAAATAAACCTGGTTTTGCTCACGGTTAAAACTTACCGGACCATCGTTAAAATGGGAAGTCAGCTCTTCTGCCCATAATTTTACCGGTTCCCATTGCACACTGTCTTTAGCCATGGTGTAAAAAACAGAACTCAGGTTTTTGTTTTGTTGCTGGTAGTTAATTAGGGTATTGTTTTTAAGGTTTGAGCAAAACACCAGTCCCTCCTTATAATAGGCAGGCGAAAACTCATCATAACCCTGCGTACTAAAGACAGCGCGTTCCACCCGGAACCCTTTGCTTTGTGCCAGGGCTCCCAATGCGGCCGTCATCAGTATTATGAAAAGCGGGTATGTAATTGCTTTTGCCATTGTGCTGTTTTAGAAACTTCTGGGACCCGGTGCCTCCGTATCAAAGTTAAAATTATAATGCAACATTACTTCGTGCGAATTATTATTGAATTGTATCATTTTCGCCAGATTAAAATTATAGGAATAGGCAAAACGCAGTTGCTTGTTTACCTGAAATTGAAGCAGGCCTATCAGCGTACTTTTGGTTCGGTATCCGGCACCCAGCCAAAGTTTGTCCCTGAAAATTACCTGGGCATTAAAATCGGCTTGAAGGGTCTGGTTTGGATAGTACTTTAAGAGTAATGTAGGGAAGACTTTCAGGTCTGTTGATAGGCTATGGGTAATGCCGGCATGTAAATAATAAGAGTATTCACTCATCCGGTTTTGCATCCGGTAGCTATCGTTCTGTGCATCGTATTCATGACTTAAAAACATAGGCAGCGAAAGTCCCACAAAATAGGTTGAGGTGCTGTAATAGGCACCCAGACTAGCGTTGGGAAGGATGCCGGTACTTTGCTGATTGCTCAGCAATTCGTCGTTGGCATCACGGGCGGCCAGTTCGTCCCATGAATTGCGGTACAGAGTAAAGCCAAAAGCAAGGCCAAAAGCAAGGGTGCTTTCTCCTAATTTAATGCGGAAAGCGTAGTTACCTGCCAGGGTATTTTCATTACTTATGCCCACCTTACTGTTTAATAAAAAAAGACCAAGACCAACCCGCTCGCTGTTTAGGGGAGCATCGGCCGTAAATGCAATGGTTTGGGGCGAGCCCTCAAAACCGTCCCAGTACCTGCGGTGAAACATGCTTACGCTCAGCGCATCCTGACTTCCCGCAAAGGCCGGATTGATTATCAATGAATGGTGTACGTAATGATCAGAGGTAGCGTACATTTGTCCGTAAAAACACAGGGGCAAAGAACATAAAAACACGATGATGCTTACTTTTCCCATACTCAGCGTTTAATCACAATAAAGCCTTTAAACACTTTGCCATTGGCGTATTGCAATGCGTAAAAATAAGTATCACCTGCCAGCTTGTCGCCCTTATCGCTGATTCCTTCCCAGTTGTTCTGATAATTGGAACTGCTGTAAACCGGGTTTCCCCAACGATTATAAATAAGTAACGATGCTGGTGCATGGGTTTCCAAATCATCGATAATAAAAAAGTCGTTTTTCCCGTCACCATTGGGTGTGATAACCTGAGGAATAAAAAAATCACTAACCATTAAAGCAACGGTATCGCTGGCAGAACAAATGCCGTTTTGCACTTCCCAAACAAACAGGTTGGTTCCCTTATCCAGTTGAGTTACCCGGGTTTGGGCTGCCTGCAGATCGTCGGGGATTCCGTAACCCGATAATAAGCTCCAGGAACCCACACCAATCGAAGGTGTTTCGGCTTCAAGGGTGGTTTCAAAACGACCGTTTAGCTGTTGATCTTCTCCGGCAAAAGCAACCGGGGGTTCCACAAAAGTAAGGGTAAGTTCATCGCTTGCAGGACAATAGGAATCAACACTTGACCAGATAAGCGTAAAGCTTTCATAGGAATCGGTATTGACCATTGCGCGTTCACTGTTTATATCAGGAATAAAACGCAGCTTATTGCCTGATGGAGAACTCCATTGGCCTATTCCTGAATTAATGGATGCCTGAAGTTCGTACGCAGTTCCGCATATTTCATCGTCAGGTCCGGCATTAAGTGAGGGAATTTCCTTAACCTCAATGGTTATTTGTGCAAAGTGGGTGCAGGCGTTGATATCAATTACGGTAACGCTGTAATCACCTGCTTTGGAAACTTCAATTTCTCGACTTTTTTCCGCTGTGTTCCACAGATAATTTATACCTCCGTTAGCAATCAAAATGGCTACATCTCCTACGCAGAGGATGCCATCGTAGGTATTGGTTCCTGAATTATCGCTAAGCGCAATGGTGGCTACCGGCAGCGGATTAACCCCAATATTTTTACCGGCGCTG
>PHDD01000011.1 GCA_002840905.1 Bacteroidetes bacterium HGW-Bacteroidetes-4 | reverse complement strand
ATAAATCAAATCGCCCACCTTAAATTCATGCATTAAATGAGCCGGAACATTCACTATTCCATGTTCTTGTGATATTTTTTTCACGTACAGTTCTTTGTTAATTTCTGACCAGCCATGGGGTGTTTGTTTAAGTACCCAACCATAGTTTATTCCGGAACCGCTTGTTGAAAGCGCTTCTTTTGACAAATGCACCGCACCTCCATGAATTATTAGCTCTTCGCGGTCGCGATGCAAGGCTACCACCGGACAAGCTACCGTTGCTGCAATTTGCGATTGCTCGCAGGTACCTAATTGCAGTTGCATGGCATCGTAATACACAAAATTTCCTGGGCGAATTTCGTCAATCCCACTAAAATCGTCAACAATGCTGCATGTAGGCGTGTCGCCAACTGAAATTATCAGGTTTGGGAACCGACACAGGTAACGCTCTTTTAACTTAAGCAGTTTATTTTTAGTGTCGGTATGTATTTGTTCAATTTCATGTTTCGATGAGGCCTGGTAGCTGTGTCCGGCATGGGTAATGAATCCGCTGAAATTAATTTTTGAACATTGCGGAAAAAACTTAATAATGGTGTTTATCAGATCGTTTTTTTCATGCCAGATTCCCGTTCGGTGATACCCCGTATCAATTTTCAGGTAAACTTGTACCGGTTCTTTAAGGTGTTTGCATATAAATTCTGCAGCTTCAATGGTTTCAATAAGTAATCCCAGCTTTATTTTTGAAGCAAGCCGGTTAATTTCGTCCATCTCCAAAATATTTAAGGGGAACGCAATGGTAATATCGTTCCAGCCATGGCTGGCAAAATAATTTGCCATTTTAACCGACGAAACTGTAATTTTGCTAACTCCCGCATTTCTATACAGTTCGGCAATTGCAACAGAATTGTGGGTTTTGAAATGAGGCCTGAAAATGCAGTTGTTGCTGGTGGCTTTTTTAGCCATGGCTTCAATGTTTTGTTCGCATTTTTTGCGATCGACAAGCAGTGTGGGGCTTTTTATTTTCATAACTGTTCGTATTAAGTTCAGTGTTTCGAATTATTTATTTACCAAAGGGAACAACAAAGCTTAACCAGGGCACGGCTATTAATCCATCCATTTCAGAAACAATAGGAATTAATAAACCATAATCGACCGAAACCTTTGGCCAAACGGTTCTGCCTCCAAGGCTTAGCAGTGTGAAATTATCGCCTGAGGTAGTAATCAAATAGTTTTCGGTAAGTAAGTAACCTTTTTTGCTTACCCGAACCATTCCACTTAAAGTAAATAAAGGAGTTTCGCCAAGATCACTTCCTACAAATCCGTAGCCCATGCCAAAAGTTAAGTTGGCATCACGATTACCAACAGTTACTACGCCATAAGCCAATCCTACAGGATCGGATTCTTCTCCAAGTAAAGTTCCAACAATAACTCCTCCACCGGCATTTATTTCCTCTTTAACAATGGGAATCGAGAATTTCGGGGTAATCCAAATGGGGGTTGGTGCTCCGGCAAAAAGAAAAAGCGGCATCATGCCTAAACCAACCGACAGGTTATTAGTAAATCCGTAACTGGCCTGATTAAAAAGCACCCAGACATTCTGATAATATCCTTCGTTTTTCTTTAACCCGTAGCCATTCGGAGCCCAAAAATAGCGTGTCGATTGTGGATTTTCAGTCCAAAGTTCGTTGTTTTTAAGTTGCCCTTCTTTTACTGGTTCTATTTTTTTTATGGAAACAGTGGTCAAATTAATTTCACCATATAGGACGGTCGAAAGGGTAATGTTTTGTGAATCTTTATGAATTATTTTACCCACAAATTCATTTCCATCTATGGTTTCAATTCGCCAGGTAATGGTGTCGGATGAGTTTTGCGCAAACAAAGTGCTTGCCAGAATAAACAAAAAGCAAGTAATTGTCAGGTATCGCATAAGCATAGCTTTTGGGTTTTGTTGCTGTATATCGACAAACTAATTTACGCATATTATTTTTGAGTAGCAGGATGTTTAAAAGCAAGCTATTTGTAAAAACGGGAAATTGAAACTTCGGCATCAATTGGGGTAAAACCCGTTGATAAAGCCTTTGCCATAAGCTTGGCAAAATAGGGGCCTGTCATTACACCTTTAGTTCCTAATCCGTTAAAAAAAGCAATGGCCGAAATTTGTTGGTTAAAACCCAAAACGGGACGACGATCTTTCACCGTTGGCCTGACTCCTGCCTGGTGTTTAAGCAAACGAATGGGTGATTTTACCAGATTTTGTGCTTTTTGTATAAGCATTTGGGCGTTTTCGGGGTCGGGTATGGCATCCGAAAATTGGTGAATATAGGTCGATCCCAGCACAAAGTGATGCTTGCCTTTGGGAAGAATGAAAATATCTTTGTTGATTATATATTTGGTATCCAATGTTTCGATAAATACATCCAGCACATCGCCTTTGGCCGGATAAAAGATGCCTTCAGGCAGCCAGGGGTTGTTTTGGGAGGCTGCACCTTCGCAAAATACAATCTTTTGAGCTTGCATATTTTTATAAAACACAGCGCCATTTTTTAGTTCCAGCGCATTATAATTAAAATCATCAACAATGAATTGGTTTCGTTTTTCTAAATAAAGCCGATAGTGCTGAAGTAATTTTAATAGATTGATGTAGCCACTGTTTTTGATTCGGGCAAGGGTCAAATTTTCGGCCAATCCAGGAATTTCAGCGCTTGAAATAAACTGGTCGAAATAATCATACAATTGCTGACTATTGATGCGCTCTAACCACCAGCTTTTTTGTTCCACAGGAATAACTTTTGCAATGGGGATTGGATGGAGAAGATCAAAGTGTAATAATTTTTCAAACTCCCGGTAGGTTTGTTGCATTACAGGAAGCAATTCGTCAACCATCCAGCTTTTGGTAAGCCGTTTAAAAACCAGCGGATTGTACATTCCGGCAGCAATATGGCTGGCACCAAGCTGCTGGTTCGAAATTACCAGATGGTTAATTTGTAGCTTGTTCAATTCGTGTGACAGTAAGGTGCCGGCCAAACCTTGTCCCACAATTAGCACTTCAGTTTTTTTCATAACTATTTTATCAAAGTTAAACCCCCAACAGCATTGTTATGTTGTAGCACACCTGTTATTTTAAAAAAAAAGAAAAACCTTCAATGATTTAACACTGAAGGTTCCGGTTTTAAGGGTTAAAACTATAGAAAAGGTTAATTGGGGTAGTCGAGTCCCTCGTTAGTCATAATCCAACAACGTCCGGGAATTTCGGAAAAGCGAATTCCATCGGCTGCCTGAATGTAGTTTAGGGTATGATACAATTGGTCGTCGATGCAAATTTTTTGGCCTTCGGGTAAATAAAGCACCATTTTTAATTCCGGAAAACTCCATTTGCCGTTTTGTTCCTGATAAAAGAATGGGTCGATATACAAAACCGAATCCTGTAAATTCCATTCATAAACAATGGTGTTTGAATTGTCTTTTGCAAGTTGGTTGGTCGATCCCCGGGCTATTTTTTCAAACTCAATATAGATGTTCTCACCCGTACTTTTTTTAATGCGAAGGTTGGGTTCAAAGTAATAGCGATCATTGTATTCGGGCAATGTGTATACATCCATTCCTTCGTCGAAAAAGTATGCCTGGATGTAGTCATCGGGCGATTGCTTGGCTTTTAAATGCAAGGTTTGGTTTTTTGGCAAATTCATGCTAACCGAATCTTCTTTTTTAGCGGTAAATGAGTAATCTTTTACCTCTAAAAGTGTTACTGCAATTAGTACAACTATGCTTAAAATCCAGGCAACAGCACCCACCAGCGAAATTATCTTATCGTTGGACTTAAAACGTAGAATTAGTTTTAATCCCCAGTAAATTATTGCAATTACCGGAGCAGCAATAAAAATGATAAGTGCAATACTGGCCAGTACCAGGTTTTTAGGACTAATCAGGCTGAGCATAAAATCGGGGATTATGGCATGATGATGACCCGGATTTAACCAAAACAAAAAGGAATCGCTAATAACAAACAAGCCAAACATACTGGTAATCATTCCCAGTCCGGTAAGTATTAGAATCAAACCAACAAGAATGAGCAGGATGCGACCAAAAAATCCGATAATTTCACCAAAGGTGCGTCCCACACTATTTAAGTTGGTGCGGGCCTGTTTATAATGTTCCGAATCTTTATAGTTGTTAAAATTTCCTTTAATCTGTTCAAATTCGCGTTTCACATTATTTTCAATATCCGAAATCGTAAAATCGCCTCCCCGCATTTCCATTTTTTGTACAGTGCTTAAAGCCGCTGGAGTAATTATCCATAAAATGAAATAGACTAATAGGGGGAATCCGGCTAAAGGAATGGTAAGCACAATAAAAATTATGCGCCAGATAACCGGGTCGAGATTGAAGTAAACACCCAAACCAGCACAAACACCGCCGGCCAGGTTGTTATCCAAATCGCGATACAAGCGATGTCGGTTGCGTTGACGTGGAGCGCTGGTGTTCTCCTTGTTTTCGGGTTCTACCATAAAATCTTCCGGTTTACCCATAATTTCAATCAAATCCTGCACGTCGGAGCTGTTAATTACCTGTTTTTGATCGTTTAATTTAAGTTGCAACAGTTCTGCAATCCGCATTTCAATGTCGTTAATAATTTCGTTTGCTTCGCTTTCTTTGGCAAAATGGTTTTTTAAATTAGCCAGATAGTTGTTCAGCATTTGCGATGCGTCTTCATCAATGTGAAAAATGAATCCTCCCATATGTATTTGTTCTGTCTTTTTCATTCTTAAGTTCTCCTTATTGGTTATTGATTGAAGTTACTGCTGCCACCAGCTCATTCCACGATTGGTCGAGCTCTTTCATAAATTCTTTTCCCGAATCGGTTAAGGTGTAATATTTACGTGGAGGTCCCTGAGTCGATTCTTCCCACCGGTAGCTTAACAAACCGGCATTTTTTTGTCGGGTTAGCAGCGGATACAATGTTCCTTCAACCACTATTAATTTCGAAGCCTTTAATTCGTTAATAAGTTCCGAAGCATAGCAGTCTTTTTTTGATAAGATGGACAGGATGCAATATTCCAACACCCCTTTTTTCATCTGGGCTTTTGCATTTTCAATATTCATGGTTTCAATTTTTAATTAATAACTCTGGTAAATTTTTAATTGTTTTTAGAGGTTCATTTTGCGTTTAACCTGGTCGAACTCGTTTTTTACCGCATTTTTTATGTTCTCGATGGTGATAGGTTCGCCACGCATTTCAAGCTTTTGAGCCGAGGATAAGGCTGCCGGAATAGCAATCCAAAGTATCAGGTAAATGATAATTCCGGTAAAGAAAAAGAACCCGAAAACAATGAACAGAATTCTAAATATCCAGGGGTCGATGTTGAAATAAGCTCCCAGTCCACCGCAAACCCCACCCAGGATTTGATTGTCCGGATCGCGGTACATGCGCTTGGTGTGCTGTGTGCGTCGTTGTCCTTTGTTTTGTGCTTGCTGGCTGGGGTCCTCAGTTTCTGAAAAATCATCGGGTTGTCCCATAATTCCAATAATTGCATTAACATCGTTGTTGGTAATGAGGTTTTTTTGACGATCAATCCGGCTGGTAAATAGTTCGGCTATTCGGGTTTCAATGTCGAACATTATTTCACGTTTTTCCGGTTCGTGGATGAACTGCTTTTCAACTGCCTGAAGGTAAGTCTGCAAATTGTTGTAAGCTTCATCGTCGATGTGGAATAGCAGTCCGCCTAAATTAATACTGATGGTTTTTGTCATGGTTTTAAGTGTTTATACATGCGAATATTAAATCAATACAAATAGTACTATAGTATGCAATGAAAGTTGCTTTACAAAGATATAAAATAATATTACTACTATGCAAAACAAAGTACTAAAAAAATTAATTTTATTAAAAATTCCTCCATTTAGCTTAATATGTTAACCTGTTTGTTTGTTTTTTTTTGCTAATTGTAGCCGTTAAAACAATTGTACTTTATTTACTTATTTAAACCAACTACATTTACCGCAAAAGTGTTATTGTCGACACTTTAAATTATAATAGTGCCATCTAACAAAATTTTAATGTGAAAAAATTATTAGCGTTTATCATAGGTTTAGCCTTTACATTCATCGGATCATCACAAAGTTTGTTAATTAACGAGTTTTCATCGCAGAATGCTTCTTTTTTCGACGAAGACCGCGATGCTTCCGATTGGTTCGAATTATATAATCCAACTACTTCTGCAATTAATTTATCAGGATGGAGTGTGTCAGACGATTCTACAGATTTGCTCCAGTGGCAGTTTCCTGATTACGAACTAAAAGCAAAGGAATTTATGTTGGTTTTTGCTTCAGGTAAAGACAGGAAAGAGCAGGTTTTTTATGATAATGTTATAGCCCACGGAGATAATTTTTATTATACCGCGGGTTCAGTTTCGATACCCAATGATTGGAAAAACTTGGGATTTGATGCTTCTTCATGGGAAAATGGGCCTTCGGGATTTGGTTACGGCGACAACGACGATGCTACTCTGGTTCCAGAAGGAACCTTATCGGTTTTTATTCGCAAAGAGTTTCAGCTCAGCCATACCGAGCAAATTGTTGAAGCGCTTTTACATATGGATTACGACGATGGCTTTGTTGCCTGGTTAAATGGCGTGGAAATAGCCCGCGCTAACCTTGGAACTCCAAATACAGCAGTTCCCTATAATCAGGTAGCCGACACCTACATTGAACCTTTTATGATTAACGGAAAAGAACCGGAAAAATACCTGCTTGCCAATTTTGAGTCGCTGTTGCTTGAAGGGACCAATGTGCTGGCTGTGCAGGTGCATAACAATTCAAACACCTCCTCCGATTTAACTTTAATACCTTTTTTAACTTTTGGCTATTCCTTACCGGTAGAGCCCACAAACCCAATGCCCGAAGTGCTGGCCTTAACAAAAAAACAGTTTCACACCAATTTTAAGCTGGGGGCCGAAGGAGAACGCTTGTATTTAGTTTCACCTGATGGTGAAATTGTTGATATTGCTGATTCTGTGGCGCTTCCTTCTGATGTTTCGTATGGGCGGTTTGCCGATGGAGAGGAATCCTGGTATTATTTTGGGGAACCCACTCCGGGAACATCAAACCAAACCAGGGCTTATGCAGAATTAACAAAAAGTCAGGTTAACTTTTCAATTCCCGGAGGTGTTTATTCTTCGATGCAAACGTTAAGCCTTTCTTCAACAGGCGCCACAGCAATTTATTATACTACCGATGGTTCAGAACCAGACACTACTGACACAAAATATACGGGTCCAATTTCAGTAAGCACTTCAAAGGTAATCAGGGCAATAGCCGTTAATAGCGAACAATTGAGCATTTATCCTTCGTTACAGACTTACATTATAGAATCGCGCGATATAAAACTTTCGATACTTTCGTTAACTACCGATCCGTACAACCTATGGGATTATAATTATGGCATCTATGTGTTTGGGCCAAATGCTGAAAGTTCAAATCCGTTTAAACAAGCAAATTTTTGGATGGACTGGGAACGACCTGTTTTTATTGAATTGGCCGATGCCAATGGAACCAAAGTATTTGAATCGCCCGGTGGAACCAAAATATTTGGAGCTTATAGCCGGGCGGCAGGATTAAATAGTTTGAACGATGATCCGAAAAAAAGTCAAAAGTCGATGGCATTGTTTGCCCGAAAAGCCTACGGAAACAGTAGTTTCGATTACCCTTTTTTTAAAGAGCGGGAGCATCAGCAATACCAATCGTTTATTATTCGCAATTCGGGCAACGACTGGAACTATACCGCTTTTCGCGATGCCATGATGACGGGCTTGCTCAACGAACTGGACATTGACCGCCAGGCATATCAGCCAGTGGTAGTTTATCTGAACGGGAACTATTGGGGTTTGCTTAACATGCGCGAAAAAATAAACGAAGCTTACCTTGAAAACAATCACCCCCAGGTTGATGCTGATAAAGTGGATATTTTGGAAGGAAATGCCTGGGTAGTTGAGGGAAGTGCTGACCATTACAATCAAATGATGAATTTTATTCGCTCAAATGATATTTCTAAAGCGAATGTGTACGATTCCATTAAAAAACTAATGGATATCACCAATTTTATGGACTACCAGATTGCCCAGATTTATTTCGATAATGGCGACTGGCCGGGTAATAACATTAAATTTTGGCGACCCCAAACACCCACCGGGAAATGGCGCTGGCTGATTTATGATACCGATTTTGGTTTTGGTTTATACAATGTCGATAATTACAAATATAACACACTGAATTTTGCTTTGGCAACCAATGGTCCTGACTGGCCGAATCCGCCCTGGTCAACTTACCTGTTGCGGAGGTTGTTGGAAAACCCCGAATTTAAATCGGAATTTATTAACCGTTTTGCCGATCGAATGAATTACGATTTTAAAAAAGTACGCGTAACCCATTTAATTGATAGTTTAAAGGCTAATATCGCCAGCGAAATTCCCTACCACAACAACAAATGGAATCACATGTGGGATTTTGAAGGCAATGTTGTCCGGATGAAAACATTTGGTAACAACCGTTCCGATGCAGTGTATGGGCATATTGACTCACGATTTGGACTTGGTGGCAAAGCCTACCTTTCAGTAAATGTTTCCGATAAAAGTCACGGGTATGTGCAGGTGAGTTCTTTAAAGCTGAAAAATTTTCCCTGGATAGGCGCCTATTTCAGGAATAATCCGGTACGGGTAACTGCTATTCCTAATCCCGGGTTTGAATTTTCACACTGGGAGGGAATCAGTTCCACCTTAGCATCGGAATTATTGAATTTTACATCGGCTAATACCTCTATAAAAGCGGTATTTAAGGTATCGGTAAAAGAATACAACAGTTTGGTAATAAATGAAATAAATTATCGATCGGCAACCGAACAAGCCTGCGGCGATTGGGTAGAGTTTTTTAACACAACAAGCGGACCGATCGATGTTTCAGGTTGGGTATTTAAAGATGCTGACAACAGTCATGCCTATATCATTCCATCTGGAACCATAATTCCACCTAAGGGATTCCTGGTGCTTTATGAGAGGGAAACAAAATTCAAATTTGTTTATCCTTCAGTTTCGAACGCAGTGGGTCCTTTCGATTTTGGGTTAAGCAGTGCCGAAGAAGCTCTTCGTTTGTACGATAGTGCAGGTCGGTTAATCGATTCGGTACTGTATATGGGCGAAGAGCCCTGGCCATCGATTGAAAATGGTGGTGAAACTCTTTCGTTGATTGATCCTTATAAAAACAACGAGCCCTATTATCGTTGGGAATTATCGGCTGGATATGGTACTCCGGGAGCACAGAATGATAATTATAACAGCATTAGGCCTTCAGTCAGCTTGAATCAGGTTTTGGCCAGTGCCTTTCCAAATCCGTTTAACCAACAATTTACCGTAAGGTGGAAAAACCAAAGTGGGCATAAAGTAACGATTCAACTTTTCGATTTCAAAGGTAGTCAGATTGGTTTGGTTGAGGAAAAAACCTACCCTGCAGGTACTTTTGAAGTGGTTTATGCTACCGAAACAGTATTGCCAACAGGCTTGTATTTTGTGAAAATTACTTACGACGATTCAACATCGCAGCTAATAAAACTGATTAAGCAATAAAAAACCAGCTGTGTGGACTAATCCCTACAGCTGGCAACATAGCAATCAACTTGTATTGGGCAGATATTAATCAATTTTAACTACGTAATAACTCAGAGAATCATTCTGGTGGTATTCGTAATTCAAAACCTGAAAGCTTTTGGTTTGGTAAAAAGTACAACAGCCTTTGTTTACCACCTCAGTGTTTACCTGAATGTTTACTGAAAGGGTATCGTTTAAAATAATCTTATATTGTCTTAGTCCCGTATTCCAACCAATTTCTGGTACGTCGATTAGGTTTAACCCATTATGTGAAATAAAATTAAATTTTTCATTTTTTCCTTCTTCATTCAAAACAATTATATCCAAAGAGTCCAGCGTTTTGTTTGCATACAGGTTTTCGCCCGATATTTTATCGACCATTTCAAATGTGAAGTTTTGAGGGGGAGTAAAGCATAAAATGCCATCGCAATTATCAACTTTTATACACGAAACTATAGTTAAAAAAGTGAGTAAAAACCAAAGTGTCTTTTTCATAGCAAACAGTTTAAATTAGGGCAACTGTTTAATAATGTATTTCGTTGCAAAATGGTTGCGTACGTGGTCGAAAAAACACAATTTTTATGCTTTTAGGTGTGTTTTACAATAAGCCTAATAATTTTCAATTTCGGATATAATTTTGGTTATTTGTAAACCATGGATTGTCGCCTGGAAATCAAACCAAATACTTTTAACCGGGTTTTTAGGTGGAGTTAAACCATTTTTTCTTTGGTTGGTTATGCTATTTTGTGAAACTTAATTAAACACTAACATATTTATGAAAGATTTAAAACAATACATTGAGACCAATAAGCAACGTTTTATCGATGAGCTTTTTGGTTATTTACGCATTCCTTCAATCAGTTCAATTGCCGATCATAAACCCGATATGTACAAGGCGGCAGAATACATAAAAGAAGCGCTTCTGAAAGCCGGAGCCGACAAAGCCGAAGTATTCGAAACAAAAGGAAATCCGGTGACCTATGCCGAAAAAATTATCGATCCGACCTTACCTACGGTATTGGTTTATGCTCACATGGATGTAATGCCTGTTGATCCGTTGAATTTATGGAACAGCCAGCCCTTTGAACCCGAAATCAGGGATGAGAAAATCTATGGTCGGGGAGCCGACGACGATAAAGGGCAGAGTTTTATGCATGTAAAAGCATTTGAATACCTGGTAAAAACCAATCAATTGCCTTGCAATGTTAAATTTATGATTGAAGGGGAAGAGGAAATTGGATCTCCAAACCTTCCGGCTTTTTGTGAAGCCAATAAAGAAATGTTAAAATCAGATGTAATTCTGGTTTCAGATACCGGGATGATTGCTCAGGATATTCCTTCAATTACTACAGGGCTGCGAGGCCTTTCGTATTGGGAGGTTGAAGTTGCCGGACCCAACCGTGATTTGCATTCAGGCTTATTCGGGGGCGCTGTAGCGAATCCCATTAATGTTTTAGCAAAAATGATTGCCCAAATGGTTGATGATAATGGACATATTACCATTCCCGGATTTTATGACGATGTAATTCAAGTGTCGGCTGAGGAACGAGCCCTAATGGCAAAAGCTCCGTTTAATATCGATGAATATAAAAAAGCCATCGATGTTGAAGAGTTGGCCGGGGAAAAGGGATATACCACAAACGAACGTACCGGAATACGGCCAACTTTTGATGTTTGTGGAATATGGGGTGGCTATACAGGCGAAGGAGCTAAAACGGTATTGCCTTCAAAAGCATCTGCAAAAATATCGACCCGACTGGTTCCAAATCAGAATCACGAAAAGATAGCTGTTTTATTTAAAGAACATTTTGAAAGTATTGCTCCTAAAAGTGTTAAAGTAAAGGTAACCCCTTTGCATGGCGGACAAGGCTATGTTTGTCCGACCGATACTCCGGCCTATTTGGCTGCCGACCGGGCCTATAACGAAACTTTTGGAAAAAAACCGGTTCCGGTGCGCAGTGGAGGAAGCATTCCCATTATTTCTGCTTTTGAAGAAATTTTGGGTGTAAAATCGGTGCTTATGGGATTTGGTCTTGAATCAGATGCCATTCACTCTCCAAACGAGAATTTTCCTTTATTCAACCTGTTTAAAGGCATTGAAACCATTCCTTATTTTTATAAGTATTTTGCTGAAGCAAAAAAATAATTGGGATTTAGTGGCATAAAAAAAGAGGTCTTCGGATCTCTTTTTTTATGCCACACCCCAACGAATCTTAGAATGTGTTCATAAATACAAAAAACGTTTGCATGGTATTTAATTAGGGGTGTAGGGTGTAAAAGTTATTCATTTGGCTAAATATACCTGTTTGGTGAAAGGGGGGAACTATTTTTTTTTAAATTTGTTAGGTAAACGTAATTCAATATTATATGGCAACAATTCGATTTAAAGCATTAGAGGCCTTAATGTCGCGACAGGCACAACCGGTTGAGCAACCAACCCGAAAAACATCGGAATACTTTGCTGAAAATGTATTCGATCAGCGAAAAATGCGGGAGTATCTGGCTAAAGAAGCTTATGACACCGTAGTAGATGCTATTGACAATGGTACCCGGATTCCCCGGCGAATTGCTGATCAGGTTTCTTCAGGAATGAAAGCCTGGGCAATTTCAAAAGGAGTTACTCACTATACCCACTGGTTTCACCCCTTAACTGGTGCAACAGCCGAAAAACACGATGCTTTTTTTGAGCCATCAATAACCGATGGGGTAATTGAAAGTTTTGATGGAGCCAAGCTGGTACAACAGGAACCCGATGCATCGAGTTTTCCCAGTGGTGGTTTAAGAAACACCTTTGAGGCCCGTGGATACACAGCTTGGGATCCCTCATCACCGGCATTTATTTTTGATCGTACTTTATGTATTCCCACTATTTTTGTTTCCTATACCGGTGAAGCACTCGACTACAAAACTCCATTGCTAAAATCGCTTGCCGTATTAAACGATGCTGCAGTTAATGTTTGTCAGTATTTTGATAAAGATGTAAAAAAAGTATATGCAACACTTGGTTGGGAACAAGAGTATTTTTTAATCGACACTGCATTATACATGGCACGTCCCGATTTAATGCTTACTGGCCGAACGCTTATGGGACACTCTTCGGCAAAAGATCAGCAATTAGACGATCATTATTTTGGAACCATTCCAACCCGGGTAAGTGCTTTTATGCGCGATTTTGAAATAGAAGCATACAAATTGGGCATTCCCATCAAAACCCGTCATAACGAAGTGGCCCCAAACCAGTTTGAATGTGCTCCGGTATATGAAGAAGCCAATCTGGCCGTGGATCACAATATGTTGTTGATGGATTTAATGAAAAAGGTTTCCCGGCGACATAATTTTAAGGTTCTGTTGCACGAAAAGCCATTTAGAGGTGTAAACGGTTCAGGAAAGCATAATAATTTTTCAATGGCCACCAATACCGGGGTAAACCTTTTATCTCCCGGAAAGAATCCAAAAACAAACCTGCAATTTTTAACTTTTCTGGTAAACACCATTAAAGCAGTTCACGAAAATGCTGATTTGTTGAGGGCAAGTATCATGTCGGCCGGTAACGAACACCGTCTGGGGGCTTCAGAAGCACCACCAGCAATTATGTCAGTGTTTTTGGGTTCCTATTTAACCAATGTGCTCAACGAGATAGAGGAACGAGTGTCGGATAAAAAAATGACACCTGACGAAAAAACGGATTTAAAATTAGATATTGGACGTATTCCCGAATTGTTGCTCGATAATACCGACCGCAACCGCACCTCTCCCTTTGCATTTACAGGGAATCGATTTGAATTCAGAGCGGTTGGTTCCAATGCCAATTGTGCTGCTCCTATGACTTTCTTAACTCTCGCTGTTGCCGATCAACTCTCCAAATTTAAAGTTGAAGTTGATGCAAAAATTGATGCAGGAATTAAAAAAGATGAAGCCATATTTCAGGTTTTAAAAGAATATATTATTGCTTCCAAAACCATTCGGTTCGATGGCAATGGTTATGGAAATGAGTGGATTGAAGAAGCTGAACGGCGTGGGTTGTCGAACGTTAAGGAAGTGGTTAAAGCATTGGAAGCTTTTGTTTCAGAAAATACCATTGAGTTGTGTACCAAGCATCATGTTTTTAGCAAAAGGGAGTTGGAAGCCCGCCACGAGATCAAGGTGGAGCAATATACTAAAAAGCTTCAAATTGAAGGTAGGGTTCTTGGCGATTTAGCAACTAATCACATTATTCCAACGGTTTATAAATACCAAAACCAATTGATTGAAAATGTTCGTGGCTTAAAACAAGTGCTTGATGCAAAAGATTTTGACCAGATTGCGGGAATTCAATTGCAAACCATTAAAGAAATCTCGGGACGCATCGCTTTAATTAAGATAAAAGTGAAAAACATGGTTGAAGCCCGTAAAAAAGCCAATGCTGTTGAAGATGTTTACGAAAAAGCAAGACTTTATGCTGAAGAGGTGAAACCCTATCTTTCTGAAATACGATATCATATCGATCATTTAGAAATGATAGTGGACAATGAAATATGGCCGCTGCCTAAATATCGCGAATTATTATTTGCCAGATAATAGATTAGGTTTTATCGACGAAAGCTCCAAGCGAAAGTTTGGAGCTTTTTTTTATTTGATTATCAACGCTTACAAATTTAAAACACATAAAACACAAAAGAACCTATAATAAAATAGGCTATAACCACTAAAAAAATACAAATATATAAATGAACACTATAAAAAATAGGGGTGTAGATAAATAAAAAATAAAAAAATTTAAAATAATGAGATTAAAACAAATGTTTTACATTATGAAATGTTATATTTGTACCATGTAATATTTATATGTGTAACAAATAACATGCTAAAACAATGAAAATGAAATTAGAGTACATTTGGCTCGATGGTAACAAGCCTACACAAACCATGCGAAGCAAAACAAAGGTGGTATCCGATTTCAGTGGCAAACTTGAAGACTGTCCCATTTGGTCGTTCGATGGCAGCTCGACCCAACAGGCGCCAGGTGGTTCTTCTGATTTGCTGTTAAAACCGGTTGCCTTATTTCCTGATCCCGATCGGAAAGATGGTTATTTGGTAATGACCGAAGTGCTTAATCCTGATGGAACGCCACATGCAACCAATGCCCGGGCAACCATAGATGACGACGATGATGATTTTTGGTTTGGCTTTGAGCAGGAGTATGTGTTGTGGAATATTGAAACACATTCACCCTACGGTTTTCCCGCACCAGGTTATTATCCGGCACCACAGGGGCCTTATTATTGTTCTGTGGGTGGCGAATTTATTGTGGGACGCGAGATTGCCGAAAAGCATTTAAACCTGTGCATTGAAGCAGGAATCGGAATTGAAGGAATTAATGCCGAAGTTATGAAAGGGCAATGGGAATATCAGATTTTTGCCAAAGGTGCAAAGGCAGCCGGCGATCAAATTTGGGTAGCCCGTTATATGTTGGAACGTGTGGCCGAAGAATTTGGTATACGAATTAATCTTGATCCTAAACCAGTTGCTGGTGACTGGAATGGTTCGGGCATGCATGCAAATTTCTCGAACAGTGTTTTACGTACCTGCGGTGATAAAGGGGTTTATGAAGCTATTTGTGAAGCTTTCCGTCCGGTGGTTGCCGAACACATAGCGGTTTATGGAGCCGACAACGACAAGCGCTTAACCGGGCATCATGAAACGGCACGAATCGATCAGTTTAGTTATGGTGTTTCCGATCGCGGTGCGTCCATTCGCATTCCCATTGGAACTGTTGAACGTGGCTATAAAGGCTGGCTCGAAGATCGCCGTCCAGCTTCGAATGCCGATCCTTACAAGGTTGCCTCACGAATTATAAAAACGGTAAAAACGGCAAAAGTGCTTGTGGAAGCCTAAAGATTGCAACAAATTCTGTTGTTATGTGGTTGTGGTCTTTTAATTATTGAAAAGTCTGGCTTTTGTCCGGACTTCTTTTTTATTAAAAACGCCACACCAGGCCAACTCCGGAATTACTTAAGCCAATGCTTACTTCTGAGTCATCAGGGTTTAAAGCGGGTGGGTTTAGGTTTGTATTGTACTGCTCGACAGCCGAACGGGTTTTTTTGTGATAGCTACGAAATAATGGGATAGATATACCAATAAATCCGGTGCCTGCCAGGGTAAATGCCCAGTTTGTTTTTTCGCCAAGCAGAGTGGTTACAAAAGGAATGGCTACTAAACAGGTTCCGATGGTTGCGAAAACTGAACCAAAAATACGGGCTTCTCTACCTGTTTCAAATAAGTCGTAAACTTCAAAATCAGATACCATCAGGATTGAAACCTCGTGGGCTTTAATGGGCTGATTCTGATATAAAAACTTTAAGCCAAATTCTGTTTCTTTAATAAATAGGGAATCAGATTCGGTTTGTGCAAAAGTTCCAATACTCAGCAAAATAAGGAACAGAAGTAATTGTAATTTATGCATACCACCTTTTTATAGTCTTTCAAATTAACTAAATTTTAATGGAATATGTTGATTCGGGAACTCAAAACCTATGTTAAGCAGGGGTTAATTAATAAAAGCTTCGTTTTGTATAAACCCTGATGACAGTCTTTTGTATTGATTAATTTTATGTGATTTTTTTAGGGTCTTGTATAATTTCCTGCCGTTTGAAAACAATAGCGACCAGTATTCCCAGAACCCAAGCATCTTGTTTAATTGGTGTGACTCACCCGAAAGAACTTTTTCATAGTGCAATAAAAGCTCCTGATGAAACTGGTAAAAAAGATGGCGTTTTTCCAATTCAGGCATAGAAAAGCCATTTTTAATTTCTATGCCTAAAAACGGATTGGCAATTAATCCCCGACCTATCATAAAGTGATTTGTTTCGGTAAGTTTGGTTTGAAGAAACTTAAAATTAGTTGTGGTAGTAATGTCGCCGTTGTATGCTAATTTAAAAACGCTTTGTTGTTGGGTGTGAATAAATATTTCATGGTTGGCGGTACCCTTATACATTTGCCGGGCTATTCGGGGATGAAGTATGATCTCATGAATTGGCAAGGTTTTAATTGCTTCCAGAACAGGAAATATTTCATCAGCCTGCTGATAACCGGCACGAATTTTTAAGGAGATTTTCAAATGGGTTTGCGGAATAACAGTCTCAAGTATTTGTTTAATCTCCTCAGGATAAGGAATCAGTCCGGAACCCAACTTGCGTTTGCTTACCATAGGATAGGGACAACCCAGATTCCAGTTAACTTCGGGGTAACCATTATCTGCTATGATCTTTGCAAAAAATAAAAAATCTTTGGAGTTATTTATGAGTATTTGAGGAATTACCGGTATTCCTGAATTGTTTTCAGGAAGGATGTCTTTCAGGTATTTGGATTTTAAGGAACCATCATTTTCTAAACGTAAAAAAGGGGTATAAAATTTATCGATCCCTCCAATGTTGCGATGAAAAGCATTACGAAATGGAGCATCGGTAAATCCCTGCAAAGGAGCCATCGAAATTACCATCAATTGCGGCCTTTAAAATGTTCCATGGTTTTATACACCCCCAAAACTTTACCTACAAACCAATCGAATATAATGGTTGGCAACAAGCCTTTAATTAACGGAAGGGTGTAAATTATAAGCGGAACACGAACAAAAGCCCGGTTGCGTTCGATTCCCTTAATGATTTTACGAGTGGCTTTTTCGGGGTGCTGAATGGGGATTAGCGATTTAACGCCATTAAACATACCTGTATTTATATAGTAAGGGGTAACCGTGGTAACTTTTACCTGTTTTTTTAACTTTTTCATTTCGAGCCGAACCGAATCGCTCCAGCCAACTACTGCCCATTTGCTGGCACAATAAACCGACATTTGCGGGTTGGCCACCATACCTGCTGCCGAAGCAATATTGATTATATGTCCGCTATTTTGTTTAAGCATATCGGGTAAAAACTCCAGTGCTATGTGCATGAGTGCATTGCTGTTTATGCTCATGGTTTGTTCCACCTGCTCGTGAGTGTGTTCGTGAAAATAATTACCAAAAACAATTCCGGCATTATTAATTAAAATATCTACAGTTCCCACTTCCGATTTTACTTTTTCGGCTGATTTTTTAACTTGTTCCAGCGATGAAACATCAACCGGATATCCATAACAATGTTGGTTTATTTTTTTAAGATCGGTAATTGCCTGATTTAGTCCGTCTGGGTTGATATCCCAAATGATAAGGTTCGACACACCCTTTGTTAAAACGATTTTGGCCATTATAAAACCAATTCCCGATGCACCACCGGTTATTAATACCGTTTTATTAGTAAACTTGCCCATAATGTGAGTTTTAGTTTGGTAAATGTATTCTAAAATACAAAACAATTACGGTTACCTAAAGATTATTGACCGTTAATCTCATGCTAATTTTCTAACTACCATTAAGCCATCGCGAACCGGGAAAATTACATTTTCCACCCGATTGTCTTTTTGCACCATGTTGTTAAATGCTAATAAACCTTTGGTGTAGGTGTCGTTGTCCTGAATTTTTTCATTCACTTTTCCATACCACAGTACATCGTCGGCAATTAAATAGCCCCCAGGTTTAATCTTATCAAATACCATTTGGTAGTATTCCGGATATTGACGTTTGTCGGCATCAATAAAAACCAAATCGAATGTTTCTTTTATAGGGGGAATTATTTCACGGGCATCACCAATTCTAAAATCAATTTGATTGCCATAGGGACTGCGATTGAAAAACGATCGAGCAAAAACTTCCAATTCGTCGTTAATGTCAATGGTTATCAATTTTCCTTCGGGTTGAAGCCCTTTTGCCAGGCATAGGGCCGAATATCCGGTAAAGGTTCCCAATTCTAAAATATTTACGGGCTTTATCATGCAACTTAGCATTTCCAGTATTTTTCCCTGTAAAGTTCCTGAAACCATTTGCGAACGAAGGATTTTAAGATGGGTTTGCCGCTCCAGTTCTTTCAGCAGATCGGATGGTGACGAGGTGTGTTGAAGTATATAGTCGTGTACAGTTTCGTTAAATCGTTGCATTTTTTAATTATTTGAAAATGATGCCAAAAATACTAAGCTTTTGCGATTAATTGATGCGATAAGTGATTATTTGCGAAACACTTAGTTTGAACTAATTGTGAAGTAAAAAAATAAGCCTTATTTTTAGGTGAAAATTTTTGCAGAAATAAAATTTGCGCTTATATTTGCATCCGCATTGCGAGAATAGCTCAGTTGGTAGAGCACGACCTTGCCAAGGTCGGGGTCGCGGGTTCGAATCCCGTTTCTCGCTCTTTTTTTTTACGTTCTATTTTAATAAAAATATAAGATTTATTGCCCAGGTGGCGGAACCGGCAAAGGAGCTCCCGCTACTTAGTAAAAGATAAAAAAGGTAAGACTTTAACTATCTGATGCATTTGAGGCAACGAAACCATGCCCAGGTGGCGGAATTGGTAGACGCGCAGGACTTAAAATCCTGTGTCCAGTAATGGACGTGCCGGTTCGAGACCGGCCCCGGGTACAGAAACCCTGATAGCTTAATAGCTGTCAGGGTTTTTTGTTTAAATTGCGGTTTTCAAAAAAAAACTAAATCCCGGTCAATTTCTTAATCTCATTCAGCTTATTCAGGGCCTCCATGGGAGTCAGGTTATTGATGTCGAGGTGTTTAATCTCATCGCGGATTTGTTTAAGTACCGGATCGTCAAGCTGAAAGAAGCTCAACTGCAGTCCTTCGCGGTTTTTGGCAATTTCTTTTACCTCTTCGTCAAGGCCTTGTTTGCCCCGGGTTTGCTCCAGTTCCAAAAGTATTTTTTCCGCTCGACTAATCACACTTTTTGGCATTCCGGCCATTTTAGCCACATGAATTCCAAAGCTGTGAGCGCTTCCTCCGGGGAGTAATTTTCGCAGAAAAATTACTTTTTTATCTATCTCTTTAACCGAAACATTGTAGTTTTTTATTCGCTTAAACGATTTTTCCATCTCGTTCAGTTCGTGATAATGGGTAGCAAATAAAGTTTTGGCTTTGGCTAAAGGATGTTCGTGTATAAATTCTACAATAGCCCAGGCAATACTTATTCCATCGTAGGTGCTGGTTCCGCGTCCCAACTCATCGAGCAGAATCAGGCTTCGGTCGCTAACGTTGTTTAGAATGCTGGCCGCTTCGTTCATTTCAACCATAAAAGTACTTTCGCCCACTGAAATATTATCGGAGGCTCCAACGCGAGTAAAAATTTTATCGACATAGCCCAGGTTAACCGCCTGAGCAGGCACAAAGGAACCAACCTGTGCCATCAGAACAATGAGTGCCGTTTGTCGCAGTATAGCTGATTTTCCCGCCATGTTGGGCCCTGTAATAATAATTATCTGCTGATTGTACTGGTCTAACTGGATGGAATTCGAAATATAAGCCTCTCCAATGGGCATCTGGGTTTCGATAACCGGATGCCGTCCTTCGATAATCTCAATAATATTGCTTTCGTTTACTCCGGGTTTGCAATAATTGTGCTGTAAGGCCAAGGTAGCAAACGAAATCAGGCAATCGAGCTTTGAAAGGAGTGAAGCATTGAGCTGAATGGCCGGAACAAATTCATTGAGGCTATAAACCAGATCGTTAAATAAATTTGTTTCCAGGGCTAATATTTTTTCTTCGGCTCCCAGAATTTTACTTTCATACTCTTTTAATTCTTCAGTAATGTATCGCTCGGCGCTAACCAGGGTTTGTTTACGTATCCATTCTTCAGGCACTTTATCTTTATGTGTGTTTCTTACCTCAATGTAATAGCCAAACACATTGTTAAAACTTATTTTTAACGATGGAATACCTGTCCGTTCACTCTCGCGCTGTTGCAGATCAATAAGGTAATCTTTTCCAGAAAAAGCAATGCGACGCAGTTCGTCGAGTTCTTCATTTATTCCTTTGGCAATTACACCTCCTTTATTGACTTGGGTTGGCGGATCATCGTGTAAAGTAGTTTCAATTTTTTCTTTAATCGATAAACAAGGATTCAGTTGTTCGGCCAGGGTTTTTAAGCTGGTGATATCAGCTTGGGAACATAATTGTTTAATAGGCACAATGGCATCCAGTGCATTCTTTAAAGTAAGCACCTCGCGCGGATTAATTTTTCCGAGAGAAACTTTTGAAATTAGCCGCTCCAAATCGCCAATTTGTTTAAGGTAGAGCGAAAGATCCTGTTTTAATTCAGCCCGATTTGTGAAATATTCAACCGTATTCAGGCGGTTGTTAATGGCATTGATGTTTTTTAAAGGAAGTGCCAGCCAACGTTTGAGCATCCGCGAACCCATGGGTGAAAGGGTATGATCCATTACATCGATGAGGGTTTTTCCCTCTTCGTTCATGCTTTGGAAAATCTCCAGATTTCGGATGGTGAATTTATCGAGCCATACGTAATCGTCCTGTGCTATGCGGCTTATTCGATTGATGTTGCCAATTTGATGATGCTGGGTTAAATCGAGGTAATGCAAAATGGCTCCCGAAGCTACTATTCCCTGCTTTAGGCCGGCTATGCCAAAGCCTTTTAGTGATTGGGTTTCAAAGTGCTTTAACAGTCTGTCGCTGGCGGCATCTTCAGTAAAAACCCATTCGTCAAGCGGATAATTGTAAAACCCATGACCAAAATGCTCCATGTAAAGTTCTTTTTTATTCCGTTCAAAAAGTACCTCTTTGGGTTTTAAGCTTTGCAGCAATTTGTTAATGTAATCGAACCCCCCTTCAGAGGTGTAAAACTCACCGGTAGAGAGGTCGAGAAAAGCTGCTCCAGCTATACTTTTCTCTATGTAAACACAAGCAAGGAAATTATTTTCTTTATGATTCAGGATGTTGTCGTTAACCGAAACGCCAGGAGTAACCAGTTCAGTAACACCACGTTTTACAATGTTTTTGGTTTGTTTTGGGTCTTCCAGTTGCTCGCAAATGGCTACCCGTTGTCCGGCACGTACCAGTTTAGGCAGATAGGTGTCGAGCGCATGGTAAGGAAATCCGGCAAGTTCTACATACGAAGCTGAACCATTGGCTCGCCGGGTTAGAGTAATGCCCAGAATTTCAGAAGCCTTAATGGCATCTTCCGAAAAAGTTTCATAAAAATCGCCTACCCGAAACAGTAAAATAGCGTCGGGATGTTTTGCCTTGATGTTATAATATTGTTTCATCAAGGGTGTTTTAACTATGTCTTGTTCTTTTGAAGCCAATTTGTTTTATTTTTTTTTGTAAAGATACAAAACTAAGCAAAGCGGGAGATTTTGTCCTGAAACCGATGGGCTAAATGTTAACAAATTACTCACTTTTATGATCTTCCTGTGAGCTGGTTTTTAGATATCAGTTTAATATATAACTTTTTTATTTGTTGTTGAAGAAACCATTTTATAGATTTTGGTATCTTAGCTTAGTTTTTAACCCTTAAAAAATGAAAAGATTAGGTTGTATTCTAGCATTTACGCTGCTTTTGACTGGCTTTTTACAGGCTCAAAAAGTTTGGGACAACGTACAGGTGAAAATTTTGCATCACGAAAAGGTTTATCTCGATACCATTTTTCAATTAAATCCTTATAAAGCAAGTCGATTAATTCAGAAATTGGTTTCGCGTTATTCAACCGAAGAGGTTTTTATTGATGCATACCGTTTACACAGCTTGTATGTTTTTGATATTAACGACAAATACTGGAAAGGTGATTATTTATCTGAAAATAGTGAGGAACGGTATTCAGAGGTTGAAATTAATCTGGATAGTATGTTTCGTTCCTTTCAGAAAAGTCTTGAAGAACATTGGACGTCAAAAAACTGGGAACAACGAGGCGATTCGCTGGATAAACAATTGGAGCAATTGAAAGAAAATTTAAAAACATTTAAACAGGGAGTAGAACCCGATTTGCAAAAGTTTCAGCAAAGCATACAGGAGTTTTTTGAAACTCTGAAAACCACCCGGATTGTTATTATCCGAGAAGGAGATACCATCCGAATTGATTAGGAATTTAAGGTGTCGTAAAAACCTTTGATTTCGCGTTTTAGTTTTCTGATTTCATCAATATTTTCGTCGAGCGAATCGTTCAGGTGAGCTAGTTTTTCTTTGATATCATTCATGCGAACACTTAAATAAGCCGTATCAGAATTATTATTCGCCGGTTCCGAACTTTTAAGCAGTTCCATCTTTGATTGAATGTAGCGCATCACATCGTAAAGGTAGCCTTCAACGCCTGCGTTTAAATCCATCTCCTGGTAAAAATCCTGATTAATGAAATTCAGATTAAAAATAACCTCTTTGCTGTTTGCCTGCGAAACCAGCTGGTTAAAATAGCGGATGTATTGCTTAAATGCGGGCTGTATTTTTTCGGGCATATTAAATACTTGCAGCATTACACGCGAGGCTTCGCTTTTGCGTTTTTCGATGGTTAAATAATGCATGGTGGCATAAAGGCCTCGTTTTACAACTTTTTGTGGTGGAAATTCCAGGGTGTTATCTTCAAGATTCATCTCTTTTAAATTAAAGAGATTGGTTAGCTCTACCGGAAGTGTTTTTAGTTCGCAAAAACTGGCATCGAGTGTTTCAAGATTGCAAAAAAGACCGAATTCACGGGAAATTTTTCCCAATGGGTTGTAACTAATATCCAGGTGTTTAAGTTTGCTCAAATTTCCGATGCCAACGGGTAGTCGCGAAATACTATTTCGGGTAAGGAAAAGCTTTTCAAGATTAATTAAATTGCATAGGGTCGAAGGCAGTTCTTTAAGGCTGTTAAAGCTTAAATTCAAGGTTTTTAAAGTAGTAATTTCGCCAACTTCCAGGGGAAGTTCTTCAATGCCTTTGTTTGATAAGTCGAGCTCGGTTACTTTTCCGGCTTTTGAGCGTTGAAGGAATGAAAGTAAATCGGAACGATCCATGGGATTTGAATTAAGTGCAAAAAACTGTAGATAATACGCAAAAAATGCTATTTTGTTCGTTATTAATGCGGATTAAATTAAAGCCATGACAAAGCCGAATTGAGATGGGTAATTTAAGAGAAGATCGGTCGAAGATTCGAAAAATAATCCATATCGATATGGATGCTTTTTATGCAGCAGTAGAGCAACGCGATAATCCTGAATTGCGTGGGAAACCCATTGTTATTGGCAGTAGTAGTGCCCGGGGAGTTGTAGCTACGGCCAGTTACGAAGCCCGTAAATTTGGAATTCATTCGGCCATGCCATCGGTTACAGCCAAACGCCGATGTTCCAATTTAATTTTTGTCAGACCGCGCATGGAAGTTTATAAAATGGTTTCGTACCAGATTCGAGATATTTTTAAGCAATTTACGCACCTGGTGGAACCCCTTTCGTTGGACGAGGCTTATCTTGATGTAACTGAAAACTCAGGCAATCATTCATCGGCAACAAGGGTTGCTTTAGAAATAAAGAAACGCATTTTTAATGAAACCCAATTAACCGCTTCGGCAGGAGTTTCATACAATAAGTTTTTAGCTAAAACCGCTTCCGATGTGAATAAACCCGACGGTTTATTTGTGATAACTCCCGATCAGGCGTTGGCTTTTATCGATAAGTTAAAGGTGGAACGCTTTTTTGGTATTGGTAAGGTTACAGCCGAAAAGATGCACCGTATGGGCATTTTTTTTGGAAGTGATTTAAAGCAATTGTCAGAACACCGTTTGGTGCAAAATTTTGGAAAGGCCGGAACCTATTATTACCAAATTGTACGAGGAATTGATAACCGGCCGGTAAATCCGCACAGAGAACTAAAGTCGGTGGGTGGTGAAAATACCTTTTCGACCGATTTGTTTAGTAGCATCGAAATGGAAAAAGCCCTGCATCCCATTGCAAAAAAGGTGTATGAACGCTTGCAGCGCTCCGGAAAATTCGGGAGAACCATCACCTTAAAAGCAAAATATGCCGACTTTAGTCAGGTTACCCGAAGCAAATCACTGAACGAATCAATTCTGAGTTTTGATTTGCTTTGGCAAACTACTTTGGAATTGTTGCCCTTAATAATTGTTCACCAATTAGGGGTGCGTTTACTGGGGATTTCGGTATCGAATTTTTTAACTGAGGAACAGGAAGCAGTACAACTTGAGATTCATTGGGACGATTTATAAACAAGGAAATAATCCAATTTTTTAGTTGGCCTTCAAAGGGTATTCGTTGGGTTTGCCAATGCAAAATTCAGCCGTGCTAAAATAGTGCGATTCTTTTAATTTAAAGCGGTGTGAGTAGGTGGGCGCCTGCCGGCTAAAATTTATTATTTGATGAATGCCTGGTGAAAAACGGTTTCCTATCAGAAAGAAATTATTGTGTTGTTTATTTTTAATCCAGCCAATGTTTATTTTGTAAATTACCGAATCGCCCGGTACCGTTTGCATGTTGGATAAATCTTCATGCGTCAACGATGTTAGCCAATGGATTATGGTATCTTGTTGCGAAGGATTTAGTTCCAGGAAAAAATTCTTTTGGTAAATGGTATTGTCGTCGTTAAAGCGGTTGGTGAGCATGATTAGCTTTCCTTCGCTATTAATCTCTACACGTTCGGGTAAAAGTCCTGCGGGAGAAAGTTCATCGCTAATTGAAATATTGTATTGCTGAAATGTTGATTCAGGTGAACTGCAGCCATGCATAAATAGTAAGACCAGAATACTTAATAAAGTAAGGCTTGATGATGTTTTAGATGCAATCATTTTTGTGCTTTTTTACTGATAAACCCTCCAGTTGCATAAAAGTTTAGATGAATGTAATGAAAGGCATCAAAAAGCGTTATTCGCGGGTAAAAACCCATTGGTCGCCTTTGCTGAGCCGGTCGTTAAAAGAATAGCCTCCGTCGGTGAATTCCTTAAGTTTTTCAGGTTCGGTAATTTGATTTTTCACCACGTAGCGGGCCATCAAGCCCCGGGCTTTTTTGGCAAAAAAACTAATCAATTTGTATTGGCCGTTTTTGGCCTCTTTAAATTGGGGAGAAATAATGCGGGAATTTAGATTTTTGGCCTGAATGGCTTTAAAATATTCGTTCGAAGCCAAATTAAGCAAAACGTTGTTGCCCTGTGTTCTTAGCTGATTCTGAATATTTTTTTGGAGTGTGTCGTTCCAGAACTGATAAAGGTTTTTGCCTCGTTTTGTGTGTAGTTTGGTTCCCATCTCGAGTCGGTAAGGGCTAATGTAATCGAGCGGTCGCAATATTCCGTACAGTCCCGATAAAATACGGATGTGTTCCTGGCTAAATTCAAAATCGTCCTCGTTCCAGTCGGCAACCTGTAAGCCGGTGTAAACATCGCCGCTAAAAGCGCAAATAGCCTGACGCATGATGTTCTCATCGGGCTGGTGCTGCCAGGTTTTAAAGCGTTCCACATTTAGCAAAGCCAACTTAGGGCTTATTTTCATAAGCTCCATTAACGATTTTGTGTCGAACTTTTTAAGTATTGAAACCAATTCGGCCGCTTGCTTTGAAAATTCGGGATAACTTTTTTGTTTGATGATGCGGGCATTATCAAAATCGATGGTTTTAGCCGGAGATAAGAGAATTAACATGCTTCGTTGTGTTTATTGTTCAAAGACAAAAATAAAACAAAAGCCCCGATAAAAGCTATCGATTTTGCTTATGAATTAATAGACCCTGCAAATAAGTTTGCCGGGTTATGGTTTATTTATTCCTGTTCTTGAAAAAACGTTCCGTTTTAGCTTAGTTTAGGTGTAATTTTAGTTGACCCGATTTGTTGCCGGAGGCTTAATGAATAAATTATTTTTTAATTCCATTTTGGGAGTGCTTAATCGTATAAATGGAATAGGTTCGTTAACCACACTTTGTTTTTTGCCAACTAATCCGGCGATTAAATTAAGCGCTGTAGTAATTTGTGGATCTTCAATGTGTCCAAACGGAAGTGCAGTAAACAAATTGTCTTCAACCAGATGGTCGGGGACCAGCCCGTCTTTAAAATCGGTATAACCCACGGCATTGGCATATTTCATTACAATGGGCATGATGCCGTAATTGTGTCTGGCCGGAGTCTCCAGATCGGGAATGGCCCACATACCGGTATATTTTCCTGCGGTATTTTCCCCAACCTGAATCACTTCCATATAAGGCTCAAGTCCGGTAATAAGCAGTTCGCTGGCCGAAGCGGTCATGTAGTTGGTGGTTAAAAAGTAAATATGGTCGAGGTTGAGGTTCGATGTTATGGTATTGTCGAAATAATATTTGGTTCCGTTTTCCTGCTCCATATAGGGTTGCAGCTTATTGTTGAAAAGCAACTCAACCAAAACCGAACGATTGTCGAGCGTGGCTTGGGGAGCCAGCGACGAAGCCAGCCAGGCAGCTGCATCCAAAGCTCCTCCTGTATTATAACGCAAATCAATAATTACATCGCGGATGCCTTTGCTTTTTATTTTTTCAATAACCGGTTGCACGTGGCTAACAAATGGTTCTTTATTTAGAAATTCGGAGAGACAGAAATAGGCAATGTTTTTTCCATTATAGTTCTGGTAAATGGTGTCGAAAAGAATGGGATCGACCCTTAGTTGTTGAGCCGTAAGGCTTATTGTATTGTTGGTTTCCGAAATGGAAGACCCGTTAAAGTAACCCAGGCTTACATCGTATTGATTTTGTGAATAAAGGTTTTTGTAATTGGTTGGAGTCAACTCCTGATTGTTTATTTTTAAAATAATGTCGCCCCGTTTAAGTCCGGCAGCTTCGGCCGGGGAATCTTTGTAAACATAAACCACAATGATAAAAATGTTTCCCGTATTTGAGAATTTACCAAAAGCAGGAGCAAACCCCATGGATACGGGAGTTCCGCTGAACTCAGCCATAAGTCCGGAATAATCGTCGGTAATATACGACCATCTATCTTCCTGAGTGTATAAGAGGCTGTAGAAATATTCTGTAGGTTCAGTAGTACCGTTTGGTTTTTTATCGGAAGGAATTTTTTCATACCAAAAATAGTAATCATTCATTACATCCGAAATCCAGGTATTAACCATTAGTTGATCCGATTCGGGGCTTTCGGGTTCGGTACACGAGACCGCAAAAACAAATAAAGTCAGGAATAGGGAAGATTTAAAAAAGGCTTGAGAGTTCATAATGCAAAAGCTAGAGTGGTTTTAACCTATAGTTATTTGTTGAAAGCAAGCTAAAAATTAAAAACTAAATTTCAAAGAACTGATGGAAATAAAAAAGGCTTATCTTAAAAAGATAAACCTCTTTGCCATAATAGTTAGTAGGTACTATTACATGGATTCCTGATCTTTCCCAAAATCTTTATATTTATGGTTTATTTCCTGAATTCTCAGTTCAAAAGAGTTCATAACAGTAGTTAAGGCTTGTAATTCTTCCGGGTTCAGGTTTTCTTCGATAGCTGTGGCCGTTTGTTCCATTTCGGCTACTTTTACCGCAAATTGGCCCATATTTGCCACAAACTCCATCATGATTTTTCCAAGTTTTACTTTTTCCATGGTGGTGAGTTCACTTTCTTCTTTCCCCACGTAAGGTTCACATTGCCCGGCCAGGTCTTCTAAAGCATAGCTCCACTTGTTCAGGGCTGTCTGACTTTCGTCGATAAATTTCTCGATGGCTTTATTCCCTTTTAGTTCATTAGGAATTTCCACCTCAAAGGGAGGCAGGTAATTAGCGTTTTTTTCTTTATCCGATGTGCAAGCCCAGCCCAGCGTTAAAAGAAAAGAAAAAACCAGTAAAAGAAATTTGATGCTTCTCATTGCTTATCCATTAATTTGATTTGTTTATTATTAATTATCACGCCATTCATTGGGTGAGTCAAAACTATTAAAAAAAAAGGTTTCACTTTTGGGCGATGTGAATTTTACGGAATTGATTTTGAATTCGAACCCATGTAAACAAAAAAAGAGTTTTCCCGATGACAAGTAAACTCTCAGAAAAGTTGTCGATACGGCAATTTTATAAGTATACGTCTAAAAGTTCGTTCATTTCGTTTCGTAATTTTTTTGCTTCAGAAGCTGCTGCCTGTGCAAAATTCAGGGAATTGTCCGCATAAATAATTCCACGCGATGAGTTTACCAGCAATCCACATTCACTGTTCATGCCATTTTGGGCAACTTCTTTTAAACTTCCTCCCTGGGCTCCCACACCCGGGACCAAAAGAAAATTATCGGGAGCATATTCCCTGATTTCTTGCAAACGGCTTGCCCGTGTAGCTCCGGTAACAAACATGAGTTTGTCAGGGGTGGCCCATTCCTGCGCTTTTTTTATTACTTGCTGATGCAGTGGAGGATTACCGGTAAACTGGAAATCGTCGGCTCCCTGATTCGAGGTAAGGCCCAACAGGATTACCCACTTTTCGGGATAATCCAAAAACGGGGTTACGGAATCTTTTCCCATATAAGGGGCAACAGTTAGTGCATCAAAATCCATTTGTTCAAAGAACGCCCGGGCATACATTTTTGAAGTGTTTCCAATATCACCCCTTTTGGCATCGGCAATCAGAAATAAATCGGGATAAGTGGTTCTGAGATAGCGTACCGTTTTATCAAGACTTTGCCAGCCTTTTAACCCTTCGGCCTCATAAAAAGCCAGGTTTGGTTTATAGGCCACAGCATAGGCTTGTGTGGCATCAATAATCTGTTTGTTGAACTCAAAAACCGGGTCTTCCGTTTGAAGCAAATGCTGCGGAATTTTGTTCCACTCGGTATCGAGTCCGATACATAAAAAGGAACGTTTTTTCAGAATATTTTCGAAAAGCTGCTTTCGGTTCATGTTATAAAGCGGTTAAAAGTAAGCCCCGGTTAAAAGGGGCTTTATGTTGTCATTAAATACCTGCTTCTTTTAAGCGTTCTGAATTTTCCTCAACCTGCAGTTTGCTGATGATTTCCCCGATATCACCATCAATAATGGCCGCCAGGTTATACATGGTTAAGTTTATGCGGTGGTCGGTAACCCTGCCCTGAGGCCAGTTGTAAGTTCTGATTTTTGCTGAACGGTCGCCGGTTGAAACCATGGTTTTCCGTTTCGACGAAATGTTGTCGAGGTATTTCTGATATTCCAGGTTGTATAAACGGGTTCTTAGCTCGTTCATAGCTTTGTCGAGATTTTTTAACTGCGACTTTTGGTCCTGGCAGGTAACTACAATACCCGAAGGAATATGGGTAAGCCGAACTGCCGAATAGGTTGTATTTACCGACTGGCCACCGGGTCCTGAAGAGCAATAAGTGTCTTTTCGGATGTCGGTTTCTTTTAAGTCAATATCAAAATCTTCGGCTTCGGGTAACACGGCAACGGTAGCAGCTGAGGTGTGAACACGGCCTTGGGTTTCGGTTTGCGGAACCCTTTGCACCCGGTGCACACCCGATTCGTATTTTAAAACCCCATAAACCCCGTTTCCGGATACATTGGCAACTATTTCCTTATAACCACCTGAAGTTCCTTCGCTAAAGTGGGTAACTTCCATTTTCCAGCCTTTTTGTTCGCAGAATTTGCTGTACATGCGGAACAGGTCGCCGGCAAAAATACTGGCTTCGTCGCCACCGGTACCCGCCCTTATTTCGAGAATGGCGTTTTTATCGTCTTCCGGATCGGCCGGAAGCAGGAGTAGTTTAATCTCTTCTTCGATGGGTTCAACCTGCTCTTCCAACTGTTCGAGTTCCATTTTTGCCATTTCACGCATCTCCTCGTCCTTCTCGTTGTTCAGAATCTCACGCGCATCGCTAATGTTGCTTAAAATATTTTTAAACTTTTTGTAAGCCTCCATAAGGGGCTCCAGGTTTTTGTACTCTTTATTTAATTTGATGTAGCGTTTTACATCAGAAATGACAGCCGGATCGGTAATCTGTTCGGCAACCTCTTCGAACCGGAGGCGCACGCCCTCAAGCCTGTCTAAAATCATGTTATCGGCCATGTTTCAATCTCCTTATCATGGAAAAATTAATATTCAAAAGTTCCAAACTCACTCTGAATAGTTAGTTTGTTTGTTGCAGCTGAAGTAACCCGTCCCACCACTTTAGCTTCGATATGGAAGCTATTGGCTGCATCAATAATGGCTTGGGCCTGATTTTGGGGCACGTAAAATTCAAAGCGATGTCCCATATTAAATACTTTATACATCTCGCTCCATCCGGTACCTGATTCCTCCTTAATTATCCGAAACAGCGGGGGCAGGTCAAAAAGCTGATCCTTTATTATGTGTTTTTGTTTTACAAAGTGCATTATCTTGGTTTGGGCTCCACCCGAACAATGAATCATACCATGTACGGCTTCAAAATTTTCATTTAATACTTTAGCAACTACCGGTGCATAAGTACGCGTAGGCGAGAGTACCAGTTGGCCTGCATCTAAACCCAGGCCTTCGATGGCATCGGTAAGCTTATATTTGCCCAAGTAAGCCAGTTCTTGTGGTATTCCGTTGTCGAAACTCTCGGGGTATTTATTTACCAGGTACTTATGGAACACGTCGTGACGGGCTGAGCTTAGCCCGTTGCTTCCCATGCCTCCGTTGTAGGCTTTTTCGTAACTGGCCTGTCCAAACGATGCCAAGCCCACTATTACATCACCGTCTTGTATTTTTGTATTGTCAATAATCTGTGAACGCTTTGCCCGGGCAGTAACGGTGGAATCAACAATAAGGGTGCGCACCAAATCGCCCACATCGGCTGTTTCGCCACCGGTAAAAATGGTATTAATGCCTAAGTTGCGTAATTCGTCGAGCACTTCTTCGGTTCCGTTAATCAGGGCCGAAATCACTTCGCCGGGAATCAGGCGTTTGTTTCGTCCAATGGTTGAGCTTACCAGGATGTTGTTGGTAACTCCCACGCAAAGCAAATCGTCGATGTTCATGATTACGGCATCCTGCGCAATGCCTTTCCAAACCGATAAGTCACCGGTTTCTTTCCAATACATGTAGGCCAGCGAGCTTTTGGTTCCGGCCCCGTCGGCATGCATAATATTGCAATAAGCGGCATCGCCACCCAGGTAATCGGGAATGATTTTGCAAAAGGCATTGGGAAAAATTCCTTTGTCGAGGTTTTTTATGGCCTGATGTACATCCTCTTTTGAGGCTGAAACACCACGTGCATCGTATCGGGAGTTATTGTTCTTAAGCATCTGACTAACACTGTGAACCCTATTATAAATGCGGGTTTATTTCAAGGCGCAAAATTAATAAATTAGGTGGAATATCCGCATTTTGCCTGAATTATAAATGTAGAATCCACAAAAAAAGAGAAAGCCCCCAAAAGGAGTTTCTCTTCAAAGTAAAAAAATGCCTTTATTTTAAAGCAGCAAGAACCGCCTGATAATTAGGTTCGTCAACAATTTCGGGCACCTGCTCGGTGTAAATTACTTTTCCTTCGGGGTTCAGCACAATAACTACACGCGAATGCAGGTGAGCCAATGGACCGGTGGTAATCTCGAGTTGGTAGTCTTTACCAAACTGGCCGGTGGCAAAATCGGACAGGGTTTCTACGTTGTTGATGCCTTCGGCTCCGCAAAAACGCGCCTGAGCAAAGGGTAAGTCGCGCGAAATGCAAAGCACTTTGGTGTTATTTAATCCGGCGGCTTCCTGATTAAATTTGCGAACCGATGCGGCGCAGGTTCCGGTATCGAGACTCGGGAAAATGTTTAATACCAGGTTTTGTCCTTTGTAATCGCTGAGTTTTGCAGTCGATAAATCGTTTTTTACCAGTGTAAAATCTTTAGCCTGGCTTCCTGCCGAAGGCAGTTCTCCCAGGGTTTGAATACTATTTCCTTTTAAGCTTATGTTAGCCATAAAATTAATTTTTAAATGTTATACTGCCTTGTAAACAGCCCAAGGGGTTCTTTGTTTTGTGTTTTGATGGGGAAAGGGTAAAAAAGCAAGTTCAGTTTTCAACCTGAACTTGCTTTTGCTGTTATCGGCGGCGTTGTATTTTTCGCACGTAATCGCGGCCGGTCAAACCAAAGTCGGTACGGCGGTTGATCTGGTGGCAAATTTCTTTTTGTTCCTCGCTTGACAAGCGGTTAATAAAGGCTTCGGTAAGCACATCGCCTTCTTTTAAAAAGGGGTGCTTTTTAGCGATGGATTTATCGATTTCTTTGGGCATACTTTCGCCATATCCTTTCGAGGTAAGCCGATCCTGATCGACACCGTAGGTTACCAGGAAGTCGACCACCGACTGGGCCCGTTTGGCCGACAGTTCGGTATTGGCCTGGTCGCTGCCTCTAAAGTCGGTATGTGAACCAATCTCGATGGTGATGTTGGGGTTATCGTTAAGTATTTCGACCAGTTCTTCGAGGGCCACGAGCGATTCAGGACGCAGGTTCCATTTTCCGAAATCGTACATGATTCCGGGCAGGTCGATACGCGAATCATCGGGCGACATGAAAATATCGATGCGGAACTCTTTGCTCGAGGTCATGCCTTTAGTGGTTTCTTTATCCTTTGAGTTCAGGAAACCGCCCCGTTTGGCTACTATACGGTAGTCAGTATTGGGCGTAAGCTTAAAGGTAAAGGTGCCGTCGCTTTCCGTTTTCTTTGATAGGTTGGTTCCGTCGCTACCAATCAGGGTGATGTCGGCACCGGCAATTACCTGTTCGGTTTTTTGGTTACGGACTGTACCCAGCAGGTTAAATTCAATGGGAGGCAGTGAAAATTGGTAGATGTCGTCACCACCGCGACCACCCGGGCGGTTCGAGCTGAGATAACCCCGTTCTTTTTCGGCTTCGAAAATAATTCCAAAATCGTCAGCGGGCGAGTTTAGGGGAACTTTCATATTTTCGATTGTCCACGAGCCATCGCTCAGGGGTGTGGCCATAAACAGGTCGAGGCCTCCCATTCCGGGATGCCCGTTCGATGAAAAATAAAGGGTTCCATCGGAATGAATGTAAGGAAAAACCTCATCTCCTTCGGTGTTTATCTGCTCACCCATATTGGTGGCTGTTCCCCAGTCGGCATTTTTGTCGGCCCGGGTAACTTTCCAAATATCTTTTCCCCCTTTTCCGCCCCGCATGTTTGCCGAAAAAAGCAGGGTGAGTTCATCGGGGCTGATTGCCGGATGCCCAATGGTGATGGAATCGGCCAGAATTTTTAAGGCTTCGGATTTTCCCCAGTCGATGCCTTCTTTATTAGAGGTAAATATTTTACATACCATGTTTCCGTCCTGATCTTCCCTGAAACTGGTAAAATACATGGTGTTGCACTTGTTGTTGGTGGCCATGGCTCCCTCGTCGAACTCGGTATTAACGTTTTCGCCCAGAGGTACGGGTTCGCTCCAGTTGCCTTTGCGATCGACACGGGTTTTGAAAATATCGCTGTAATATTCGCCGGTAACGTTGCTGATTTTATTTCCGGTGGCACCTTCGCGCGAGGAGGTGAAAACCACCTGACTGTAATCGTCTTTGGCATATGCAGGTCCGTAATCGCTTTGTCGGGAGTTAAAATAATACATGTTAACAACTTTGTATCGGGTGGGGTTTTCTATCCATTCTATGGCCAACTCGCACGATTCTAACCCTTTGGCAGCCCGGTTATCGTCGGGAACCAGTTCGAGGTAGTTTTTGTATTCTACCCGGGCCTCTTCGTAATTGCCGTTTGCACGCATGGCATCAGCCAGGTACAAAATGGCCAAGGGATTCGGGTAGCGCCGCTTAATGGCTTTGCTGAACCAGATTTCGGCCTGGCGGTTGTCTTGAATTAAGCGGTAACATTCGGCAGTCATAAATACAATTTCAGCCTTTTGCTCCTTGTCGCGGGCTTTGGCGTAGGCGTATTTATACAGGTCGATGGCTTCAAAATAGCGTCCGGTTTCGAAAGCTTTATCGGCTTTGGCCGTAACGTCTTTTTGGCTAAATGCCGATGTTGTCAGTAATATGCTTAAGCTAAGGATGAATACTTTTCTCATGTTGCAAATATTTGCTCCGGGTATTATATCAGTTTCAATTATTTCGTTTAATGGTATTGCGAAAATACGTAAATTTTGTGGATTGCCTAAAACATGGCCATCAATTAGCTTAACTAAAATAAAAGTAAATTATTGCAGATCTGCCTTCGATAATTGCAGTTGGTTAGTTAGGGCTTATTTGTGGTGAATGAGAAGGGGATAAGAAATGTTCTTAGCTGTTGTACGAGGTAAGCGAATACGATGGATAGGCTTTTTGTGCTGAGGGAGCTTTTAGGTCAGACTGTCCGAATAAACGGGAGGCCGTGTTTTTGCTCCAGTCGTAAGTGTCGCAAAGCAGGTCGTAGATTCGTAAAAAAAATATAGCGGTCTTAATAATCATGCCGCAAATGTAAAGGCTTCTGCTGAAAATGCAAATTCAGTTTGATTAACAGAACAATTTTATACACCAACGACGTAGCTATTTGTGCTTAGCTAAAACTTAGGCTTTTTGGGTTTTTTGTTTTACGTTAGCGCAACCTATTTAGGTGTAAGAATATCCTGTATGCAGTTAATGGTTTTATTAAAATTAGCTACCTTTAATCAAAATTTAAATGTACAAGTTATGAAAAAGTTAATTGTGGTATGTTTTCTTTTAGTTCCAATGTTGATGTTACAGGCTCAGGATTTACCCAAGGATGTGGAAAAGGTGTACAAGGGTGCCGAACGGTTAAAGTCGCGGAAAGATTACCAGCAAGCCATTGCTGCTTACAAAGAGGTGTTACGAAGTGTGAACCATGTGCCCAGTATGGTAGCCATTGCCGAGATAGAGATGGACTTGAAACCGCAACCTACTTATAGCATTGCTTTTGAATACCTTGACAAGGCCATCCGTGAGTTAGAGATGCAATTGTCGACAGCTAAAAAGAATAAGGACAAAGCCCTGATTGCCCAGGAAATTCAGCGCTTAAAGCCCAAGTGGAATAAGGCCAAATCGTATGTTGAGGATTTTGATAAACTACGCGATAACAAGGAAAAAGGGCAACGTTTGCTTGAGGACGAAGATTTGAATTGATAAAGCTGTTTTTTGCTTCTTTATACCCGGTGAAATTTTGATCGGGACAGAAATAAATTTTCGTCCTGATCAAAATATTTTTTCGTATAGACGAAAAAATATTTCCGTCTATACGAAAATGCAGCCCCCTGAAAGCGCCTGTTTATGGGGCATAATTTGCAATTAACAGGGAATAGTGAAAAATTAATAATTAGTAAACCGTTTGCTGGCAATATTATGCCAATACTGGTTAATTATTGATAGTTAAAAAGGCATACTAAACCCCTAAGGGGTAAATGCCTGGTAGCCCCTGGTTGAAACCCGGGGAATAAGGTCCACAAATCAAAATGAGGTACGAGTTGTAAAACAGCGATAAAGCGCCTGCCTTTATCGCACTGCAATATTCCTTATTTAACTACAAAGTGTAATCAGGCTAAAGTAGCCAGTAATCTGTATTTAGTTTTGGGTCTGGCTTCTATACTCTAATAGTTTACAATTCGGCAACCCGCCTCCGGTTTTTCAACAGATTCCCGTTCAGCTATTGCGTGTACTTCTCAATAAGGTCAAACAGGTCGGCACGGCTAAAAGGCTTGGTCAGGTATTCGTTGCTTCCGGCTTTGAGGGCTTTTTCCCTGTCACCGGGCATGGCAAAAGCTGTTTGCGAGATGATGGGAATTTTGGTGTTAAACTCCCTGATGGCCCGGATAGCTTCCAAACCACTCATTTCAGGCATCTTGGTATCCATCAGTATGATGTCGATGGATGGATTGTTTTTCATGGCTTCAACCGCTTCGAGTCCGTTGCGGGCCCTGATAATATTCAAGTTCTCGCTGAGCAGGAGCACGTCGAGGAGCATGAAGTTGTTGTCATCGTCTTCGGCAATCAGTATGGTTTTTGATTCTTTTATATCGATGCTGCCGGCCGATTCGACCTTATGGCCGGCCTTATGCAGACTGGCTACAGGTTTGTAGGGGATGCTAAAATAAAAGGTGCTTCCTTTTTCTACTTCGGAATGTACTTTAAGTTCGCCTCCCATGATCTCGACATAGGCTTTGGCAATGGAAAGACCAAGGCCAGAGCCTCCGTAATTGCGGGCCATGTTGTTTTCAACCTGGCGGAAGCGTTCAAAAATTTCACTTTGTTTGTTGGCCGGAATGCCAATGCCGGTGTCCTCAACAAAACCTTCAATTTTTCTGTCGCGAATTCTGTAGCCGAAGCTAACCGATCCCCGTTTAGTAAATTTTATAGCGTTTTGGATAAGGTTCGAGAATACCTCGGCGAGTTTTGTTTCGTCGGCCATAATAAAAGCTTCTTCGTCGGGTAAACCATTGTTGGTTGTAAAGTCCAGGTTGTGCTCCCGGGCTTTTGGGGCAAATTGTTCGTACAGCAAACTCATGCTTGCGTTCAGGTTCATGGTTTGTTCCTGAACTTTTATTTGCCCGGCTTCGATGGTAGCAATGTTGATGATGTCGCCAATGATGTTTAACAACTGCTTGCTGTTTTGTTTGAGCACATCGATAAAAAAGCGGCGTTTTTCAGCTTCCAAATCAGAGTCGTTCAGGAGCGACGAAAAGCCCATAATGGCATTCATTGGGGTTCGTATTTCGTGCGAAATGTTATGCAGGAAGGCTGTTTTTAAGCGATCGCTTTCAACGGCCTTCTCTTTGGCTTCAATCAACTCGTTCAACATTTCTTTCTGATGGGTAATGTCTTCTTTAATACCTATGTAGTTGGTTATGTTCTGCTGCGGATCGAGCAAGGGCGAAATTAGTACACTCTCCCAATACAATTCACCGTTTTTACGTTTGTTAACCAGTTCCCCATACCAGTCGCGTTTAGCAGAAATGGTTTCCCAAAGTTTCTGGTAAAAGGCATCTTCCTGTACCCCCGATTTTGATATGCGCGGGGTAAGCCCGATAACCTCTTCGGGAGTATAGCCGGTAATTTCGGTAAATTTCCGGTTTATGTATTGAATCATTCCATTGGCCTCGGTAACCACCACACTTACCGGACTTTGTTCGAGGGCTTTGCTCAGCAGGCGGTTGGTGGCCTCGGCTTTTTTGCGTTCGGTAATGTCGTTAATCAGCACGTGGCGGGCTTCGAGGCCATTAAATACCAGGTCGTGTGAAGTTACCTCCACATCGATGAGTTCCCCGTTTTTTTTCAGGTGGCGCCAGGTTTTGGATGTATTCAGGTTCCTGACCGGATTTTTAATCTGCTCGAGCAAGGCATCCAAATCTTCAGTAGGGCGAATGGTTTTAATGGACATGGAAAGAAATTCCTCACGGGAGTATCCGTAATGAGCAACGGCAGCCTGGTTCACCTCCAAAAACTCCAGCGTGTCGGTTTTGTATATCCACATGGGCTGGGGGTTTTGATCGAACAGCAGGCGGTATTTTTCTTCACTTTCTTTTAGGGCTTTTTCGGTAAATACCCGCTTACTTACATCATGGATAATTGAGAATAGGTAGATTTTTTGTTTAATGTGCAATGGGCCGGAATACACATCGACATAACGTTTGCTACCCGAAGCAGTGAAGTGGCGCATCAGGAACAGGCTTTGTTCTCCATTAATGGCTTTATGAAAGATTTTATTGAGTTCGGTAATATCCAATTTGTTGATTTGATCCATTTTAAGTGTGAGCAATTCCTCGAGGGTATATCCGTAGTATTCGCAAGCAGCGGGATTGGCGTCGGCAATGCTGCCATCATCGGGATCGACCAGCAACATAATGGCATGGCTGTTCTTAAAAATGGCCTTGTATCGTTCTTCGCTTTCGAATAATTGGCTTTCGATAAGGTGTTTCTGTTTTTCTGTTTCGGCATGTTTAATAGCCTCAAGTACGGCATAGGGCAGACGGGTCAGGTTGTCCTTGAGTATGTAGTCGGTGGCACCGGCTTTCATGCAGGTTACCGCCGTTTCTTCGTTGATGGATCCGGTAAGAATAATGAAGGGCAAATGGGGTTGCAGTTCTTTGGTACGTTGCAGGGCCTTCATTCCTGTAAATTGCGGCATGGAATAATCGGAGATGACCAAATGGGGCTGAAAGCTGGTCAGTTCGTGAACAAAATCGGGCTCGGTTTCAACCCGTTTAAATTCAAAACTGATGTGGTTTTTTCGTAACACCCTTATGGCCATTTCTGCATCAACAGCCATGTCTTCAACGAATAGGAATCGGTATGTTGTCATGAAACCTGAATTATTGAATGGGTAACTGATTTAGTTCAAGCCAGTAATCAGCCAGTATAGTTATTACCTGTTGGTATGCTTCGAAATTTACGGGTCTGGTAATGTAACTGTTGGCTCCCAGGCGGTACGAGTTTTCAATATCGCTGATCTCGTTCGATGAACTGAGAACAATAACCGGAATGGAACGGGTTTGTTCGTTTTGTTTGTGTTTTTCGAGCACCTGTAGTCCGTTTATTTTAGGCAGTTTTAAGTCGAGCAGGATAAGACCGGGTTGTTTTCTTGTTTTTTTGGGTGTAGCAGCCTGGTCTAATACAAGGTCTAAAGCCTCCTGTCCATCAGGGGCATGAATGATGGGTAAGTTAGGGTGCTTATTTCGCAAAGCCCTGATGGCTAACTCAGCATCATTAGGGTTGTCTTCGATTAGTAAAAGCTCTAAATAGTTCATATACGGTATGCTTAACACGTTTTGAATGTAAATATAGGCTTTTTACGTAATATTGTCAAGTGCGGCTTAAGCTGTTGTGGCCGTTGGATTTGATTCTGCTTCCTGGCCGGGTGTTTGCGACAAGCTAAAGTAGAATATGGAACCCTGGCCGGGTGTGCTTTCGGCCCAGGTTTTTCCACCGTGTCTTTGAACAATACGCTTTACAATTGACAAACCAATACCCGAACCTTCAAATTCGGTGTCTTTATGCAATCGTTGAAACGGTTCAAAAAGTTTGTCGGCATAGTCGGTATTAAAACCTACACCATTGTCTTTAACCCAGTATATGGTTTGGTTGTCTTCGGTGTGGCCTCCAATCTCAATGCTTCGTTGGGTTTTGGGTTGGGTGTATTTTAAGGCGTTGCCAATCAGATTTTGCCACACAAGCCTTATCAGGGTTGGGTCGGCCATGGCCAAAGGTAATTCCTTTATTTGCAAAGTTGGGGTGCTGCTGTCGTCGCCTGAAACCAGGTCGGCAAAAACCTGTCGAGCCAGGTCTTCCATTTCCATTGGCATATAGTTTATTTCGGCACGGGCAATGCGCGATAACGACAACAGATCGGTAATCAGGCGGTCCATTTTGCGGCTGTTTTCGCAAATAATGTTAAAGAGTCTTGTCCCTTCAGTGTCGAGTTTTGGGGCATACTCTTCAAGAATAATTTTGCTAAATCCGTTGATGGCTCGCAGGGGAGCCCTTAAATCGTGTGAAACGGAATAAGAAAACGACTCCAATTCCTTATTGCTGATTTGTAGTTTTTGTTGTTCTCTTTTAAGTTCATGGGTAAGGGTATTCAAATCTTCGACCATATAAAGCATGGCCTTTTGGCTTTTATTCAGTTTTTCAACCTGTGTACTGAGTTCCTGTGTTCGCTCTTTAACTTTAGCATCGAGCTCCTGGTTTAACCGGGTTAACTGGGTTTGGGCAGCCAGGCGTTCTTCCAGTTCTAGCTGCAACTGCTGAAACAGTTGCGAGTTGTGCAGGGCAATACCAATCTGGGTGGCCAGGGTTTCCAGAATAATTTCATCGGTAGGAGAGTAAGCATTGAGCTCATCGGTTTCGGCATTAAGTACCCCTATAACCTTATTCTCGATAATGATGGGGACACAAAGTTCGGAATGAATGTTATTTCGCAATCCATAATATCGTTTGTCTTTGCTAACGTCGTTTATTCGCAGCGTTTTACCGTATTTCAAAACGTTTCCTACAATTCCTTTGCCTGCTGTAAAATTGATAGTTGTTATTTTTCTTTTATCGTCTTCTACGGCCAGGTTATCTTTTCCGAGTGAGCTTAAAGCAAAGGGTACCAGGTTTTTATTTTCGGAATCGAGCAACAGAACGGCCAGGTTTTCGTAATTCAGGTTTTTTTCAAGAATGGTAATGATATCGCCGGCCAGATTTTTTGGTGTTTGCAGGTTTTGTAGGATGGAGCTGGCCTGGAAAATGGTAAAAAGTTTTTGGTTTAATTCCTCAAGTTGTTTTGCGGTATTTTTTCGTTCGGTTATATCCATAATACTTCCGTAGATACGATTCACAATACCGCGGCTGCTTTCGGGTTGCCCGTTGGTCCAAACCCAGGCTTCTTTTCCATCGGGTCGGAGTATTTTTAGTTCCAAATCGTAGGGAATGCCTTGTTCCGCAGCTCTTTTCAGTGCCTCTTGCAGTTTTGGGCGGTCGTCTTCGGTAATAAGCTTAAGGTTATCGTCGAGCTTTGAAGGGTTAAAATCGGTACTTGCAATACCAAAAATGCGATAAGTTCCTTCGGTCCAAAAGATTTTGTTGTTTCTAAAATTGTATTCCCAGCCCCCAATTTTAGCCACTTGCTCTACTTTTTCAAAAAGCATGTACTGGTAGTCGAGCTGTTGTAAGGTTTTTTTGTGTTCCTGAATTTCCTGCATTAATTGCTGTGTCCTGCGCCTGACTTCGCGTCGCAGTATCAGGATCATTACCAAACCTAAAACAATCAGGGTAGGGATAAGAATAAAAAGGCTTAGTCGCAGCATATCTTTGAATGAAAAACGCTCTTTTATTTGCGGGCCAAACCATTTCAGGTGCAGATTGTTGTAAGTGTTGTTAGCTATTACAATGGCCAGGCCTTCGTTGAGTAAGGAAAGCAGGGCAGTATTTCCTTTGGTTACCGCAAAACAATAATCGACCTGAAACCGGGGCAGTTGAATATTACGGGCTTCGATACTTTCAATGTTTAGTTCTTTAAGAAGTGTAAGCCCCAATACCTGTTGACAAATTACAGCATCGTAACCGCCTGTTTCGAGCATACGGAAGGCTTCCTGGTATGAAAAAGCGGTTGTAACGCTATTGCTTAGTTTTTCACGCCGGATATAATCTTCAGCGTGGTCGTTCTGCATAACCAGTAGTTTTTTTCCATAAATGTCGTCGAAGGTTTTGATGCTTTTGTTTTCTTTCTTTGTAAAGATAGCCCCATTCAGGGTAAGATAGGGTGATGAAAAATCGAACAGGGCTTCGCGTTCCGGAATGCGCGCTACAATAGGCAGAGCATCGATGTGACCGAGCATAAGTTCCTGGCGGTTGTGGTTCCAGATACCCAGGTTAAAATCGATTTCAAGGTTTACCGCCTTACCAACTTCGCGCAGCAACTCTACGGAAAAGCCCGTAGGTTTGCCGGTATTGTCGATAATGCAGTAGGGCGAATAGTTGGCTTCGGTGGCAACTACAATTTTTGCAGGGATAGTGTTTTTATTAAAGCGCAGGCTATCGTTGTGCGCCCAAAGTAAGGTTGGGGCAAATAACAAGGCTGCAGTAAGCCCCAGGTACAGAGGTTTAGTTAGCCTGCTTTGCCAATTTAATGTATCATTAATAAAACAACTCATGCGAATAATTTTGTTATTCTTTTCCTGCCCTGTGCTTTAATTCGAACCTTTTAAGCGGGCAATTTCGTCGCGCAATTCTTTCATACGCAATTCGCGATCGATGGTTGCCTCGTGAAAGCGCTCCAATTCGGTAATGCGTTGGTTCAGCTCCCGGGTTTTTTCATTTACTTTTTGTTCCAGGTTGTTTTTCAGGCTCATTAATTCTTCTTCAGCGGCTTTGCGATCCGTAATATCGGTGATAAACCCCTCGAGCATAAATTCTTGTTCATTAGCATTATAAATGCGGCCTCCTTTTTCCCAAACCCATTTTGTGTTTTTATTTTTATCGATAATACGGTATTCCAACTGATAATTCTCATTTTCAGCTATTTTATCCGCAATTTTTTTTCTGACCGGGTCCCGATCCTCCTCATGAATAATTTCTTCCCAGGAGATTTTATGCTGATAAAAATCCTGATCGGAATAACCGGTCAACTTTTGGCAGGCATTGCTGATAAAATCCATTGTATAATTAGCATCGAAATAACATCGGTAGGCAATTCCCGAAAGGTTTTCAATTAAACGGATAAGTGCCCGTTTGCTGTTTTCGACTTCTTTTTCGGCAGTTTTTATTTTGCTGATATCCTGAAACGAGCCAAAAACTTTAGTGATTTTGTTGTTTTCGTCACGTTGGGCTTGCCCAATGGATCGCACCCAAAGGCGGTTTCCTTTAGCCGTAAATAATTCCAATTCCAAATCGAAAGGAACACCTTGTTGGATGCATTGGCTGAAGGCCATTTTTATGAGTTCGCGCCATTCGGGGGCATAGTAATTTATACCCTGTTCAATGGTTGGCGAAAATCCAGCCGGTTCTTCGTGAATGGCTGCCACTTCGTCGGACCACTGTATTCGGTTTTCGTTTGCGTTAACACTCCAGCCGCCGAAGCGGGCGCTTTTTCCGGCTATTTTAAGCAGGGTGTAGTTTTCGTTTAAAGCATCCTGGGCTTGTTTTCGTTCGCTTATGTCTAAAAAAGTAACCACGGAACCGGTAAGTTTATCCTGATTGATAATGGGGTACGACCAGTATTCAACAAAGAAAAAACTGCCGTCTTTTTTCCAGAATACTTCGTTGTCGGCGTGGGTTCCCTTACCTTTTTTAAAGGCGTTAAAAATGATGCAGTCGGCCTCGTCATACTTTTCCCCTTTATTGTTGGCGTAATGAATTAATTGGTGCATGTTTTTTCCGATAAGGGCATTGGCTTGTTCATATCCCAGTAATTTTATGGCTGCAGCATTGCAAAAAGTACAATTCCCTTCAAGGTCGATTCCGTAAATACCTTCGGCGGTAGAATTCAGCAGGTGGCGAATGGTTTCTTCGCTTTCTATAATGTTTTTTTCAAGGGCAATTCGTTTGCTGATATCGCGGCTTACACTTAAAATGCGCTGTTTCCCCTGGTAGCTGATAAGGCTTGAATTGATTTCGACCGGAATGATGGTTCCATCTTTTGCTTTGTGCTGGGTTTCAAAAAACTGGGTTTTATTCACAGGCATACTTTCTATTAAGGCCGCAATTTGTTCCGGAACAAAATTGGCATCAATACCCTTAAGGCCGATGCTTAGCAGTTCCTCTTTGGAATAGCCCAAAAGCTCTACTGCGGTATTGTTAACATCAATGAGTTTTCCATCCAGATCGATAATCCAAATGGTTTCATTCATGTGGTTAATCAGTTCGTGGTAATCATTTCCTCGTTCGCGAATTTCTTTTTCGGCAGCCAGACGTTCTGAAATATTACGGATAATCATGCTGGTGCGTGGTTCCCCTTTGCTGTTGTAAAAAACGGAAGAGGTGATTTCGGCTGGTATTATTGTGCCGTTTTTGTGTATAAAGTTAAGTTCACCCCGTATTTTGTTTTCGGTTTCTCTTTTTTTAAGCAGTTCAGCTAATCGCGGATCGTTCAAATCGAGAATGCCGTTACGGCCTTTAAGGCAGATTTCTTCTTCGGTCATTCCCAACATTTTGCATACAGCCTGATTGGCAGTAAGAATAATGCCATCGGGTATGGTAATCATGATGCCGTCGAGGCTGTTCTCGGCAAGCAGGCGAAAGCGTTCTTCACTTTCGCGAAGCAGCAGTTCTGTGTTTTTGAGTTGCGAAATATCGCGTGATACACCCAAAAGGCCGGTTGGGTTTCCCTGCCAATCGCGTATAAACGATACGTTCATTCCAATCCAAATATGACTTCTGTCGGCACGATAAAGCTCTAGTTGTAATTGCCTGGAACGGTTTTTTTCAACATTGGGGTCATGTTCTTTTTCCATTTCTTCGGTAAGCACCTGTTGAACTAATTTTATAGATTGGGGCGGCATTCGTTCCTCTATGCTGCGTTTTATGTACACCTCTGCAGGTTCCCCAAGCAAGCGTTCTACCGAAGGGCTAATAAAGGTGGTGTTAAAATGAATGTCGGTAGTCCAAACCACATCGGAAATATTTTCCACAACCTGTCGGTATCTTTTCTCACTCAGTTTTAGTGTTTGTTCAATTTGTATTTGATTGCTGATGTCTTCGGAAAGCACTACAAACTGATTGTTTTTATGGGGGTAAGCTACAACGTTGTAATGCTTGTCGAGTTCGCGGGCATAACTGTCGAAACTTATTGGTTTACCGGTATGAACCACCTGATGGAAGCGCTCGATCCAAATTTTCTCAGTGTTAGGTAGTATTTCAAGTACGGTTTTTCCAATGAGTTCGTCGCGGCGCAGGCCTATTTGTTTTTCGAACGAAGGATTTACTTCGAGAAAACGGTAATCAACGGGTTTTCCTTCGGCATCGTAAATCATTTCGTGCAAGGCCAGTCCGGGTTGCATGAGTTCAATGAGGCTTCGGTATTTTTCTTCGCTTTCAATAATTATTTTTTGTTGCTTACGTTTGCTGGTTTGGTCGCTGAAGACCAGCACTACGCCAATTATTTCGCCTTTGTTGTTGTGTATGGGGGAACCGGAGTCGGCAATGGGAATCTCGGTTCCGTCTTTGGCTATCAACAGGTTGTGATTGTCCGAGCCTACAATATGGCTTTTTTTTAAAACTTTTTCGACCGGGTTGTCGATGGTTTTGCGGGTGCTTTCGTTTATTATCCTGAGCACCTGGTAAAGTTCTTTTCCCCGGGCTTCGTCTTCGGAATAGCCGGTCAGTTTTTCGGCTACGGGGTTCATTTGTTTGATGAGACCCTGCCGGTCGGTAGTTATAACGCCATCGCCAATACTGTATAAGGTGGCCCGGAACTCTTCCTGCGCCTCAAACAACTCCTGTTTTTTAAGGTAGAGTTGTTTGTAAAAACTGCTTTTTCGCAAATAATACAGGTAGGCAAACAAAACAATAAAAAGCAGAATGGTTATCAGGGTGATTATCCAGATGAAAGAGGAAAGCCGGTAAAAGTCGGCATAGATTTCATCCTGATCGATTTCTGAAATTAAGTACCATTGGGTATTGGGAACCGGATTGATGTCGGAAAGTACTTTTTTACCCCGGTAATCATAGCCCTCAAAAATACCCGTATGCCCATTAATTGCTTTAACGGCTGAAACATCGCTGTTGGTTAAAGGCAATTTGAATGTAAGTGGTTTGTTTGAAATGTGGCGCAGGTTATTTATAAATAATACGCTGTCGCCGTCGCGTCGCACCAGGTACGATTCAGCCGTTGGGCTTGGTGTGGGCCACTCCTGAAGAACGGGGAAAAGGTAGTCGGCCGGATTAATGCGAAAAACCAATACTCCTAATACCCGATTAGCATCTTTGATGGGTGCCATTATTTCGAAAAGCGTTTTGTGATGGGTAGGGCATAAATAAAAATCGTAAGTGCTGATTTTACCTGATTCAATGGTTTTTTTCACTTTTACCCAAGTAATGCTGTCGAGCTGGGTTAGATTTTTATCGACCGAATAAAGCAATGTCCCTTTGGCAGATACTAAAAAAATATTGGCGTAGCGATTATTGGTCATGATGTGTTGAAACGAATGGGTTAATAAGGAATCGGAAACGGTATTCCCCTTTAAATAGCCGAGTTCGTATTGCCGGTAAGGCTGGGTTTGGGTAAAAAAACGGGCTTCGGAAAGGCGTTCTTTTTGCCATTGGGTTAAATCTTTAAGTTTTAAACGGGCAATGGCATGCAGTTCTTCGTGTTTGTTTTTACGGATGCTTGCTTTTTCCTTTTGGTGATACAAAGCCCCCGATACAACAACCAGTACCGATAAAAAAAACAGCACCAGTATGTAGTAATTGGTATTTAGGTGATTGAGCTTTTTCATGGTGTTATTTTAAATAAGGATTAAAAAGCTGTAATCTTTTTATTTGTTGCTTAATATAGGGATTTTTGTCGGAAAAATAGCATAGGCGGAGGAATTTAGAATTTAGCTATTAGACATAAGACTTAAAACGCACTGTTTTGTGGCTGCGAACGGCGAACTGCCGGCTGGTTACTCATTATTAATTAATCATTGTCAATTGACTGATGACTGTCAGCCAGTTCTTTACTTTCTTTTGTGTGAAAAAGGCAGGGTAAAATAAAAGGTGCTGCCTATATTGGTTTCGCTTTCGGCACGAATGCTTCCTCCGTGCCGTTCAACAAATTCTTTGCAGATAAGCAGTCCAAGGCCGGTTCCCCGTTCGTTTTGGGTGCCCGCAACAGTTGATTTTGTACTGGCTTTAAATAGTTTGCTAACTGTTTCAGGACTCATGCCCATTCCGGTATCGCTAACAGAAATTTCGTGATAATCGGAATGCGAAATCAGATTGATGGTAATTTGTCCACCGGGGTAGGTAAACTTTATGGCATTGGCCAGCAGGTTGCGAACAATGGTGTTCAGCATGTTCTGGTCGGCATAAACCTTTTGGTTTTCAACAACCAGCGATTCAATGCTTATCTTTTTTTTTTCGGCGGTTTCTTTTAAGAAGCGTATGTTTCTGTCGATTAAATGTTTGAGTTCAAAGAAATCGGGATTAAACTCTATGTGGCCACGCTGCGATTGCGCCCAGGTTAGCAGGTTCTCGAGCAGTTCGTAAGCCTGGTTGGCCGACTCGTCGATGGCTTTCAGGTAGGCTTTGGTTTTGCCGGCCTCCAATTGTTCGTATTTTTCCAACAATATTTTGGAAAATCCCATGATAGAGAAGAATGGGTTTTTTAAATCGTGGGCAATAATGGAAAAAAACTTGTCTTTGGTGGCGTTTAATTCATGCAATTGCTTGAGGGTAATCTCAAGCGTCTTTTTTTCTTTTATCAATTCGTGCTGCAGCTTGTTTACCTCGGCATTCAGCTGAACCATCAGCTTATTGTAGTGTGCCAACTGAGCTACATCCACTTCGCCTACAACCAATAGTTGTTCGTGCTTTCGAAATACTTTTGCCCGGATTGAAGTGTTGGTTTCCTTTGTTTTGCTTCCCAGGGTAATTAATCCGTCAAATACCAGGGGTTCCTCTTCAGGATGAATAATGAGCTGATTCAGTGTTGGGTTTATAAAGCTTTGAACAGGTTCGTCGGAAAATAAACTTTGCATGCCCTGGTTGGCCAGCAGGAGTTCTCCTTTTGTGCTGAAAACAGCCATACAAAAGGCATTGCTTTCGACCAGGTTCTGCTCTATTTCTGATTTCCAGTTTTCAAGGTATATGTTAGCTTGGTGCTTCACAATTTAATGCATTGGTTGGTTAGGGTTTTGCGAGTTGTTCGATAAGGAGGTAAAATGCGGAATGTTAACCTGCATCCATTCGTAAAAAGGATAAATTTCGTTAAAAGTTCCCGGTGTAAGTTCGCTTTTTAAAACTTCAATCCAGGTATTTAGTTGTGCCGCCCAGTAATTGCTTTGGAAACCGTGACTTTGGTAAGCACCAAATACCCACAGTATGGTTTCGACCATAACGTTGGCGTTGTAATTCTTAAACATGGAGCTCATAAAGCGGAGGTGGTTGGCATGATTGTCGAACATCATCTGCAGGTTATCTTTCCCTATTAACGCATCCAGATCTTTTCGTTGCTGCATGCGCTGGTTCATTATGCCCAGTATTTTGTTGGTATTCATTTGAAACTCTAACAAAGCAGACTGACTTACCTGCTTTAATAAACCGGCTGATTGAATCAGGTAACTTTTATCCATTTTGATTAAAATTTTGAATAAATAATTCTAAGTCATTTAAATCTTTAATATAGCTTAGGTTTCGGAACGTTTCAATTTCTTTAACCCCTCCATGGCAAAATGCCTGGCCGCCTACCACAACTTTTAAATCGGGGAAGGTGTTTTCAATAACCGTTAGTAAGTCGATTAACACCGGCAAGTTGAAATAAAGTGTTAACGAGAGTGCCAACACATCGGGTTTGTTTTGTTGAATAAAACGGATGAGATCGTTTGTCGGAAGGTTTGCCCCCAGGATAAAAGTATCCCAGCCATGGTTTTCGAAAACATGACTTACCATGTGTTGACCTACCTGATGAAATTCATTGGCCACCGATGACACCACTACCTTAAGGGGTAAGCGTTGTTCCGAAATAACTGTTTCATAGAGTTCGTTTAGCAACGATTCGGCTATTGAGGTGGCCAGGTGCTCGGTTGCCACACTTATTTGGTTGCTTTCCCAGAGTTTTCCTACGTTATAGAGTGCATGGCGAATAATTTCTTCATACAAATGAATAAAATTTTTCGATGATTTCATGTAGCTTTTGGCAATGGAAGAACAAGCCGCCCGGTTTCCGTTTAGTAGCGCTGTTATAAATTCATTCTGAATCGCTTGTAGTTTTTCACTCGTTTCTATTGCTACCATGCATTTAAAAATTCGCGTTTACTAATTGAATTTTCGGACTAATTAAGGGTATTTACTCCGAAAAGCCTGTTTTAGGGGCCCGGTTGTATTCAATTAAGACACCCACACATCCAAAGCGTTTGTTGTACGAGAGTTCTTCGAGCGGTACGTCGCTTTCAGGAACAATTACTTCAACAATCAGGTTACGTGCTTTGGTTACCCCAAATATTTTTTCGAGGTAATCCACCTCTTCGGTTGAGCTGTCGTAAAGAATACTTTTTGAGGGATTGTCTTCGCGTATTCTGAAATAAATGCCTTCTAAATTCTTATCGGCGCAAATACTTACCCGGTATTCGAAGTTTTTGAATACCGCCAGTTTGAAATCCGATTTTTTACCCGGCTCAAATACGGTAGTTTTCGACTGACCGCTGTATTTAAAGTCGTAGCCATAGGCATCGCAATTTTTTATCATAAATTTATCGCAATCCTTTTGAGCAAAGGCCGTGTTTCCCAGGAAAACAATTAATAGATAAAGTAAAAAATAACTTCTTTTCATTGCTTATGGTTTTAAATGTGCTGTTATAAGACTGGCTAAATTCAGTTTCTCGTTTTGTTTACCGTTTCATTAACAGGTTTAAAAAGCTACAATGGCTTTTCGGGAACGAGCCACCTCAGCTTTTAATGTTTCAAATTGTTCCTTGGTTATGGTATAGTCGCTTCCACCCGATAACATCAGTTGGTTTGTTTTTTCAACAGTTGCTGCTTCATTTTCCGAAGGTACTTCGTTTAATTCCTGGTAAAGGGTATAAATGTTTTCGATATGTTTTAATACTGAGGCTACATTTTTGTTCTCTTTTTGCATCTTGGCATAAGCGTACAGGTTTTGAACGGTAAAACGCTGGTCGATAAGCATCTGAATAATCGGATCGCTGGTGTCGAATTCATTAACATAGAATAAAGTTAAGTGCAGGGTTTCAATAAAAGCAGCTATAGTAATCAGTGATACCACATCTTCTTTCTGGTTGTTTTCCAAAAAATCCATAATATCGGTGTAGGCTTGTTGTGATAAAACCATCAGCGAGTCGGTATGGTCAATATTTGAAGCGATTCGCTTTAACAAGGGTTCCTGAACCGCTGAGTTGATGCGCAGTTGTTCGCTGAGCCCGTAAACGGCTTCAAAATAATCCATGGAAACCTCGTTTTGATTGAAAAGTGTTACGTAGGCCAAATCGGTAATGTATATGCCCAGCGCCAAAGCCTGTTGTTTGCTTTTTAAAAAGTTTTTATAGTTTTTGGCATCGAGTAAGAGCCCCTGGTTAAATTCCAATTCCGAAAAATCGATTTGTGCAAACAGTTCATCGGGCGACGGAAGCCGGTAGTAGGTTAGCTGGTCAAGTAATTCCTGTTTGGTTATACTTACATCGATAAGCGCCTGATTTTTAGCCGACTTATTTTTTGAAGCATCCGATGCACAGGAAAAACAACCCAGCAGCAGTGCAATTAGAGCTATAGAAATAATACGGTCTTTTTTCATATCTTTTTATTGTTAGTTTTGTTTTATATGCAATTACAAACCGACTTAAAAATAAACAAAAGGCGCTAATACCAATTTATTATTTGTAATTTAAGGCGGTTATTTTCGCAAAGTTAGGTTTTGTATAAGAAAAAGCAACTTATTTAATGCTTCATGTCATAAAAAACAAGGATGTACTTAAATAGTTTTAGAATTGATTTGTTAGTAACTTTAGCACAACAAAACAGCTTCCTTTCTGAAAATTGTAAAGAAAGCATACTTGAACAACAAATAAAAGAGGCACAAAATAAAGGCGGAAGGTAATATTTAAGTTATGAGAGAAAAAATATTGATTGTTGACGACATTCAAGCCAATACCCAGTTAATTGCAGCCATACTGGAACAGTTTAACTACGAAACGGTTGAAGCAAATAGCGGTATGGAGGCTCTTGAATTACTGAAGGATCATAACGTTGATTTGGTATTGCTCGATATTATGATGCCTGAAATGGATGGTATTGAAACCTGCAGGCGCATTAAAAAAGATTCCCAAAATATAGATTTACCCATTATATTTTTATCGGCCCGTAACGATACGGATATTGTAGTTCAGGGTTTTAAAGTGGGAGGTCACGATTATATTTCGAAACCTTTCGACAACGACATATTACGGATTCGCATAAAAACCCATATTGAGCTTAAACGCAGTAAAATGCAATTGAATAAAGCGCATCAGGAACTGCAACAATTGAACAGCACAAAGAACGGGTTTATGCGCCTGATGAGCCAAAACCTGAAACAACCCGTAAGCGAGATTTTAAAAATAAACCATTTATTAAAAGAGTTGGTCGATTCAAAAGAGTTGGCGGTCTATATCAATAAACTGAACAGTTCGGTTAAACAGCTCGAGAAATTTTCGTCGACCGCTGTGTTGCTGAACGATTTAAAGCTTAACAGCAACGAGTTGGATATGGCTCAGGTTTCATTGCAACGTTTGGTCAATGAAGCCTTATTGCAACAATCGGCAGCTATTAGTTCACATAACCTGCAATTTGAAATGAAACCCATAGCCAGCGATTTGCAGGTAAGTGGTGAAAAAAAGCTGCTGGTTTTAGCTTTAGTTAAACTTTTTGAAGCCATAATCTCAAATTATGAAAAAGGAACCAAAACCCTTATTGAGGTGAATCAGGAGCATGACCGGATAAAGATGATACTTGAAGTTCGCGGTGAACTTGATCCGGAAAGTAAGGAGCAATTGAACTTTAGCCGGAATTTATCCTTAATGCTTAGCAAGCTGATTCTGGAGTTACATGGTTTCGAAATTTCATCGTACCAATCAATATCAGGGGAAGGATTCATAAAAATTATATTTTAATTCACCAAGTTAGTTTTGAATGAACGAAACGGTACTCAATTCCATAATAAAACTTTTTGCCCTCATAACGCTTTACGATAAGGAAAGTGATGTTTTTTTATCGAAAGGCTTTGTTAAACTTTTTTTAAAACGCCAGTTTAACGAAACGGTGCAGGCAGAACAAATGGAGAACTACGATTCGTGCATGGTTCGGTATAAATCGGATACAGCTACACACAACGATTACGAAGAAACCCTGCTGTCGCTTTGTTCCCGTATTGGCCCAAAAATTACACAAAACCAGCGGTTAATTATTTTGGTTAATGTGCTTCAGTACCTTAAGCACAACATGGCTTTTTCTGATGTTGATCAGCTACAGGAGCACGAATCGTATCAGATTTCGTTTAAAATAGCGCGTGCTTTTCATTTTTCCGAAGACGAATACTTCACCTTAAAAAGGTTTTTAGGCGATCAACTGGCAGGTATCCCAAACAAAGAGCAGTTGTTAATTAGTTGTCCCGAGTCGGGGTTTGGATATACCGGAATTAAACATCATGTAAATAATCAACTGCAAGGGCAGTTGGTGTTTTTGTACCTGCCGGAAACTTTTACCCTTTTGTTTAGGTACAAAGGCGAAACGGAACTTAGTTACCATGGTAAAACGGTTTACTCCGATCTTACCTACATATTTGAACCGGGTTCTTACATCTCAATTAACGAGGAACTTAGTATTTATTACCACGAAGTGATTCTGAATTTTCAAAAAATTCAGCAAAAGCTTCGGCTCGATGCGGCAGAAATTTCATTTCGTTTTCCAAATTCACTGAATGGCATTGAACCCTTTAGTTTTAGTGCCCGTTCAGGAGAGCTGGTGGGAATTATGGGAATCAGCGGTTCAGGAAAATCGACTTTGCTAAATCTGTTAAACGGAAATTTACCCCTGAAAAAGGGATGCATCTACATCAATGGACATTCGGTTCGTGAACCGGGCGAAAATTTGAACGGCATCATTGGTTATGTTCCCCAGGATGATTTGATAATTGAAGAACTCACGGTTTTTGAAAACCTGTATTACAATGCCCGTTTATGTTTTGGAAACCTATCGGGGCATGAACTTACCCAAAAAGTTAACCAGGAATTAAAAGCCCTCGATATTTACGAGGTTAAAGATTTGCCAGCCGGTAATCCTTTGAACAAATTCATCAGCGGTGGGCAGCGAAAACGCCTGAATATTGCTTTGGAAACCATTCGAAAGCCGGCCGTTTTGTTTATCGACGAACCAACTTCAGGATTGTCGTCGAGCGATTCCGATAAAATGGTAAGTCTGTTAAAACAACTCACCCTGTCGGGAAAATTGTTGTTTATAAATATTCACCAGCCATCGTCCGATGTATTTAAAAAACTCGATAAGCTATTGGTTCTCGACAAGGGAGGCCGTCCGGTTTATTATGGCAATCCGGTTGATGCATTGATTTATTTTCGTAAAAATACCCAGCAGATCGATTTGATCGAAGGGCAGTGCCCAACCTGTAAAACAGTGCATCCCGACGATATACTGGAATTGATAGAACTTAAAAAGGTGGACGAAACCGGCCAGGAAAGTTCAGAACGTAAGCATTCGCCCGATTTTTGGTATCAAAAGTTTCGAAACGAACTGAACGTTCCCCTGACAGAAAAACCTGAAGTAAGCGAACTTCCCGAAATTAGTTTTGCACCACCCCGTTCCTGGGCTCAGTTTCTCACCTACCTTAAGCGTAATGTGCTCATTAAAGCCAACGATCGTCAGTTTATTGTCATAAGTTTGCTGATAACACCTTTGCTTTCCCTTATACTGAGTGTTTTTGTAAAATCGTATCCTATTATCGACGGAATTCGGGGTGCATATACCTTTGCAGAAAACGGAAACATTCCTTCGTTTTTATTTATGAGCGTGGTGGTTTCTATTTTTATCGGGTTGTCGATGAGTGCACAGGATATTATAAAAGACCGAACCATTTTAAAACGCGAAAAGTTTTTAAATTTAAGCTGGGCCTCGTATTTTAATTCAAAGGTGGTTGTTTTATTTATGTTGTCGGCCATTCAATCCATTAGTTTTTTGCTGATAGCCAATCCCATATTGGAGATTAGCGGAATGTTCCTGAGTTTTTTTCTGGTGCTGTTTTCGCTGTCGCTGCTTTCGAATTTAATGGGGCTTTTTCTTTCGGCTACGGTAAAGTCGGTAGTAGCTATTTACATCTTAATTCCTTTGCTTTTAATTCCTCAATTGCTTTTAAACGGGGTAATTATTCCCTTCGATAAAATAAATTACCGGCTTGCATCGCAACAATATGTTCCCATTGTTGCCGATTTGATGCCTTCACGCTGGGGTTACGAAGCTTTAATCGTTCATCAGTTTACCCACAATAATTATCAAAAGTGGTTTTTTAATGTTGATCGCGATTTGAGTAACGCCTCGTTTTATACCAATTACACTATTCCTAAATTGCAACTTATGATTAATCAGATGCAAAATCAGGAAATATCAGCCATTGGAGATTTGGATAAAAAGCAGATACTTTATAACGAATTAAAACAACTGGAAAAAGAATTCCAACTGGATTTTAGTGCCAACCTGCAACCGATGTCTGCTGAAACACAAAATACAAAAGTACTGAATGAGGTTGAATTTAGGCTAATGCGGTTAAAATTGGGATTAAATAAGCATATCAGTGAACTGAATATGCTTCGCGATTCGCTGGTCACGGCTCATCCTGATATTAGAACTTTGCGAAGCAAATACAACAATGCCAAAGTGGAAGAAGTGGTTAGAAATACCCTGAGTTTTGAGCGAATTGTTCTCGATAAGCATCACTTTGTTCGCAAATATGAACCCATTTACCAGTTACCCGATTCAGAAACCGGAAGGGCACATTTTTATGCACCTGAAAAAACCTTAGGAAGTTTTCAGATTCCCACCCTGTATTTTAATTTGCTGATGCTTTGGTTGATGATTCTGTGCTTGTATCTTTTTCTTGTATTAAAACTGCACGAAAAACTATTTGGATTGAACCGAAAATTAACCAAATCAAAATCCGGATTATTTTAGCAGGTAAATTTCGCCTGTTTTTACCCGTTCCGCATTGTCATACGAGAGTACAACAACTTTATAATAGTAAACGTCGGCCGATAAAGTGGCCCCCTTATGTTTTCCATCCCAGGGGTTGTTTAGGTCGTTGGTTTCAAACACTTTTAAACCAAATTTATTATACACTTCAAAGCTTATCAATTCTTTAATTCCCCAGCCTTTCACAAAAACCACATCGTTTGCGCCATCGTTGTTGGGTGTAAATGCTGAGGGTAAGGCCAACGAAAATTTAATATCTACTTTAAGGGTAATGCTGTCGGAAACAGTAAAGCATCCATATTTATCGCTTGCAGTTAAATAATAAGTAGTACTTTCTTTGGGTTGGGCCAGTGTGTTCAGGCAATCGGTGCAATCCAAATCGGTTGACGGCGACCATTGAAAGAAATCGGCAAATAAAACAGAACTTTCGAGCAACAGCGATTCGCCAATTATTAGTAGCGTATCGTGGCTGTTAATAGTAACTTCGGGAATTTGTTGCACCTTAACCCAAACAGAATCAGAGTTTACACAAAGGTTCGTATCGGTAACACTTACCCGGTAAAAGACCGATGAATCGGGGAAAACCATTGGTTGGCTTGTAGTAGATGCTGAAATTTTATAATCAGGAAACCAGGAAAACACTTCACCTCCGGCAGCCCTTAGCGAGATGGTGTCGCCAATACAAAGGGCCGTGTCGTTCGATAAAGTAATTACTGGCAAGCCAAATACAGTCAGGGTTTTTGTTACGCTGTCGGCACATTCCAGCTCGTTTTTTACAATAAGTTTTAAATTGTAGTCGGTATTCCCGTTCAAAAGCAGTTGTACATCGTTGGTGTTTGTTTGGTAATTGTTATTCAGCCACCATTCCTGGTGAGTATAACCCAGCGATTCGTTGGTGGTAAATACCTCCAGCGGTTCACAGCCTAAGGAATCGGAAAGCTGAAACCGGGCTTTAATCACGGGAATGTAAAGCGAGTCGGCAAGCAACTTATTACAGGTTTCCAACGAATCGGAACGAAGCAAAAGATTAAATCGCTGCCAGCCAAAAGTCTCAAAGGCATGTTCTAACGAATCGGCCGTACTCGATGTTCCATCTTCGAAAAGCCACTCTGAAGAATAAATATTGGTTTCTTGTTCAAACGAAAATCTGTAGTTCGTTTCAATGCAGGCTTCATCGGGAGCAATTATTTGGGCAAAAGGACCATTTATTTTTAGTGCATTTGCTTTGTTCAGGGTGCTTTTGCAACCATTTTGCGAAGTTACCAGCAAACTTACATCGAACCATCCGGGTTTTTGGTAGGTGTGTAGCGGGTTTTTTCCTGATGCGCCTGTGTTTTCATCGCCAAAACTCCAGTTCCAGGCTTTTAAGTCTCCATCGCTTGCGTCGAAAAACTTAACCAGTGCCGGATAACATGTGGGATTGGTAATTTCAAAAGTAAAATCGGGCGTTGGAAGCGCTTCAATATAAATGCTGTCCGGGAAGTGATACGTTGTGTCACATCCCAATGAATCCATAAGGTATAATTGCAGGTGAAAATACCCGGTGTCGGTGTATGCGTGCATGGGGTTTGTTGAATCGGATTGGAATCCATCTCCAAAAAACCATGTATTTTCAACCAGATTTCCGGCCGTGAGGTTTTGAAACGAAATGGAATCGAACAGGCAATTTATAAGAGCCGGAATATTAATGTGTGGCTGGGGCCGCGACGTATAAAAATAATTTTCGAGAGTAAGGCTATCGGTACAACCCACAGCATCTTCAACAATTAGTTGCACACTGTGAAAACCGGTATCGGCCAGTATGAGCGATGAAATTTGTCCAGTTGCTGCTAAGTTGTTATTTATGTACCAATTCCATCCAACAAGTGTTGTGTCGCTGTCTGAAAGGTTGCTAAGTTCAAGTAATAATGGACTGCAACCGATGGCTGTATCGGTAATAAAAGCGGCCCAGGGTTTGTGTATGTTTATGGTTAAGGTAGTATCGTGCGAGCAACCGTTTTCGTCCTTAACCAATAAGTTTACCTGATAGTTTCCACTTTGTGGAAACTTGTAGTATGATCCCGCATCTTGCATAAACGAGGTGTCGTTATTAATGGTCCAAAAATAGTTCCCCAGTTGTTTACCGACCCAAAACCAGGATTCATCCTGTGAGGCTGAACCGTCAAGAAGAATGGAATCTTCGAGACAATAATCGGGTTTGCCAAAAGAAAAATTACTTTTAACCAACCGGGGTTTGGCCATATAAGCCAGTTCTATTTCACAACCATTGCTGTAATTAAGTCCATAAAGTTTTACCGGATAGTTGATGTTTTGTGTATAGGTGTGTGAAAGTCCAAAAGTTTGTGTTGAATCGAAACTTCCGTCGCCAAACGCCCAGAAAATAGAATCGGCGCCTTTAATGGTTGAAGTAAATTCATAAGTCAGGGGGTTTGAACAGTCGTAGGAATAGAGCAGGGAACCGGCCGGACCTTTAATATAAGCTATACTGTCTTTAAACAGCGGTTCGCTTTTACATCCGTTATAAAAAACAGAAAGTATTGCGCCCATATAGCCGGTATCGGTATATACATGCATGGGGTTTCTCAGATTACTGGTCCGTCCATCGGTAAAAATCCATTCCCAGGCATCAATTAAGTTGTCGTTTGTCGATTGGTTAACAAAGCTAATGGCTTCAGAGCCGCAGACATCGGTATTCCCCGATACGGTAAAATCAGTAATCTGTGGGGTGCCTGCTTCCACCTGGGCAGTAAACCGGTTAACACAATTGGCCGAGTTGGTAACGGTTAATTCAACGGTGTATTCGCCAGGTTCTGTAAAGGTTTGTGAGGCGTTTTCAGCTTCAATACTTTGGCCATTTCCAAAATTCCAGCTAAAATGGGTTAAGGTTTCCTCAGGGTTGGTGCTTTGGCTTTTATTCAGAAAATCGATGGATAAGGGGACGCATCCGGTTAAAGAACCTCTGTTGGCACTGGTGTCGTTTGGTGTAAAATATATTTTTGGCAAAATTATTTCAATGTGCTCACTAATGGAAACCGTGTCGGTGCAACCAAATAAACTGGTGGCAATCAGGGTGTCGCTATAGGTTTCGCGATAAGTTTCGTCTAATGCTGTTGTCGCATTGAATGTAACTGAGGGGTTTGTGTTATTGCTTTGGGTTCCGTTTCCAAATTTCCAGGTAAACAAAGTGGCATGGGTCGATAAGTTTTGATAGTTTACCGTAAAGGGAAGTTGACAACCATAGGTTTCATCAGCTATAAAACCAGCATGCAGCGAATCGACCCAAATGATGACCCGTGCAGTATCGGAACAAATGTTATGCATTTGTCCAATAAGTTGTATGGCGTAGGAACCTCCCTGACTAAAGCTTTTTTTCGGCTCAAACTCATCTGTTTCGGTGGTGTCGCTAAAGCTCCATAAATAGCTGGTGGCACCAACTGATAGGTTTTTTAGTTCCAACTCCTGATTTTTACATAAACTGTCGTTAATGTAACCGAAAGTAACCTGTAAATCCTGCATTTTTACCAGATTGGTTTTGGTCAGGGTAGTTGAACACCCAAAAATATCGGTAGCTTTTAAGGTAACGGTATAGTTTCCAAAACCTTGGTAAAAGTAAGTGGGATGTTCTTCGAACGAGGTCTGTGAGTCGCCAAAATTCCATTCAAAAGAAAGGTTGGTCAGCCCGGTCGACTGATTGGTAAAAGCAACGGTTTGGGTATCGGCGCACGAAAGCGTGTTGCCTGTGGTGAATTGTACTACCGGATTTTGTGTAACTTCAATCAGTTTGTTTTTTGTACTACTGCTTTCGCATCCGTTATAGTCAGCTATAAAAAGAGTTGGAGAATAAACGCCTGCGGCTGAATAGCTGTGTGTGGGTTCGTAAACGGTACTAAAACTTTGATCACCAAAATCCCAGGTTACTTCTTTAAGGGTGGTGTCGCCTGCTTGCGACAAGTTGGTAAAAGTAAATTCCGAACCCTGACAGGCCACATTATCTGACAGTAGTGAAAAGTTGGCTATGGGAGGATTGTGTACGGTAATCAGATTTGGTATGGTTAAGGTGTCGGTTTCACTTCCGTTTGTGGTGATTAACCTTACCGAATAATCGCCCGGATTCTGGAAAATGGTTTGAGGATTGACCAGAGTTGAGGTTTGTCCGTTTCCAAAATCCCATTGGTAAGTCAACGTACCAACTCCGGTCGATTGATTGTTAAACTGAACCAACAACGAGCCACAACCTTTGGTTTTATTAACACCGAACAGCGCCTGTACCTGAGCCGAAGCGGGCGAAAAGGCCATAAGACCAAACAGGGTGGCGAGTATCAAAAGTTGGTAAGTTTGCTTCTTTATCATGTTTTTGTATTAGTAAAATTCGCAAGGTAACACATGTTGGGTAATGCTTGCATCGAATCCGTTATAAACCAATGCCAGTTCAAAGGTATTAAATGAATGAACCAGTCTGTTTCCAAACTGATACGGAAATTTGTAGTTCAGGGTAACAGTCATTCGTTTCCATTGAACTCCTGCTATAATTGCAACCGACTGAGGGTAATTTTTTGTGTTAATACCTGCGTTGACTCCGGCAATTATTTTATTCAGCGGTGACACCTTCTGTTTCACATCGTAAGTAGTAAATATTCCCAGTGTATTTCGTGTGTTGTAGTTTGTGTGGTTTACCCAAATAAAAGGAGTAAGGAGTAGGTGTTGTGCATGAATTTCGGTTTTTAAGGTTGCATTAAATGTTGGTATTACTACCGCCTGATAAAACTCCAGTTTTTGAGCATTAATATACAGGTACGATAACCCAATTTCATAATTTTTATCCTTGAACAAGAAACGGTACGCAGCACCCAAATTGATTGCTAAAGTGGTTTGAGGGGCGATGGAATAAGATTCTAAGGTAGGTGTTCCCGGATCGAATCCACCGGTATTTCTATCATATTGATCGGGAAAAGTGAGTGCATTTTGATCGAGCGCACTGTAAACCAATCCGGGTTGAATTCCTAACCGAAGCGAACTCTGATAAAACCTGAAGTGGAAAGCACCCGTAACAAAAAAACGGCTTATGTTTACAGGACTGTTTGTAAGCGGCTCCTGTTTAAAATATACACCAAGTGCTAATTTATCGGGAAAGTAACTGACCGTGTAGTCACCAGCCACAAAAAACGAAGGATAAGCTTTTGGAGCAATGGTTTTATTTAAAAAGTAATTATTGTAAAGCCGCCATTTATATCGGTGATTACCCGTGTTTGCAGGGTTTATAAGTTGATCGGATGCAATAAACTGCAGGTTATCGAAAGTTTGTCCGTAGCCCCCAAAATAAGCAACGCATAAAAATAGAACAAAAAGTAGTATTTTTAGAGACTTAACCATAACCGGGTATGCAAATTCGATTAAAAATAGCTAAAATAAACCGATTAGCAATAGAGGGAATGTTCAACAGGCCTTTTTTATTTCGGCCTATGGGTACAATGCTTTTGCTAATGGTGCTATCTGGTCCGATGAATGCTCAAGCCGATTTGTCGGGGTTTTCAAAACACCAATTGTTGATGTTTGCTGAAAATGCTTCGCAATTGCATGATTTTATTTCTGAGGCAAACTATCTTGAAGCCTATCTTAACCAGGAACCAGAGGATTTAAAATTGAGATACAAACTGGGAACGGCCTATTTTAAAAACAGAAATTATTACCAGGCTGCATTGCAGTTTAAGCAATGTATGGAATCTTCAGGGTCCATTAAAGATCAGGCAACATTTCAGTATGCCTTGTGTTTAAAAAGTTTGGGAAATTATACCAAAGCCCTTACTTATTTTGATTTTTGCATTAAAAAAGCAAAAAACAGAAAACTGGTAATTCAGGCAAAAAACGCTTCTGCCGGATGTAAATTGGCCATTGACAGCGCATTGAATTACCGCGATGTGTATATTGAACATTTGGGACCACAAGTAAACAGCCGGCATTTGGATATCAGCCCTGTATTTTTATCCGACGAAAGTTTGTTGTTTGTTAGCATAAACAGCGATTCAACCATTACTTACACTACCGATGGTTCAAAACAGATTCCACCCAAAGCGTTTAAAGTAGCTTATAAAACCAGCAATGGATGGGAGTTAAGCTATCAGGAATTCTTTTCCCATTCCCTCGTTTCGGCCGACGTGTCAGGGGGTGCTTTTTCAGTTGACCAGCAGCGGTTTTATTTTACGGTAAGCGAAAAAGACTGGAAGAACAAAACTATCAACACCATTTACATGACTGAAAAAACAGGAAATTCCTGGAGCCACCCGCTACTTTTACCTCCTGAGGTAAATTTAAAAGCATATACTGCCCTTCATGTTTCGGTGGGTGAAACCTATAATCCCAATCTGGAAGCCTTGTATTTTGCTTCCGATCGTCCCGGGGGCTTTGGAGGCATGGATATTTGGTACACCGTTTACAATAAGGTAAGAAAAACCTTTATTCCACCCCGTAATTGCGGTTCAAAAATCAACACTGCTGCCGACGAAGTAACGCCTTTTTATCAATCGGAAATAAAGACTTTGTTTTTTAGTTCAAACGCTAATATGGGTTACGGAGGTTTCGATGTGTACCACGCTGTGGGAGCCTTGAACGATTGGACCCGGGGGAGTCGGCTTGAGTATCCCTTAAACACCCATGCCGATGAGATTTATTATTCACTGAATCCCGATTTGCTTACCGGATATCTGGTTTCAAATAAACCCGGCACTTATACTTACGCGCACGAGTATTGTTGTTACGACATTTATGCCTTTACCTATAAAGAGAACGAACTTCCCGAAATTAAAGGAAAAGTATTGGTAAGCCTCGATGCCACATTAACCCGGTATTTGAACCGGGGAATTAAACTGCGTAAAGCCGATTCTTTAGCTATGTTAAGTGAATATTATCAGGAAACAGTGGCCAAATTGTACCTGCTTAACGATGAAGAAAGCGAGCCCATGCTAATTGAAGAAAAAGGATTGGCCGATACCGGAACGTATTCGTTTAAAGTAAATAAACAATTCGATTACCGCATCGATATTGAGCATAACAACGATAACATTGGAACGATTAATGTTTCCTCAGCCTCAATTTCAAACGATTTGGTTTTGCTTTCTGACGACATCCAAATAGCCATTGTTCCTTCAAAACCCATCGAAATAAGTAATATAACTTACGGTTTTAATGAGCAGGAACTGAGCGAGGTGGCAAAGCAAAGCCTGAATAACACCTTAATTCCCTTACTAAATGATTTGCCCGACATTTATATCGAAGTACATTCGCATACCGATAGTGTGGGCTCTGACGATTATAACCTGAAGCTTTCTCAACAAAGAGCGCATCGGGTAATTGATTTTTTGGTGGCTAAAGGAATTGATCCGGACCGCCTGATTGCCAAAGGTTTTGGCGAAACCCAATTTGTGGCTCCCAACAGTCTGCCCGATGGTTCGGATAATCAGGAAGGAAGGGAGCAAAACCGGCGAACCGAATTTGTGATTGTACAAAAAGCAAAGGGTAAAACAAAGTCGAACCGATGGTAGCTTTTTTTAGTATAATTTATTGTTTAAAAACCCATAATTCAAACCAATAAGCATATTCAATCATGGCACTTCTTTTTAAAAACACCAGCAAAACCATAAGTAAGATTGATGAATTTATCAACAAAGTTGAGGATTGCCTGATGCTTTATCGCGAGGCGATAAAAAACTATTTGGACAACAAACCGGAACAAATGGCCGATCGCTTGCGAATGCTGGAGCGGGAAGAAAATAAAGCCGACCGCTTGCAACGTTCGGTGGAGAATTATTTTTTAAAGCATTCGCTGTTGCCACAACATGCTGCCGATATTTTAATGTTGCTCGATCATCTGGACGATATGGTTGATTTGGCTAAATATGGATTGCAGCAAATTGAAATTGAATTGCCTGAAATTCCCGAAACCTATCGGATTGATTACCTAAAACTTACTGAGATTAGCCTCGAAGCCGCACAGGAAGCCATCATGGGAACCCGTGCATTTTTCCTGCACCCGCAAATGGCCAAAAACCATGCGCATAAAATTTATTTCTTCGAGAAAGAAACCGATCAGGTAGCCAATGTATTACGGAAACGTATTTTTCAGGAACCCAACGGGCTACACCTTTCACACAAATCTCAGCTTCGCTATTTTACCCGTCATATTGAACAAATAAGCGACAGTGCCGAAGATGTAGCCGATGCGCTGGCATTATTAACCGTTAAAATTAGTCTTTAATGATTTGGTTCTTTTTATCGAGCGGCATTTTTCTGGGCTGGTCGTTGGGGGCGAACGATGCCGCCAATGTTTTTGGTTCGGCAGTAGGCTCACGCATGGTAAAGTTCAGGTTAGCGGCACTGGTGGCCAGTATTTTTGTAATTCTGGGTGCAACTTTTCAAGGTTCGGGAGGTTCCGAAACCCTGGGAAAACTGGGTTCGGTTGATGCTATTGCTGGCTCGTTTACGGTAGCCTTTTCAGCCGCCATCACGGTTTTTTGGATGACGCGTTTAAAAATTCCGGTCAGCACTTCGCAAGCAATTGTTGGGGGAATAGTTGGCTGGAATCTATACACCGGCAGAACAACCAATGCACAAACCCTAATTGAAATTGTAACCACCTGGGGTTCCGGAATTTTATTGGGAGCTGTTTTTGCCATTTTGCTTTTTATGTTGCTGCGGTTCTTACTAAACAGAGTCTCCATACACCTGCTTTGGCGCGATGCCTGGTTGCGTTTTTTATTGCTGGTAATTGGTGCCTTCGGAGCCTATAGTTTGGGAGCCAATAACATTGCCAACGTAATGGGAGTGTTTGTCTCAGCGGTTCATTTTCCGGAATTGGATTTGGGACTTTTTACCCTTTCGGGCGAGCAGCAATTGTTCTTTTTGGGAGGACTGGCAATTTCACTGGGAATTATAACCTATTCAAAAAAAGTAATGCAAACGGTGGGCGAAAATATTATGCCATTACGAGGCGAAACAGCCATGGTTGTAGTGTTAGCCCAGGCTTTGGTATTGTTTGTATTATCTTCGCAGCATTTGTCTGATGCTTTTCAGGCTATTGGTTTGCCACGAATTCCGCTGGTTCCGGTTTCCAGTTCACAGGTAATAATTGGTGCCATATTAGGTATTGGCCTTTTAAAAGGTGTTCAAAACATGCGTTTCAATATTTTGGGAACCATATCGTTGGGGTGGTTAGCTACGCCACTTATTACCGGAGTAATCGCATTTTTTTCCCTCTTTTTTGTGAGCAATGTGTTTAAACTCGAAGTACAGCAACCTCAGGCTGGTACTGAAAAACCAGTGGTATTGGTTTTGTCCGACAGCTTACCTGTTCTGTTGAAAACTGCTGATTCGGTAATGCACAACGATAGTATTTTACTGGATCTACCCGCATCTAAAGTTGATGTTGAAAATACAGGCAACAATTCAATACCCATTGTAGTATTGTTTATGGTAATAGGTATTCTGGTTTTGATGGCTTCGGCCATTACTTTTTTATTTATCCGGCAAAAAAGCATCAACCATAACCTGATGGAAATTAAAGCCCAGCTGAATGAATGGATGGAAAACGAAGGCGGAATCAATACAAAAAGGTTTCAATAAGGAAACAATAATTGTTAATTTTGCCTGACAAAACAAAATCATGAGTAGTATCGTTAAAAATCTGCAATTTTATAAGTTCAGTTTATATGGCTTTTTTAAAAACCTGAAATTCTTTGAGCCTTTTCTTATTCTCTTTTTTCTGGATAAAGGATTGTCGTATACGCAGATTGGTGTGTTGTATGCTATTCGCGAAATCAGTATAAACCTGTTGGAAATTCCTACCGGCGTAATGGCCGATCTGTTGGGACGCAAGCGAACCATGATAGCCTCTTTTGTGTCGTATATTGCTTCCTTTTTGATTTTTTACCTGTTTAGTGAGTTTTGGGTTTTTATTTTAGCCATGCTGGCTTTTAGTTTTGGCGATGCTTTTCGTACGGGCACTCATAAGGCCATGATTTTTGAATACCTTAAACTCAATAACTGGCAGAATCAAAAAGTGGCTTATTACGGGCATACCCGTTCCTGGTCGCAGATAGGTTCGGCGGTTTCATCGTTAATTGCTGCTGGTATTGTAATTTACACCGGAAATTACAGTGCGGTTTTTTTATGGGCCATGTTGCCCTATTTAGCCGATTTGCTTTTGATAGCCAGTTATCCGCAGGAACTCGATGGCAAAATAAGAAACAACACCACTACGCTTCGTGAAAAGTTTGTCGAAATTAAAACGGGTATTCGTATTTCGTTTAAAAACCGACTGTTTTTTAAGCTAATTGGCAATTTGGCCATTTTTGAAGGTTTGTTTAAGGCTTCGAAAGATTATTTGCAGCCCATGGTGGTGCTTACTTTTATGGCCATTCCCTTTTTAGACGATGTTTCCACCGAAACAAAATCGGCGGTAACACTTGGATTGATTTATTTTTTGGTATATCTGATAACTTCCTATGCATCGCGTAACTCCGGCTGGGTGGTCGATAAGCTGGGCTCAACGCACCGGGCTATCAATCTTACCTTATGGCTGGGAGCTTTAGTTGGTATTGGAAGTGGGTTCTTAATTGGATTCCGGATGCCCGTTTTAGCCTTAGTGGTTTTTGTATTTTTGTTTTTTATTCAGAATATACGTAAACCCGTTGGTGTGGCAGCTGTGGCCGACACCTTCGACGAAAAAGTTTTAGCCACGGGATTATCGGTGCAGTCGCAGTTCGATTCCCTGTTTGCATCGCTTTTTGCTTTGGTTTTGGGGGTATTGGCCGATTATACCAGTGTTGGAAATGCTCTTATAGTTGCAAGTTCCGTACTACTGCTGTTGTCGATTTTTGTGCGGTTGCCGCATGCAGAAGTATTGAATGAGCCTACTTCACATTAAAACGGAGTACTATTTCTTTATCAGATTGTCTGGGAATTATGGCACAATTAAATGAGCCCAGCAGCATTTCGCATGTGCCTTCACCTGTCATTTCAATATCGTATTCATAGCTTGCATTGTCGGGCTGATAAAATACCCCGCGATAAAAGGTGGCACTGCATCCGCTGGTTTGAGTAAATTTTCCGGCAAAAAAAGCCTGCTCAAAATCTATGCTTGGTAAATTCGTGGTGTCGCAATAAGGAAAAAAATACCGCTTAATGGTATCCTGAAACGTTTGGTAATCGGCAGCACTGGTGATAACTACATTGGCCTGTTGTAATTTGATGGTCGAAAAGCATTCCGAATTCAAATCAAAAAAAACAGCATCCAATTTTATTCTATCCGATTCTTTGGAACAACTGATAAAAATAACCATGGTAATAACTGACAGTATGATAGTTTTCATAGTATTACATGAATTTAAGCCTTAAAGGTACAAAAATGTTGAATGCTTTGGAAAAAATGCTTGACGATTTAAAAAAGCTTTCCGATTTTTGATGAAAGATTTTATCTTATGGAAACAAAAATTCTGATTACCCAATTCATCCCCAAAGAAGGATTGAGCGAACTGTTCGAAAAATATTATGTTATTATGCCTGGTAAAAGCGGGTTTACCCGCGAGGAACAGCTGGACCTAATACAGGATGCCGAAGTGCTTTTGTCCTTGTTTAACTCACCGGTTGATAAGGAATTGCTTACCGCCGGAAAAAAACTACGGATGATTGCCAATTTTGGGGTGGGATATAACAACATTGATTTGGAATATGCCCGGCAAAGGAATCTGGTGGTTAGTAACACGCCCGATCCGGTAACCATTCCCACAGCGGAACATACCCTGGGATTAATTTTAGCCGTTATGCGCCGCATATCGGAAATGGACCGCAAGTTAAGGCAAAAACAGGTAACTGATTGGAAAGTAATGAGCAATCTGGGCTTTTCGTTGCAGAATAAAACCCTGGGTATTGTTGGTATGGGAAAAATTGGTCAGGCCACAGCGCACATGGCTCAGGCTTTTGGTATGAAGGTGGTCTATCACAGTCGCAATAAAATTGATAAATCCCTGGAAACAGCTTTAAAGACAACTTGGCTCGAGCTTAACGAACTGTTGCATCAGAGCGATGTGGTAAGTCTGCACGTGCCCTTAACCGAGCAAACCAAACATTTAATTGGCAAGTGTGAACTGGTAAAAATGAAAGATACAGCTTTTATTATCAATACATCACGCGGACCAGTTATAAATGAAGCAGAATTGGTTGAGGCATTAAACGAAAAAGAAATTGCCGGTGCTGCCCTCGATGTGTTCGAAGCAGAGCCAGCCATACATCAGGCTTTATTATCCATGGATAATGTGGTGCTTACCCCGCATATTGGAACAGGTACCATCGAAACCCGAATTGCTACTGCGCAATGCGCTGCCGATAATATAGTTGCCTTTCTGCAGGGAAAGCCAGTTCCCAATCGAGTGATATAGTTTTGTACCTTGTTTCATAGGTTTTCCTGGGGAGGCTAAAAATCTTTTGCCATACAGATACTGTCGCTAAAGTTAAGGTAGGGACCGTAATTTGGAATAATGGTATAGCCCAGTTTTTTGTATAGGTTTTGTGCTTCGTATTGATTGGTTCCGGTTTCTAAAAGTGTTCCCCGAATACCTTCCTGCCTGGCCCAGGATTCCAATTCCTTAAGTATTTGTTCGCCAATTTTTTGTCCGCGATAGTTCTTGTTAACAAACATCCGCTTAATTTCGGCACGGTTACCATTTATTTTAAAACCACCACAACCAATGGGCTGGTGTTTGTGGTAGGCTATAATTACCCAGTTAACTTTATCTACCCGATTAAATTCAGCAAATTTGGCCTGAGCTTCACCGTTGGTAATCGTAAGGTCGGCATCGAGCTGACGGATTAATTCCTGAAAATGCGGGTCGCTGCTGTTGGTTCTTTTATAATTTATCATTCGGATAAAATGAATTAAGCGGAGTAAAATTACAAGAATTTACAGAATTGGTACATGTTTCTTTCAGTTGTTAAAACTGGAATAAATATTTGTGTTTTAAAACTCCCCGATGGTAACCTATTTTACTGATAAGCATTTTTTTTCAATTTGTTTTATGTGTCTATTTTATTCGTGTTTGAATTGCTGTTTTTCGCAACCAAAACCTTTGTTCTGTTCACTACGAGTTCAAATGCAATCCTAAAACTGCTTTTGCATTATATGGGCCGAGCCAAAACAACCGTATCCACCGTTAACAGTGCTAAAACGCGGGCGGTATGCATTGGGCTTAAAAAAAGTGTTGGCTGTGGTATGGTAGCGTTCAAAATTGGCATCGTAAGCAATAACATAAAGCAATCCTCCCTGTTCAAAAGGTGCTGTTTTTATTTCGAGTGAAACCTCTATCGCTTCAGGGTATTGTGGTATCTTTCGCAGATGAACAAAATCGTTACTGCTAATATAATACATGTCGTACATGTAGGCTGTAGTGTCGGGTACAAGAGAAAAAAGCAATTTGTTGCCAATAAAGGCTAAAGAGCCGTCAATAATTTCCGGTTGATTGGGAACCCGTGTTGTTGCTCTTATTAAAAAAGTATCATAAATACACTGATACTCCCAAAGGTCTCCGGCTTCGGTAGTTATAAACGGACTCGAATAGCGTCCGTTATAGCTGGAGCGTAAGAGATAATTAACATCAGGACTGCCGTTTCTGTGGCGGGTAAGCTCAATGGTGGCTTCGTCTATCATCATGGTAGCAGTTGTATCAAACACATGCATGATTCGGTGCACTTCAAAAAAATGATTAATGGTATCCATCGATGGGCCGGCTTTTATTAAACCAAAGACATTTAAGCCGGGTTTAAATTCGGCATTAATGTTTTCAGGCTGCATGGGGAACCCCAGGTAGGCTTCCATTGCTTTTTGGCAACTGTTTAAGCTGAATAGGAGCCCGATTCCGATGAGTGTTTTTAGTAGTGTTTTCATAACTGGGAATTAAAATTTTAAGGTATAACCCACACTTACCGATGGCAGGTATTCGCTGCCAATAGGAATGTAGCGGTCGTATCCCATAATGGGAAAATAATACATTACATTGCGTCGCAAAAAAAGCACATTGCGAATATTCACAATTAAATACGATTCGTCGGCTTTAAAAAACGAAGCAATATCCTTTCCAAAACCCCGCACTACTTTCTTTTCGAGCCCCAGATTTATCTGCATGGTCCAGGGCATGCGCGAACTGTTTTTTTGGTCGATGGTAAACTGGGGGCTGTAAATCATCTGGCCGGTAACCGGCTCGTACATATAATACATTTGCAGCGAATTCTCTATAGACCGGGGCACGCCACTCTGAAACATAAAATCGGCACTGTAAGCTATGCGTTCTGTAGCCTGAAAATTTATTACGCCTTTAATGGTGTGCAGGTGATCATAATCATAAAGGTATTCTTTGCCGTCCATAATGTTTGGAAACGAACGGGTTGATCGTGCCAGGGTGTAACTGGTCCAGCCTGAGAATTTTTGAACCTGTCCCTTTAGCATTAATTCGGTGCCATAAGTAGTTCCCGAACCTTCGAATATTTTATTCGACAGCGCAAAAGCTTCGAACTGACTTTGTAACAAATCGAAGGTATAGGTGCGGGCTATGTCTTTGTAATATACATCGAGACTTAATTCAAGCTGCTTCCCCAGTTTTTTTTCGAACCCGGCAATGTAATGATACGAAAGGCTTGGTTCAACACTACTCAGGGGGTAATAATAATCGAGAAACTGGTTAAACTCCAGTTCCTGAGTATTCATACTGATAATGTATTGGTAGTAAGCTCCGTAAGCTGCTTTAAACTTTAACCGATTGCCCAGGTCGAGCACCAGGTTTACTCGGGGTTCGTAATTTAGTTTTCTTTGATTAAAACGGGTAAGGCGCAATCCCGGACGAAGAATCAGGCCGCCAACCTTAATTTTATCTTCGGTAAAAACCGACAACAGGGTGGGTTTTACTTCGGACGAAGCCCCGTCGATGCCATTAATTTGTGAGCCATTGGCAAATAAATACCGGCTGTATTCGACTCCCAGTTTGAGCTCGTTTCCGAAAAACGGCGTGTAGTTTAACGATGCTTTGGCAGTATAATCGTAAACCTTGCTTCTAAAACGGGTACTGGTGTTAAATGCTACATCTTCAACTTCCATTTTAAACGAACTGTAATTGTTGGCATCGTGCAACGAAGCATAGGTCTGAATCCGGAAATAAAGTCGGGGCGAAACTACCGATTTCCAGATGGCCGTGGCAATGTTATTGCGCCATTGGTTTTTCCAGGTAAAATCCATGTCAAGAAACGATTGGTAAATCAGCGTATCGCCCATGCGCTCCAAACTATGACCAAACATTTTGTAGAAATTATTAAAACTCATCGAAGTATGGTCTTTGCTTCCAAAATATTTTAAATCGATGCGGTTTCGCGGGTTAAACCGATGGGTGAGCGAAAGATTGGCATCGTAAAAATAGTTGTTACTATTCAGGACAAAATTACCCATGATGTCGTAATTCAGGCGCCCGGCCACCATCATGGTGGTTTTGCTGTTTACAGGGAATTCTACAAATACTTTCGATTCCACAATTGAGGGTTTTACCTCGCCATGAATTCCCTGTTCGTTGCCATCTTTGGTCGATATATGGATGACTGAAGCGTTTCGTCCGCCATATTCGGCACCAAAACCTCCCACCAGCATATCGATTTTTTTTACCGTCTGCATATTAAAAATACCGGATGACGATAGAAAGTGGTAGGGATTGTAAATGGTTACCCCGTCGAGCATAATCAGGTTTTCCCCAGGATCGCTACCACGCACCGACACTAAAGGCGAAAGAGGCTCGGTAGCCTCTACTCCGGGTAAGAAACGCATGGCCTTAAACACATCGTTGCGGGCTGTGGGAATTGTTTTTATAGCTTTTGGGGTCAAACGGTGTTGGCTGGTCTCCACTTCGCGGTCGCCGATCTGATTGGCCGACAGTTCCACAATATTTATCTGTCCCAATGTAATGGTGGCATGTTTCAGCCGAACTTCGATAAAGGCATTGTTGTTTTGGTTAAAAGCAACAATTTGTTTTTTGGTGTCGTAGCCAATAAACGAAACAATTACTTCAGCCTGAGAGGATTCGATTCCCGGAAAAGAAAAAAATCCGTTCAGGTTGGTTGAGGCTCCTTTGCCTTCGATTCCACTTACCTGAATGGTTGCACCAATAAGCGTTTCACCACTAATTGCATCGTAAACAATGCCCGAGAGCGTGTTTTTTTGTGCTTTGCCAAAAAGACTTGCCGTAATGAGCGTGAGCAGGATTAGAATCTTTTTCATCGGGCTTAAAATTTAAAGGCGCAATTAAATAGCAGGGCCACACTAAAAAAGGGATCGTTATAAATAATGTACGAGGTTTCTTCCATTAGCCCAATGCCAAAAGTCAGTCCTTTTTTATTGAGCGGATTGTATGTGAGCCTTTGCGAAAAAGCATACTGAAACAGGAATAATTCCTCGAAAGTACGTTTGGCTTCGTCTACATCGTTCCATTTGTTTAAACCAAAAATAAAACCATGCTTGTTTTGAAACAGCCAACGCTGGTTCAAACGGTAATTAAACTGGCTTACCTGTGTCGAAAAGGCTGCCGATTCCCGGTTGCCATAATTCAGGTAGCGAAACATTCGGGTATTGCGTGTAAACTTTTGAGCCATTTCGGGAGCAGCAAAATAAATTTCAGCATCGATACCCCAAAACGTGTATCCATAATAGCCATCGAGCGAAACGTAAAAGTTTTTTGGAGCCGGCTTTTGTCCGGGATTAAAATGATAAGTGAAAGGCTTGTTATCAGGAATAGAATCGCTGGTAATTAACGATAAATCGGCATAAAATTGGGTCGAAAACGACATCCATACGTTTTGGTACGACTGGAGCAGGCTGTCTTTTTTGTTAAATTTTTCAGGACGCTCGTAATAAAAAATGCCCAAATAAGTAGTGTCGCTGGCTTTATTTATTTCTGAAAGGCCAATGTAGGCATTTAGTTTCAGGTAGCGTTTAAACAGTGATTCGTTGTAGTTAATGTAAAAATCGTGAATTTCAAGGTGGTAGCTTTTATTGGAAGCTGTATCTGCATCGTTCGCGAAATAGCTGTGTAAGGGTTTCCGGGCATTAACTATCTGGTCGACCGGAAAAACCAATCCTTTCTTTTTTTCGAAAACAGAAATAAAATAAGGGTTTTCTTCACGAAAATCGGTAGCTGAAAGCCGGGAATGAAATTTTTCGAAGACCTGATTGTCCAGACTAACACGGATGGTATCGGCTACATAGGTTTGTGCAACAGTAATTTGGCACCCTGCCAGAACAATTAAAAACGAAACCTGAAAAATTCGCTTCAAAGCAAGCATTGTTTATGAATTAGTGTTCAATAGCAATACAATAATAGTTTTTTTCGTGAAACACAGATGTAAACCACCCAGCTTAGGATGCTTTAAGAAATTGTTTTGTATAGATGCCGTTGTAAAATGATGTTTCAATGTTGCCAAAACCATTCATCTATCTCAAAATTTTTCGGGCAAAGGCAACGGTGAAATAGGACATCATAAAAGGGCCGAAAAACCCCTCGATAGCTGCTACTATTCTTAAAAAGCCCACAGGGGAACAATCACCATAACCCACTGTTGTAAATGTTATGAGGCTGTAGTAAAAAGTGGTAACCATGCGGTATGAAATAGATGAATCAGCATCAATACATGAGATGGACGTATTAAAGAATAGTGGTGAAATCAGGTGAAGCAAACTAAAGAACAGGTATACCAGCAAAAGGCTTGTAAAAACCCGCATGGGCGAGGTTGCATACAACCCCATTTTGTCGAAAACAGCAGTTTTAAAACCATATAGCGGGTATTGCCACAGTGCACTGATTCTGCTTTTTTCGAGCGCTGATTTAAAGATGGAGCGTTGTTCGTATCGTTTAAATTCAATATAGGCTAAGTCTTCAAAGCTGTAATGTCCAACGCGTCCAAAGTTCTCTTTTAGGGTTCTGAATTGCTCGGCTTTTTCAAAGAGATTTGTATCTTTTTGATTGGCAATTAGTTCACGCAGGTTATTTTCGTACCAATCAATATGTATTTGTCCCAACAGTCGCATGCCGGTTAATTTGAGTAGTGTAATTTGAACTTTATGTTCGTAAGGGGTAAAATCAAGAATGTCTCGAACTATGGTGTCCGAAAGATCCAAATAGTCACAAGCCAAAACTCTAAAGTCGATATGATGGTTTAGGTGGCATGAAATTACAGATAATTTATGAAACGACGACTGCTGAAATGAAACATTTCCTTCTCCAAAAATTGCCTGGTCAAGCAGTAAATCTGAAGTGCCAAATTCTGCCATTTCAAACAATAAGTTTCCATTTCCAAAATTTGTTTTTTTACAGGTCATTTTGCTGTTGGTTAACTCTGTTTCCTCAAAAGAAACGTCACCATCACCAAAAACAGCACGGTTAAAATTTACTTTTCCGCTATTGAATTCTACTTTTCTGAAATCGACCCGGCCGCTGCCAAAATCGGTACGTTCAAAGTTCAGGTTTCCTTTGCCAAAGGTTGAATAGTGAAAATCAACCTTTCCGACACCAAATCGGGCTTCTTTAAACCAAATGTTACCCGCATCAAATTGTACATTTAAGAAGTTTACATCGCCATTTCCAAAATCAGCTGACTCAAACGAAAGGTTAGAACAATTAAACTTTACATACTGAAAGTCTTTAATTCCGTTTCCAAAAACCACATTGTTAAATTCAATGCGTTTTGCATTAAAAGAGACATTGGTGAAATTTACCGTTCCATTGGCAAAACGGGTCTCAATAAAATTAATGTCGTCGCAGGTAAATTTAACCTTATGAAAGGTGCAGGCTCCATTCAGGAACAATGCTTTTTCTAATGAAAAAAGAATACCCGTGAAATTTACAAATGAAAAATCGGTTTCTTTTTTGGTATTAAAAACAGCGTTTTTAGCGCTAAAATTTTTTATTTCAATTCGCTCTTCCGCTTTGGCTTGGCTTGAATTCTGATAGTTGGCAAAAGAGAAATCTTCAAGATAGCACTCATCCAATACAAGGGGTTCTCCACTGCTTATTAATTCATGCAGGATTTCGGGTTCCATAAAGGCGCATTCCTTAAATCCGATTTCAATGTTGGCATCGTTAAAGAATGAAATGGCGGCAGTATGACTAAAGTTTTTACCCTTTTGGGTAATAAAAGGCTTGGGCTCGATTTTTACTTTAAAGCTTGAAAAATTGGTTATCATAATTTTGGATGTATGAACGCTTAAAGTTAATAAATTATTGATTTTAGAATAGTATATGCTAAAAAAGATGAAACAGGCTTCTACCTTAAGTTGGTTTTATGAATTTTATTGAAGGTGACTTTCAGATATTATCGCAGATTAATTTAGTTAAGGTAGATATTTTTAGTTAAATGGTGTATTTTTTTTCACAAAGTATATATGGTAAGCAAAAGCATTTTGGAAGTATGTATTAAAACCTATCTTTAAGGCGAAATTATAAAACCACACCTTTAGTTGAGAACACTTTTTGTTTTAGGGCTAACCTTGCTTTTTACCACGGTTGACTTAAAGAATTTATCGGCGCAATCCGTTTTGGAATCGCGATTGAACGAAGATTTCAGCGGTTACAACCTGACTGATTTTTTTGCGGTGATGGAGCATACCCATCAAGTTCGTTTTTTTTATAAAAAAAATTGGATTGATAGGGTGGTGCTTAAGAATGCTGATCCCGATAAAACACTGCAATTTGTTTTGGAGCAGGCACTAAGTCCTTACGATTTGGCCCATATTGTAATGCAGGAACACAATATCATTTTAATTCCCGAAAGCTATACCTATTTTGAACGAAACCAGGGATATGATTTTGTGCGGGTGGTTGGGAGCCCAATGGAAAAAGGAAAGTACAAACTAAATAAAGTAGAAGGTACCGTTCTTTTTGGTAAAACCAATGAGCCGCTTCCCGGAGCACTGGTAATCGAAAAAAAAAATAACAAACAAACGGTTACCGATTATTCAGGGCATTATACCTTGTATTTGCCTGAAGGAACCACCCAGTTGACATATTCATTCATGGGTTTGGAAAGTCAGGTTATTGAAGCCCAGGTATTAAGCCACGGAGAATTAAATGTGGAACTCATGGAAGCTCCCATTGCCATTGATGCAGTAACAGTTACTGCCGATGGCGGCCACAATAATGTGAACCGGGCTCAAATGGGGCTCGTTTTCATGGACATGAAAAGTATTAACAAACTACCGGTACTTATGGGTGAAGCCGATATCATTAAAAGTATGACCCTTTTACCCGGAGTAAATGTTGCCGGCGAATTATCGTCGGGTTTTAATGTACGTGGCGGAAATGTAGATCAAAATCTTGTTTTGCTAAACAATGCTCCGGTTTATAATGCAGCCCATCTGTTTGGTATGTTTAGTGCATTTATACCCAATGCCATAAGTTCGGTTAACCTGCATAAGGGAACCCAACCAGCCGGTTTGGGAACCCGGGTTGCATCTGCTATGGAAATTCAATTAAAGGTACCCGACACAAGCAAAGTAAAAGGGAAAGCGGGGATAGGCATTTTAAACAGTTCCCTTTTTTTGGAAGGCCCCATTCTCGAAAACCGGGTTTCGTTTATACTGGGGGCACGAACCACTTATTCCAACTGGCTGTTAAAGCAAATGCCCAACATAGATATAAGAAACAGCAAGGCCAGTTTCTACGATTTGCTGGGCAAAATCGACGTAAAACTGAGCAAAAAAAGTAACCTGAGTTTGTTTGGTTACTATAGCTCCGATTATTTTAAGTATGCCAGCAAAACAGAATACAATTACAACTCAACAACTGCCGGATTAAATCTGAATCATTATGTAACTGAAGAGATGGTGCTTCGTGCAAGCCTTTCGTTCACTCAATTTGCAAGCACAGTAAGTAATATTGAGTATGCCAATAGCGCCCACGAAATCAATTCAGGCATTTCTCAGGTTAACAGTCGTTTGGAGTGGAGCTGGCATTTGCCTAAAAGCAGTTTAACTACCGGTGCCGAAGCTATCGGTTACCTGTTAAAATCAGGAACACGTAATCCATTGGGTGCAGATTCGGAAGCAGTTCCTTTAAGTTTACCTGATGAAAAAGCGCTTGAAGGGGCGGTTTTTATTCAGAGCAGCTATAAGTTTACCGAAAAACTGAACCTGTCAGCTGGTTTACGTTATTCGTGGTATTCAAAATTAGGTGCCGCCGATGTGTTTATCTATGAAGAAAACCAGCCTTTGAACGATAACACGGTGGAATCGGTTAAAACTTTTAAAAAGGGTGATTTGATTAAGCTTTATCAGGGTTTGGAACCCCGTTTAGGTTTAAAATACGGACTTGACGAAAGCAGCTCGGTTAAATTGGGATACAACATTACCCGGCAATACCAGCATTTAATTTCAAACACCTCATCGGCCACTCCGGCTGATTATTGGAAGTCGGCCGATATAAACATCAAACCCTTGTTTAATCAGCAATGGGCGCTGGGGTATTTTAAAAACCTGATGAATAATTCGGTTGAAACTTCGGTTGAATTGTACTATAAAAAAACCAATCATGTTTTGGAATACAAGAATGGCGCTGTACTGAGTATGAACCCCGCCATTGAGCGCGATGTGATTGATGCCAATGCCCGTTCTTATGGCTTGGAGCTGATGTTAAAGAAAAACAAGGGGAATCTTACCGGCTGGTTTAGTTATACGCTTTCAAAATCGGAAGTAAGCACTCAAAGTAGTTTTCCTGAAGAAGTGATTAATCAGGGCAATTATTATCCGGGTTATAACCACCGTTTACACGATTTAACCCTTTCGGCCAATTATCAGTTATCACGACGTTGGACGGTGGGTTCTAATTTTCTTTTCAGCAGCGGTAGGCCGGCTACTTTTCCTGAACAAAAATATTCGTTTCATAATACCGAAGTTGTATATTATTCTGACCGCAACAAATACCGTTTACCCGCTTATCACCGACTCGATTTGTCATTAACCTACGAGGGGTTTTTGAATATTACTAAAAAGGTTCATCCCAGTTTCACGCTCTCGGTGTACAATGTTTATGGCCACAAGAATATTTATTCGGTATTTTATAAAAAGGATATTCCCAGTTTAGGCAATAATTACCAAAGGTTTGGTTTGTACCAGTTGTCAATTATCGGGGTTCCCATTCCTTCACTTACTATTAATTTAAGTTTTTAACCATGCAACATCGAGTTTATATACTGCTACTTATACTATTCAGCCTTGTTGGTTGCGAAGAACCTTTTATGCCTGAAATTGATGTTCAGGGAGGCTTTCTGGTTTTTGAAGGGCAGATAACGGATCAGGATGAAGTGCATGTTGTTAAAATAAACCGTTCGGTTGCTTTTAATGAGAAATCGGTATTTGAACCCGCTTCAGGCTTTACAGTGTTTGTCGAAGATGAAAACGGGCAACATCATTTGTTTAGTGAAAAACGCCAGGGGTATTATCAGTCAAGTGCCTTCAAAGGTTTGTACAATTACAGGTACCGCCTGCTTGCCATTTCGCCCGAGGGAAAAACCTATGCTTCTGATTGGGAAGTTTTATTACAGAGCGCTCCTGTAGCAAAAATAAGAGGTACGTTTTATATGAATCAATGGCTCGAAAGAATTGAGGGACAGGGTTATGTTGAGCACAACGATCCGGGATTACAATTGTTGGTCAGCGGTGATTTTAATGCCTATACTCCGTTTTACCGCTATGAGTATCAAGCGATTTTCCAGACTACTCAAACTTATCCTACCGTGCCGTTTTTAACCACCTATTATATTGTCCGTCCTTTTAGTTCCTTATCCAGTGGCTTTGTTCAGGTGTTGAACGGCAATCTGTATCAAAATCAGAAAGTGGAAGATTATCCGCTCGATTTTGTAACAAAAGCACTCATGACCATGAAAATAACCATCGACAGTGTTGAGATTGATTCCACAGGCAATCGAATTTTTGAGACGGCTTATATACACTATGCTCAGCATGGAGCCATCTTTAAAGTGAACCAATATTCGTTGAGCGAGTCGGCCTTTAAGTTTTGGGAAGCCGTATATAAACAACAAGAGGCTTCCGGCCAATTATTCGATCCGGTTGAAACACAGATTTTTGGTAATGTAAAGTGCATTTCGGATAGCACGGAACAGGTTTTTGGTTATTTTTCTGCCTCGGCTTTAACTTCTAAAATAAGTCATTTGTTTCTGACTTACGATAATAAGGTTGTGGTTACGCCGGTCGATTCTTTTCCTGATATTTCTTCGACCCAGGCATCGGTTCAAAAATTCCCCTTTTGGGTTAATTAAAGATTACTATGCAGCTATTTAAAAATACCCTAATATACCTTACGCTGATACTATGCAGTGGAACCCTTTTCGCTTCAGGTAATACCTGGCTTGTGGGTATGCAAACCGACAGGTATTGCTATGTTTCGGGCGACGTGGCATATGTTAAGGCTATTTGTTTCCTGAGTAAACAACTGCCGGTTGTCGATCAAACCCTATACATCGATTTGCTGACTGCTGACTCGGTTTTTATTCGTGGGTACCTGCTGCAACTGCTTGGGGGAAAAGCACAAGGGTATTTCGAAATACCCGATACCCTTACTACTGGTAATTACAAGTTGCGAATTTATACCGATGAATCAAAACGCTGGAAAAACCCGGTGATTGCCAGCCAATGGCTCTATGTCACAAACCGGTTTGGGAAAAACCAGCCCTTGTACGAATCAAATTTGGTTTTACCTGAATTAACCGACAGTTCTCCGGGTGTACCAGTAACACAAAATATCAGGGTAATTGTCGATAAAGAAAAGTACCGGCAGCGCAGCAAAGTTAATGTGCAGGTTTCCCTTCCGCCAGAACTGAATGAAACGTTTTGGGGCTCCTTATCGGTAAAAACACCATCGGTGTTGGAAAGTCAAATGGAAAATTACAACCTGATGTCAAAGTTTGAAACAGGAACCATCACGACTCAGGACTTAAAATCAGATGAAGCCGTTTATTCCGGTATAAAAATCAGGGGACAATTGGTATACAAAAAAAGCTTGCAAGGAATTCCAAATGCAGCGGTTTTACTGACTTTTGAAGATAGTGTGATACGTATGCAGTATCACTTAACCGACAGCCTGGGCAATTTCTGCTTTTATTTATCCGGCAATTATGGCAAGGCAAGCGTTTATTTTAATGCTTTTGATTATCACTCAATGAAGCCCTTATCCGAAGTAAGTTTCAATGTTTTTGACGGCTTTTTAAAACCGGAGCCAATGAGTTCAACTCATAAAAGGTTGCTTGGCTACAAACCCAGTACCGATACGCTTAATCTTCAAAAATCGACGGTGGCAAAGGCATTTCAGCTGAGTAACCATGTGCTTTTACCTCCTGATTTACCCGATGCGCTTCCTTTTGCACAGCGTTTTTTGAGCGGTAAATTAACTGATGTGGTTTTTCCGGCCGATTTTGTTGATTTAACCGATTTTGCCGAGATAGCCAAAGAAATCCTTCCTTACATCAGGTACCGGAAGGTGGATGGGGATTTTCGATTTTCAATAATCGACGGGCCTAACCATTTAATAAAGCACAACCCTTTGGTTTTTGTCGATGGGGTTCCTCTGGTTGAATCCGGTAAATTGGCCCAATTAAATACGGCCGATATTAAGCGGGTCGATGTAAAATCACAGGCAAGGTTCTACGGCGATTTGTTTTTTGAAAACGGTTTGGTTTTTATATGGACCCATAAAATGAATTTTTGGAAGCAAACCCAATCGGCATACAACGAATTGGTTGAATTGCAGCTTTACCAGCACCGGGTTAGTTTTCATTTTCCCGATTATTCGAAAGGAGCACAACCCAACCTGCCCGATTTTAGGCAACCTTTATACTGGAATCCGGGTGTGAATTTAACCGGAGATAATACCCTTCAGTTTGAGTTTTATACATCCGACGAAAAGGGAACTTTTGATGTTGTTATTGAAGGTGTTAACTCAAAAGGGGAATTTGTGCTTGTAAAAAAAACCTTTAACGTGCAATAAATGATGATGGTAAACCGCTTTTTTCTATTCGCCCTTATTACAGTTATAATTGGGAAAGCTCCTTTAAATGCTCAGGACAATTGTACGGAACCTGTCAGAATTCAACACCTGACCGGTGAACTGTTTCAATCGTATTTTATGCAATACAAAGGCACTCCCTTTTATGGCGATGATTGGTTTGATGGTTCGGTTCAGCTTATTGGCGGCGAGATTTATGAAAACGTAAAGCTGCGCTACGACATTTATAAAGACGCGTTACATTATTACAATCCCAAACTTCGTCGGGTGGTGTTACTCGACAAAGAAAGTGTGTCGGCTTTCTGGTTTAATCAGGCTTTTCCTGAATCGCATAAAAAAGTGGTCAATTTTATTACCACCGACACCACAGTAGCTTCGGGCTTTTATTTTCAACTTTTGAACGATTCCGTTAGCCTTTACCTGAAGGCCCGTAAACGCATCGATGCACAAATAAGCTGTTACCCAGCCGATGGGAAATTAGGGGTGTTTTACGAAAAACAGTTTTATTTTTATCAGGTTAACCAAAGCCTGCACAAACTATCGCTAAGCAGGAGAAATGTGTTGAAGCAGTTTCCTGAAATAGCCAGCGAGCTGAAACATTTTATCCATAAAAACCATCTGAAACCCAAAATACCGGCTCATTTAATTCAAATATTTGAAGAAATAAACAGGCTGACTCTGGAGAAATAAGCCAAAAAATTGAATCGTTACTGTTTGTTGGTAAATAAATCAAGGGTTAATCTTTCGAATGTAATATTTTTCGAATAATTTTAACCTTTGATTGCTTTTTTGTTCCAAAACTATCAGCCATGCAAGAATCGTTTTTGCATTACCTGTGGAAATATCAGTTGCATCAGCAGCTACCCCTAACCTTAACCGATGGCCGCATAATTGAAGTATATTCGGCGGGCGAGCACAATCACGATTCCGGGCCAGATTTTTTTAATGCCAAAATCAAAATCGACGATACCCTGTGGGCAGGGAATGTGGAGATTCATGTGAATGCATCGGAGTGGTTAAAGCATCAGCATCAAAACGATAAAGCTTACGATAATGTAATATTACACGTGGTTGCCAACCCCGATGTGGATATCAGGCGTGAGTCGGGTGAAAAAGTTCCGGTATTGCAACTGATTGCTCCACGCGGCGTTTATGAGCAGTATGTTTACCTGATGCAAAGCCAGCAATGGGTTCCCTGCGAATCGTTTATTGCTAAGGTTGATGCGTTTACCATTTTACAATGGAAAGAGGCCTTGCTGGTAGAGCGCTTAAGTCAAAAAGCGCAACAAATTGAGGAGCGTTTTATCCAAAATAAAAATAATTGGGAAGAAACCTTTTACCAATCGCTGGCTGCAAACTTTGGATTTAAAACCAACAGTCAGCCTTTTGAAATGCTGGCCCGCAGCCTTCCGCTTATTTATCTGGCCAAACATAAAGATAAATTGCCGCTGATTGAGGCGTTGCTTTTTGGTCAAGCCGGTTTAATTCCTGAAAATCCAGCCAGTAACTATGAAAAACAGTTGGAGGCCGACTACAGGCATCTGGCTGCTAAATTTCAGTTAAAAAGCAATTCCGGTCATTTGTGGAAATTCTCCAAATTGCGTCCGGTTAATTTTCCAACCATCCGCCTGGCACAGTTCGCTGCACTGATTTATAAATCGTCATCCTTACTCTCAAAAATCCTCGAGATTGAAAAAGTGAGTGATTTGCATTCGCTTTTCACCCTTCAGGCATCAGAATATTGGAACACCCATTATACCTTTTCAAACGAGTCGCCATATAAGACCAAACATCTGGGGAATGCTTCGTTTTATAATTTGGTGATCAATACCGTGGTTCCCTTCGTGTTTTTTTATGGTAAAGCCCATCGCAACAATGCTTATACTGAGAAAGCGCTTTCGTGGCTTACTGAAATTCCGTCCGAAAAAAACCATATAATAACCCATTGGAACCAGTTGGGTTTGGAGGTACAAACAGCCTTTGACACACAGGCCCTGATTCAATTAAAAAACAATTACTGCAATTTCCGTCTTTGTTTAAACTGCCGCATTGGCAACCAGGTGCTGAGGCACCGGTTTTAAAAAGAGTGGTTTTTTATTGCATCGATACAAGCAACGGCACAAAACTTTTCAACAATTTTGGGCTATCCATAAACAATCCTTTATTGGTAAATCGAATGTACTATTTTTGCATTAAATTTTAATAAAATGATTCAATACCTCGATTTAATGCGCCACGTGCTAAAGAACGGCACTAAAAAAGAAGACCGTACCGGAACCGGGACCATCAGCACCTTTGGTTACCAGATGCGTTTCGATTTGCAGGAAGGGTTCCCTTGTGTAACTACCAAAAAGCTACACCTTAAATCGATTATTCACGAGTTGCTTTGGTTTTTGAAAGGCGACACCAACGTGAAATACCTGCAGGAAAACGGCGTGCGAATCTGGAACGATTGGGCCGACAAGGACGGGGAACTGGGTCATGTTTACGGTTACCAATGGCGCTCATGGCCAAAACCCGACGGTTCGCACCTCGATCAAATTACCCAGTTGATTCACGATATTAAAACCAATCCGCATTCACGCCGCCTGATTGTTAGTGCCTGGAATGCCGGCGATATCGAAAATATGGCTTTGCCTCCCTGTCACGCTTTTTTCCAGTTTTATGTAAACAGTGGAAAACTTTCGTGTCAGTTGTATCAACGCAGTGCTGATGTGTTTTTGGGCGTGCCGTTTAATATTGCTTCGTATGCATTATTAACATATATGGTGGCACAGGTTACCGGTTTGCAGCCCGGCGAGTTTATTCATACCTTTGGCGATGTTCATATTTATTTGAACCACCAGGAACAGGTAAAGCTGCAACTAAGCCGCGAACCTAAAAAACTGCCGCAAATGTGGATAAATCCTGAGGTTAAAGATATTTTTAGTTTTACTTACAACGATTTTCGTTTAGACAATTACGAAGCCCATCCGCACATTAAAGGAGAAGTTTCGGTTTAATGATAGAAAGCAGCATGGCAAAAATTTTATCGCTAATAGTAGCCGTAGCAGCCGATAATGGAATTGGCTATAAAAACGATTTACTCACCCATATTTCAGCCGATTTAAAACGCTTTAAACAAATTACCAGCGGTCATGCAGTTATTATGGGGAGTAATACATGGTTGTCGCTGCCCAGGCGCCCTCTGCCCAATCGCACCAATATAGTGCTGACTTCGCAAAGCGGAGCAACTTTCGAAGGTGCTGTGGTGGCTCATTCCCTGGCCGAAGCCCTGGCTGCCTGTCCCGATAATCAGGAGAGCTTTGTCATTGGCGGGGCAACAGTTTATGAGCAGTTTTTTCCCCTGGTTAAAAAGTTATACCTCACCAAAATACACCACACATTCCCTGCCGACACTTTTTTACCGGAGATTAATGAAAAAGAGTGGAAAGTAATTACCCACACGCCCGTTACCGATGACGAACAGGCCGGAGTTTCCTATTCTTTTATTGATTTGGAAAGGCGGTAAAAGCTGCTGCCAGGAAAGAATAAAGCCTTATATATTTAGCATTCGGTGTGTGTTAGCCTGGCAGAACACCTTCTTTTTTGATAAAACGGAAAAAGTTTTTTCCTAACTTGAAGCAACCCTATTTAAGACTTTCACATCCTAATAGCATAGTTGTAAAATTTGTAAGCAATATTTCTTAATTTTGCAGTGTACAAAATGATTAATTGACCAATTGAACTAAATTTTAATGATTATGAAAACAAAAAAGATCTTAGCTTTTTGGTTGCTGGCTATCGCTATAGCAGCCACATCATGCGACAAGAACGAAGAGAAAGACAACGATGATTTTAGCCCCATTCCGGTTGCTGAACACAAAACCAACATCGAAAATGCCGGTTTCGACCTGTTCGATGAGATGAAACTAATGGAACAGGAACCTGCCATGCAGGCCAACATTAGTCTGGGAATGCTGCTCGATTCCAGCGATCCTTTCGCAAAAAACGGAGAAACAACTCAGGGACAGTTGTCCAATGTGATAGCTTTTGCCCCGGTTTATGCTACACGTAATTACAAAAGCGATGGTTTGGATGCCATGTTAAAAACCTTCCAGATGAATCCGGCCGAAGAACCCGAAACCATTCAGGCCATGTACGATGCCATAACCGGTGTGTATGAGTGGAATGAAACCACTCAAAGCTGGGATTCTATTCAGGGTGCCGATAACATTCAACTGTTATTTCCATCTGAAGTTGACGGTACAAGCAACAATGCTTCGTACACCATCACCTATCAGGGCTATACCGGACCAAACCCCATTGAGGGTTACGATGGCGATTTACCCCAATTGGTGCAGGTTGAACTGAAAGTTGACGGAACCTTAATCTCATCGTTTACTTTCGAAGTGGACTACAATACCCAAGGATACCCAACCCTGATTGAAGTAACCTATACCATGGGCACTTTTGAGTGGTACATGATGGCCTCAAATACCAACAATGCCCAGTTTGCCATCGAATATAGCTTTAAACATGGTTCAACCATCTTGTTAAAACTGGCTTTGGATGCATCGGGCAACTGGACCAAAGAAAATATTGAAAACAACATTACCGAAGAAACCACGTATTACATCGATCATTATGATTATGAAACTGGTGAATGGATTTATCAGGAAGTAGGTGCCAACGATAATTGGGATTACTACGAAACCAACACCGAATTTAATGTGCATAAAGTAATTAAAAACGGAAATGCTTCGTTCCAGGTGATGAACATGAAAGTGGCTGGAGCCATTGATGTGGAAGGTTTTGGTACCAAAATGCTGGCCATCGACGAGCAGTACGACTGGGAAACCCAGGAGGAACAAATTGTAGCTGAGCAAACCAAAGCCATTAACGATTACATTTCGTTGAGTTTACGCTACGCTGATACCGACGACGTAATTGCTTTTGTTGAAGCCTATCCGGTTTCAGAAGATTACACCTATCAGGAATACTGGTACGATGGTGAATGGCACGAAACCCCCATTTCAGTTACCGAAACCGATTATTGGTTTAGCATGCGCTTTGTTTTTGCCGATGGCTCAAAAGTAGATGCCGAAACCTATTTCGACGATGTTTTCGAGAACCTGATTGCGGATATCGAAGCCTATATCAACGATTTAGAATTGGAATACGGTAAGTAAAAATTGATCTTAGAGAAAGAGAATAGTGAAAGAGCCCCGGGAACGGGGCTTTTTTAGCATTTAACAAGAGTTCAGATGACATATTAATAAATGCTTTTTACCGAACTAAAAAATCACACGTGTTTTGCTCCAAAATCACACGTGTTTTTTTAAAAAACACAGGTCTTTTTTTTGAAAACACACGTGATTTTTTTTAAAACAAGCGTGTTTTTCGGGAAGCTCAAAGGTGATTTGTTAAAAAATTGCAAATCACCTCATTACAAAATGTGGCGAGAGCACAAAATTAATTTCATGATTAGGCATCCGGGAATCTGAGAAAACCTTGTCAGGGTTTTGTTTGCAAGTTTGTAGCTATCGGGCAATTATTTGATAATAGCTGGCCCCATAACCGCACCAAACACCCAAACCATTGGTTATGTTGCTTGCTACCCGGGCGTTGGTCGATGCAAAGGGATTGCCGGCACTCATGCTTTCTTTCTGAAAACTGTACCAGAAATCGTAGGCCTGTTTATCAACAGCACAAAACTTTAGCGAGATGGTATCGCCCAGGGTATAGAATATTTCGTCGGTTTTATCGGTGCTGGTTTTGTTTCCTTTATACAAAGCAACTTCGACATGCTGACCATTAAAAAACTGATCGTTAAAATTGGGTAGGTAGTTGGCAATGTATTTGGCATCAGTATTCTTTATCTGCGTAAGCGTCCGGTAGTAATTTTTTTGATTGGGGTTATCGGTAAATTTTATGTAAACAAAACCCAGGCTGTCTTTTCCCGGTTCCAGAGCAAACCAGGTGTTGTCAAGTTGTACCGGTTCCGGGATGCTGGTTATTGCTGTAGCTGTTTTGCCCATATATTCAACTATCAATTGATACGATTTTCCCACTTCGCCTTTTATTTGGGTGCTTGAATAATAATAAGGCGGAAAATAATCCTTGTTGGGTTTTAGGGTAAGAATCTCAGTCTCCGCATCGCTGATTAAGGTGACTTTAGCTTTGGTTAGCGCGTAATTTCGCAGGCTTACTGAATCAACTTCCGAAAAATATGGCACACTCAGGGTAAGAAAAACCTGGGCATATTGGTTGGGTTCAATCCATCCGTCTACAACAATTTCGCTCTGGTAATTGTCGAATTCAAAGTCGGTTTCAACACAGGCGGTAAAAGGCAGAGCAAAAACTAAAATCAGTATGGGGTTCAACTGTTTCATGGCTTTTAAAATTTAAAATTCAAGGTTATTGATGGCAGTATTGGGAACAGCGATATTTTCCGGGGCTTAACACTCAGGTAATAGTTGTCAACATCACCTTTAACCCTGAAATAAATGTAATAAGGGTTTGCCCGGTTGTACACATTGTAAACCGAGAAATTAATCCACGATTCCCATCGGGCCGATTTTTTTAGCTGGTAATTGGCCGACACATCGAGCCGGTGGTATGCCGGCATTCGGAATGCATTAACTGCGGTATAATGATTGGCGATATTTCCCTGTATCAGATACCTTCCGGCCGGTAAAGTCATGGCATTTCCGGTGGCATAAATAAATGCAGCCGAAAGGTTCCAGCGTTCATTTAACTGATGATTCAGGGTTAGCGAAACATCATGAACCCGATCGTATTTTGCCGGAAAATAGTTGCCGTTGTTAATACCCTCAAATTGTCGCAGGGTTCTCGATAAGGTGTAACTTATCCATCCGGTGGTAGTTCCCTTTTGTTTCTTTACAAAAAACTCCAAACCAAAAGCCTGGCCGGTACCTTCAACAATGTTATTTTCGATACGGGTATTGTCCATATTATCAATAACTCCATTTAGGAAATCGATTTGCCGGTTGAGTTTTTTGTAATATAGTTCTACCGAGGTTTCAAAAACATGATTGGCAAAATTTCTGAAATAGCCTGAGGTAAACTGCAATACCTGTTGGGGTTTAATAAACTGGGTGCTGGGCAGCCAAACATCGGTGGGCAGCGATACGGTTCCCACCGAGGCCAAATGGATAAACTGGTGGGTAATTGCTGCCGAACTTTTCAGTGAAGCCGATTCGTTTAAAATATAAACCACCGATGCATTAGCATCCAGGGTGTGGTAAGTTTTTACCAATTGGTTGCTTTGATATACGATAGAATCGGTTAGCTTTCCAAAAGCATCGCGTGTGTATTGGGTATACGGCCCCACATGTTGAAAAAGCGTGTAGCGAAGTCCGGTAGTTACTGAAAAAGCATCGCTAAACGTATAATTGGTTTGGGCAAAGGCGGCCCATTCGTTGGAATGGTATTGGTTGGTATTTTCGTAATATACCGATTCCACATCCACATTTATTTTATTAGGTGTAATCAAATGTCGGGTGTAACCTGCACCCAAACGGAATGATGCATTTTTACCAGCCTGATAATTTAAGTCCCAGTTGGCATAATAATCTTCGATTCCCGAGAATAAATTGAAACCATAATCGTTGAATGCGGCTTCAATAGTAAAATTATACGAGGTGAGACCGACCGAAAAGTTGGTGCGTAAATTATCGGAAAGCACATGCGATATTTTTACAGCAGCAGCTTTATTGCTCCACTGCATGTTGTTGCTTACATTAAAGTCTGGGTCGGTAAGTGCATACGAGTCGTTACCGTAAAAGGCAGTTAAGGCTATCCGGGTATTTGTGCTGAGTTTGTAAGTGAACTTGATGCTGCCGTCGTAAAAAAAATAATCGGTGTGGCTAAAAACATTGTCGTTGTTCGAAATAAAGGGTTCAGCTGCTGCTTTTACCAATTCAAGATAAGTTCTTCGCCCGGATACAATTAAAGAGCCTTTCCCTTTATTGATGGGCGATTCGAGGCTTAGGTCGGCCGAGAGTAAACCCACACTTCCGCTTCCCGAAAAACGCTGATTATTTCCTTCTTTTAAAGCAATGTCGATTACCGACGATGCTTTGCTCCCGTATTGAGCAGGAATTGAACCTTTAATCACTTTTACCTGATCGATTATATCAGAATTAAATACCGGGAAGAATCCCAACAGGTGCGAGGGATTATAAAGGGGCATGTTGTCGAGTAAAATCAGATTTTGTCCGGCATCGCCGCCACGTACATAAAGTCCCGGATTACCTTCGCCAACGCCCTGGATACCCGGAGTAAGCCGCAGCGCATTAATAATATCGGGTTCGCCCATCAGGTTGGGCAACTGGGAAATTTCTTTGCTGCTTAATTGCAGGGTTCCCGATTTGTTGGAACGAATATTATCGTCGGGCTTTTGGGCCGAAACGGTTATTCCGCTTACCGGAACCGATTTTTCATTCAACCTAAAGTTGATGGTCAGGTTTTTTGTGAGTTCGATAGTTTGCTTATGCGACTCGTAACCCAAAAAACTGATTTCAATCTCGTAGTTTCCGGGGAGCAAATCGATGGTAAAAACTCCGTCGAAATCGGTAACAGCCCCTTTGTTTATGGGTTTAACCCAAACAGCGGCCTGCATAAGCGATTCACCCGTTGCCGCATCGGTAACTTTGCCACTTAAACGAACCGTGTTTTGGCTGTAAAGAGGTAATGTCAGAAATATCAGGGCAAAAGCCTGGAGTATAATTCGTATCAAGGTTGAATCTTTTAGGCCACAAAAATAATAGTTTTGAGCGATAAATTATTTACCACAAAATAATTAAGCAAACAGGGAAAAGGTTTTTTTCTTATCTTCGAGTATTCATTTAAATTAGATGAAGTAGGAACTATTTATGCACGAATAAAGTCAGTGAATAGTTTTTTTCGATTCATTTAGCGTTTTTTTTTTTGACCATTATAAATTAAATTATAAGCAGATGAAAAAATTTATTAAATCGCTCGGTCTAATGATTTTAACATTGGTAATGTTATTTGTTGTATTTTTGGTTTACAGCACGCTGGCCGACTATAAGCCGGAACCCATTGAACCCATAGCAAAATCTGACGGAGCTGTGGTAAATGTGTACGATACCTTGCATGTTTTTAACTGGAATATTGGTTATACGGGTTTAGGCGACGATATGAGCTTTTTTTACGACGGTGGCGAAAAGATGCGCACCACAAAAGAACGGACCCTGAAAAACCTTGACGGTATTGTGTCGCAAATTACCACACGCGACAGCATTCACTTCTTTTTATTGCAGGAGGTTGACAGACATTCACGGCGCAGTTATAAAATAAATGCTTTTGATACCCTGGCAAAACATTTGGCTGCTTACCAATCGTTTTTTGCTTTAAATTACAAAGTGGCTTTTGTTCCGGTTCCTGTTTCAAATCCAATGGGAAAAGTAGATGGTGGCCTGGCCAGTTACAGTAAGTTTCAACCTTTTCAGGTGGATCGTTATGCCTTTGAAGGCAATTTTGCCTGGCCAAAAGGGCTGTTTTTACTTGATCGTTGTTTTATGGTACAGCGTTTTTATACATCAAACGGAAAAGAACTTTTGGTAATCAATACCCATAATTCAGCCTACGACGATGGTACTTTACGTAAAAAGCAAATGGAAAAAATGCGGGAATTTTTACTTGAGGAATATCAAAAAGGAAATTATGTTTTAGTTGGAGGCGACTGGAACCAGAATCCGCCCGAAGCAGGGGCTGAACTGGCCGAAAGTAAGGAAGGCCATTTAACCCGCATGCGCATTGCCTCCGACTTTTTACCCGACGAATGGCAATGGGTTTACAACACCAATGTTCCCAGCAACCGGATGATTGACGAAGTATATAATCCGGAAACTACGGTAACCACTGTTATCGATTTTTATTTGTTGTCGCCAAACTTGTTACCGGTTTTTAGCACAAATGTCAACCTTAACTTTAAGCATTCCGATCATCAACCGGTGTTGCTTTCATTTGTTTTTGTGCATTAAAAGAAAATTATATAATTGGCTATAAACCGCTGAATTGTTCATGCCGGACGAATTTTGCAAACAATTATTGCAGGGTTTTATTTCACTTGCTATTTGTGCAGAAACCCGAATTATAAATCCATTTGTTATGAGGAGGGAATGCACTTTATAATTCCAGTGGATTTAAAATCCAAGAAGGGGTTATTAATCATGATTTTTTGGCTTTACGTCAAAGTATGTTTTCAGGCTTTCTAAATAGGATTAAAAGTAGTACTTTAGCAACTGTTCATTACTTGGCAACGCTTTGTTGTTTCTAATGAAGGCGGTGAATATAATTTTGCTTAAAATATATTATTAAATAAAAATTATTATTTTTACCACTGCTGAAAATCAAATCTGCTGCAACTTATAAACGACAGGTACTGTATGGTAACAAATGAAGATGTCCAACGATTTATTACAGCAATCAAAATGGCATCTACTTATGATTTTAACGACTATTCCGACAGGTCGTTTAAAAGAAGGGTAGAAAAACTTTTGGTTGACAATCATATGGATATTAACCAATTGTCGTTAAAGGTTGCCAAGGATAAAGATTTTCTTGAAAAAGTTGTTAAAGATATAACCGTTAATACAACCGAATTATTCCGTGACCCAGAAATGTGGTCTACCCTTCGGTATCAGATTCTTCCCAAACTAAAAAAAAACAAATCGATTTTTATCTGGCATGCCGGATGCAGTAGCGGGCAGGAAATTTATTCGATGCTTATTTTGCTCAATGAACTGGGCATGTTTGAACAAGCCAAAGTTTTTGCCAGTGATATTAATTCCGATATGCTCGAGGTTGCTAAAAAAGGAACCTATAAGTATCGCTTTAATTTGGGGTACCTCGATAATTTTGACAAGGTAATCAAAGAAAATCCCTTAAATTACGAAGATGTAAAACATGTCGATTATGAGAAATATTTCGATATCGATAAAGTAAAAGATACCATAACCATGAAGCAGTTTTTACGGGAGAAAGCCGTTTTTCGCAAACACGATTTGGTTAAGGACGGGAACATTTTTTATTCAAAATTCGATATTATATTTTGCCGGAATGTGATAATTTATTTCAACAATAAATTGCAAAATTCGGTTATTGAATTGTTTAGTAATAGTCTGTATCGCGAAGGCTACCTGATTCTTGGTGCACACGAAAGTATATTAGGCCCGGTTGCCAATAATTTTGAACGCACCAAAGGTTTTTACCGGAAAAAACAATTTTAACCCTTTAGCTTAGCTTTATGATAGATAGTTTAGGTATAGTTGATACAAAAAAAATGATTGCAGCCATTCAAGAGAGTTATGGCCTCGATCTGAGCGACTATAACCTGACCACATTGCGCCACCGTTTTTTGTATATTTTGTCGTACTTTAACATAGTGCTTGTCGATGAATTTGTAAATCAGGTAAAGCGGAATAATATTGACTATGAGGAGTTGCTTGAACAACTTATGATTGAAAACACCGAATTGTTCCGTGATCCTTCGTTTTGGCGTGAGATGAAAGAAAAATATTTGCCCGAACTAAGTCATTCAACCGGAGCTAAAATCTGGCTTGCCGGAGAATCATCGGGTGAAGAAATTTTTTCATTAATGGTAGTATTGTCGGAATTGGGTTTAAGCAATTCCATTAAAATATTGGTTTCGTGTCCGTCAAAAAATCGTATAGCAAAAATTAAAGCCGGCGGTTTATACGATTTAAAAAAGATGGAAATTGGCGAGGCCAATTATACCCGCTTGTCGGGCAAGTTTGAGTTTTCAAGTTATTATAAAATTGTCGATAATAAAGCTGTATTAGATACATCGTTATTAACAGGAGTTGAATTTGATACGTTAAATATTTCTCAGGTTGAGAGCAATAAATCGTACCGGATGATTATCTTTCGGAATATGATGATTCAGTACAATTTACCGTTGTACGAAAAAGTCACCCGTAAACTGATGAGTAACTTAACCGTAGGTGGACACCTGATTCTTGGTAACATGGAGAGTCTTGAGTATTCTGAGGTGGGAAAAAAAATGCAGTTAGTTAATCAGGATGAGCGTATTTATAGGAAAAGAGTCGATTAATTATGGATTATAAGGCAGTAATAATAGGAGGTTCAGCGGGTAGCTTTCAGGTAGTGACAAAAATTGTTTCGTCATTACCCGCCAATTACCCTTTGCCTGTAATTCTTTGTTTGCATCGTTTAAAGCATGTCCGTTCAGGTTTTGTTGAAGCGCTTTCAATAAAAGCACAAATGCCCATTGTTGAGCCCAACGACAAAGAGCCTATAAAATCAGGTAAAATTTATCTGGCTCCGGCAAATTATCATCTGTACGTTGAATTGGGGAATCGTTTTTCACTTTCAACCGAAGATGCGGTAAATCACAGCAGGCCGTCTATCGACTTGTCGTTCTTTTCAGCTTCGTATAATTACAAGCGGAAACTGGTGGGAATAATTCTGAGCGGGGCCAATAAAGATGGGGCACTGGGATTGAAAAGCGTTAAAGATAACGGGGGATTAACCATTGTGCAGGATCCCAACGAATGCCAGGTTCCGACCATGACTTTGGCATCGATGAATGCTACCAATGTTGATCATGTTTTTAGTACGAATAAAATTATTAATTTTCTGTTAAGTTTAGCATAAGAACCTATGGACGAGATACTAAAATACAAAAAACGGGTCATCAGAAACTTTGTCTTATTGCTCATAGCCAGTATACTTGCTGTATTGTTGGTTTTAGCCTCATCGTCGGCCTTTAAAGGTAATGGAGCAGCCATTATTCTGCTGGGTATGTTCCTGGTTCAAATACCATTAATTTTAAACCTGGGACTTGGTGGATTAAGAGCCATTAATCATTACCTCGAAAATGAAGAACGGCGGCGTGTGGCAAGTGGAGACGATATTGAAGAACTGGAGAAAGAAGTGGAAGAAAAAGCACGCGAAGCTGACGAACTCTCATTTAATTTAACCCGCCTTGAGGAAGAAATGGGGCAATTCAACGACCTGGCCACCTTTGGCGAACGTTTATTGGTTGGTATCAGCAAACAAATTGAGATTGTAGTAGGAATGGTTTATTTGTTAAACGATGCTACAAAAAAATATGCGTCCATTGCCAGCTATGCCTATTATTCCGATAAAATGCCTCCCGAGTTTGAAGAAGGCGACGGATTAATTGGTCAGGTAGTAAAAGATAAAAAAGCCATGTTTATTGATGAGTTGCCGGCAGGGTATGTTAAAGTAGTTTCAGGTCTTGGAAGCCATAAACCCAGTTATCTGGCCATAATTCCGGTAATTGATGCCAATAAAGTAATTGGGGTGGTTGAACTGGCAACGTTTAAATCGATTGAGCGGGGATTATCGAACCGGGTTAACGATTTATCCAAATTCTTTGGAAGCAAGGCAAAAAAGTTAGTATAACTTGAAATTTAGTATAAATGACCTATATATTACAAAAAATAGCAGAGTTACTCGTATTCAGGTTTAGAGACAAGGTTACCTATACTCCCGGATTCCTAATTCTTGGGTTTATGTTTCCCGTATTTACTTGGATTATTGGTTTTTTAGCAACCAACTTTGAGGTTTCCTTTTACGGGTTGTGGCAAATGCACCTCAATTCACCTGTTTATTTTGTTGTCGATTTTGCCCCATTAATTTTAGGTGCTTTAGGTTATATTCTCACCTTGAATTACCGGGAAACAACCTCAGGATTAAACAGGGTTATTGAAGAAAAAGATACCATAATTAACCGAAATGCCCGCCTGGCCAAAAAAATTGGTGAGGGTGATCTTACCGCATACGAAGACACCATTGATGAAAATGACATCTTAGGCCATTCACTGATGATTATGCGTGAGAATTTAGCACGCACCAACGAGAACGAACGTCAGCAAAATTGGATAGCCAAAGGAAAAGATCTGGTTTCAGACATTCTTCGCATGCATAACGACCTGGAAGAACTGTCGTATAAAACACTGGTTGAGCTCATTAAGTACATAAACGTACTTCAGGGAGCTTTTTATCTTTTTGTTGAAGAAGAAAACAAACTGGTGAATACCGCTACTTTTGCCTATAACCGACAAAAGTTTCTCAATCAGGAATTTTTAGTTGGACAAGGACTTGTTGGCCAATGTGCATTTGAAATGGCAACTATTTTCCGCCGCGAGATACCCGAAGAATACGTAACCATTTCGTCCGGTATTTTAGGTGACAAAAAACCCACCTCACTTTTACTGGTTCCGCTTATTACCGACGACAAACTTCAGGGCGTGATGGAATTTGCCTCAATCGATAAAGATATTGATGAACTTTCGATCCGGTTTTTAGAAGAATTAAGCGATATTATTGCCCGTACCATTTTTAACCTGAAAGTCAATGCCCGTACCGAAAAACTGCTGAAAGATGCTCAGGAAATGACCAACGAACTTCAGGAAAACGAAGAAGAATTGCGTCAAAATGCCGAAGAAATGCGGGCTACTCACGAAGAACTTGAAAAAACCAATGCAAATCTTGAAACACAAATTGGTGAGGTAGAAAACGCTCAAAAGCGCCTGCATTCCTTACTTGAAAATGCGTCGGAAATTATTTCCATTTACGACGAAGACATGAAATTAAAATACATCAGCCCTTCGGTGAACAGTATTTATGGCTATACCGTTGAAGAAATGATGGAAGGCAAAGACATGGATCGCCTGACAGCAAAAGGAGTAAAAGAATTTACCGATTTGTTTGTCAGTCTGGTCGAGAATCCCGGTGAATCGCGGTCAATTCAGTACACTTACATGCGTAAAGACGGGCAAAAGATTTTTATTGAATCTACCGGGCGTAACCTGATTGACGATCCGGCGATTGAAGGAATAATTATCAATTCGCAGGATATCACCGAGCGTAAGCGGGCCGAAAAAGAAGAACGGATGAAAAGTAAAATGCAATCGCTCTCCGAGAACTCACCCGATATGATTCTTCGTCTGAGCCCAACCGGCCAGTTCTTTTATGCCAACCCAATAGTAAAAATATTTACCGGTGTCGATAATAACGACATCATTAAACGCAACTTAAGCGATGTTAATTTCAACAAGCAAATTAAATCGTTTTTTACTGAGGCCATTCAAAAAGTAAAATCGTCGCGGCAAAAAACCAATACTGAAAATACTTTCCCGACCAATTTTGGCGATCGTATTATGCGGGTAAATGCAATTCCTGAATTCAGCGATGACAAAGAACTTGAAACCATTTTATTTGTAGCTCACGACATTACCGAACAAAAGAAAATTGAGCAAGAAATTAAAGAAAAGAACCGGGCGGTTGAAGAAAGTATAAATTACGCTCAGCGTATCCAGACTTCAATACTTCCAAACAATAAATACATTCAGGAATTTTTGCCCAAATCGTTTTTGTTTTATAAACCACGCGATGTAGTTAGTGGCGATTTTCCCTGGTTCTTTAAAAAAGGCGATGACATTTTTATTGCCGCTGTCGATTGTACCGGCCACGGAGTTCCGGGAGCGTTGCTTTCGTTTATCGGCTACTTTATACTAAACAACGTGGTCGATCACTACGATGACATCAATGCAGGTCAAATCCTCGACAAGTTGCACGATGGCGTGCGAAAAACCCTGAAACAGGACAGAATTGACACTGATGCACGCGATGGAATGGATATTGCACTTTGTAAAATCAATTTGACAACTAATTTGTTACAATATGCAGGTGCCCACAGACCACTTTATTTGTTGCGAAACGGAGCATTACAAGAGTTTAAAGGCAACCGAAAAGCAATTGGAGGCATCCCCTTAGGGAAAAAACCGGAAAAAGAATTTGAAAATCATGTAATAAATTTGGAAATTGGCGATAAAGTATTTTTCTTTTCCGACGGATTACCCGACCAGGTTGGCGGGCCTGACAGACGAAAATACCAAGCCATCCGAATACGGGAAGCAATTACTGAGCATGCCGATCAGGAAATTGGCTTTTTTAATTCGTATTTTGCATCCGATTTTGAAGCATGGAAAGGCGAGAACAAGCAAATTGATGATGTGTTGTTAATAGGAATTGAATTTTAATATAAAAAACAGGCAATTATGGACGGGAACGGTGCCGAATTAAAAATTTTCCTGGAGTTTGTTTATGGCTTTTATAAGTCGATGAAAGAGCACAAAGTGCAATTGGTTTATGAAGGCGAAATAACACACCAGATAACAAAAGCATTTACGTCGTTGACGGAGAATAATATGGAGGTTGACGAGGAATCGCAATCAACTCAGAAAAAGGTATTCCATGTTATGGTTGAATGCCTGCAAAATGTCGGCAAACATGCCGAGTGTATTGACTGTGATGGTGGCCGAAAAGAAGGTCGGGGAACCTTTATGCTTTGTAAAAATGATGAGGAATATACCATTACTACGGGGAATATTTTAAGCAAATCGCATATCCCCGATATGACTGAAATGATTGATAAAATTAACAGCCTTGACAAAGAAGGCCTGAAACAACTCTATAAACAACAAATTAAAGAGGGGCGTTTATCGAGTAAAGGTGGAGCCGGACTGGGTTTTATCGACATTGCAAAAAAAACCGGAAATAAACTTTATTACAGTTTTTTGCCTATTAACGAAGAGTTTTCTTTTTTTGTGCTTACAAGTGTAATTTCTAGATATAATAATTAATAACAATGAACTATGGAAGTGATAAAAATAGTTGGAACCGATGATACTCCCAGTGTTACACTGGATGTAGCGAATGAAATTTTTGAGATTTCGGGTCGCTCATTGCCCGAAGATGTGGCTGCTTTTTACGAACCCATACTTGATTGGTTAGACAAATATTCCGAAGAAGCCACCGGTAAAACCGTGTTTAATTTTAAATTGGTTTATTTCAACACAGCCTCTTCAAAAATGCTTTTAGATATTTTACTCAAGCTGGAAGAAATGTATGAAGGCGGAAAAGAGGTATTGGTGCGTTGGCATTTCCCCGAAGATGACGAAGATATGGAGGAAGCCGGCGAGGAATATGCTGATATCGTTGAAGTTCCATTTGAACAAATAAGCTATTCTATGGATTAATTATTTAATCCGCTAATTAAAAATTTAATCCTCAAGGATGAGTGAAGAGATCTTAAAAGCCCTGATGCAGCTTTTTGCAATTATTGCAAAGCAGGATGGTGGCGTTGAAGACAATGAAATTGATTTTGTTGAAAGTTTTTTGACTTCTCAATTAAGTTCCGACTTTGTTGAAGAATACCTGACCTTGTTTTATAAACATGCCGATATTGTTAGCAGAGAAGAGAATAAAGAAAAAAAAGAAGACGAAAAAATTCAACTTACTTCCGTTAAAGATTCGGTAAGGATTCTGGGTATCTGTAAAAAAATTAATAAAACACTTACCCAGGAACAAAAAGTGGTAGTACTGGTTCGTTTGTTTGAACTGGTTGCAGCCGACAAAAAATTTTCCGAACAGCGGATGGCCATAATCAATACCGTTGCCGAGGTTTTTAACATCTCTCCCGAAGAATTTAAAAGTACCGAGACTTTTGTTGTTAACGATGGCAACAAAGAACTCGATATTAACAGCGTTTTAATAATTAATGATAAAAAGCCCTCTTTTGAATTTGCCAAGCACATTCAAAGCGCAGAACTCGACAAAGAACTCATTATTCTGCACATAAAAAGTGTTGAACTTTACTTTTTACGCTACACAGGAAAACAAGATGTGCTGTTAAACGGGCTTCCGGTTCGCTCAAACCGGATTTATCTTTTTGCCAACGGCAGTAGCATCCGCTTTCCCAAAGGAAAACCGGTTTATTACAGCGATGTGGCATCAAAATACATGGCCGATGCAACCTCTTCGCGCGTTTCGTACAACGTAACCAATGTAGAATACCGGTTTAAAAATGGTTCTATTGGCTTGCGCGACATTAACCTTTCTGAAGAGCAAGGTCGCCTGGTTGGAATAATGGGGGCCAGTGGTGCCGGAAAAACAACTTTGTTGAACGTACTTACCGGAATTGAGGCCCCGTCGCAAGGTGAGGTTTTAATAAATGGTATTAATCTGCACACCGAAAACGAAAAAATGGAAGGCGTTATTGGATATATTCCTCAAGACGACCTTTTGATTGAAGAGCTTACCGTGTTTCAGAACCTTTTTTTTAATGCACGCCTGTGCTTTAAAGACATGTCGGATGAAGAATTACACGCTCGCGTTGAAAACACGCTTACCAGCTTGGGGCTTATCGACCGAAAAGACCTCAGAGTGGGCTCACCGCTTAATAAAACCATCAGCGGAGGCCAGCGAAAACGGCTTAATATTGCCTTAGAACTTATCCGCGAACCGCCCATTCTTTTTGTTGATGAACCTACTTCCGGTTTATCGTCACGCGACTCAGAGAACGTAATGGACTTGTTGCGGGAGCTTTCGATGAAAGGAAAACTCATTTTTGTGGTAATTCATCAGCCCTCGTCGGAAATTTATAAAATGTTCGACAAAATGATAATTCTCGATACCGGCGGGTATCAGATTTATTATGGTAATCCGGTTGAGGCCGTAACTTACTTTAAAAAACTCGATGCACAGATTAACAGCGAAGTGGGCGAATGCCCAACCTGTGGTAATGTGAATCCGGAACTTATATTTAATATTATCGACGCCCAGGTAGTTGATGAATTTGGGCGCTACACCAACAAGCGGAAAGTTAATCCAACCGAATGGGAAGAAAAGTATAAGGTAAACCACGTACTTGAAAAACACCCCGATATTCAGGAAGAACCCCCAAAATCGTTAAATATTCCCAGTTGGTTCAGGCAAATGGGCATTTATTTTAAACGCGATTCGCTGGCAAAAATCAGCAACCGGCAATACATTTTGTTGAATATTCTTGAAGCTCCTTTACTTGGCTTTATTTTAAGTTTTCTTATCCGCTACATTGCCGATCCAAACTCTAAAATTTATATTTTCCGCGAAAACGAAAACATCGCAGTTTATATTTTTATGAGCATGATTGTGGCCATGTTTCTGGGTTTAATGGTTTCGGGCGAAGAGATTTTTAAAGACCGCAAAATTCTGAAAAGGGAATCTTTTCTTAATCTTAGCCGATCGAGTTATCTGATTTCGAAAATTACTATATTATTTATTCTGTCTGCCATACAGGCCTTGTTGTATGTTTTGGTAGGTAACCTGATTCTCGACATACGGGGACTTTGGTTTGAATATTGGTGGGCCTTGTTTACTATCGCCACTTTTTCCAATTTATTGGGACTTAATCTTTCATCCGCTTTCAATTCAGCAGTAACCATCTATATAATGATTCCGCTGGTTATGATTCCTCAAATGGCATTGGGTGGTGCCATGTTTAGTTTCGACAAATTAAACCGGGCCATTGGTAGTGTTGAAGGAGTTCCTCCGGTTTGTGAACTGATGGCCACCCGCTGGGTTTATGAGGGATTGATGGTACGTCAGTACAAAGACAATAAATTCCAGAAAGATTTCTACGAAATTGAACGCCAGGCTTATATGGCGGACTTTAAAAATGTTTATTACATTCCCGAATTAAAAGACCGGATTGATTATTGTTTATCGGCTTATAACACCAATAACGATTCCATAAAGGAAGAAGTATCGGAGCGCTTGGCCTTGCTTAAAAACGAGATTTACAAAGAAACAGCCAGGGTTCCTGAGGTGCCATTTGAATACGTCGATTACCTAACTCTCGAGAAATTTAACAACGAAGTGGGTTTGGCTACTTCAGAATACCTGAATGAATTAGAGCAGTTTTATAACCAATCGTTTACCAATGCCAACGATCGAAAAGAACGGATTATAAACTACCTCGACAGTAAACATCCCGGCTATTATATTGCTAAGCGTCAGGCCTACCATAACGAAGCAGTTACTGACATTGTCCGGAAAATTTATGAGAAGAATAAAATTATTGCATACAAAGATCGTTTAATTCAGCAAACCGATCCCATTTATGAAATGCCGTGGATTGATAACCCATTTGACTTTAGGGCACAGTTTTATTCGCCGGTTAAACATTTTGCCGGACGCAATATCGACACTTTTTGGTTTAATATGTGGATGGTTTGGGTTATGACTATTGGAGCCTATGTGGCGCTATACTACGATTGGTTGAAACGATTTATGGATTTGTTCCAAAAATAGTTGAATGCAAGAATATTTTAAATTTTAGAAAAAAGGCTTACTTTTATAAATAAAAATAATACTCATGAGGAGAAGATGGTATAATTTGGTTTTTATTGGTTTTGCATCAGCAGCTTTGTTTTTATCGGCCTGTTCGGGCAATAGCAATAAAAAAATTTCCGATGATATTGAAATCCCGGAAGAAATTTTTGGCGATGATAAGCCTTTGTTGATTTCACAGGAAGCCATGGAAGATATTATTGATAACATATCGTCGCCTGTTGAAATGGCAGCCTTGTTAAAATCAACCGGAGTGCCTTTTTCGCAAAAGTTATTGGCATCAACCAACCGGATTGATAAATTAAACACCAACTTTAAGCAAGCATTAAATCTTGGCGTATATGGTTGCGACCTGGGTTATCTGAATATGTATGAAAAAACCGGTTCGGTAATAAATAACATGACAGCCATTAAGTCGCTGGCAAACGAATTACGAATTGGTCAATTCTTCGATTTCAATACCATTAAACGCTTAGCCACAAACAACGAGAACCTTGATTCGCTGATGTATATTTCTGTATCGAGTTTTAATAATATGGATGAATACCTGCGGCAAGCGAATCGTGGAAACATAAGTTCCTTAATAGTAACCGGCATGTGGGTCGAAGGTATGTACCTGGCTACTCAGGTGGCTAAAGGTGCTCCTGAAAAAGAAGTTGTAGAACGGATAGCCGACCAGAAGCTGGTTTTGAACGACTTGATCTTAATCTTAAAAAATTATAAATCGGATGCTAATTTTGCCGATTTGGTAAAAGAAATTGAACGAATAAAAAAAGCTTACGACGGAGTGCGAATTACCTACGAAATGGGTGAACCCGAGGCTAAAGAAGTTGATGGTATGTTAATAATTGTTCAGAACGATAAACAACATATCGATATTTCAGATGAAACCCTGGCCAATATAATTACGGTAATTGAAGATGTTCGTAACAATATAATTAGTTTATAAGATGAAGCATATTATTAAAATTATACTCGCCCTTTTTATTGGTTTTCAAGTAAATCAGGCCGTTGCTCAAAGCGACGAATTGGTTAATGTTTGTGCATTGGGAATTGGAAATGCCACCTATCTGAAAGATTATAAGGTAAAACTCTCGGCCAGTAGTGTTTCTCCACCATCGGCCAAGTTTAATGTGATTATGAACAAAGGTACCATGTACAAAATTACCGTTTGTAATGCCGAAGGTTATGCCGGTGAAGCAGTGGTTCAGTTAATGGAAAATGCAACCTTGTTGGGAACAAACCTAAAACCCGATGGCACTTTTGTAACAGCCATTGGTTTTCAGTGTCAGAAGACAGGAATGTACAGCATTAACCTGTCGTTTAAAGATGGTAAAGAAGGTGCGGCCGTAGCTATTTTGTCGTACGTAAATATGTAATCCGTATTCTTAGTATTATATTGAAGGAGGAGCGTCTAAAAAAGACGTTCCTCCTTTTATTTATGTCGTGGCGATGCCAGAATTAAAAAAGCCGGGGCATTGTTGGTGTATATTTCTTTTACATAAATTTCAGCATAAAAAGCCGGGGCATGTATGGGTTTTATCTGTAACTCGTTATGGTATTCTTTTATACCGTATTTTGACCATTGAACCAGTAAACTTATAATGATTCGGGTAGTTTCCGGCTCATAAATTTCGTGAATGGTGAGTTTGTTTTCAGCATCTTCAGCATTCATACCTGTTAAGCTGCACCAGCGTTTATTTACGTAAATATGCTTGTCGTTTTGCAAAATTATCATTGCAATGAGTGCATTATCGGTTATTGTTTTTAATAATTCGCTTTGTTCGGTCAGGTTTTTTAGTGTTTTGTGGTAATCGGTTACATCTCTGAAGGTTCCATGCAAAATCCATAAATCAGGATTCAATTGTATAAAGCTGCTGATATCTTTCAGATACCTTGTTTCATGGGTTTTTTGATTAATTACGCGATAGGTCAGGGTGTAATTTGTTTTGTTTTTAATGCTGTTTTCAATAAGTGTACTTACCGAATGCCTGTCGTTGGGGTGGATGCATTGCATATACTGTGCCCATGATGTCTGTTGGTTTGTTTGCTCAAAACCCAGAATCGATAAGGCCAGATTATTAAACTGGTACAATCTGTTTTTTTCGTCGTAATCCCAACTTCCAACCTGTAAATTTTTCTTTACCTGAATTAATTGTAAGCGTTCCAGTTCCTGCTCCTTTAAAAGTGTTATGTCTTGAACAATACGGGTAGCTGTTTTTTCAAGCTGGCTGTTTAATTGGGTAACGCTGCAAATTTCGTTTACATATTTTATTTTTCCGGTTTTTAGTTTCAATCGGTATTGAATATTATGGGAAATTCCTTTATCGAGTGAATGTTTCAGCGTTTGTTCAATAGTGTTTTTGTCGTCGGGATGAATAAACTCCTGATAATGTTTGGTGTTGAATTCCGCATTCTCATCAGGTAACTCCAATATATGCAGTAGGGAATTGGAATATACTGCTGTTTTTGTTGCCAGATTAAGTTCCATGTAACCGGTTTTCGACAACTTTTGAATGTTAAGCAGATGGCTGGTTATTTTTTGAAGTTTGAATTCATTTTGTTTCAACCCGGTTACATCCTGAAAAGTTCCAATCGATCGTTCCAACGACCCATCCAGGTTGTTCACAAAGGTTCCAGTAGCCTTAATGTATTTTAATTTTTTATTTTGTGTAACAATTCTGAACTCAAGATCAAAAGGCTGATTATTCTCTTTTGACTGTTTAAATTGTTTGTAAACAAGTAGTTTATCGTCGGGATGAACGGTGTTAACAAAATCAACAAACTGAATATCTTTATTACTAAGGGGTTGTTCCAGAATGTTCCATACTTCGTCGGAAAAGCGGGTGGTTTTGTCGATATAATTGTAGTTCCAATATCCCACTTTTGCAATGTGTTCTGCTTGTTTCAGACGGTTTTCGCTTTCGCGAAGCGCAATTTCCGATTGTCGAATCCGGGTAATGTCAAGACAGGTTCCCCGTAATTTAATCACCTCATTTTTTTCATTGGTAATGGGGCGGTAGTTAATTGAAATGTGTTTAATGTTGCTTCCTGAGGTAATTTTTACAATGCCTTCGCCCGCTGTTTTTTTTGAAATACCTTTTTTAAATGCTTTATTAACAATATCCTGGTCGGTTGAATGTACCAGTTCAATAAACTGTTTGTAGTTTAAAAAAAAGGGAACATCAACAATACCCAAAATTTGCCTGTTCTCGATGTTATCGAAAAAAAGATCTTTTTTTACATCGTATTCCCAATAGCCAAGTTTTGCAATTTTTTGAGCTTCTTTTAGCATTTGGGTCGATTGTTCAATTTTTCGTTCGGCATCTTTTAGCTGGGTAACATCCATCGATAAACCCAAAATTATTGGATTGCCTGCCGTTGAATTGTGAATGGTTTTTATGGTTTTAAAATGTTTTACCTCGCCCAGCGGATTGGTAAACTCATGTTCCATTTCCAATTTTCTTTTGTTTTTCAGCAGTTTGGTGTCTTCGTGCAGGTATTGTTCTGCTAATGTTTTCGACTGTTGAATTTCCATATCGGTTTTACCAATAGCTTCTTCGGCCGAAATTCCGGTAACCTGTTCAATAGTATGATTCCAGTAAAGGTACCTGAAATCGGGAGTTGTTTTTGCAAAAAACGAAACGGGTAAATTGTCCATTATGGTTTCCAGGAACAAACGGTATTCCTCGTTCTGCAATTCGGCTGCTTTTCGTTTCGAAATATCGCGCCTGAAAATAAGCATGGCCGGTTTATCTTCGTGTAAAACCGGAATATAGCTGATGGAACAATAGAAATACTGACCCTCGAAATTCCTTAAGCGGCATTCAATTCGCGCCTGCTGTTTGTTAAGTACCGTTTCGTAAGCTTTTTGTGCTTTTTTAACATCGGCCGGGTGAAACAATTCAAACTGGGTGTGATCAATTTTCAGGTATTCTTCGAGCGGGTAGCCCAGCATTTCGTACAAACGTGTATTGTAAATTATGGGATTGAATTTGAGGTCGAAAAGTCCAATTCCATCGTTGGCATTTTCAATAAGGGTTCGGTACTTGTATTCACTTTTAATAAGTGCTTCGGAGGCCTTTTTTTCAGCCGATATATCCTGAACCATGGCAATTGCCATAGTGGTAATGTTATGCTCGTTTTTAATGGCCGATACAACTACTTTAACCCAAATAAGGCTGCTGTCTTTTTTTCGGTAGCGTTTGGTAAGTGAGAATGAATCAATTTCGCCATTGAAAAGACGCAAATACTGTTGCTGATTGTTTTTATAATCGGGAGGATACGTAAAATCCTTGAGTTCTTTTTGTAAAATTTCGTCCATGGTATAGCCGGTAATTTGGCTAAACTGCATGTTGCAAAAATTTGGGCTGTAATTTTTATTTACAAGAACAATGGCAATGGGTGCATTTTCGAAAACCGAACGAAAAATTGTTTCGCTTTTTTTTAGGGCCTGTTGGGTGTGTTCAATGTGGGTAATGTCCTGAATAATTCCCACCGTTTGTGAGGCATCGCCTTTCGAATTATAATTGGTATAGCATCGCAGCGACACATATTTTATGGTATTGTCACTTAATTTGATGCGATGGTTTATTTCAAATCCGGTATTGGTGTCTTTGGCTTCATTATACAATGCTTCAACCTGTGTTCGATCGCTGGGGTGAATATATTCAAGGTAGTTTTTAAACGAAGGGTTTATGGGTTGATTACTTATTTGAAGTAATTTGAAAATAAGGTCGGACCAAAAGTGCTCATTTGTTTTGTGATTTTCGATCCAATAACCCAGTTGTGCCAAATCGTGCGATTCTTTCAGTTGTCGTTTTAGCTCTAGTAATTCGGTGCGTTTCTGATGAAGTTCGGTAAGGTCTTCGGAATAAAATGCAATTTGTTCAACGCTTAATTTGGAAAAAGTTAATCTGAAGTTTTTCTGTCTGTTTTGATAAGTGATTTGAACCTGCGATTGTTCCCGGTTCTTTAAAAAAACTTCAAGAAATTGATTGTTATAGCCTTTAAACAGGCTGAATGCTTCGGGAGTGCTTTTTGGCAAATCACGAACGCTTAAATCTAAAAATTGAAGCATCGAGGGGTTTGCTTCTGTAACACTGAACTGCAATTTGTTGTGTTTCTCTTCCCACGATATTATTCCATAAGGGATAGGCGATTCTTGAAAAAGGCGTTTGTAAATATCTTCAGGCGCCGACTTTTGTCCTAAATTGCTGTTCATTGAATAATTGGATTTTTTTGGTATACCGTATTTGTGTTTTACTTAAACACGAATATACGGTAAAAGTTTTAATGAATCCAGATTAATGCAAAGGCCGAGAGCAGCGTAAGGACAAAGAAAGTTTCAGTTACCCATTTGTTTCGCGATTCAATATAAAACAACGATGATAAAACCGCTAAAGGTATAGCCAGCGCATATATCATATCGTAAGCTACTTTGGTGTGGAAAAAAAACAAGGCAACCAGCAATATCAGAAACCAGAAGAAAAAAGTAAAGTATTTTCGCGTGTTAATTTTTTTAACGCCTACATAACTCAACACACTTAATATACTGATGAGTATAAGCATTGCTAAAAGACCGATTACAATAAATGAATAGGGATGCCAGGTTATTTCTATTGCCGGTGTGGTAATGCTTTGTTGCATTTTTTCCAATACCATCTGATGCTTGTCCAGCAAAAAAGCGATGATAAGAAAAAATACTCCGGGAAGTATAAATCCAATCAAACCCGAAGTCCATTCACGCCAACGGGAATTGCGTAAAATTATCATTGTCATCCAGATAACTGGAATAAAAATATACATACCCGTATAAAAAAGTATTCCCAGACCTAAGATAAAACCGCCTTCAAAATTTCGTTTAATCAGATTGCTTTCTTTGTCGATAACGAGCGCCTTGTCGAGCGCCCATAAAAGGAAAAAGTTTACAACTAAAGCCGCATGAAGTTGCTGATATTGATACAGAAGCGAACCAAATATTACAAAAAGTACACTGGGCAGATAGGTTCGTGATTCGATGAAAATATGTTTGAAGTTTAAACGTATTAGCAGAAACGATTGTAAAATTAAGAAAGTCAGCGCGATAATAACCGAAAGTTTAGGATAGCTTGCCAACGATTCAGCTAACCAGTCGAAAACGGGGGTGTGTTTTTGGGGAACTATTTCGGGAAATTTAAAAGGGAAATCGATTAATGAAGGCATCCACAATAAAAAACCCAATACGGGGATTAAAAAAAGCACAAATGGATGGTTGTTTTTAAATAGCTTTAATAACATAGGCCTGGCTATAAATCGGAACCAATATCGGTTCGGTAATATTTTTTATCGAAATTAATAATTTTAGCATTACGATAAGAGCGTTCGCGGGCTTCGTTAATACTAATTCCCAGTGAGGTTATCGATAATACCCGTCCACCATTGGTTAAAACCTGGTTATTTTTAAATGAGGTTCCGGCATGAAAAACATAACTGCCTTTAACATTATCAAGTCCCTCAATGGTTTTGCCTTTTTCATAAGCTTCAGGATATCCGCCGGATACTATCATTACGGTTAGCGCTGTCTCGGGTTTAATGGAAAAGGGTACAGTATGTAGTTTTTGATTGGGAACCGCAGCTAACAGATCAAGAAGGTCGCCATCAAGACGGGGAATTACCACTTCGGTTTCGGGGTCGCCCAGGCGTACATTGTATTCAATAACAAAGGGCTCATTGTTTACCTTAATTAAACCAAAAAAGATAAAACCCTGGTAGGTTATTTGTTCATTTTTGAGTCCGGAAATAGTAGGTTCAATAATCCGTTCAATTACTTTCTGCGTAAATTGTTTGTCGGCAAAAGGAACCGGTGACACAGCTCCCATTCCGCCGGTATTAAGCCCGGTATCTTTTTCCCCAATGCGTTTGTAATCTTTGGCTTCGGGCAGCAACACATAATGGTTACCATCGGTAATTACAAAGTATGACACTTCAATTCCATCTAGAAATTCCTCGATTACTACTTTTTTCGAAGCTTGTCCAAACTGTCCCTGCAACATGGTTTTTAGAGCCGATTTGGCTTCGTCGAGGTTGTTGAGAATTATAACGCCCTTACCGGCAGCCAGTCCATCGGCTTTAAGTACATAAGGTGCTTTTAGCGAATCGAGGAAGAGACAGGCTTCTTTATAGGTTTCAAGGGTAAAAGTTCCGTAGGCTGCTGTTGGTATCTGGTATTTAGCCATGAATTTTTTTGCAAATTCTTTACTTCCTTCCAATTGGGCTCCTACTTTTCCCGGGCCAATTACAGGAATGTTTTTAAGCTGTTTGTCAGATTCAAAATAATCGCGAACACCTTTTACCAGGGGATCTTCGGGACCAACAATCACCAGATTGATCGATAAGTCCAGCGTTTTTTGTTTAAGTTCTTCAAAATTGACTGGATCAAGATTCAGATTGGTGCCAAAATCTTTGGTTCCGGCATTTCCTGGTGCAATATATAACTTTGTGAGAAGCGGACTTTGGGCAATTTTCCAGGCCAGCGTATGTTCCCTGCCTCCCGAACCAAGAATTAAAACATTCATACGTGCAATTTTGTCAATTTGAGGTAAAAATAAGTATTCCAATTAGAATTATAAAGGCTTTGTACTTCATTTCTAGGAAACCATCAGGTTACAACCGCGAATGTCGCTGTTGTCGAACCGGCCAATAATGGTAAACGCGTTGTCAATTAATAGTTTGCCAAGGTCTTTGGTTTCGATAAAACAACAGGAAAAAATGTTGGCTAAATCGATAAGGTTGATGCCACCGCTTCGGTTTTGGGGCATAAGTGCATAAGGATCGTAAGTGTCGCGTACCAAAACTTTAAGCCAGGGAGGCGTTTCAAAAACACCTTCTCCTTTACTATAAGCTTGCGACAAGAGTTCTGTCATACCATATTCTGAATGAATGGATTTCACCTGAAAAGCATCGCATAAAAAACGGTGTAAATCTTCTCTGATAAGTTCTTTTCGGCGGCCTTTCATTCCTCCGGTTTCCATTATCAGGGTGTTTTTTAGCGCTTGCGGAAACTGTTCAGCCAAATCGAGCAAAGCATAGGTAACGCCCAATAAAAGGGTCTTTTGTCCGCTTTGCTCCAGCTCATGCAAAGTTGCTGAAAGTTCCCTGTAATTATTTAAAAAGAAACCGCTACGCAGGTGTTTACTTAGACCAATCAGTGAGTTGGCCATATAAACCAGTGATGAGTTTCCCTGCTCAATGTACGAGGGGAGTAAAGCCAAAATACAATATTCCGAAGGTTCTCCATAAAAAAGTTGAAATCCTTTCAGAAAACTGGTTTCATAAATAGCTGCCTGGTGAACAAAGTGGTTGCTTGTATTTGCGCCGGTAGTACCACTGCTTTTAAAATGCAATTCTGCTTTTTTGTTTTTTGCCAAAACTTTATGCGTTTTGAAAAAGGAAATTGGAAGTGCCGGTATCTGTGAAAAATGTTCGATTGAATGGGTTTTGCATCCAATCGAGTCGCAGTAAGCTTTATAAATGTCCACATGCTCGTATTGAAAATGAAAGGCCTCAATGGCCAGCGCATTAAAATCGGTTTCGTTATTAATACCGGTCATTCTCAAATTCCACGATTCCAGATTGTATTTCATTGCTTCGTTTATTTTTGCCTCAAAGATAAGGCTGCTTTTATTAAAATAGCAAGGGTTTGTTCGTTTAGTGGGGTTTTATAAAACTAATTTAATGCATATATTTTTGTATCCTTGTAGTTTTTAACCAATGGTCAATTTTGTTACCTTTAATAATTATTACCAAAACGAACTGAAATGAAAAGTCAGGAAATGTGGATCGATGCAGGAAATAAACGGAAATTATTTGCAAAAATTTGGATTCCCGATGAAAAACCAACAGCAGTGATTACTTTGGTTCATGGATTTGGTGAGCATTGTACCCGCTACGAACCTTATTTTTTGGCTTTTAATAATGAACCCATAGCATTTGTGAGCTTTGATCTGTATGGACATGGAAAATCGGACGGAAAACGAGGAACTATTATTTCGTACGATTCCTTGCTCGACGATGTAGCATTATTTATCAATTTTACCAAAGAACAATTTCCAAATCTCTCACATTACTTATATGGCCATAGTATGGGTGGAAATATTGTGCTGAATTATTTACTGCGAAGGCCAGCCGATTTAACTGGTGCAATAGTTACTTCGCCCTGGCTAAAACTTACCGATGAGCCGCCGATGATTTTGAAAAAACTGGTTTCGTCACTTCGCTTGGTGATGCCCAATGTTACCTTTAACAGCGGACTCGATGTAAATGCTATTTCGTCTCAGGCAGATGAAGTAAAAAAATATCGAAACGACCCACTTAATCACGGGCGAATTTCGTTTCGTTTATTTCACGAGATTGTTTATTGGGGCAATTGGGCTATGAAAAACGCTTCTGAACTTGTTGTCCCAACTTTACTAATGCACGGAACAGCCGATAAAATAACTTCACCTTTGGCATCTGAACGTGTTTTTGAATCGAATCGGGAAAAGATAAACTTTGTGTCCTGGGAAGGAAAGTTTCATGAACTGCATAATGAAAATGTCAGGCACAAGGTTGCCGAAGCTGTTATTCAATGGATGCATCAAGCCAAATAAAATGGAACTTTTTCGAACCCTATTAAAGCCTACCGGAGGCGAAAGTATTAATTATTCAACACGGGTGCTAACTTTGGGCTCCTGTTTTTCAGAACATATGGGCGAGTATTTGAAATCCAATAAGTTCAATGCGCTCATTAATCCTTTTGGAATTATCTATAACCCGCTATCGATAGGTAATTCAATAGAGCGATTATTAAATAAAAAATTGTTAGCCGAAACCGATTTGTTTGAACATGAAGGGGTTTGGAACAGTTTTTCGCACCACAGCCGCTATTCGGGCACCGATAAATTGAGTGTTCTTGAAAATATAAATAGTAAGTTACTGGCCGGCAGTGATTTTTTGCGTCAGACTGATGTTTTAATGCTCACTTTTGGAACCGCCTGGGTTTATGAGTACAAAAAATCAGGAGAAGTGGTTTCAAATTGCCATAAGCTTCCAGCGAAGGAATTTAAGCGTTACCGACTCAGGGTTCAGGAAATAGTAGCTTATTATAAGTTAATTATTGAAAAGCTTAGGAGTCAAAATTCCAATCTAAAGCTAATTTTAACGGTTAGCCCGGTTCGCCATTTAAAAGATGGGTTTCACGAGAATCAGCTAAGCAAAGCGGTTTTGTTACTTGCTGTTGAAGAATTGTGCGAAGCCTTTGAGCAGGTTTATTATTTTCCGTCGTACGAATTGATGATGGACGACCTAAGAGATTATCGTTTTTATAACGACGACATGTTGCATCCAAGTCCGCTGGCGGTTTCGTATATCTGGGAAAAGTTTAAACAGGCCTGGATTAATCCCGCTTGTGAGCCGGTAATGCAGCAGATAAAAAAAATTGAGCTGGCATCAAAACACCGTCCGTTTCAGGTTAAAAGTGAAAGCCATCAAAAGTTTTTACAGAAGCAGTTGCAAGCCATCAACAAATTAAAAGCCGATTATCCTCACCTGGATTTTGATAAAGAACAGGCATTTTTTGAAAATTGTTTGTTGGAAAGGTAGCATTTACGAAATTCCAAATTCTTTTTCCAATGTTTCGAGGGTAAAAATTTTGTCTTTCTTTAGCTGCAAGCGGAGGGCTTCAATGGATTCAAATTTAAATTCGTCGCGTAATTTTCTGATAATGTGAATCTGGATAAATTTTCCGTAAAGTTGTTCTGAAAAATCGAACAGGTGAACTTCAATTATCGGGCTTAATTCGTTGTCGGTAATGGTTGGCCTAAGACCAATGTTCATCATGCCTTTATACATTTTTTCGTTGTATGTTATCAGGGTGGCATAAACCCCGTTACCGGGAATAAATTTGTTGTCGGGAGGCAATAAATTGGCCGTCGGAAAACCCAGTTTATTTCCCAATTGCTGGCCGTGAACAACGGTTCCCGATAACATGTAAGGATAGCCCAAAAGTTTGGAAGCATCATAAAGTTTCCCCGATGTTAACAATTGTCTGATGGTGGTTGAACTCAAATCGTTTTCCGACACGCTTACTTTTTTTTGTTGTTCCACAGAAAATTGCAATTCTTTACCCAGTTTTTTGAGTTGGGTAAATGTTCCTTCCTTATTTTTTCCGATAGTGTGATCGTATCCAACCAGCAAGGTGTGCAGGTGAAGCCGATCAATTAAAATTTGCTTTACAAATTCCTTGTAGCTTAGTTCTGATAATGCTTTGGAAAAAGGGAACAATATCAGGTGATCGATACCAGCCTTTTTAAACAGTTCAATCTTTTCTTCAATTGTAGTTAGCAATACCAAAGGTTTGTCAGGAGCTAAAACACTTGCCGGATGGGGTGAAAAAGTAAAAATAATACTTTCGCCCTTCACCTTTTTAGCAAGTTGGTTCAACTGCTGAATAACTGCCTGATGCCCCAAATGAACCCCATCGAACGAGCCAATGGTTACCACAGGGTTGATAGCATTAAATTCCGATATTTCTTCCCAGATTTTCAATTTCTTTGTTTGTTTCTTGCTGAGTGTTCAGTAAAACTGATGCAAAAATATAAAAATGTTCCACAAACTTTGGTTTGGTTTTAACAATAGCAAACAATATGGGTTTAAACCTTACAAGCCTTAGCATAAGTATTGGCTTTAAAATTATAAATGTATATTTGTAACCAGCAAAATTTAGCAGTTAATTCGAGTATTTTATATGAAACAATTACCTTTTAAACCGATTATAATTTTTGTTGCAACAGCTCTTATAGTGCTTGGTTCAGCTTGTCAACCAGCGGCAGACCAATTTACCATTAACGGAACAATAAAAGGGGCTGCAGGCGATTACATTAAAATAATGGACATGAGTTCTCCAGGTTTCCCGGTCGACTCGGTACCAATTGATTTGAACCATGGATTCAGCTATTCGCAACAAACTTCGCAGCCCAAAGATTTAATACTATATTTAAGACAACCCGACTACATTCGTTTGGTAGCAGGAGTTAACGAGGTTATTATCATTCAATCAAACAAGACGGCTTTACTTGAAAATCTGCAACTGAGTGGTTCCGAAGAGTCTGCGCTGGTAAAAGACTTGTTAATAAAACATGTGCATTCGGTTCAGGTCATTGATACGCTCGAAAAATATTATTTAAAGAATCAGATGCAGCCTAATATCGATGATCTGGCTTCCCGATTAACTCATATGGCCGATTCAGTTTATCGTTCCGAGAAAAACTATTTGAAAAACTTTATTGCATCAAATCCGGGAAGTATTGCAGCATATATTGCCCTGTCGTTTAAATTAGGTCCCAACCGAAACCTGTTTACCCTGCAAAACGATTTGTCGCTGTTCGAGATGGTTGATACCGCATTGCAAAGCCGCTACGATACCATTGCAATAAGCAAAATGTTAAATAGTTACGTGTTGCGCGGTAAAATGCAACAACAAAGGCAAAACAAACAGCACGAAGGTTCGCTTATTGGACAAAAAGCACCCGATATTGCTTTACCCAATGTATGGGGCGATACGCTTTCGTTATCGGAGCTTAAAGGAAAATACGTTTTGGTCGATTTTTGGGGAAGTTGGTGTCGTCCTTGCCGCAGCGAGCATGAAAACCTCAGAAAAACCTACCGGATGTTTCGTTACAAAGGATTTGAGATTTTTCAGGTGGCCATTGAGCGCAATAAAACCGATTGGAAAAATACCTTAAGCGAAGATAAACTTTATTGGAAATACCAGGTAAGCGAACTCAATTACATGGAAAGTGAAACGGCGAAAGCCTATCGGGTAAAAGCTATTCCGGCCAATTACCTGCTTGATCCCAATGGCATAGTTGTGGCTCAGAATTTATATGGCGATGCGTTAATCGGGAAATTAAATGAATTATTAAATCCAATTGCAGGGGTAACCAAATAAAAACATTGTTTTGACAGGTAAAAAGATATATTTTGCTTCTGATGTTCATTTGGGGCATCCCAGCCACGAAAAAGCACGATGGCGTGAACAACTGTTTGTTAATTGGCTCGATGAGATTAAGTCTGATGCCATTGAACTTTATCTGGTGGGCGATATTTTTGATTTTTGGTACGAGTACAAAAAAGTTGTACCCAGGGGATTTGTTCGTACTTTGGGTAAACTTGCCGAATTAAGTGATGCGGGAATTCCTGTTCATTTTTTTACCGGTAACCACGACATCTGGGTTTTTGATTATCTGCCACGTGAGATTGGCGTTATTGTTCATCGCGAACCTTACGAGCGCGAATTGTTTGGAAAAAAATTCTACATTGCTCATGGCGATGGTTTAGGCCCTGGCGACTGGCAATATAAAATGCTTAAGAAGGTGTTTACCAGCAAAATCCTGCAATGGATGTTTAGCCGGCTTCATCCCAACTTTTCGCTGGGATTGGCTCATTTTTGGTCAAATTCGAGTCGCGATGCCAAAGGAATTGAAGCTGAAACATTTAATGGGGAAGAAAAAGAGTTGATGTACCAACATGCGCTTGAAGTTTTAAAAACACGGTCGTTCGATTACTTTATTTTTGGACACCGGCACTTAATGCTCGAATTGGCTATACAGCAAGCACGTTTTATTAATTTAGGCGATTGGCTTTACAATTTTTCATACGGAGTTTTTGACGGTGAAATATTTGAGTTAAAAAAAGTGGACGAAACATTAATTTCAAAACTGAGGCCGGTATTCTAAGCTTCTGTTTGCAAGGCTTAAAAAATAAGCTAATTTTGTTTTATACCTGACAAACCAAAAATTATTTTTAATAACCTTGGGATAATAGAATGGGAATTAAATTCAAGATAGCCATCCATAGTTTATTTGTTGCCCTGTTCGTGTTGGGTTCATGTACCAGTTCAAACAAGCAGCAGGCTGCTGACAACGAAGTTGACGCTTTGCCTTACGACGAATCGTTTATGGTAATCGAGGAAGAAGGTGTAATCTATAAAATACCATCGCCTATTGATATTTTTGTTTTTTTAGATGCCAATAATGCACCATTTCTTGTAGAAAATATGCATAATCCCAGCCGGCATAAGGATTATTTGTCGCGAAAAAGCCGGGCGTTAAATCTGGGAATATATTCAGCCGATTTAGCCTATTCCGCGGTTTATGGCGAAGTACAACAAGCCCTGCTGTATTTTAATGCAGCAAAAATATTGGCGTCAAAGTTGGGCTTGCACGAAGGATATGGTGAACACATGGCGTTAAGAATCGATCAAAACCTGAATAATCTGGATTCACTCATTGATATAACTTCCGATTCCTATTATCAGGCGCGTCAGTTTCTCGAAGACCAGGAAATGACCGAACTTATGGGAATAATGGTAGCCGGTGGATGGATAGAGAGTTTTTTTCTGGCCATAAAATCAGTTCCCATTACGCAACTTAATCATCCGATAGTAGAACGCATTGTTGATCAGCAATTGCTGCTCGAGAATTTAATAGCTCAGCTAAAGAGATACGATTCAGATAAAGCTGTTGCCGAAATAATTATTCAATTGGAAGAATTACAGGCAGTGTTCGATATATTATATTTTAATAATCCCGACACACCTATTACCAGAGAACAGTTTATACAAATAGCAAATAAGGTTACCGATTTGCGCGAGTCGTTTATAAAATAACATATGTCAGAACAACAAAACTATAGAATAATAGGGGTATTGATAGCATTTGGTTTGCTGTTAATAGGCTTTTCAGCGGATGTTCAGGCGCAAAAATGTGCAAAAAAGAAACTTGCCGATAAGGAAATGCGCGGAAGTTTTGATTACCGGGGGCAATCGCTTTTTATCGAAATGGGAAATGGCGACACTGCCACGCTGAATATTATTCTGTACTCCAAACAAAACTACCGGATTTTTGTAGTGGGTGAACAAAAATTGGGTAAGGTTGATTTTGAAATTATGGTTCCCCGCAAAAAGTTTAGCCGGGTAGTGAAAGACGTTAACTCCAAAGAAGTTACGGTTTATAAAAAAGATCCGAATGGATTTTACCTTTATAATATTGATGGCGAACGAATTCCTATTGGAACCGAGACCGTAATGGATACAGTTTGGACCCGTGAAACAACCACCTCAAAAGAGTTGGTTTACGATAGTAGAAAAGCTGAGATTCCTTTTTGGCTGGCAACACCCGGCAAAACCCAGCTTATAGCTATTAAGGTTCATATTGCTGAAGCCGAAAAAGTACAACGTGGCTGCATTGGTATTTATGTAGGTCGCGAATATTCAAATATTTATCAGTTCCGCCGATAAAAGCTTACTTTATCCAAACTTACCTGTATAAAGAGTAATCCTTTTTACAATGGGTTGTAACCTCTTGTAAAAAGTATCGTCAAAAACAAAGCGTATTAAAAATAGTAGTTAACTTAAATTTTACAGCATGAAAGGTTTTTTTAAATACACATTAGCATCCTTTGTTGGGATATTGCTTTTTAGTGTTATATGTTTATTTATTATGATTGGAGTAATTGGTGCAATTTCTTCAGCAAGTAATAATAAAACAGTTACCATTAAACCCAACACCATTCTTTATATGACTCTCGACAAACCTATTGTCGATCGTGCATCAGAGAATCCTTTCGAGGGGATGAGTTTTCCTTCTTTCGACAATCAGGGTCAATCGGGATTGAATAACATTCTGAAAAACCTGAAAAAGGCCAAAGAAGACGAAAATATAAAAGGAATTTTTTTGGAATTGAGCTATATACCTGCCGGTATGGCTACTGTTGACGAAATCAGAAATGCCCTGCTCGATTTTAAAACCAGTGGCAAGTTTATTTATACTTATGCTGAAGTAATGACCCAAAACGCCTATTACCTGGCATCGGTTTCTGATAAAATTTACATGAATCCAGTGGGAACACTCGAGGTAAAAGGCTTGCGTTCGCAAATTACTTTTTTCAAAGGAACTCTTGAGAAAATTGGTGTTGAGCCGGTAATTTTTCGTCATGGTAAATTTAAAAGTGCCATTGAACCTTTTATGTTATCAAAAATGAGTGAGGCAAATAAGGAACAAACCCGCACTTACGTTCAATCCATTTGGGATTATATGGTAACAAATATTGCAAAAGAAAGGGACTTAACCATTGAAGGTATCAACAAAATTGCCAATGAATATGCAGTACGCAATACTTCAGATGCTGCCCGTTTAAATATTATTGACGGAGTACGTTACCGTGACGAAGTTATTGATGAACTTGTTGCTTTAACTGAAGCCGAAAGCCCTGAAAAATTAGAGTCAATAAAATTAAGCAAATACAATAATGTGGTACTTCACAAACAGCACAAAAGAGATACTCGTAAGAAAATTGCTGTAATTTATGCTTCAGGGGGTATTGAATCGGGTAAAGGCGATAATCAGACCATTGGCTCTGAAACCATTGCTAAAGCCATCCGGAAAGCCCGTCGCGACAGTACCATAAAAGCTATTGTTCTGCGTGTGAATTCACCCGGAGGAAGCGCTTTGGCCTCGGATGTTATCTGGAGAGAAGCTGTTTTGGCCAAAGAGGCAAAACCTTTAATTGTTTCCATGGGCGATTTAGCCGCTTCAGGCGGTTATTATATAGCTTGCCCGGCCGATAAAATTGTGGCCAGTCAGGTAACTTTAACCGGTTCCATCGGTGTGTTTGGACTTATGTTCAATACCCAGGAGCTAATGAATAAAAAGCTGGGGATTACTTTCGACGGAATTAAAACCAATACTTTTGCCGATTTACCCGACTTAACCCGAACCATGACAGAAGCGGAAAAAGAGATTATTCAGCAGGGTGTTGAAGAAATTTATACCACCTTTATCTCACACGTAGGTCAGGGTCGAAACATGACTACTGAAGCTGTTGACAATATTGGACAAGGACGGGTTTGGAGTGGAGCCAATGCCATGGAAATTGGTTTAATTGATGAATTTGGTGGTTTGGAACATGCCATGAAGCTTGCTGCAAGCGAGGCCGGTTTGGAAGATTATAAAACCATTGAATTACCCGAACAACCCAATTTCTTTGAAGAGTTAATCAAGGAACTTTCCGGAGAAGTAAAAGTTCGTTTTATTCAAAATGAATTGGGCGTAAACTATGGCTTATACAATCAGCTTAAGTCAATTCAAAAAATGCAGGGAATACAGGCACGTATGCCCTACGATGTTGAGCTTTACTAAGCATTAAATAATTAAATTGAATAAAAAGACCCGTAAAAAATACTTGCGGGTCTTTTTTATTAAAATACTGCCCTTTTTCTTTTTAAAACCATTACTTTTGCATGAAGATTTTTAAAAGAAGACTTATGAAATATACGTCAGACCAAGTGTTTGCAGCACTTAGGGGAGTTATTCATCCCGAAAAAAACAAAGATATCGTTACCCTGGGAATGGTGAGCGCATTGGAAATTGAAGGAAATAAAATTGGCTTTACCTTACGAATAAACAAAGAACATGCAACCAATATTGCAAACCTTAAAAAAGCCTGTGTAGCCGCAGTAGAGTCAGCATTGGGCGCTGAGGCCGAAATACGGGGTAATATTAAAACAGCAACCGACGAGGAACAGAAAGAAGCTCCTTTGTCGAAAGTAAAAAACATTATTGCCATTGCCTCAGGCAAAGGTGGTGTGGGAAAATCAACGGTGGCAAGCAATTTAGCGGTTGCATTGGCAAATGCCGGTGCTTCAGTTGGTTTGGTCGATGCCGATATTTTTGGTCCCTCTATTCCCAAGATGTTTCATTTGGAAGGGGAACGACCCGAAGTTAAACGGGTTGGAAATGCCGATGTAATTATTCCTGTGGAGAAATATGGTGTTAAGATGCTTTCCATCGGTTTTTTTGTAAATCCCGACGATGCTCTGGTTTGGAGAGGCCCGATGGCAACCAATGCATTAACGCAATTAATGATGCAGGGTGATTGGGGCGCACTCGATTACCTGCTAATCGATCTACCTCCCGGAACCAGCGATATTCACCTTACGCTGGTTCAATCGGTAGCCGTTACAGGTGCGGTAATTGTTAGTACTCCGCAGGATGTAGCCCTGGCCGATGCGATTAAAGGGATTAATATGTTCCGTGGCCAAAAAATTAATGTTCCTGTTTTGGGATTGGTAGAAAATATGGCCTGGTTTACTCCGGCTGAATTGCCCGAAAACAAGTATTATATTTTTGGAAAAGGAGGCTGTAAAGCCTTGGCCGAAAAGCTGGAGTTGCCCTTATTGGCTCAGATTCCAATTGTTCAGAGCATACGTGAAGGGGGCGATTCGGGTATTCCGGTTGCAACAACCCGTGATTCGATTACCGGAATGGCCTTTGCTGAATTGGCTCAAGCCGTGCAGAACGCTGTCAACAATCGGGTAAAAAACAGGATTCCTACCCAGAAAGTAGAAATTGATCCGAATTCAAGCGGTTGCAGCACCAAATAATTGCTGTATTTTTTAGTTAAGAAAATAACGCTTATTGTTATTCATTTCGTAATTTTAACATCCTAAAACAAAACAAATACCTTTATGGCAAAAATACGCGATTTAAAAAACGAAGTAAATTACCTGATTTATGAGGTAATTTCCGATTGCAACACCTTTATTGCTTTGCATCCTGAAAAAAGAGAACAAGCTATGTCGTTGGTTGAAGAAGCAGTTGCCCTGCGTAACCGGATGATTCAAAAACTGAATCACCCCGAAGAAGTTAAGCCTGCTTATTTTAAAGATTTGAAAAGCACCTTAATTAAAGAAGTTGATGTGTTGTTTGAGAAACTTCGTAAAATGATAAAATAATTATTGGTTCCGGTTTATTAGGATTTAAATAAAATCGGAATTTAAACAAAAGCCCTCAGGATTTAGCATCAATCCTGAGGGCTTTTTTATATACTAAATTTATGGTGCTAAAAAGTTCCGGCTGCTTTTAGCCTTTCTTTAACGGCTTCTGGAATAGCATCTTTATGTATCTGAATGGCAATTGTTTTTAAGCGCAAATACGAATTGCTCATATACAAATATCCACCCATTTTATTGCTGTCGTTGGCCCATGAATTTTTAGTCAGGTAATAACCCGTTCCGTTCTGATCGGTTGCCTTACCAACCAGATGCATCAAATGGTCGTCGGTTGTTAAAAATTGGTCGAATGCTTTTTGTCGCAACTCCTGGGTAATTGCTTTTTCTTTTCGGGGTTTCGAAAAATCGAAAAGCAGCTCAGCTTTTTCTTCTTGTGAAAGCACATCCCATTTTAAGCGTTCACTATTGTCCATGTTTGCCGGATCGGTTTCGGGAACAATGGCTATTCCATGATTGTGCGAAAACCCGGCTTCACTAACATCACCATCCCAATTTACTGAGAATCCCTGATCAAAGGCATAATCAATCACGGTCATTAACTCATCGATGGGCAGGTTAAAGTATTTGTCGTGCGACCAGTTGTCGGGAATTTCCAAATCGACCCAGGAGTAAAAAGGATAAGACTGATAGGAGGTGAATTCCACATAATCGGAACTTTTAAATTCCAATTCCGACAAAAAGCTTTGAGGGGTGTATTCTTTTCCGTTGTAATCAAATTTTTCAGGAACCCGGCCCAGATAAATATCGAGGGCCGCATTAAATACTTCGAAAGCTTTGCCTGAAAAGCCATTCATGTGTTTTAAACTGCCGTCTAAAATGGCCTGTAAAATTTCGGTTAATTCGCCGTGTTTGTGATATTTTAATCCATAATTTATTCCGGAATATGCCGATTCGGGAACCAGTCCGTAGGCTGCAATGGTATTCATCACATCATGAGCCTGACCTCCTTCACCAAAGTTTGCATTTCCCTGGTAACGGATGTATTTTTTTGCTTTTTCAGGATAAACCATGCGCACAAAAAACATTTCTGATAAATCGTGAGAACCTTTTCCCATACGAATTAACTCGGTTTCAATAAACGAGGTGGTGGCAAAACTCCAGCAGGTACCGGTGCTGGCCTGGTCTTTTACCGTGGTGGTTGGAATAGTTAGGGTTGAGGTGAATTGATATTCTGTTTGCTGTTTTTTGTCTTTTTTATCGGTAGCCAGAGTGTTTAAGCTTATTGCCAGGGTAAGGCACAAAAGAAGTAATCTGGGAAAAAGTTCTTTTTTCTTCATGTTTACTATTATTTAGTTTGACTGTAAAATTAAGACAATTTTATCTTAAAGGCTATAAGTGTGGCGTCATCAATTTGTTCAAACCCGTTTTTCCATAGCTGAAACTGATTGAAAAGCACTTCTGATTGTTGTTTTAACGGAGTGTTTTGATTTTCAACGCAAAAATTCAGCAGACGTTGTAAACCAAATTTTTCATCGTTGTTATTGTATTGGTCAACCAGTCCGTCGGTAAAAAGGTAAACCGTTTCGTTACCCTGCATTTGGTAAGTAAGCGAGGTAAAAGGACGCATTTTTGGACTAAAGCTAACCGGCATTCTATCGCCTTTAAAAATTATGGGTTCTGTACCACCGGTAATTATTACTTTGCCTTTTGCACCGGCATATTCGAGCGTTTTGTTTTCTTTATCGATAACCACCAGCGAAAGATCGATACCATCGGTGTGGTCCAGGGCATCGCCCGATTGTTGCAACGATTCGATTATCTGAACGCGCAACTGGTCGAGTATTCGATGGGGCTCGGAACAGTTTTTTACGGCCACAATTTCTTTTAAAAAAGCAATGCTGAGCATGGTTAAAAAACCGCCCGGGACACCGTGACCGGTGCAATCGCCCAATGCAACCAGGGTTTTGTTACCCGCCTGGTGTACCCAGTAAAAGTCGCCACCTACTATTTCTTTGGGCTCATAAAGCACGAAATATTCAGAAAAAAGCGTATTCATTTTGTTTTTTGGAGGTAATACGGCCTGTTGAATGTACGCAGCATATTTGACACCTTCCTGCCAGTCCCGGTTACTTTGCTCAATACGCTGATTTTGTTCCGATAGCACTTTGTTTTGCTCTACAATTTGTTGTTGTTGCACCTTTAGTTCTTCGTTTAGTTGAGCCAGTTCTTCGTTTTTATGCAGAATGTAGTGTTGCTGCTTCGATAGTTGATTGTTTAAAGCTTTTCGGTTTATTATGTTTCGCACCAGCACATAAACCAGAATCATCATCAATAAAAGTATTATCAGAATGGAGTTTCGAATATTTTTCTGAATGCGGATTTCCTTTTCTTTATTTTTAAACTCAAGGTCGCGACGAGCAATTTGCATTTCCTGTAAGTCGATGGCCTGCTGCTTACGTTCCAATTGGTATTTCGATTCGAGTTCCAGAATGGCTTCCGTTTTTTGTGCTGTAAACAAACTATCGTTTAGTTTTATATATGCTTTGGTATACTCGAGTGAAAGTTTGTAATTGCTTAAGGCTTCCTGGCTCATGGCCATTTTTTGGTAGGCGTTGGCCATGTCGTTAATTCCCCGGTACGATTCGGCTGTTTGAAGCGACTGTTTAGCCATTTCAAATGCTTTTTGATATTTTTTCTGGTTAAAAAAAAGTTGTGCCAGATTATCCTGAGTCAGGGCCAGTCCATACTTGTTGCCAATTTCTTTGTATTGGTCTTGGGCCTGATTAAAATAAAAAAGGGCAGAATCATTTTGTCGTTTGTCGAGGTAAATTACTCCCAGATTATGTAAACAATCGGCTATTCCACCGGCATCATTTATACTTTGTTCCATACGCAGCGATTGGAGGAAATATTCTTTTGCTTTTTGTGGATGGTTGGTATGATGATAAACCCGGCCCAGGTAAAAGTAGGTATCTGCAATTCCGGCTTTATTTCCCAGGTTGGTAAATAAGTTCATGGCCTCCTGATGGTGCTGAATTGATTCATCGATATTGTTCTGGTCGAAATGAATTAAGCCTACATTGTTGTAGATTTTTGCCATGCTTTTTTGGTCGCCAAACATCTCAAAAATTGGTAAGGCTTCCATAAAGTACGATAATGCTTCACTGGTTTTTCCCTGCCGGTTCAATATGTTTGCAATGTTATTGGTTAAGCTGGCATTGGTTCGCGAGGGCTGGTTGGTGTCAATGTATTGCCGGGCTTTATGGTAGTAGGCAATAGCTTTTTCATCTTCTGCTTTAAAAAGAAGGATGTTTCCAATATTGGTCAGGGTATTTGCAATGCCTACCGAATCGGCTGTTTCGAGTCGAATCTGATGGGTCAGGTTATGGAAATGCATCGATGAATCGAATTGTGCAATTTTATAATAAGCAATGCCCATATTTGAATAGGTTTTTGCCAGATTGTTTTTATCGGAATCCAATTTTCGGTATGGGATGGCTTTTTTATAGTAGTTAATGGCTTTATCGGCTTCATCGTTTACCAGGGCAATGTTTCCTTTACCGTGGAGCACATGGCCTAATCCGGTGGCGTGGTTCGCTTTGAAATAATGGTATTCGCTTGAATCGAAATAATTTAATGCAACCTGATAGGCTCCTTTGCTTCGGTAGCATTCGCCCAAAACCGAATACATGTAGCCAAGTATGGTGTCACTTATCTGGTTTTTATGAACATTGTTAAGTACCTGTTTGGTAATTAGTCTGATGGCAGAATCGGGATTTTGACCTGCAGCTGAGTCAGCCGATTTAAGGTGTTGATAGCTTTCCTCATCGATGGTTTGCCCCGTTAGGTTTTTGCTGGCAGCAACTACCAGAAACCAGCCCAGCATTATGTATAAAAAGGTCTTAGCCAATAGTAAACGATGGTTTAAGGCATTAAACATAATAAAAATAAATTATGTTTAAAATACATGGGTTATTTTAAACAAAGGTAAATTTAGTAAATATAGTTTAGCTTCTGCAGCTATATATTATTTATTTTGCGTCAGGTTTTATAACTACTAAAAACCAATGGTTGGTTTTTGCGATAAGCCGTTTTTAAATTTATAGTTTAATAATGATTCATCCGATACAATTTGCGGGTTTAAATACCAAGGAATATCCTTTGGCTTTTTATACCGAAAAACCTTTTGAGAGTGATCTCGATTTGGCTGTTGATATGCTTTCCGTGCGTGAGCAATTAGCTCGTGAACGTTTGGTTCACGATCAGCATTTGGTATATGCCATACAGACCCATACGGCAAATGTGGCTATTATTACTGAAAATAATGCCCATACAATTCATCAGGATGTTGATGGGCTGATTACCCGAAAAAAAGGTTTTTGTTTATGTATCGAAACCGCCGATTGTGCACCCATTTTACTTTTCGATCCGGTAAACAAGGTAATAGCTGCCTTACATGCCGGGTGGAAAGGAACGGTTCAGGAAATTACCACCCGAGCCGTAGGTTTAATGAAAGAACACTTCGGGACTAGACCTAAGGATTTATTTGCCGATGTGGGTCCCTGCATTTCGCAAAAAGTTTACGAAGTGGGCCCCAATGTTTTTGAAGCCTTTAAAGAATTACCGATAAACCTTGATTCGGTTTTTTCACCGGCCATAGCACCCGGTAAGTATTGGTGTAATATTAAAGAAGCCAATAGATTATTATTGCTGTATAACGGGCTGTTGGCTTCGCGCATCACCATTTCAGCACACTGCACGTATGCTGATTCAGATAAGTTTTTTTCGGCCCGGCGCGACGGGTTCGATACCGGACGAATGATAAGCGGAATTATGCTTCGTTAGTCAGTTACCCGGAGTTTTGTTTGTAAACATCGACATACCATTTGTGCAGACAGATTAAAGCCCAGATACGGTTATATAAATATTCCCTGTTGGTTTGGTAATACTGTTTTAATAAATGTTTTACCCCGCTGTATTTTACCCAACCGGCCTCGTTAATTAACGTTTCGTTCAGGTAATCGTCGGCCAGGTATTTCAGTTCGGTTTTCAGCCACTTGTTAAGTGGGATGCTAAATCCCCATTTGGGCCGGTCAAAGTAGTTTTTGGGTACATAATCGTATAAAACTTCTTTTAATAAGTACTTTTGAATGCCCCGATGATTTTTCAAATCAGGATGCAGGTTTAGTGCAAATTCAACCAGGCGGTAATCGAGCAGGGGAATGCGGGCTTCGAGCGAAAAACGCATGCTGGCCCTATCCATTTTCACCAATAAATCGTCGGGTAAATAATAACTTAAGTCGAAAAAAGCCTGTTTTTCTTTAGCGCTTAAATTTCTGGAAAATGCTTTCGACAGCAAGTCGGGAGCAAAGGCAACCGGTTTATGCACCATCAGGTGTTCTAATTCGTGTTGCGAAAACAGGTATTGTTCCTGCGAAAAAATATGCGAAGCCAGAAAATCGTGGGACCGAAAGTCGAAAACCTGTGCGGCTCTCTGGTAGCGAGGACCAAAACGTTGAAGAATGTTTTTAATTAAGTTGCGGTTGTTTTTAATTAGCGGATTGTTGAGTCGTTGAGCCCAGTTATACATTCCGTAACCCTGAAAAAGCTCATCGCCACCGTCGCCGGTAAGTGCCATGGTAACCTGGTTACGTGCCATTTTTGATACCAAAAGCGAGGGAATAGCCGATGAGTCGGCAAAGGGTTCGTCGTAATACGAAAAAATATCAGGAACCAAAGCGAGCGCTTCTTTCTCAGTGAGAATAAAAGCCGTATGTTCAGTATGCAAATAGTTGGCCACCTGTTGTGCATAATCCAATTCGTTAAACTTTTCCTGTGCAAAACCAATGGAAAAAGTTTTTAAGGGTTGGTTGCTAATGCTTTGTGCTACTGCTGTTACCAGCGACGAATCGATACCGCCGCTTAAAAAAGTTCCGTAGGGAACATCAGCTATGAGACGGTATTTAACCGAACTGGTCAACAGTTCGGTTAGCGTTTCTTTGGCTTGTTCAAAATTGGTAGTTGTTGTGGAAGTTATTTTATTTCGGGCATCCCAATAAGAGGTGAAAGTTAATTTTTCTCCATCGAAAACGGCATAGGAGCCTTGGGGAAATTTAAACGTATTTTTATAAATGGTCCGGGGTGCCGGAATGTATCCCAAATGCAGGAATTGTGTAACGGAATCGGATTCAATCAGGCGGTTTTGTTTGAAATACGCGAGTGTGTTTAAAGCTTTTAGTTCCGATGCAAAAGCCAATTGTCCCTGATTCAGATAATAAAACAGCGGTTTAATTCCCAGGCGGTCGCGGAAAAGGTGCAATTTATCAGTTGACTTCTGATAAATGGCTATGGCAAACATTCCGTTTAAGCGGGAAACGAATTCCGGCCCCCATTTTTCAAAAGCTTCGAGTATAACTTCGGTATCGGATGAGGTTCTGGTTTGCAGATTTAATTCGAGCGCCAGCTCTTTAAAATTGTAGATTTCGCCATTAAAAACAATCCACGAATTGCCCGATTGCGATACCATGGGCTGATTGGCTTGTTCCGATAAATCGATAATGCTTAAACGGCGGTGTCCCAAACCCAGATGGTTACGGCTGTACGTTCCCCGTGCATCCGGCCCACGGTGAACAAGTGTATCGGTCATGAGTTCCAATTCATGTTTCGTAAATACCTGTTTACGGGAGTAAAATCCTACAATTCCACACATAGCGTATGCTTAAGTAGTTGGTTTATTTGAGTGTTTATGTGCAAGGTTAAATCAGTTCGTTAATTTTTTCCGGTGGTTGGGCCAAAACGCCTTTTTCCCCGCTAAGTACAATGGGACGTTGCAAAAGAGCGGGATTTCCGGCAATTATCCGGCACCATTGTTCGTCGGAAAAGTTTTTCCCTTTCAAATCGGTTTTGTAGAACTTTTCCTGGGTACGCACCAAGTCTTTCGGACTTATTCCGGTTTTGTTTGCCAGATTTTGAATATCGTTGGCGGTTAATGACATTTTAAGATAGGCCATCACCTGATGGGGAATGTTTTTTTCAATCAGGTATTGTAGTCCGGCCCGGCTTTTGGCACATCGGGGATTATGGTAGATGGTAAGCATAGAACTAAAATATTAAGGATGAACCATTTAATTGGCATCATAATTTTCAACAAACGAAACTATGGCAGCAGCACACCCGGCTTGGGCTGTGGCAAACGAAATGGATAAATAATAGACCTGGGTTTTGGCACAAAAAAAGTCGAAAAACTCATACGATGTCCCATCCGATTGATCGTAGTTGCTGCCGTAAAATCGCTGAAAATCGTAAAGTTTTAATATTACCTGGTCGGTTGTGGTGGAATCGGCTTTAATGTTGAATCGGTAATGGGTGCCTTTATTGAGCAAAATAGAAAATTCCTGCGCTGGGGGTTTGTTTGGGTTTTTACCTTCTTCGAGGCGTACCCTGAAATCTTTTAAATAGGTAGCATTGCCAATTTCTTTTACCACCACGTCTTTAAGCGCCATGCCACATTGGGCAATAGAATGGTTTGGACTAAGTTGAAAAGCCGCAAATAAAAGCGAAAATAACAAGAAACGTAATGTAAAAATGCGGAACTGTTTTTTTACCATTAAAGCACTAGTTTTTGTAAAAAATTAGTTTCTGAAATTAGAAATAATCATCGATATAGAAAAATTATTCTCCACCAAACTCCATTAAATATGCTTTAATGAACGGGTTTAGTTCACCATCTAATACGGCCTGTACATTCGATGTTTCATAGCCGGTTCTAACGTCTTTCACCAGTTTATAGGGATGCAGGGTATAACTCCGAATTTGTGAGCCCCATTCAATTTTCTTTTTTGAGCCTTCGATTAGGGCTTTTTCTTCTTCTTTTTTTCGCAGTTCCAGTTCGTACAATTGCGATTTTAACAAACGTAAAGCATTTTCTTTGTTTTTAGGTTGTGAACGCGATTCGGTGTTCTCAATAACAATGCCTGATGGTGTATGATGCAGCCTTACTCCGGTTTCAACCTTGTTCACGTTTTGACCACCGGCACCGCTGCTGCGAAAGGTGTCCCAGGTAATGTCGGCGGGGTTAATGGTAATTTCAATCGAATCGTCGATTGCCGGCGATACAAAAACTGACGAAAAGGTAGTTTGGCGTTTTCCCTGGGCGTTAAAAGGTGAGATGCGAACCAGCCGATGAACCCCGTTTTCGCCTTTCAGGTAACCGTAGGCAAAATCACCTTCCAGTTCAAGGGTAACGGTTTTTACCCCAGCTTCTTCGCCGGGCTGATAGTTTAATTCCCGAACTTTGTAATTGTTTTTTTCGGCCCAGCGAATGTACATACGCATGAGCATTTCCGTCCAGTCGAGACTTTCGGTTCCGCCAGCGCCGGAGTTTAGTTTTACAATGGCGCCCAAAACATCTTCCGGCTTGCGAAGCATGTTCTTCGATTCCAGTTCTTCAATAGCCTGCAGGGCTTTTTGGTATTGCTCTTCGACTTCGTTTTCGGAGGCTTCGCCCGCTTCAAAAAAATCAAATAAAATTAACAGCTCATCCACCACAGTGCTGGCTATTTGATATCCGTTAACCCAATATTTTACCTGATTTATTTTTTTTAGTTGTTCTTCGGCAACTTTGGGCTCATCCCAAAAACCGGGAGCTTGGGTTTTTAGCTCTTCTTCATCGAGTTCCAATAGTTTTTTATCGATGTCAAAGATGCCTCCTCAGCGTATCCCGTCGCTTTATAATTTCCTTTTTTTGATCTGTTGTTATCATAGTAAGGTATTCGTTTGGTGCAAAAGTAAAAATTTAAAAGGGAACCCACTGATTTAGGAAATTTTTTTCAACAGTTCAAAAACCAGTACAGGTTCAAAGCCTTTTGCAATTAACGATTGTGCAACTTTTCCCTGTTTTTCGTAGTTGCTTTTAGCTTTAACGGTTTTTTGCTTTTTTGTGATTTCGCTCCGTATTATTTCTTCGTATAGCTTATCGTCGATAGTTTCCAGCGCGTCTTGTATAATGTTATGTTCAAGTTGTTTTTGTTTTAAATAGTAAGCAATTTTTATTTTACCCCAGTGGTTAAATTTTATCTTATCGCTTACAAAAGCCTGGCAATAGCGTTCGTGACTGATAAACCGATCTTTTTTTAACTGTTCAATTATTTTTTCAGCCTCCGATTCCGGCAGTTCCCAACGGCGAAGTTTTTCCAACACATCGTAGCTGCAATATTCGCGACGGCTGCATAAATCCATGCTTTTATTCAGGGCTTGTTGAAAGGTCATTGCTGTTGCTTATGGTTTAATGTTTAATTGGATTTTTCCACAGTGCTTTAAGCATGCGGTGTTTGCCGTTGATATCGGCACGTAACTCAATTTGCCGGTATCCAAACGATTCGAGCAAACGTACGGTTTGATTTCCGAGCGCCTCATTAATTTCGAAATACAACCAGCCATCATCTGCCAATAGGTTACGGGCCTGAGTGGCAATTTCACGATAAAAAAGTAAAGGGTCGTCATCTGAAACAAACAGCGCCAGTGATGGCTCGTAATCCAATACATTGGCCTGCATCCGATTTTTTTCTTTATGGGTAACATAGGGTGGATTGCTTACTATCAGATTTGGTTTTTTTGGAAAACCGGGCCATGGTTGTTTTAATACATCGGTTTTAAAAAACTGCACCACCACCTGGTTTAATTGGGCGTTGGCTTTGGCTTGCTCAAGGGCCTGCTCCGACACATCGATTGCGTAAACCGTGCTTTGGGTGAGGTTTTTTGCCAGGCTTACCGCAATGCAACCGCTTCCGGTTCCAACGTCAACAATAGTTGATGCGGAGTTTTTATGATCCCGAATTATCCAGTCAACCAGCTCTTCGGTTTCGGGCCTTGGAATCAGAACGGCTGGATTAACCTTGAAGGTCAGTCCGTAAAATGCGGTTTCGCCCAATATGTATTGAATGGGTTCGTGGTTTAGGAGCCGTTTTGTTATTAACATTATTTGATTGTAGTCAGAATTGGGTATTTTTGTGTGAGTTGAGGTAATTTGTTGCCAGCGCGACATAAGGAGTACGTTCTCATAAATAAGAAACAGTAATTGTTCGGTTTCTCTGATACCATATACAGGAATCAACAATTCTTTTGCCTGTTTCGTTGTTTGTTGAAGTGTGTAGTTCATAGAAGCCAAAATTATTAAAAAATCAGGAACATGACTCAGAAATCCAATCATGAATATTATATGCAGCGATGCATTGAACTGGCAAAAAACGGTACAGGACAGGTGGCTCCCAATCCCATGGTGGGCGCCGTGGTAGTGCATAAAAACCGGATTATTGGGCAGGGCTATCACGCCGGCTTTGGAGAACCACATGCCGAAGTGCATGCCATTGCCCGGGTTAAAGACAAATCGCTGTTGCCGGAATCAACCCTTTATGTGTCGTTAGAACCCTGTGCACATCAGGGCAAAACGCCTCCCTGTGCCGATTTAATTGTAGCTTACCGAATTCCTAAGGTGGTAATTGGCATGGTCGATCCGTTTAATCAGGTAAACGGGGCAGGCATTAAGCGTTTGGAACAGGCCGGTTGTGAAGTAGCCACCGGTGTTCTGGAAAAGGAATGCTGGGATTTGAATAAAGCATTTATTACCTACCACACGCAAAAACGCCCCTACATTATTTTAAAGTGGGCCCAAACGCTCGATGGTTTAATTGACAAAAAACGGGAACCGGGTTTTATTCAGGAACCCAACTGGATTACCAACGAGGTATGTCGTTCGCTGGTTCATAAATGGCGCAGCCAGGTGCAAAGCATTATGGTGGGCACTCATACGGCCTATATCGATAATCCGCAATTGAATGTTCGGGTGTGGTCGGGCAAAGCGCCCCTGCGTATTGTGTTGGACAAAGAACTTAAGCTGGATAAGAAACTGCATCTTTTTGATCAGCAACAGGCCACTTTGGTTTTGAATTCGGTTAAGGATGCTGTGGATGGCTTGGTGGAATACAAAACCTTACCTTTTGGCGATGCTTTTTTGCGTGAACTGATGAACATACTTTACGATAAAGGAGTTAATAGCTTGTTGGTTGAAGGAGGCCAGCAATTGCTGCAATCGTTTATCAACAAAAACTATTGGGACGAAGCCCGGGTTTTTACCGGCAATGTGTTTTTTAACCAGGGAACGGCTGCTCCCGTTATAAAAGGCGTTGTGGCCAGTCATCAGAAACTGCGCGACAACTTTTTAATTACTTATTTGAATCGTTAATGGTGGTTTTATTAGTAAAAGGTTGAATTTTTTAACAAAAAGCTATTGCCTAGTAACGTTTAATTTCGGATTTTTACATTTCGGTTTGTCAGATGCATAAATTCTGACAATAATATTGTAAATTTGAGCTACTACAAAAAAATACAACACTATGACCAGGTTACCGTTATGGATACACCTAATTGGAATATTTCTTTTTAGTTTTTCTGTTGTTAACGCACAAGTAATTAAGGGCGAAGGCGAGGTTAAAACTGATGTAAGGGAACTTACCGGGTTTACTGGCATAATTGCCCAGGGAAAATTTGAGTTAACCCTTGTTCAGGGAGGTTCTGAAGGCGTTCGGATTGAAAGTAACGAGAACCTGCTGGAGTTTTTTCAAACCCGAATCGAAGACAGTATCCTCTATATTTCGATGACCGCTGACATCAGGAAGTATAACGCACTCAACGTTACGGTTTCGATTAAAGAATTAAAAAAGATTTACCTGTTAAACGAGATTAGCCTGGTATCGAATCGTGTGATTCATTTTGAGGAGTTGGAGGTGTTCAGTGGAGGCATGTCGCGAATAAACCTGGAGCTATATACATCGAAACTTAACCTGCAACTGGCCGACGGTACTTTTGCATCCATCAAGGGTTTTGCAGAATCGATGCAGGCCGAAATTCATGATGAAACCGAACTAAATGCTTTTGAACTGCAGGTTAATAAAGCATTCATCTTATCATCGGGTTTAACCGAAGTAATGGTGCATGTGAAAAAAGAATTGCGTTTAATGGTTTCGGGTTCCAGTAATGTATATTATATGGGTGAACCCAGCATTAAAGAACGGATATTTTCGAGCAACGGATTTATTGTGAAACGCAAGAGTGATTAATTGCCATAATACCTTCGGAGGTATTTGCTTATAATAGCCTTAAAGTTAGCTTCTCCATTGTTCATAAACCGCACTTCAATGGGCAGGTAATACACCGGCAGGTGTTTTAACGGTTCGGCATAAGCTCCTGTTTTTAAGCGCACGGCATCTTTTTCAGTGCAAACAATGGCTTTATTGTTTCCGGTAAGCGCATCGAACTTTTGAATGATTTTTTCGATATCCGAAACGGTAAAATCATGATGGTCGGCAAAAGAAGCGTGGTGCAACTCCGCTCCATGCTCTTTGAGTTTTTTGAAAAACAAATCGGTGTTGGCAATACCTGTGAGTGTTAACACTTGCATACCGTTAAGCTGTGTTAACGCCCTGTTGCCTGACTGGTTATCGAATACCGGCAACAGGGTTCCGTATTGAAAGGTGGTAAAAAATAAACTCTGGTAAGGGAAAACATTGAGTTCTTTTTGCAGGATGCGAAAATCGATGGGGGTAAGGTGGTGTGGGCATTTGGTAACCACCACAATGGATGCCCGGTGGCTGTTGTGTGCCGGTTCGCGTAGTCGGCCCACGGGAAGCAACCAGTCGTTGGTGATTAAGCGGTGGTAATCCATTAGCAGGATGTTGATTCCCGGATTTACATGACGATGTTGGTAGGCATCGTCCAAAAGAATCACTTCAGGAGGCACATATTCGCTTAAAAGCTTGTCGATGGCATGAACGCGCTTCTCGTCAACTATTACACGAATGTCGGGAAATTTTTGCTTAATCTGCAGGGCTTCGTCGCCGGCTTCGCTAACCGACGACCGGGTGTTTACCTCGTAAAAGCCTTTGGTTTTTCGCTTGTATCCCCGGCTTAACGAAACCAAACGATAACGGCTGCCTAACCAGTTTATCAGAAATTCGGTATGGGGTGTTTTTCCCGTACCGCCAACGGTGAGGTTTCCAACCGAAATTACAGGGATGTCGTACGATTTTGAAGTGTAAATGCCCCAATCGAAAAATTTGTTTCGCAGTTTTACTACCAAACCATATAAAAGCATAAAAGGAAATAAATACCAATGCATCGGCGTGTGCTTTTTATGTGAGCCTTAAAGATAAGTTCAATTGGAAGAAATAAAAATAATTTTTTAAACAGGTGGTGTTTTGCTTAAACGGGTTAATTCATGGATGCTGGAAGTTAGATTATTGGAGTTTAGAAATTAGACCGCAAAGACGCGGAGGCGCGAGACAAAAAGGATAACGGAGTACGGAATGGTACGCTGATTTTTTATGAAAATAACTGATTTATGTGTTACGAAGTACTTAAAGTTCATAAAGTGGCTAAAGTACTTAAAGTGA
>PHDD01000010.1 GCA_002840905.1 Bacteroidetes bacterium HGW-Bacteroidetes-4 | reverse complement strand
AAAACAAACTTACGACATTGGGCGAAACCTTTATGGGAGTAGCCCTCTTTTTCTTGAAAATTTTAGTCGGACACTACTGTATTTAAATTATTCTTTTTCCATTTCTTCTTTCCAAACCTTTTCCTCAATAAATTTCCAGCCGCCAATCATGCTTGATGTTACCCCCCGGCGTTCGATGTAGTCGTGGTAAAACACAAGGTACACATGAATGATGGCAAACAAAATAAATACCCACATTAAAATATGATGTAAATTTCGGGTAGGTAAATCGCCTCCAAGTAAGGGTACAATCCAGCTAAACAATTTGGGGAACCAGGAGTCGCTCATGGCTGCGTATAGGCCGAAACCTGTGAGGCTTTGAAAAACAAAAGCCAGAAATGTAAAGAAATACGTTAGCGAAGCCAATGAATTGTGACCAATATCGTTTATCTTTTTATGTACCACTTGCAAAATATCCACTTTTAGTATGCAAAGAATATTTTTCCATTGTTCTTTTTTAAATGGAATAAAATTATACCATTTGGCGTATTTATTTCCTACAAACCCCCAATACAATCGGATAACAAAATTGAAGAAGAAAACAAATGCTGCCACAAAATGAATAAAGCGGATGGTACCAAACAAAAAACTAAAAGAGGCTTCGGCAATATTTGGCGCACCAATGGGATTACCAATCAGGTAACCGGTAATGCAAAGCACCACAATGGCTAACATATTTATCCAATGGTACATTCTTACCGGAAATTCCCAAACGTATACCTCTTTCAAATTGATTTTTCGTGCAGTATGAACATATTGTCCCATAATTTAAAATGTTTGAATTTGATGAACGTACGAACCTTTTTCATCATAAAGATGAACAGCACAGGCAATACACGGGTCAAACGAGTGTATGGTCCTTAAAATTTCGAGTGGATTTTCCGGGTCGGCAATCGGGGTACCAATCAATGATTCCTCATAAGCGGAACGTTGTCCTTTGCTATCACGGGGCGAAGCATTCCAGGTGCTGGGTACCACCAGTTGATAGTTATCAATCAATTTGTCTTTAATTACAATCCAGTGAGCCAGCGCACCACGAGGAGCTTCGGTTAAGCCTACGCCTTTGGCATTTGCCGGCCATGAGCTGGGTTCCCACATATCTTTGGTAAAGGTGCGGTCGTCGCCGTTTTTAATATTTGACAGTAAACTATTAAAGAATTCACGCGACCAACCGGCCACTAGTTTGGTTTCCAATCCACGGGCAGCAGTTCTTCCCAGAGTTGAGAATAAGGCTTCTACCGGAGCATTTAGGGTTTTTAGCGCCCAGTGAACCACTTCTTTGTATTCTTCGCGTCCCGATGCATAACCCACTAACATTCTTGATAATGGGCCCACTTCCATTGGGTTTCCTTTCCAGCGTGGTGTTTTTAACCAGCTGTATTGTTTGTCTGTATTTAAAAAATCGTACGGCGGGTTGGGGCCGGTGTAATTCAGTTTGGTTTGACCGTTCCATGGGTGTTTCGGATTTTGATCGCCATCGTAGGTGTAATAGGAGTGGGCTATGCATTCCTGAATTTGCTCCGGGTCGGTAGCATCAACCGGAACCACCTGGCTTAAGTCGCGTCCCATAACAATACCACGCGGGAATTTAAAGTTTGCCACATCGGCATAGCCATTGGTTGGTAAATCGCCGTACGACAGATAATTGGTTAATCCACCACCAATACTGCCCCAATCGAGGTAATAGGGAGCAATAGCCATTAAATCGGGAATGTAAACCTGCTCAATAAAGTTCACTGCATCATCGAGTAATTTAGCTACATAGGCTAGTCGTTCACTATTGATGGCATTGTTTTCATTAATATTTAATGAACAAGGAACACCTCCCACCAGGTAATTGGGATGTGGGTTTTTACCTCCAAAAATGGTGTGAATTTTTACAATTTCTTTTTGCCATTCCAAGGCTTCCAGATAATGGGCAACGCCAATCAAATTCACTTCTGCCGGAAGTTTATAGGCTTTGTGTCCCCAATAACCGTTGGCAAAAATTCCCAGCTGGCCACTTTCAACAAATTTTGATAAACGTTTTTTCAAATCGGAGAAATAGCCGGGTGAACTTTTTGGCCAGTTTGAAATGCTTTGTGCAATACGGGAAGTCTCCAGCGGATCGGCCGAAAGGGCTGAAACCACATCAACCCAGTCGAGTGCGTGCAGGTGATAAAAGTGAACCACGTGGTCCTGCATGTATTGGGCGCAGAACATCAGGTTTCGAATCAATTCAGCATTGGGTGGAATTACAATGCCCAGTGCATTTTCTACTGAACGTACTGATGCCAGTGCATGTACCGTGGTACAAACACCGCAAACACGTTCAGTAAACGCCCAGGCATCGCGTGGGTCGCGGTCTTTTAGTATAATTTCGATGCCACGGACCATGGTGCCCGAACTATAGGCATCCACAATTTTTCCGTCTTTTATTTCGGCCTCAACTCTGAGGTGACCTTCAATGCGTGTTACTGGGTCAACTACAATACGTGTACTCATGTTAGTATTTTTAAGTTATTTGTGTTGATCATTTTTCGTTGGATATTACTTGTTACTGTCTTCCAATTTGGCTTTTCCAACAGCTATTTCCCGCCGTTTTAAAATATTGGTTGAAATTGCGTGTGCGGCAATGCCTGCTCCAGCGGCCAATCCAACAATAACGCCAATTTTATCGGCTGTTTTTTCAACTCCAAAGCCCGGAAAGCTTTGCAGATGTTTGTAAAATGGGCCATTATCCCAAAAATTGGCTTCGGAACATCCAATACATGGATGGCCAGATTGAATGGGGAAGCTTACCCCATTATTCCATTTGATTACCCCACAGGAGTTGTATGTGTTTGGCCCGCGACACCCCATTTTATATAAACAATAGCCTTTTTTTGCATTTTCGTCGTCGAACGATTCTACAAATAAACCGGCATCGTAATTTGGACGGCGGTAACAGGTATCATGAACACGGCGTGAATAAAATTCTTTGGGCCTGCCTAATTTATCCAGTTGTGGAATGCGATCAAAGGTAAGCATATGTACAATAACTCCAGCCATAACTTCAGCTATAGGCGGACAGCCTTGTACATTAATGATGGGTTTACCGTGTATCACCTTATGAACGGGTTTGGCTCCGGTTGGATTCGGATTGGCAGCCTGCACACAACCGGCCGATGCGCAGTTACCCCAGGCAACTATGGCTTTGGCACCTTCAGCCACTTCGTGCAATATGCTTAAGGCACTTTTACCACCAATGGTACAATAGGCTTCGTTTTTGGTGGGAATTGAGCCTTCAACCATTAAAATATATTCACCAAAATATTTAGTCATGGTGTCGTGCAACGATTTTTCAGCCTGATGCCCTGCCGCAGCCATCAATGTTTCGGTATAATCTAACGACACTTTGTCGAGAATTATGTCGGCAACAATTGGGTGCGACGAACGGATGAATGATTCGCTGCAACAAGTACATTCCTGAAAGTGCATCCAGAGAATGGGAATGCGTTTTTTTGTTTCGAGGGCTTTGACAATTTGCCCAACTGCCGATGTTTCGAGGCCCATCAGAGCGGCCATCATTCCGCAAAATTTTAAAAACTCGCGGCGTGAGTAACCTTTTTCACGAATCTCCTGATACAGGGTTTGATCTTTTTCGCTCATAATAGTTCGCTTTAGTGATTTGTGTAAAATTCATTTATATATTCTATGTTTTCACAAATGAAATTTCCTGTAATGATTACTTCATCGCCCAATAGAAATGGTTTTGTTGAGGGAATCTCAAAAAGTAAGGTGCCGGGTTTGCATGAAAAGCGGACTTTAACTGAACGATTGTGGGTTAATATTTCAGCTACTTCGCCTTTTAAAATGATTTGATGATGTTGCTGTTTTTCCATTGGTTGAAAATTACCTGAGCTTTATGGCAATAGGTATGCCTTAAATATGCTTAAATGGAATAATTGAATAAAATATATAATGTAACTATCAGTTTATCAGATTAAAGAAGGAAGTGTTTTTTTGAAAAATAAATAATTGGAAATTTCAGATTTACGGATTCTCGTAGACAACTTATGAAATTCCGCAATTTGTTGTGGGGTAATTTATTAAATTGAAAGCTAGGGTTATTTTATCCACAAAAATGGGATTGTTTCTGGTGTTTTTTTAGTTTGTCGCGAAAAGTAGAAAGGCTTAAATTCAGCATTTTAGCCGCATTCGATTGATTGCCCCCGGCTTTTTCCAAAGCCTGTTGCAGTAGGCGATGTTCCAGACAATCCATTACCATGGAAAATTCCATACCTTTTTGATTGAAGCAAACTGAACAGGACGAAATAATATGTTCCATGGGGCTGTTCTGAATAATTTCGTTGGGAATATCGTCGGTCGTAATTTCGTCTTCGGCAAACAAAGCAGCCCGTTGAATAACATTGCGCAATTCACGTACATTGCCGGGCCAGTGATAACTGGTTAAATAAGCCAGCGCCTTTTTATCGATGGTTAATTTACGGTTTGGAGCATATTTTTTTATGAAATATTCAACCAATAAGGGAATATCATCAATTCGCTCGCGTAATGTAGGAATTTCTATGGTAACCACATTAATTCGGTAAAAAAGATCGGAACGGAACAGGTTACGTTTTATCAGTTCCTGCAACTTTACTTTGGAGGCAGAAACCAGACGAATATCAATGGCTTTGGTTTTCATACCTCCGATTGGAAGAATTTCCCTTGATTCCAGTACACGTAACAACTTAGATTGTATGTCAAGGGGAGTATCGTCAATATCATCCAGAAAAATTGTGCCGGTATGCGCTACCTCAAATAATCCTTTTTTGTTGCCATTGGCACTGGTAAAGGCTCCTTTTTCATAGCCAAACAACTCACTGGCCAATAACTCCGAGGGCATGGCTGCCAATCCAATTTTTACTATGGGTTTCAAGCTTCGGGAACTGAGTTTGTGAATGTAATCGGCAAAAATTTCTTTTCCAACCCCGGTTTCGCCAACGAGTAATACCGAACTATCTGACATGGCAATTTTGTCGAGTTTGTGCAAAATCTCACGCATAGTGCTATTTTGAGTAATAATGGCTATGGGCTGTGTTCCTCTCATTTGATTGTTATCCTGTTAATACATACAAATGTTTAGTTTATTAACAAATTCGTGGCAATTGTTCGCCACTTATCATATCTACCATGCGCTTGCTCCCAATTACAGTTTCCAGGTGAACCTTTCCGGGGTGCAATGCGGTAACTTTTCCTATGATACATGAGCCCTTACCTTCTGGAAATTCCTTCATGGTTTCCAACACTTTTTCCGCAGCATCTTCAGGAAGAATAACCACAATTTTTCCTTCATTGGCCACATATAAGGGATCGAAACCCAATAATTCGCAGGCTCCTTTTACCGACTCACTGATGGGTAAATTCTTTTCGTATAAGGTAATTCCTGTATTCGATGCCTGGGCAATTTCATTTAGCGTGCTGGCCAAACCCCCACGTGTGGGATCACGCAATACATGTATTTTATTACTAACTTCAAAAACGGCTTCCATCATGGTATTTAGTGAAGCCGAATCGCTAACTATATCGGTTTCAAAAGTCAACCCTTCGCGTTTACTTAAAACAGCAATACCATGTTCGGCAATGGCGCCATTTATTATTATTACATCGCCAGTTTGACAATGGATGGGATTTATGGAAAGATCAGGAATTAACTCCCCAATACCGGCAGTATTTATAAAAATACCATCGCCTTTGCCTTTCTCCACCACCTTGGTATCGCCTGTTACAATTTTAACCCCGGATTTTAGTGCCGCAGCCTTAATGTTTTGAATGATTTTCCAAAAATCATCCATCAATAATCCCTCCTCAATAATAAAAGAAAGTGATAAATATAAGGGTTTGGCACCGCAGCAAACCAAATCGTTTACCGTTCCGTTGATAGCCAAATCACCAATATTGCCACCTGGAAAAAACAAGGGATTTACCACAAAAGAATCGGTAGTAAAAGCCACCTTATTACCCTTTATGGGAAGCAAAGCTCCATCATGAGTTTGTTCCAGAAATTCATTTTTCAATTCGTTGAAAATCATTTTTTCTATCAGTTGGTGCATTAATTTTCCCCCGCCACCGTGAGCCAGTAATATGCGATCGTAGTCTGATATTGGTATTGGACAAGCTAGTTCCATATTTTTTTGTTTTCAGTAATAGCGACTTAGTTATTTTTTTTACAAACTATTCCTGTTGCGTTAATCATTAACAGTTTATTGATTAAAGTATTTGATGTATGCAGCACAAGCCCCTTCAGATGAAACCATGGGAGCGCCCATGGGATTTTCCGGGGTACAACTTTTATTAAAAGCCGGACAGTCGAACGGACGTTTTTGGCCGGTTAAAATTTCGCCGGCAATGCAAATTTTAGACTCCTCAGCCATAATTTGCTGCAATTCAAATTTTTCCACGGCGTCAAACTTTCGGTAAGGTTTATTTAGCTTTAATCCACTTTGCGGAATTTTTCCGATGCCCCGCCATTTTTGCATACTGGGAGAAAAAACTTCCCATAACGTTTTTTGTGCAGCAAGGTTGCCATCTTCTTTAACCGAACGTTTGTATTCGTTAACTACAACATTATCTTTGGCTTCCAGTTTTTGCAGCAGCCTAAGAATACCGGCCAGAATATCTACAGGTTCAAATCCGGTTACCACAATCGGAATTTGGTATTTTTTTGCAATGGAAAAATATTCACGGGTTCCCATTACCGTGCAAACATGTCCGGCAGCTAAGAATCCCTGAATTTTATTTTGAGGGTTGCTTAAAATTGCTTCCATGGCTGGTGGTACAAGAACATGCGAAACCAGAACTGAAAAGTTATTTAATTCCATTTTTTTTGCCTGAATTATACTTAAGGCAATGGCCGGAGCGGTGGTTTCAAAACCCACAGCAAAAAATACGATTTCTTTGTCCGGATGTTGTTTTGCCAGTTCCAGTGCAGCCAGCGGACTTAAAACGGTTCGCACATCGGCACCCTGAGCCTTCACACTTAATAAATCGGACTGGCTTCCCGGTACACGCAGCATATCGCCAAAGGAGGCTAAAATAATATTTGGCTGTTGTGACAGGTGAACCGCCCGATCGATAAATTCAATGGGTGTTACACAAACCGGGCATCCGGGACCATGTACCAAATGAATGTTATTTGGTAGTAAATCGAGCAATCCGTATTTCATAATGCTATGCGTCTGGCCTCCGCATATCTCCATTATGTTCCAGGACTGGGAAGTTGCTGAAGTAATTGCTTTGATTAGCGTTCTTACCAGTTGGGCATCCCGAAATTCATCTACATATTTCATTTGGCAGGTATTGATTAATTTATCGGATCAATGTCGCCCATAGCAGCTAAAGAATCAAGCATTATTTGCGCATCGGCTTCATCAACTTTACTTAGCGCAGTTCCAACATGCGCCATAATATAATCGCCAACGGCCACATCATCAATCCATTGCACACACACATCCTGGGTTATACCGCCAAATTGAACTTTGGCCATTATTAAATCGGGGTCAGAATCATCAATCGATAAAATTTTTCCGGGAACTGCCAGACACATAGTTAATAAGTTTAATTAAAATAAATTACATTATTAAAAATTAGAATATCAATAAATATAGATTAATATCTACATAATTCAAAATTTTATTGAGTTAGCTTGATACAGACTTTAAATTATTTTACTTTTAGTTTTAGAAATTATAAACATGCGTTTTGAAAGCAATAAAAATTGGCAAACATACCATATCCATATTGAAGGATTGGTTCAGGGCGTGGGTTTTAGACCCTTTGTTTACCGATTGGCCCGAGAATTTCAGTGGAAAGGTTGGGTTGAAAACCGGAACGACGGGGTACATATCAGACTTAATGGGACAACAGAAAAAATTGCTGATTTTTTACAACAACTTGAACGCGATAAACCTGCTACTGCTACTATTTATAGGGTGAAACATGATAAAATACCTTACGAATCGTTCTCTGATTTTCAGATTGTAAAAAGTGAAAATAGTTCAAATGCAGTTACCCAGGTAAGTCCCGATATGGCGGTTTGCGAAGCATGTTTGTACGATATGGAAAATCAGGAACATCGGAAAAATTACCCATTCATAAATTGTACCCATTGCGGACCGCGGTTCAGCATTATTAAAGATTTGCCCTACGACCGGCCGGTTACCACCATGCATCCATTTACCATGTGTGAAACCTGTGCTTCAGAGTACACTCGGGTGCAGGATCGTCGTTTCCATGCGCAACCCATTGCATGCAATAGCTGCGGACCGCATTATCAGTTGGAAATTGATAGAAAGATTATTACAGACCTGAAGGATATCTTAGTTATTTTGAGCCAGGGGGTAGACTCCGGAAAAATTTTTGCCATAAAGGGGTTGGGAGGCTATCATTTAATTTGCGATGCAAAAAATCAGGAGGCGGTAAACCGCTTGCGGGAAATTAAACATCGTGAAGCTAAACCTTTTGCTATCATGGCAGCATCGGTGGCCGATTTGCAGGAAATTGCCATTTTACAAGACGCGGAGATATCGGTTTTAACCAGTTGGCAACGTCCCATTGTTTTGCTGAAATATACTGGTGGATTATCAGATGCCGTAGTAAACGAATTACATACTGTTGGCGTTCTATTACCCTATATGCCTTTTCATTACCAGCTATTTAAAGCACTAAAAACGCGTTTTGTGGTGCTAACCAGCGGAAATATTTCGGATGAACCTATTGTTATTGATGATGCAAAGGCCCGGGTTGTTTTTGCAGGTTCCACCGATGGTTTGTTAACTTACAATCGCGAAATTTATAACCGGGTAGACGATTCGGTATGTAAAGTGGAAAATGATCAAAGGATGGTTTTACGCCGGTCGCGCGGATTTGCACCGCAGCCCCTAATGCTTGATTTTGATACCGAAGGAATTTTTGCTTCCGGTTCTGAACTGGTAAACTCCTTTTGTATAGGAAAAGGTAACCAGGCCATAATGAGCCAGTATATAGGCGATTTAAAAAACCTGGAAACGCTTGATTTTTACGAAGAAACGTACCGTCGGTTTAAACGGCTTTTTAAATTTAAACCCCAGTTAATTGTTACAGATTTGCATCCCGATTATTCAGCTACAAATTTTGGTAAAAAATTGGCAGAAAAATATCAGGTGCCTATAATTGAGGTGCAACATCATCATGCACACGTGGCTTCAGTAATGGTTGAACATAAATTGGACGAACCTGTGATTGGAATCAGCTGGGATGGCATTGGGTTGGGAACTGATGGTATCGGCTGGGGAGCTGAATTTATGCTAGCCGATTTGAATCAGTTTGAACGGTGCTACTATTTTGAAAATATACCTTTACCAGGTGGAGACAAGGCTGCCAAAGAGCCATGGCGTATGGCGTTGGCGTATTTGTATAAAACTTATGGAAAAAGAGGTTTTGAAAAAGACTTGCCTTTGTTTGGCGACATTGAATTTAAAAAAATTCAAATCATTGCTCAATTGTTGAATTATGGATTCAATACCCCGCAGGTATCCAGTGCAGGTCGCTTGTTTGATGCGGTAGCTGCCCTTTTGGGAAACTGTTATGAAAACCGTTTTCAGGCCGAAGCTCCTATGCGTTTGGAAAGTTTGGTAGATCAGAAAGAGCAGGGGGCTTATCCTTTTAAAGTAGTAAACCGGCAGATTTCATGGCAACCAATGATTGAAGAATTAGTTGCAGATAAGACTTCCGGTGTCGAAAATCCAATTATTGCTGCTAAGTTTCATAACAGCCTGGTGAACTGCATAGAAACTGTTTGTGAGAAAATCAGGGATGAAAAGCAATTACATAAAGTTATCTTATCCGGGGGAACATTTCAGAATAGTATATTGTTAAAAAAAGGATGTCATGAATTAAAAAAGCGAGGCTTTGAAGTGTATGTTGCACAAAATATTCCGGTGAACGATCAGGGGCTAGCACTGGGCCAATTGGCCATAGCTGCCAAACGACGGCAGTTAGGAATTATTTAAAATATGAATGTATGCACGAAATGTCGATTGCACAAAGTATTGTTGAGATTGCGATGGATTATGCACAAAAAGAAAAAGCGCAGAAAGTGACTGAATTGGAACTTTCCATTGGTACCTTATCAGGCATTGAATTCGAAGCCCTCGATTTTGCTATGGAAGTGTGTAAAAAAGGAACCTTATTGAACGATGCGCAGATTGTGGTGGATAAAATTCAAGCCATTGCCAAATGTATTGATTGTGAAAATGAATTTAAAATCGTACATTTATTCGACGCCTGTCCAAATTGTCAGAGTTACAGAACACAACTGATTTGTGGAAAGGAGATGCAGGTAAAATCGCTTTTAATAGAATAAAGTTTAACCATAAAAAACTTCAAACATGTGTGATACTTGTGGATGCGAAGCAACCGGAAATAAAATTACCTATTCGGTTCCCGGAGAAGAAAACAAACATCAACATAGCCATGTGCATGAACATAACCATGGAAATACAACCCATTCTCATGAACACGTTCATACCCACGAGCATGCGAACGAAGGTTATCACCATCATGAGCATTTGCATGAGGTGAACCATTCGCATAGCCAATACAATCAAGAGGATCATGGGCATCACCATGAACACAAAATTGCGGTTGAGGTAGATATTATGAGTAAAAACAATTTGCTGGCTGAACGAAACCGGGGTTATTTTGAAGCAAAAAATGTAAAGGTGTTAAACCTGATGAGTTCACCCGGTTCCGGAAAAACCACTTTGCTCGAGAAAACCATTCAGCAATTAAACGGAAAGCTGGAAGTAGCTGTAATTGAAGGCGACCAACAAACACAAAATGATGCGGAACGTATTCAAAAAACAGGAACCCAGGTTATTCAGGTAAATACCGGAAATGGTTGTCATCTGGATGCCGATATGGTGAACAAAGCCAGTAAAAAACTAGCACTCAAGGAGGGAAGTGTGCTTTTTATTGAAAATGTAGGTAATCTGGTTTGCCCTTCGTTGTTCGATTTGGGTGAACAAAAGCGCGTGGTAATCATAAGTACCACCGAGGGCGAAGATAAACCCATTAAATACCCTACCATGTTTGAGCATGCCCATTTATGCATCATCAATAAAACCGATTTATTGCCCTATCTCGATTTTGATATGGAAGCCTGTAAAAAGTATGCTTTACAAGTAAATCATCATCTCGAATTTATTGAGGTAAGTGCCAAAACAGGCGAAGGAATGGATGCCTGGCTCCAATGGATAAATAACCTGTAATAGGTTACCTGTAAGTAACTTATTTAAAAAATAGAAAAATAGTAGCATTTGGCCGGTTTTATTTATAACGTATGTCCAATCCAATATAATCCAACCAGAATAGCAAAAATGCCACCCGTTGCATTTATGCGTTTGTAAAGCAAATGTTTTTGTTGGATAACTGCTTTGTGGGTTATTAACCCCAATATACCAGAAAAAGCAATCATAGTTATTATTGTACCTGCAGCAAAACCGGCCAGGTACAATATGGCATCGGCTTTAGTGGGCAAAGCCAGGGTTGGTAAAATGCCAATAATATGAGAAACCCCTGCAAGGCCATGAATTATTCCAATGCTTATTGCCGATAACATGGTTTTTGATTGCGAAATTTTGTAACTGTGGTGATGATTGTCTTTTCGGTTGATTCGCCAAAAAGCCCAAATACCAATTATAATTAATATAAGGCCCACCAGTTGTTCGCTGTGTTTCGAGATTAATTCCAACGGAATCAAATCACGCATTAAAATGAATAGTCCTCCAATAACAAGCGCACCTAAAACATGACCAATACCCCAAAATAAACCTACAAACCACGATTTCAATCTACTTGATAAAGCCAAAGGTGTAACTGCTGCCAAATGGTCGGGACCTGAAATTACATGTAATACACTGGTTCCTAATCCTACAAATAAGCTTAACATAGTTTTATTATTTCATGTTATTATACCTAAAGCTTACTATTTTTTTTATTCTCTAATATCGAAAGTACAGTCTGATAAACTTTTGGAAGCAATTGATTTAATTCATCAGACAATCCAATTTTTACCGTATCGAGCTCTTTAATATTAATGGTAATTAATGATATTTCAGGTAAATCACCCAGCAGTTCAGCCGATTGCATCAAATCACGTAACCCGATATCGTGTGACGTGAGTGAGCGGGGAAAATCGCTGGCAAACTTGGGTTTAATAACTTTAATGGTTCCTTGTTCTTCATTTGTCAAGGTGGCATCAATCATAATAAATGATTCATATTCATTAAATAGATGCAACAAATGAAACCCTCCGGTTCCTCCATCAAGAAGTGTTACCTGTTCAGGCAATGGTTGGTTCTCCATATATTCAATGGCTTTAACGCCAATACCTTCATTGCCCATGAGAATATTTCCCAGACCCAATATTAATGTTTTGTAAAAAGTTGGATGTTGCATAAAACCATTTATATATCTAAATATAAAAATAAAAAAAGTAAAAACAGTAACTCGTATACTAATTTGAAATGGATTTAAATTATAAGAATCATAGATTAAAATGATAAATAGTATCTTGCACCAACAATTGAACGTTTTATGTCGGAAAAATTTGATGTGGTTGTTATTGGAGCCGGTGCTGCCGGAATAGTTGCTGCCGGAAGGGCTTCGCAGTTGGGTGCCCGGGTGCTGTTGCTAGAGAAAATGGCTCAGGAAGGCCGGAAAATGCGTATTTCTGGCAAGGGACGTTGCAACATAACCAACGACGCCTCCATTTCGGAATTTGTAAAACACGTCCATCCTTCGGGAAATTTTTTAAAACCCGCCCTTTCGTGCTTTTACAATAAGGCCATTATTGAGTTACTGAACCTACAACAGGTTGAAACGGTGTTGGAGCGGGGCGGACGGTATTTTCCCAAAAGCAATAAGGCAGTCGATGTAGTTCAGGCCCTGGTAAACTGGGCCAAACAGCAAGGAGTTAGCATTTGGCTAAACAGCAAGCTTGAGGCTATTCAAATCCATGAAAAACAGGTTCAGGGACTTACTTTCAGCGAAAACAATCATAAGAAACAAGTAAGCTGCCGTTCGTTAATTCTTTGTACCGGAGGCTATTCGTATCCGGCAACAGGCTCCAATGGCGAAGGTCACGTTGCCGCAAAACAGTTGGGCCATACTATTGAGGCTGTTCGTCCAGCTTTGGTGCCCATTAAAGTGGACGAAGCACTGGTAAAGAACCTAGCTGGTTTAAATCTGCGCAATGTTAAAGCCAGTGTATGGTCGAATAATAAAAAATTAGCCGACGATTTTGGTGAAGTAACTTTTGCTGAATGGGGATTGACTGGGCCTATTATACTAACGTTGAGCCGTATTATGGTCGATGAACTGCGTGCCGGTTCAGAAGTGGTTTTATCCCTCGATTTAAAACCGGCTTTAACCGAGCAAACCCTCGATGCCCGTTTGCTCCGCGATATTGATGCCAATGGAAAAATGTCTTTAAAAAAACTGTTTAAACTATGGCTGCCCATGCAGTTGATTGAGCCCTTTCAAAACTTATTGTCATTAGATGAAAATAAACTGGCCAATCAATTGAGTAGTGCCGACAGGCGTCGTATACGAATTCTAATGAAAGACTGGCGTTTTCAGGTAAGTGGATACCGCCCGTTTAAAGAAGCCATTATTACGGCAGGTGGTATTCGGACTTCGGAAATCAATGCCAAAACCATGGAATCGAAATTGATTAAAGACCTTTTTTTTGCCGGTGAAATAATCGATGTGGATGCCGATACGGGTGGATATAACCTGCAAATTGCTTTTTCAACGGGTTGGCTGGCCGGAAGTTCATGCGTTAAGCGATAATTGCTTGTCATTGGCATCCATATTTATTGTTTAATTAATATTAGTTTTTTTTTTAAGCATATAATTCACCTGACAATCTCAAAATTTATCCTATACTTTTAAACTGTGCCAAACATTCATGATATACTTATTGCACACCGGGGAGCTTCAATCGAAGCCCCTGAAAACACGTTGACCGCCATTAAACGAGCATGGGAGCAGGGAGCCAAACGGGTTGAATGCGACATACACCTTACTTCCGATAAGCGAGTGGTTTTAATTCACGATGCCGATACCCTGAGGGTGTCTGGAGTTATGAAAATTATCAGAAAAACTACTTTGGCAGAATTAAAATTGCTGGATGTGGGATCCTACAAAGGTGATGAATTTAAAAACGAACGAATTCCCGAATTGAGTGAAGTCTTACCCACTATTCCAATTGATGGAAGACTAGTGATTGAAATAAAATGCGGAACCGAGGTATTGCCTTTTTTAAAAGCAGTTCTTTCTGAAGCAGGAGTAAACAATAATCAGATTGAATTTATTGCCTTTAATCGTAAAACGCTGGCTTTATCGAAACAATGGATGCCCGAAGTGCATCATTTTTGGCTGCTTGATCTCGATTATGGCCAGTCTTTTTTATGGCGTTTTATTTCGTTGAGTAGTTTAATTCGCATCACTAAAAAACAAGGGTTTAGTGGTGTCAATGTATGGGCTGGTAAGGCCTTAAGTCAAAAATTTATTTTTACTTTTCATCAAGCCGGGTTAAAAGTCTATTGCTGGACCGTGAATGATGCCAAGCAGGCAAACGAACTTTACCAAAACGGTATTGATGCCATAACCACCGATTATTTTTGGGAGGTGTTCGAGGAACTATCAAAACTTAACAAATAAAATTTATGCCAAATGTTATTGTTTTTATTCACGGATTAGGGAACAAACCCCCGAAAAACTTGCTTGAAAACTGGTGGAAGCGGGCTTTAATTGAGGGTTTAACTCAGGAAGAGCAAAAGAGTTTTTTGCCCAAAACTGAAATGGTATTTTGGATCGATTTGCTGTACGATAAACTGCTCGATCCGTCCGAAACCAATCCAGAAAGTCCCTATTATATCGATGAGCCCTATGTGAAAGCCCAGCCGGAAACGGTTTGGGAAAGAGATTATAAGCGCTTGTCAGTTATTGATTATTTAGGAAGCCAGTTGAACCGAATTTTTTTAAACGATGAATTAAGCCTGAATTACTCAATTATTACCGACTCCATTGTAAGTAAGTATTTCCGTGAGCTGGATACCTATTATAAAGACGATTGTTTGCCCGATGATAATGCTATTTGTACCATTAAAATCCAAATCAGAGAACGTTTGATAAAGGTTCTGGAAAAATACAAAAACCACGATATCATGCTGGTGAGTCATTCCATGGGAACTATTATTGCTTACGATGTACTGTCGTATTTAGCACCCGACATAAAAATACACACCTTTGTTACCATGGGTTCGCCCCTGGGTTTACCGGTGGTTCTGGCTAAGATAGCAGCAGAACAGCGCCGTAGAAATATAACACCGGTGCAGATCATTACCCCCGAAAACATAACACATGTCTGGTATAATTTTTCAGACATTCTGGATAAAGTTGCGTTTAAATACCGGTTGAACGATGTGTTTTTACCCAATGCAAAAGGAATTAGTCCCATCGATTTTTTAGTAGCCAATACCTATAAAGTTAACGGGGAGCCCAATCCGCACAAATCGTTTGGTTACCTGCGTACCCCGCAAATGAGCAGCGTAACCCGGGCTTTTATAAAAGCCGAACGTTTAACTTTTATGCAGAAAATTGCACGCTGGCTGGCTATAGGGTATCGCATACTTAAAAGCCGGATACAAAAACATCAAAAGCCGGCCGAATCGTCCAAATAGCTTTTGGATTGGTTATTATTATTGCATCCTTCGCCGAACTAATTCCTTAAATTGGTTAAGTGAAAAAAATGCGTTAACGTACACGGAAGTTTAAAAAATGTTTTATATTTGCTTTTCGTTAACGTACACGATAAATGAAAAACAACACAAATAAACGAATAGGAATAAAGGATATTGCTGCCCGAGCCGGGGTATCCATTGGTACGGTTGATAGGGTTCTGCATAATAGGGGCGAGGTGAAAGAAGCTACCCGCAATAAGGTGTTGGAAATTGTACAGGAATTGGATTATACACCCAATATTTTTGCTAAATCGCTTTCGTCGAAGCATACCACCAAACTTGCCATTGTTATTCCCGATTCAAGCGATAATAATCCCTATTGGGAAAAACCCGTAAGTGGAATAAAATTGGCTGCTGAAGAGCTAACCCATTACAATACTGAAATTCTATATGAACATTTCGATGCATCGGACAGGAATGCATTTAAAAATGTACTTCATAAAGTTTGCGATCAAAACCCCGATGGTATCGTGTTAAATCCGGTTTTTAAAGATATATCGCTCGAATTTATTCAGGAGTTTGATAAACGCGCTATTCCTTATGTTTTTATTGATATAAACCTTCGAGAAGTTAATAACCTTGCCTATTATGGTCAGGATGCGGAACAAAGCGGCTGGGTAGCCGCCCGCTTAATGGAAGCCAGCACACCCAAATTTCCTAACCTATTAATTGTAAAACAATCGAAATGGAAAGTATTTTCAAGCCATATTGAGCGGCGTATCGAGGGGTTTACCCGCTATTTTACCGAACAGCAAAAAGTCATTAATACAACAACCATCGAAATTGATTTGAACGCTTCCAACGAACCCTACGAATCGCTCAATAAGGTATTTGACCAAAATATTAGCTATCATGGAATATTTGTCCCCAACTCGCGGGGGTTTAAACTGGCGAACTTTCTAAAAACTAAAGGTCTAAATAATATCATAACCATTGGTTACGATTTAATTGATTCAAATATCGATTTTTTGCAGCAGGGCTATTTGACTTACTTAATAAGTCAGAAACCTGAATTGCAGGCATACAAAGCCATTTGGGCTTTGTTCGACCATTTGGTTACCAAAAAGCCGATACGTAAAACCAATTACAGCGCTATCGACATTATAATTAAGGAAAACATTAAGTATTATCTCGAAAATAAATAACTGTATTGATTTATGTTGAGTTTTGAAGATTTAAAAGGACAGGTTTGTGTAATTACCGGCGGAGCCGGAGTTATTGGTTCATCGCTGGCCAAAGATTTGGCACGGTTGGGAGTTAAAGTGGCTATTATTGATCGCGACAAGGAACGGTCAGGTGTAATTGCCCAGCAATTGTTAAAAGAATGTGCCTGTGGAGGCGTGGTTAAAGGTTATTTTGCCGATGTGCTCGATAAAGCATTGCTTGAAAAAGCAAAACAACAAATTAATCAGGAGCTAGGACCCATTAATTTGCTGATAAACGGTGCAGGTGGAAATTCACCCAAGGCAACCACCCAGTTGGAAAAGATTGAAAAAGCGAATTTGAATGAGTTGGAGAAAACCTTTTACGGACTGGATGTTGAAGGTTTTGATTTTGTATTCGACTTAAATTTTAAAGGAACTTTGTTGCCTACCATGGTTTTTTCGCGCGATATGTTGGAACTGGGAAAAGGAGCCATTCTTAACGTGTCGTCGATGAACAGCTACAAACCATTAACAAAGATACCTGCGTATTCGGCAGCCAAAGCAGCCATCAATAACTTTACGCAGTGGTTGGCAGTGCATCTGGCAAAAACCGGAATTCGCGTTAATGCCATTGCGCCCGGGTTTTTCTTAACCAGTCAAAACGAGTTTTTATTGATCGACGAAAAAAGTGGAAAACCTACAGCCCGAGGCAAGAAAATTATTGAAAGCACCCCCATGAATCGCTATGGCGAGGTGGATGAACTTTCGGGAACGGCACTTTATTTATTAAGTAACACTTCAAAATTTGTTACCGGTGTCTGCATTCCCGTCGATGGAGGATACAGTGCTTATGGAGGAGTGTAAGGAATTAACAAGTATTACTTGGGTTAATAATTATTATTAAGACAATATGGATATGAACTTAAAAGCAAAATGTAAATATTCCCTATTGGTACCCACCAGTATGGGATTACGGATTACCCCCGAAAATGGTCAGCCGGTGCATAGTAGCGACACCTTTAAAATGCAGGCTACCAGTGCTGAAACCAATGTAGCCAGCATATCCTCGTACCTTGGATTACCGGTCAAGGTATTAACCACCTTTGTTAAAGGAAGTCCGGTGGCCGAATTTATTAAGAGCAATCTTAAAGCCCGTCACATGGATTACGAAGGCACTGAAATAGAGCAGGGCGATCCCTGGGGATTCCGTCATCAGATAAATATTGCCGACAGCGGTTACGGTTCAAGAGGACCAAGGGTTTGGAACGATCGTGCAGGTGAAGTGGGACGTACACTTAACGTTAAAGACTTTGATTTGGAGCGCATCTTTGGAAAAGAAGGCGTACAAATAGTTCATCTTTCGGGATTAATTGGCGCTTTATCTCACGAAACCAGTCAGTTTTGTCTTGAACTGGCCCGGGCAGCCAAAAAGCACGGAACAAAAATATCGTTCGATTTAAACTACCGCGCTTCCTTTTGGAAAGGGCGGGAGCAGGAATTACACGCTATTTTTTCTGAAATAGCTTCAGTTTCTGATATTTTAATAGGAAACGAAGAAGATTTTCAACTGTGCCTTGGAATAGAAGGTCCTGAAGCAGGTGGAAAATCAATCGGTGATAAAATCGATAGTTTTAAAGAAATGATTCGTCGTGTAAAACAGGCTTTTCCCAATGCTTCGGTATTTGCTACCACATTACGCGAGGTTGTAAGTACAAACGAACACTTGTGGGGAGCCATTATGCTCGAAGGCGATAATTGGCAGGTAATTGAACCAAGAACCATTCATGTGCTCGACCGTATTGGCGGTGGCGACGGTTTTGTAGGAGGAATGTTATACGCCATACTTAAAAACTGGAAACCTGAAAAATGGCCCCAATTTGGCTGGGCAACCGGAGCTTTGGCTACAACTTTTTTAACCGATTATGCACAACCTGCCGACGAAGAAATGGTTTGGAGTGTTTGGGAAGGAAATGCCCGGGTAAAACGTTAAAATGATAGAGATGATAGTGTGCTAAAGTGACAAATTGTTGAACTAATCATTTTAGTCATTTTAAGTACTTAAAATTTTAAACTTAATAAAATGATGTACTACGAAATAGGTTCCGAAAACCACAAACTAACAGCAACCGATTTGCAGGTGGGGGTAACTACTGCCCTTAAAAAACTGGGAGAACGGAAAAAAGTATTGATCATTCCACCCGACTTTACCCGTTATCATTCCAGGGCCGGAGAACTTACCAGCTTTGTTTATCAGCATTATCAAAACAAGGTTTCTGATATTCTTCCGGCATTGGGAACCCATGTGGGTATGACAGATGGAGAGATTAATAAAATGTTTCCCGGTGTTCCACATCAGTTGTTTCGGGTGCACGACTGGCGAAACGAAGTGTTTACTGTGGGAAAAGTTCCCGGAAGTTTTGTTTCTGAAATCACCAATGGTAGTCTCGATTTCGATTGGCCTGCACAGGTAAATAAATTACTTTGGGAAGGCAATCATGATTTAATTCTTTCCATTGGGCAGGTTGTACCACACGAAGTGATTGGTATGGCAAATTATAATAAAAACATTTTCGTTGGAACAGGCGGTTCCGAGGGAATCAACAAGAGTCATTTTGTAGGCGCCGTTTATGGTATGGAAAACCTGATGGGAAAAGCCGATAATCCGGTTCGTAAGCTGTTGAATTATGCATCAGACAACTTTACTAATCAACTACCCATTGTTTATATGCATACCGTAGTTGGTCGCGATGCAGAATTGGGCAAACTGGTAACCCGTGGATTGTTTATTGGCGACGATTACAGCGTGTTTACCAAAGCTGCTGAATTATCATTAAAAGTGAATTTTACCATGCTCGATAAACCTTTAAAAAAGGTAGTGGTTTACCTCGATCCATCGGAATTCAAAAGTACCTGGCTGGGTAATAAAAGTATTTACCGTACCCGTATGGCTATGGCCGATGGAGGCGAACTTATTGTTTTGGCTCCGGCTTTAAAAGAATTTGGCGAAGATAAAGAAATCGATCGCTTGATTCGCAAATACGGTTATCGTGGCACACCACAAACATTAAAAAGCTTGAAAGAAAATCCTGAATTGGAAGCCAACCTGAGTGCAGCTGCGCATTTAATTCATGGAAGTTCTGAAGGTAGATTCTCGATTACTTATTGTCCGGGACATCTATCGCGTGAAGAAATTAAATCAGTGAATTTCAACTATGCCGATTTGAAGGAGATGATGAAACGTTATAATCCGGAAATTTTAAATGACGGTTACAATACGATGCCTGATGGAGAGGAAATTTTCTACATATCAAATCCGGCCATTGGATTATGGGCTTGTAAAGATCGTTTTAAAAACTAGATTAAGTGAATACCATTAATTGGGGCATATTAGGTTGTGGCAATGTTACCGAAGTGAAAAGCGGTCCGGCATTTAATTTGGTTAATAATTCGCAATTGGTAGCTGTTATGCGTCGCCATGCTGCAAAGGCGGAAGATTATGCCCGGCGTCATCGGGTTTCCAAATGGTATTCCAATGCCGATGATTTAATAAATGATCCGGATGTGAACGCAATTTATGTAGCTACACCACCTAATGCGCATGCTGAATTAACCATAAAGGCCCTACAAGCAACGAAACCGGTTTATGTGGAAAAACCTATGGCATTAAACCATGCACAGGCGCTGGAAATGATTCAGGCAGCTGAAAAATACAAAACGCCATTGTTTGTGGCGTATTATCGAAGGGCATTGCCCGGGTTTTTAAAAGTAAAATCATTAATCGAATCGGGAGCCATTGGTTCCATTCGAATGGTAACCATGCAGCTTTACAAAGCCTTATCGTTTAATAAAGCTGATACCAAACGTCCCTGGCGGGTGCAACCTGAAATAGCCGGTGGCGGACATTTCTTCGATTTGGCGTCGCATCAGCTCGATTTTATGGATTTTTTGTTTGGTCCGGTTAAAGAAATAAAGGCATTTGCCCTAAATCAAGCAAAACAATATAGTGCCGAAGATATAATTAGTGCCTCTTTTTTGATGGAAAACGGAGTGCTTGTTAGCGGAAGCTGGTGTTTTACTATTCCCGATTTTCTTGAGAAAGATAGCATCGAAATCATAGGTGAAAAAGGTGCAATAAGCTTTTCATGTTTTGGCTTTGAGCCAGTTCAATTAAAAACTAAAAGTGGCATTCAATTTTTTGAATATCCAAAACCCAGACATGTTCAGCAGGATTTGATTCAACTGGTGGTAGACGAATTACAGGGAAAAGGAAAATCGCCCAGTACAGCTTATTCCAGTGCACGAACCAATTGGGTTATGGACGAGGTTGTAAACAAATATTATAAAAAATTTAAAAAATAAAAACGTATGAAAGAACTTTCTGACATTGCTGTGGTAGGCCTGGCTGTAATGGGTGAAAACCTAATACTAAACATGGAAAGCAAAGGCTTTACCGTAACCGCCTTTAACCGTACAACCGATAAAGTAGAGAAATTCATAAATGGCAGGGCCAAAGGCAAAAATATTCGCGGTGCATTTTCTGTCGAAGAAATGGTTGCGTCTTTGAGTAAACCCCGAAAAGTTATGCTCATGGTTAAAGCCGGAAAACCCGTCGATGATTTTATTGAAACCTTGGTTCCGCATCTTGAAAAAGGCGATATTATTATCGATGGTGGAAATACCCATTATCCCGATACCAATCGCCGTGTGGCTTATGTTGAAAGTAAAGGGTTACGCTATATTGGAACCGGAGTATCCGGAGGAGAAGAAGGAGCTTTAACCGGCCCGTCGATTATGCCGGGTGGTTCACCAAGCGCCTGGGAACAGGTAAAACCTATTTTCCAGACTATTGCTGCAAAAGTTGATGGTGATGTACCTTGCTGCGACTGGGTTGGAGAGAAAGGAGCCGGACATTTTGTTAAAATGGTTCACAATGGAATTGAATACGGCGACATGCAGCTGATTACCGAAGCTTATCAGTTGATGAAAACACTTTTAGGCATGAATGCTAATGAAATGCACCAGGTTTTTAAACAGTGGAACGAAGGAGAACTCAGCAGTTATTTGATAGAAATCACTCGTGATATTCTGGCTTTTAAAGATACCGATGGCGAAGCCTTGGTTGAAAAGATTCTCGACACTGCAGGACAAAAAGGAACCGGAAAATGGACCGCAGTTACTGCATTGGATCAGGGAATTCCACTTACCTTAATTGGTGAAGCGGTTTTTGCCCGCTGTTTATCGGCATTAAAAGACGAAAGGGTTGAAGCATCCAAAAAAATTAATGCCACACAACCCGCTTTTACCGGCGATAAAAAACAGTTTGTTAACGATTTGATGGAGGCTTTGTATGCGTCAAAACTGGTTTCGTATGCACAAGGGTACACACTTATGAAATCGGCAGCCGATGAATTTGGATGGAACCTGAATTACGGTGGAATTGCTTTAATGTGGCGTGGCGGTTGTATTATCCGTTCGGCGTTTTTAGGGAAAATTAAAGAGGCTTACGACAACAATGCTGGTTTAAATAACCTATTGCTCGATCCCTTCTTTAAAAACAAAATTGAACATGCCGAAAAAGCCTGGCGACGAGTGGTGGCCACTGCAATCAGCAATGGCGTTCCGGTGCCGGCTATGGCCAGTGCATTAACCTATTTCGACGGTTACCGCAGCGAACGCTTACCAGCCAATTTATTGCAGGCACAGCGCGACTATTTTGGTGCACATACCTACGAACGGATTGACAAACCACGGGGTGAGTTTTTTCATACCAACTGGACTGGCCGCGGCGGTGATACCGCTTCAACAACTTACAATGTATAGCAATAAAAATTAACTAATATTCTAATAATTATGACTTTAAAAACAATCAACGAAAAAATGACAAATTACCGCTGGTACATAACCGGATTGTTATTTTTTGCCACCACCATCAATTACATGGACAGGCAGGTGCTTTCGTTAACCTGGAAAGATTTTATTGCACCGGAATTTCATTGGACAAATAATGATTACGGAAACATTACAGCATTATTTTCAATTTTTTACGCTGTAAGTTTACTGATTGCAGGCCGGTTTGTCGATAAGCTCGACACAAAAAAAGGATTCCTTTGGGCCATAGGTGTATGGTCGGTAGGAGCCGTTCTGCATGCATTTTCAGGAATTGCTACTTCAGGAATTGTGGCTGGCAAATGGTTGGTTGGTTTTGAAGGAGCCAAAGATGCTATAGCAACGGTTGGCGATACCGGATTAGTAGTTTCAGTAAGTGTTACCTTTTTTATAATTGCACGGTTTGTATTGGCACTTGGTGAGGCGGGTAACTTTCCGGCAGCTATAAAGGCTACAGCAGAGTTCTTTCCAAAAAAAGACCGTGCGTTTTCTACAAGTATTTTTAATGCCGGAGCTACGGTTGGCGCTTTGGTAGCCCCCATTTCAATTCCGGTAATTGCCTCATATTATGGCTGGGAGATGGCCTTTATCATTATTGGTGTTTTGGGTTTCATCTGGATGGGATTCTGGGTGTTTATGTACAAAAAACCTCATGAGCATCCAAAAGTGAATAAAGCAGAATTGGATTATATCAATCAGGATACGATTGCTGAAACAGCTGCTAATAATAATGTGGCAAAAGAAGAGCTCAAAATTTCTTTTATCAATAGTTTTAAATACAAGCAAACCTGGGCCTTTGCCTTTGGTAAATTTATGACCGATGGTGTTTGGTGGTTTTACCTGTTTTGGGCACCCGCCTATTTGAGCGATGTGTACGGTTTAACTTCTGATTCAACTATGGCTCAGGTACTGTTGTTTGTCTTGTATGCCATTACTTTATTGTCGATAATTGGAGGTTGGTTGCCCACGTATTTTGTCGATAAAAAAGGAATGAATCCCTATGCTGGCCGCATGCGCGCTATGTTGATTTTTGCCTTTTTTCCTTTGTTGGCCTTATTGGCTCAACCGTTGGGTCATTATTCCTATTGGTTCCCGATTATTATTATTGGAATTGCGGGTGCAGCACACCAGGCCTGGTCGGCAAACATTTTTTCAAGTGTTGGCGACATGTTCCCCAAATCGGCCATTGCAACTATTACCGGAATTGGCGGAATGGCAGGCGGTATCGGTTCCTTTTTTATTAATAAAGGTTCGGGTTTGTTATTCGATTATTCGTTGAATACCAACATGAAATTCATGGGTTTTGAAGGAATCAGATCGGGTTACTTTATTATCTTCTCGGTTTGTGCCATAGCGTATTTAATAGGTTGGATTGTAATGAAAACACTGGTTCCGGTATATAAGCCGATTGCAGAATAAGTAAATATCAGATAAACGGTGATGTATTGCCTTAGCAGTGCATCATTGATTATCCCAAAAATATAAAATTATGACAACAATAAATTACGATCGTCGCAGGGCGTGCCACCCTGAAGATGTGAAGCATTACGATACCGCAAGGTTACGTAAAGAATTTTTGGTACAGAATCTTTTTGTTAAAGATGAAATCAATTTAAGTTATTCTCAGTACGAACGATACATTTTGGGCGGTGCTTTTCCGGTCGATAAAACCTTAAGCCTTGATCCCATTGATGCTATAAAAGCCGATTATTTTTGTCAGCGGCGCGAAGTGGGAGCTATTAATATTGGTGGCGAAGGAGTAGTCACAGTCGATGGAAATGCTTATCCGGTAAAGAAAAAAGAAGCCATGTATATTGGTCGTGGCAGTAAATCGGTAACTTTTTCAAGTAAGGATAAAAACAATCCGGCAAAATTCTACCTGAGTTCAACTCCGGCCCATAAAGAATACCCAACGGTATTGGTGAATAAAGATAAAGCCAATGTATTAAACCTGGGCTCGCTCGATACCAGCAATGAGCGCACCATTTACCAGCTAATTGTTCCGGGAATTGTAGATAGTTGCCAATTGGTAATGGGACTTACCGAATTACACAAGGGAAGTGTTTGGAACACCATGCCACCGCACTCACACGACCGCCGGATGGAAGCTTATTTTTATTTTGAAGTTCCTGAAAACCAGGTAATACTACATCTGATGGGCGAACCTCAGGAAACCCGTCATTTATTTATTAAAAACGAAGAAGCTGTTTTTTCTCCCGAGTGGGGAATTCATTCAGCAGCCGGAACTGCCAGTTACTCTTTTATTTGGGGAATGGGAGGTGAGAATCTCGACTATACCGACATGGATCATTTAAAACCTTATGATCTAAAATAAAAGCCGGTGCTTTAGCCATTTGATGCTGGTTTATCCATCAATTCAAATTGTTAAATCAGCATCACCGGCTTAAGTCAAGCAACTAAAAAATATAAAGTCTGGTGTCTAAATTCTAATGTCTAAACTCTTACAAAATGATAAATCAATTATTCGACTTAACAGGAAAAGTGGCTCTGATTACCGGAGGAACCCACGGTATAGGTATGGCCATTGCAAAAGTATTGGGAGCAGCAGGTGCAAAAATATGTGTGAACGATATTTCGGACGAGAAACTGGCCGAATGCAAATCAGCGTATGCTCAAAGCGGTCTTGATGTATTCACCTTAAATTTTGATGTAACTAACGAAAAAGCGGTAGACCAGGGAATAACAACAATTGAAAAAGCCGTAGGCCCCATCGATATTTTGGTTAACAATGCCGGAATCATTAAGCGTATTCCTATTTTAGATATGCCCATCGCCGACTTTAAACAAGTAATTGACATCGATTTGGTAGCTCCTTTAATTCTTTCGAAACGGGTGGCACCAGGAATGATTAAGCGCCGGCAAGGAAAAATCATCAATATGTGCTCCATGATGAGCGTTTACGGTCGAAACTCAGTTTCGGCATATGCTGCAGCCAAAGGAGGATTAAAATTACTTACCGCTAACATGACCTGCGAATGGGCCAAATATAATGTGCAGATAAACGGAATTGGTCCCGGGTACATTGCTACATCGCAAACAGCGGCAATTCGCGAAGGAAACCATCCGTTCAACGATTTGGTAATGACACGGACTCCGGCAGGACGATGGGGTGAACCCGAAGATGTGGCCAATGCCGCTCTCTTTTTGGCTTCAAAAGCCTCCGACTTTGTTAACGGCCATGTACTTTACGTTGATGGTGGTATTTTAGCCAACTTTGGTTATGTGAAAGGCGAAAATGATATTGATGAATAATTTGAAAAACAAGCAGCTATGAAACCATTTTTAGATAACAATTTCATCCTTCTGACTGAAACGGCTGAATACCTGTATCATGAGCATGCTAAAGTCATGCCCATTATCGATTATCACAGTCATTTAATTCCACAACAAATTGCTGAGAATAAACAGTTTGAAAACCTGACCCAACCCTGGTTGTATGGCGACCATTATAAATGGCGGGCCATGCGCACCAACGGAGTCGATGAACGTTTTTGTACCGGCGAAGCATCCGATTATGAGAAATTCGAAAAATGGGCCGAAACCGTTCCCCATACATTGCGCAATCCACTTTATCATTGGACGCACCTGGAGTTAAAAGGCTATTTCGGAATAACTGACTTGTTGAATTCACAATCGGCAAAAACCATTTACGATAAAGCTTCGGCCATGCTGCAAACCGATGAATACCGGGTGCATGGTTTGTTAAATAAAATGAATGTTGAATTGGTTTGTACCACCGACGATCCTACCGATTTACTTGAATTTCATAAACAACACCTTGGTTCTGACAGCGTAAAAATGTTGCCTACCTGGCGTCCCGACAAAGCCATGGCTGTTGAAGATGTTGAGGCATTCAATCAGTACCTTGACAAATTGGGAACAGTTTCAGGAATTGAAATCAACAGCTTTTCAAAGCTATTGGAAGCTTTGCGTTTACGTCACGATTTTTTTGCTAAAATGGGGTGTAAACTATCTGATCACGGATTGGAAGAGTTTTATGCAACCGATTACCAGCAAACTGAAATTGATGCCTTGTTTTCAAAAATCCGCGGAGGAAAAAGTCTGAATGGCGACGAAAAATTAAAATTCAAATCGGCCATGTTGTACGAGTTAGCCCTTATGGATCACGAAAAAGGATGGACACAGCAATTTCATATTGGAGCTTTACGCAATAACAATCAACGACTGTTGAAAAAATTAGGTCCCGATACCGGTTTCGATTCCATTGGTGATTGGAACCAGGCGCAAAACATGTCGAAATTTCTAAATCGCTTAGATGCTACCGATCAGTTAGCAAAAACCATAATATACAATCTGAATCCAGCCGATAATGAAGTGGTGGGGACCATGATAGGGAATTTTCAGGATGGCTCAGTCCCCGGAAAAATTCAATTTGGTTCGGGTTGGTGGTTTCTCGATCAAAAAGATGGTATGGAAAAACAAATAAACGCCTTGTCGAACCTGGGGCTTTTAAGTCGTTTTGTGGGAATGTTAACCGATTCACGCAGCTTTTTGTCGTTCCCACGCCACGAATATTTCCGACGTATCCTGTGCAATTTGCTGGGCAACGATGTTGAAAACGGATTGTTGCCCAACGACCGCAATCTTTTGGGCCAAATGGTTGAAAACATTAGTTACTATAATGCGAAAAACTATTTTAAATTTTAAATAACATGGTATAACCACAAGTTATAAACAGAAGGATTTAGGGATGTTTTAACTTGGAACTTAAAAGCTGCAAAAAACAACAAAAACTATGGCATCATTAAAAATAAAATTAGCAGAAGCCTGTACCTACGATTGTATATCGTTGGGAGAAGTGATGTTGCGTTTGGATCCAGGCGAAGGTAGAATTCGAACAGCTCGTCATTTTCAGGCTTGGGAAGGGGGGGGTGAATACAATGTCTCCCGGGGCCTGCGTCGTTGTTTCAATAAAAAAACCGCCATTGTTACCGCACTGGCCGATAATGAAATTGGTTCGTTAATTGAAGATTTTATGCTTCAGGGCGGACTCGATACCCAGTTTGTGAAATGGGTTGCCTACGATGGCTGTGGGCGTACCGTTCGCAATGGGTTGAATTTTACTGAACGGGGTTTTGGAATTCGGGGTGCCAAAGGCGTTTCGGACCGGGGAAACACAGCGGCTTCGCAATTAAAGCCCGGCGATATCGACTGGGAATATATTTTTGGGACCCTGGGTGTGCGCTGGTTTCATACCGGTGGTATTTTTGCCGCCTTGTCGGAAACTACAGCCGAGGTGGTGATTGAAGCCGTTAAGGTGGCCAAAAAATACGGAACCATAGTATCATACGATTTGAATTACCGTCCATCACTCTGGAAAGCTATTGGTGGTGAGGCAAAAGCTCAGAAAGTAAACCGGGAAATTGCCAACTATGTTGATGTAATGATTGGCAACGAAGAAGATTTTACGGCTTGCTTAGGGCTGAAAGTTCAAGGCAATGATGAAAACTTGAAAGAATTGGATTTAGAAGGCTATAAAGGCATGATAAAATCAGCTGTAGAAGCGTATCCAAACTTTAATGTGATTGCCACTACCCTACGTACGGTAAAATCAGCAACCATTAATTCCTGGGGAGCTATTTGCTATGCCGATGGTAAAATTTACGAAGCTACTCATCGCGAAGATCTTGAAATATTAGATCGCGTGGGGGGTGGTGATAGTTTTGATTCGGGTTTAATTTATGGTTTTTTGGAATTTAACAATGCGGCAAAAGCAGTTGAGTATGGCGCTGCGCATGGTGCGCTGGCCATGACAACACCCGGCGATACAACTATGGCCACCCTGCCCGAAGTTGAAAAACTGGTTGGTGGCGGAAGTGCCAGGGTTGATAGATAATTATCAATTTTAAAATTTTAATATGGCACGTTTTAAACGTTTACAGGTATTAAATACCATTACCGAAACCGGTATAGTGCCTTTGTTTTACCACAGCGATGCTGATGTGGTTAAAAATGTGGTTAAAGCCTGCTATGTGGGCGGAGCAAGGGTTTTTGAATTTACCAACCGTGGCGATTTTGCCCACGAAGTATTTGCCGAGGTAAATAAATGGTGCGCAAAGGAATGTCCCGAAATGATTATGGGCGTTGGCTCGGTGGTTGATGCCGGAACTGCTTCGTTGTATATTCAGTTGGGGGCCAACTTTATTGTTTCTCCTAGTTTGAATTCCGATATGGCCAAAGTTTGTAATCGCCGCAAAATTGCATGGATGCCCGGTTGTGGAACCTTATCGGAAATTAATCTGGCTGAGGAACTGGGTTGTGAAATTGTAAAGATATTCCCCGGAAAAGAAGTGGGAGGTCCATCGTTTGTAAAAGCCATAACAGCTCCTTGTCCCTGGACCAGTATTATGCCAAGCGGTGGCGTATCACCCGATCCCGAGAACCTGAAAGCCTGGTTCGATGCCGGAGTTACTTGTGTGGGACTGGGTTCACAGCTAACACCAAAGGAGGTAATTGAAAAGGGCGATTTTGCTTTTATCGAGAACAAAGTGCGCGATGCCCTTGCTATTGTTAAGCAACTAAAAAGCAATATGAACTGATTGTATTTTTTTTGTAATCATTATTTCAATCAAAAAAAAAGTCTTAAGTGTTCATCTTAAGTCTGTTGTCTAACATCTAAAGTCTAATAACTAAATTCTAATCTTAAAAAATCTAAAAAACATGTTAATCGAAAAATATTCATTTGGAACTGGCGACCGTTTTGGAAAAGAAGGTCGGGCGCAATTAGCCGCCATTCAGGAAATTAACAAAATGGGAGTCAACGTGGTTCCCGTTTGGAATAAAAGCAATCGTGAACACAGCATTGTTCATACAACACCCAACGATGTAGCTGCTGAAGCCGAGGCAGCAGTAAAAGAAAATGCCTATAGCGGAAAATACTATATTGATGCCGATCATATTGGTATGGCTACGGTTGATAAATTTATTAATGCAAGCAACTTTTTTACCATCGATGTAGCCCATTTTATTGGACAAAGCGCTGATGCTGCCGAACGTGAAGCTTTTGTGAAAAACCATTCAAAATATCTGGGAAAATTTACCATTCCCGGAATCGACCAGTCGTTCGATGTAACTGAAACTTTTTTGACCCACGTAGCCGATAATTACCTGAATGCACTGAAAGAAGTAAAAACCATCTACGACCATATTGCTTCGAAAAAAGGAGCTGCTAATTTTATTCCCGAAGTGTCGATGGATGAATGCGAAATTGCTCAAACCCCTTTAGAATTGTTTTTTATTTTGGCAGAATTGAATCGATTGGGTGTTGAGGTGCAAACCATTGCTCCAAAATTTACCGGCTTGTTTGCCAAAGGAGTCGATTATCAGGGAAACGTGGCTCAATTTACGTTGGAGTTTGAACAGGATGTAGCCGTTACCCAATTTGCCATAAAAGAATTGGGATTACCATCCAGTTTAAAGCTAAGTGTTCACAGTGGCAGCGATAAATTTGCTATTTATCCGGCCATGAAAAAAGCCATCGAAAAATTCGATGCCGGTATTCACGTAAAAACAGCCGGAACCACCTGGCTCGAAGAAGTAATAGGGCTGGCTCAGGGGGGAGGCGAAGGACTAACTATTGCCAAAGAAATCTATGCCAAATCGATGGATCGTTTTGATGAATTGACCGGCCCCTATGCTACGGTGTTGAATATTGAAAAGGACAAATTACCTTCAGTTACTGAAGTAAATGCCTGGACAAGCAAACTGTTTTCCGATGCCTTAACACATAACCAATCCTGTATCGATTACAACCCCAGTTTCCGTCAGGTAGTTCACGTGGGCTATAAAATTGCCGTTGAAATGGGTTCGCGTTACATGACTGCCCTTGATACTTACCGCGAGGTAATAGAGAAGAATGTAAAATACAATTTATTGGAGCGTCATTTAAAATTACTTTTTAATTAATTCAAATTGTCCTAAATTCAGGTCGTTTGAATTTTATGCTCAATGTGTTAAAGTATGAGGAAAACCTTGGTTGTTTTATTGTTCTTTTTTATTGGTTTATCAGTTAAAGCCGAATCGGAAAGTAAACTGATAAAAAGTTCGCTGTTCGAGAATTATTCCGTTTCGAATGGGCTTGCCGATGAAAAAATTCATTGTGTATTTCAGGACAGTAAAGGCTGGATATGGCTGGGAACCGACTACGGTATACTGCGTTTCGACGGTTACCAGTTTTCCTCACTTGAACACAGTAGTCATACCAGTCAATTGCTTTCAAATGCTTTGATACGTGTAATTTATGAAGATTCTAAAGGAAATATATGGATTGGTACCGATTTTCAGGGACTTTTTAAATACAACCGGACAAAAAATACTTTACAACAATTTAAAGACAAAGGTTTTTCACATAATTCGGTTTGGGATATTATTGAAGACAGCCGGCAAAAGTTATGGTTGGGAACTGAAGGAGGATTGAATTATTTTAATCCCGAAAGCAAAGAGATTGAGCAGACGTTTACCACGACTAATTCATCGGCAATTCCCGGAAACTGGGTGCGAAAATTGCACCTCGATTCCGATAGTAATTTATGGGTTGGAACCAACAAAGGGATTGTTGTTTTTAATTCTGGTTTTAAACTTGTAAATGCATATCTGGTTGGTCAGCAATACAAAGAGCGCGAAAACGAGGTTTGGGAAATTTATGAAGATTTGAGCGGAACTTTATGGATTGGTACTTACCTGGGAGGATTACTTAAGCTGAACAAAAGTACCGGAACCTTAAAACAAATTGAGCTCGATTCCGATAACAACCGTTCAATAACTGTTCGTACTATAATTCAGGATGGTTATGGAAATATCTGGTTTGGTACCCGGGGTGGATTGTACAAAATGAACCGGCTCACCAATAAAATTACCCTGTACCAAAGCGAGCGCTATAACAATTTTAGTTTAATACACAATTCGGTCCTCGATTTGTTTACCGACAAAAAAGGAGACTTATGGGTGGGCACACGCAATGGATTAAGCTTTTTAAACTTCGATAAACAAGCTTTTGGATATCTGGTTGAAACTGAGGGCGAACAGCAAACACTTAACAATGCCGAAGTTTATGTATTTTGGGAAGATACCCTGGAACGTCTGTGGATTGGTACCGAGAGTGGCGGAGTAAATATTTTTGACACCCGAAACGATAAAATATCATATTTAACTGTCGATAATGGACTATCGAGCAATTGTGTTAAAGCCATTAGTCCGGGAAATAATGGAAATATCTTAATAGGAACCTACCTGGGTGGTTTAAATGTTTACCAGCCCGACACAAAAAAAATTATTAAATACAAACACCATCCAAACGATACCACATCAATTTGTGATAATGAGGTTTGGGCTGTTTATAAAGACGCTCAAAAACGCATTTGGGTGGGAACATCGAAAGGTCTTGATTTATTTGATCCGGAAAAAAAAGTTTTTTATCACTACGGTTCCCAATATAATTTGAATTGGGTTTCGATGATTTATGAAGACAGACAAAACAGTCTGTGGGTTTTTTCACCCGATGTGGAACGCATGACGCAGATATATTCCGATGGAACTTTTCGTGTTCACGATTATCAGAGTCGTGCCCTTTGCGAAGATAATAAGGGAAATTACTGGCTGGCTTCGCTGGGGCAGGGCCTAATAAAACTCGACAGGTCAGGAAATGAATTAACTAAGTTTACAACTGATGATGGCTTATGCAGTAATGTGTTGAATGGAATAATTAATGTTAACAATCAATACCTGTGGTTAAGCTCAAATAATGGAATTTCGCGGTTTAATATGGAAACCGGGGAGTTTAAAAACTACTTCAGTTCCGATGGGTTGTTGAATAATAAATTTAATTACGGAGCTTTTTATAAAACCTCAAAAAATGTATTGGCTTTTGGTGGAAAAAATGGTGTCGATTTTGTTTACCTCGATAAAATAAATCAGAATAGTTACATTCCACCAGTTGTATTAACAGGATTTAAACTTTTTAATAAAAAAGTTGATATTTCGCCTTCAGGCACTCTAAACAATCATATTTCCGAGACCAAATCGATTACTATAGCCCATTACCAAAACATGTTTACCTTCGATTTTGCAGCGTTGAATTATGCCAACAGCAATAAAAACAAATACAAGTACATGCTCGAAGGTTTTGATAAAGAGTGGAACGATATTGGAAACTCCCGAATGGCAACCTACACTAACATTCAGCATGGTGAATACATATTTAGGGTTCAGGGGTCAAACAACGATAATTTATTTAACAAAGTGGGTGCCGAGCTGGCCATTACTGTTTTACCCCCGTTTTGGAATACCTGGTGGTTCCGCTTGTTGGCTATTTTGTTTTTGGTGTATTTGTTTTACCTCATATTTAGTATGATACGAAATAGGGAAGTGCTTAAACAACAATTGATTTTTGAGCGCCAAACAGCCCGTAAAATTCAAGAAGTTGACCGGTTAAAGCACCAGTTTTTTATGAATATTTCGCACGAAATCAGAACACCGCTATCGCTGATTGCAGGGCCTATTGAAAAACTTCTGAACCTGAATTTTGAGGATGATGTAGTTGTCAGGAATCTGAAAATTATTCAACGAAACAGTAATAACCTAAAACGCTTAATTAATCAGCTTCTCGATTATCGTAAGCTCGAGACCGGAAACCTAAAATTGGATTTGCGCAAAGGAAATATCCGCAGTTTTGCCGAAGAAATATTTGAATCGTTCCGGATGAATGCTGAAGAAAAAGAAATTAATTTTGAGTTTAATGCTTTTCAGCCTTCCATTTTTATGTGGTTCGATGCCGATAAAGTTGAAAAGATTCTTAATAATATAATTTCGAATGCAATTAAATACACCCCCAATAAGGGTAGTATTTCAGCTTCTATTTCACTTATATTTAAGGATGATATGGAAGAACCCAACCTTTTAATTCCGCCATTGGATATAGAGAACGTAGCTTCAAAAAAGTTTGTCAAGATTAAAATTATTGATACAGGTATTGGAATTGCACCCGAAAATTTATCCAAAATATTCGATCGCTTCCGACAAATTAATACCAAAGACAGCAATCAGACACAAGGCTCAGGTATTGGACTGGCATTAACCAAGGAGTTGGTAAAAATGCACAACGGACACTTAAAAGTTCGTAGTAAGTTGGGCAGTGGCAGCCGTTTTTCGGTTTATTTACCTTTTGATAATCACAACATCGTACCCGAAGAGGAAGTGACTCAAAATGGATTGGAATCTGATTATAACAAAAACGACAAGTATACCGGGAAAAAAGATCGATTAATAGCATTAGTTGTCGACGATAATCCGGATTTGAGGGAATTTATTGTGGCGCATTTTGAACCGGAATATCAGGTACTCGAAGCTAAAAACGGGAAAGAAGCCTGGGAAATATCTTTAGACCGTATTCCCGATGTTGTTATTGCCGATGTAATGATGCCTGTTATGAATGGGAACGAATTGTGCAAAAAACTAAAACACGATGAACGTACGTCTCACATTCCGGTAATAATTTTATCAGCGTTGAGTTCCAGCGAAAACCAGTTACAGGGTATTGATGCCGGTGCCGATGATTATTTAACCAAACCTTTCGATGTAGGGTTGCTAAAAGCAAAAGTTGATAATTTATTGAGTATTCGTAAAGCCCTGCGTGAGCGGTACAGCAAAGAAATGGTACTTAAACCCAAAGACATTATTCTGGCCTCGCCCGACGAAAAATTTTTAAAACGACTGATTACAATAATCGAAAAAAACATATCCAGGGAACCCCTCGATGTGGAGTTTTTATCGCATAATCTTGATGTCAGCCGTACACAATTGTACCGTAAAATTGGCGCACTTACCGACATGACACCTAAAGAATTTGTAAAGGATATTCGTTTAAAAAGAGCGGCTCAACTTATTGTGCAGAATAAACTAAACATTTCGGAAGTGGCTTACGATGTTGGTTTTAACGACGTATCCTACTTCCGAAAATGTTTCCGCGAAAAATTTGGTATGAGTGCCTCGGATTATAAAAAAAGTACTAAGCACTAATTCCAAAACTTTCGCTTACTGTTGTTTGGTAGTATGTTGTGGTACCAAATGCGTTAGCTCCGATATGTGCACCACTCGTTTCTCATCGATGCTTTTACGCGCAGCAATTCCAATTAAAACAGCCATGGCACCATCGCGTGAATTAGCTTCGTGATTAATTTCTGCATGGGGACGTTTTCCCCGGAAAAGCAAATCAAACATAATTTTATCACCACCCCAATGTCCGCTGCGCACATAGGGGAACTGAATCTGTTCATAATCGTCAAAGTTCCGCTGAATGGTAATCTCGTGAAAATTGTTTTCTTTTAAAGTATGGCTTTGATCCATTTCCTTTACGTGCAGTGTTGCCTGATCCTCTTTTTTACTTTCGCGCCAGGGAATACCCTCCCAGGTTTCCATGCGCCCTTGTTTTCCGTTAAAAGCAATGCGAAAACCTTCGAAAGGCGAATAGGTGGTAAGTGAATAACTTACCTGAACATTGTTGGCGTACTTTACCTGAACGGCCATCTTATCGTAAATGTCAATTTCATCCCTCCACAGGCAGTTATCGCGTATGTAGCCGTCGTATTTTTCGTTTTCGGCATACAATTTCATGTAATGCTCGTTTTTATTAATGTCCCAGTAAAATTTACATTCGTTGGTGTGTTCGCAGTTCCGACAATTTTTTCCGCGAAACGGGTTGTTCTTACCATAATGTTCAAGTGCTCCAAACGCATGTACTTCAACGGGTTCAGAATTTATAAACCAATTTAATAAATCGAAATGATGTGCCGATTTATGCAGAAGCAACGATCCGCTTTTTTCTTTTTCACCATGCCAGCGCCTAAAGTACGATGCGCCATGGAATACATTCAGGTACCAATTAAAATCGATGGAAGTAATTTCGCCCACTTTTTGTTGTTGAAGCTGACGTTTTAATTCGGTAAACAATAAACCGTAGCGGTAGTTGAATCCCATAAAAACACTGGCTTCCGATTTTTCATCGGCTTTAATAATGTTATGACATTTAAACTCGTCAGTGGTCATGGGCTTTTCAGTAGCCACATCGATACCTTTTTCCAGTGCTTTTACAATAAATTCATCGTGGGTAGCATCAACCGTAGTAACCATCAGCAAATCGATGGTTTCTTTTTCCAGCATCTCGTCGAACGAGGTGTAGGTATTGCATTTGGCTCCAATGTATTGATGGGCGTATTTTAATCGTCCCGGGTTGTTATCGCAGAGAGCCACAAATTCAGTAACATCGCTGTAATTTTCTACAATGTATTTACCCCAGAACGAAACCCCGCGAACTCCGGTTCCAACCAAAGCCAGCCTGCGTTTTGTTCCTTTGGGAGTGGCAGCCAGTTTGGCAACAGCCTGTTGTGGAATAAGTGCAGCACCTGCCATGGTTCCTACAGTAGTTATAAAATCTCGACGTGATAAGCTGTTTTTTTTCATAGCAAATTTGTTTTAGGGATGAATCCAATATTTTTTGAACCAGGTAATCATCAAGGTTAATTGTTGCGTTATTTATAAGCTATGTTAAATTAATTTCATGGTAATCGTGCTGTATTTCCGGGTTAAAAAGGCCTTACACCACGTTACTGTTTTGTTTTAATTAACTTCCACCTGGAAATCTTTTTTTAATTTTTTCTGATGAACCATTGCCTGAATATTTTGTATGGTTCCACTAATCACGAAAAAACTTTGCTTCAGTTCCTCGCTGCTAAGGTTTTGTTCGCCTGTAAATTCAAGTTTGTGACGGCCATTTCCCTTGTAGTATTTAAAGGTTTTTCCCGAAAAGGATTTTATAGTGGTTTCATGGGAAGCCATAACCAATTCATCAAAAGTTAAAATTAATGAATTGTTGATTCGTTCTATAGCTTGTGGTTGGAGCAGTGTACTGTCCACCGGATTCCATTGTCCATCGAAAGTCCATTCGGCACTGAGGCTTTCGGGTGTTACACCAGCAGGCCACTGGTTTAAGTTGTCGGCAAACCACGGAAAATTTCCTCCGGTTCGTGAGCAATTATAAAAATAATAGCGGTCGCCATACAAATACGGACGGTTTTTCTCAGGATGTTCGGGATAGCTTACATGTTCAATGCTTTTATTGTGCATGAAAGCCGGAAATTTACAATTCAAAAAATAAAACTGGGCATCGTAATGGTGCCTGGCCAGATAGAAACTATCGGCCGATTCGAAGTTACAATTTTGCATTACAAATTTCTGATTGGGGTTTGTTGGTGTTGCATGCCAAATAGCCGCGGTGTTCTTTAATTCGTAAAATGTGGAATTTGAAATGTAACACCAGCCGCGTGGGCAAACAAAATCGACGGCTCCCTGAAAGTAGCAATTGTGGTGGTAATACATCCCGGTTTTATAGTTCCAGAGCGAAATGGTGTCGCCACCTTTGCTAAGAACATGGCAATTTAATAAAATGGTGCGTGTTCCGTTACCATAAATGGCAAATGCGTGAGGCCCAACTTCGGGTTGGGTATTTTCAATGGTTAGATTTTTAATAATTACATCATCGGCAAAAATATTTACAACGGCAGGGCCAATGAAATCGGGATTACGATTCCAGTTTTCACGTAACTGCGGAAATTCAATACGGGTTGTTTCACGATTTTCGCCCACCAGGCTAATATAATCGCGGTCAATTTTAATTTTTTCGTTGTAGATTCCGCTTTTTATGTAAATAACTACGCGTTCGTAACAATACATGGGTAGCGATTCCAGTGCCTGAGTTATGGTAGTAAACTGTCCGGAATTATCCCGGGCTACAATCAGGGTATCGGGTAATTCCTTACTTTTTGCCCCTAAAACAATAAATAAAAACAGTATGCTAACTAATTGTTTCATTAGATGGGTTTTCTTACTTCAGAATTACCATTTTAATTTGCTTGCTGGTTTTGTGGGTGCTTACTTGCAGAAAATATATTCCCGGATTAATATTTTGATTTTCAATGGTGATTTCGTTATAACCGGTATTATATCTTTCGGAATTAAATTGTTTTATTTGTTTGCCTTGAAAATCGTGTAAACTAATGGTTACCGTCGATGCTTCTTCAAGATGGAAGCTTAAGGTACCGTTGCCATCCGATGGATTTGGGAAAAAAGCTAAGTTATAATGATGTTGCTTATGTTGTACCAGATCAGTTTCATCGCCAACAACCGAAAATTCACCCGGTTCGTCCAGTTTTCCGACACCTGCATATTGCATTACCAATTCCTTAACTTCCATAACAGCATTTAATACTTCATCATAGTTGTAGGGTATTTCTGCTTCACAGAGATAAGGTTCAAAAGTGTCGGACGAAGAATAGTTGAATGGACTGTTTATTAGATAATTATCAATCAATTCAACACCGCCAAGTACATCGCTATAAGCCGATACCCAGGGATTGTGCACGTTTTCGAAATAGTTTTTTTCGATACGGATGCAGGAATTCAGTCGCGAATTAATAGCCGTAGATTCAATATTGGAATAGTAACAATTGAAAATATGGCCGGTTTTCCCACGAAACAGGGGAAGACGGGAATAGCAATCGTTGTAATAATTGTGATGAATGCTTAATTTGCGATCGTAAGTATCGCTTTCTGAACTGCCTACCAATGAAGTTTTCCAACTGCTGTGCAGGTAGTTCCACGAATAGGTTATGTATTCCGCATCGGCTTTAACATCGAGCAGTCCGTCGTAAAAATCCTTATCGTTGCTGTCTTCGTCTCCATCACCATCTACATCGCCAAATTCGTTGTATAATTCACAATGGTCAATCCAGATATGATCAGCCGGTCCTTCTATGCTAATGCAGTCTTTTTCGCCGCTGGTAACATGATGCACACTGACGTTACGGATAATTATATTGCTGGCTCGTCGAAGTTTGAGCCCAATTCCATCGAATTCGGCTCCATTTACCGAACCAATAATGGATAGATTGGAAACATCTTTTACATCAATCTTTTCCAGTCCGGGTGAGTTGGCCAGATTGATAAGTCCTTCAACCATTATTATCAGAGGCTCGTCACTTTTTTTTTGTGCATTAATTGCGTTTTGTAAATCGGTTCCTGAGCTAACAGTTATAGTTGAACCCCCTTTTCCGCCAATTGTACCCGATGTTTCGGTTGCAAAACCTGCCAGCGCAAAGTTGGGCAATAGATTTTGTCCCCAAAGGGTTATAGAACTAAGAACCAAAGCTATATTAAGAATAAGATTTACTGATCGTTTTTTCACTACTTTTTTAATTAAAAGTTACCTGCAGCGGTTGATTGAATAGAACCATAAGATTTTTAAGATAAGCTACAAATTCAGCCCTGTTTTTAATTCCATTGGGCTCTTTTTCCCAGGCAGCCAAAAAATAATATTTGATTGCATGGTCTTTAGGTTCAAGCACCAGAATATGATTCAGCGGATCCTGGGTAATTTCTTTCAGGTGTTTTTTGTTTACAATTACAGCCAGGCCCAGACTGTCGTTGGCTAACGACTGGTATCCGTAAGTAGCCAGATAAAGCCATTCCGAATGGGTTTCATCCTGATTGGTAAATGCATCGATTCCTTTGTGTTTGATTATACCTGTGCATAACAGGGGTGTTTGGTCTGTTGTTTTTAAATATTGTTTGCTTAAACGTGAACCCGCTAAAATTGATGTTTTAGCTTTCAGGTTCCATTTAGTATCGCCGGTTTGCCAACCGTAATAATTGGTTTCAATTTCCGACTTCAATAAACCATTCATGGAAACAGTACATTCCACGCTGTCAGTTTTTTCAACCCGAACGGCTTTTTTACCGTTCCAATAGCCAATGGAACCAATTCCCAGGGTTTCGGCAACTTTAAAAATATCCTGGCCCCATTCGGCTGGTTCATGATACGAGTCAAAACCATCAAGGCCTGCTTTATGCAAAACCATTTCGGGTGTTAGTTTACCAAAAATATCCACAGCATTGCGCCAGTCGAGATACAAACGGTAACCCACTTTATCCGATTCCCATCCGGGACCTTCGTAACGAATGTAAAATGAATGATCGGTGTGTTGTTCAGGCACTTTTAACGATTCAATATTTTTAAATTCGCCGCCCGTATATTCGTATTGCTGGTTTCCGTTCTTTTTGGTAATGTATTCCCATTGCCCGCCTTCTTTTACTGATAACTCAGCATAGGTTCGTTTGGGAAATTCAGGAATTACTTCGTCTTTACCACGCTCTTTAACCAGTAAAATAGCTGATGCTTCGGGACTTAAATTTACCATGGTTAATAAATAGGGGGCATTATTGCCGCTTGTTATCCACTGCGATGCAATTTGTTTTCCATCGAGGTAAACGGCCACATCTTGCTGATTTGCCTGTGGTAATTTCTCGCTGATAACAGTCCAGGGAATTTTAATAACTCCGTCGGTTACCTGAACGGAAGTTGTATTGTTAACCGTAACGATGAGCTCAGAAGTTTTGTGCTGGTTCATTTTGCATTGCATGGTGACAAGCAATAAACTCAGGGCAAGCAATAAAATAGCAATTCGTGTCATAGCCTTATGTTTTTAATTAGTTGTTTCGTTAGAAAAGCGGAACCAATCCGCATTGATGTAACCGGCATCGTTGGTATGGTTTTTACCGATGCAAAAAAGTCCGACTTTTGCTCCAATCCATTTTCCAGGCTTTGCCTTAAAGGATTCGGGAAGGGTTCGGAAGTTCTGGTTGTTTGCACTAAATGAAAAACTGCAATTTCCCAGACTATCGGTAACCGATTGTAAATAAACAACCGGTTCAGTCCATTTTTCTGTGAACAGGGTAGTTTCTTCACCCCCTTTTTCTGCATTTAAACAATGCCGGTAAACCAGGTAAATACCCTTGTTTTTTTTCTCCACACCCAGGTAGGCATAATCCATTCCCATAATAATCAAACCTGTTTTATCTTCTTCTTCTTTTAAGTAAAGTTCAATTTTTGTGGTAGCGGTAAAATTTGATGAAGGAAATTTTTGAAGAAGTAAGTTAGGAGCATCCCATAGGTTTTTTAATTCGGGAAAAGCCAGGGCATTAAAGCGAAAAAATCCCAGGTTTCCGCTGGGTGAACCCCAGGTTGCATTTGGGTTGGCTTGCCATTGCCAGTTTAAACTGGGAACAGCCTCATTAAACTCTTCAGAACCTGTATCTAAAACAGCCCGATTGCTTTTTGTTGATGTCAGTATTTTTCCTTCCAATACCGGTTCTCCAATTCCATCATTATCGGTATCGGAACCAATTACCGGCCAATGATTTTGCCAGTTTACCGGTTGCAAATGAACAATACGCCCAAAAGCTTCTTTATCCTGAAAATGAATAAACCACGAGCTGTTATCGGGCGCTTGCACCCAGGCTCCCTGATGTGGACCATTTATTTGCGTATTTCCCTGGTGCATTACTTTACGTACTTCGAAGGGGCCGGTAATTTGTTTCGAGCGCAACACCAACTGCCATCCGTGGGTAACACCGCCTGCTGGTGCAAAAATGTAATAATAGCTGTTGTGTTTGTATAGTTTGGGTCCTTCAATGGTTGGATTGGTACCGTGGCCGTCGTAAATCAGGATTCCATTATCGAGCAATTGAGTTCCATCGTTGCTCATACGGTGCAGGGTAAGCGTGCTTTTTATTCCGGCACGGCTTCCGGCCCAGGCGTGAATTAACCAGGCGTCTCCGTTATCGTCCCAAAAGGGACAGGGATCAATCCAGCCTTTACCTGCTTTTACCAATTGGGGTTTGGACCATGGACCGGTAAAATTATCGGCTGTTAGCATGTAAATACCGAAATCAGGGTCGCCATAATAAATGTAAAACTTTTGATTGTGATAGCGAAGTGATGGTGCCCAAATACCGCCACCATGATTGGGTTTTGAGAAAACGGTATCGGGTTCCAGGCTATTAACTGCATAGCCAACCAGTTTCCAGTTTACCAAATTGTCTGATTCGAGTAATGGTAATCCCGGAATACAATTAAAACTTGAGGCAGTCATGTAGTATTTATCGCCTACGCGAATGGCATCAGGGTCAGAATAATCGGCATGAATAATTGGGTTGGTGTATGAAATTAGCTGTTTCGACTTTTCTTGTTTACAGGAAATAAAGCCAATATAAAGGAGTAGGATAATATAGAAAACTTTAATGCGCATTATTTTAGGAATTTTGCCAGCTGGGGAACTTTTTCTCTTATTTCATCTACAGCAATTTTAGCCATACTGTGAGCCCCTAATTCTGAAAAGTGGGTGTTGTCGGTCAAACCATCAGGCAACGAGTCGATGGTTTGTTGTGGAATATGCAGGTACAACGCCTTTGATTCCTCAGATCCCAGTTTCTCAAGTAAATAACGACTTTTGAGATGCATTTCCAATACAGGAACATTTGCCTGTTTGGCTACCTGCCGAACCAAATTGGGATATTCACCATGCGATTCCATGTATTTACCTTCTTCATCAAATTTGCGACGTACAATGGGTGTACAAAGCACAGGAATGGCTTTTTTTGCCCGTGTTTCGTTAATAAACTTTTTTAAGTTGTACTGGTATTCTTCAGGTGTTGCATAACGCTCTGTTTTTTGGATGCTTCCGTCGTTGTGCCCGAACTGTATGAGCACAAAATCGCCGGGCTGCAATTGGTTGTAAATGGAGTCCCATCGCCCCTGGTAAATAAATGAACGGGTGCTGCGTCCGTTTTTGGCATGGTTTTCAATAAGCAGTTCTTCGTTAAAATAAGTTGGCAAGGCCTGTCCCCATCCCCGCTCGGGCAGGTACAATTTTTCTTTGTATGCCATGGTTGAATCGCCAATAAGGTAAAGTGTTGGCTGTTCGTTTTGCTGGCATCCCATAAGGAAAAACAAAAAAAATAGGAAAATAGCAGGTGTTTTTATTTGTATGACAATTGATTTCATTACCAATGTATTGAAAAGTGGTTTAGTTTTTAAATTCAAAAATTTTGTTGTTTATGGCTACATTATTGAAACTGATGCTATCAGCATGTTCCACAAAAACGTCTTTTTTAACCCCGTTAAACTGTGAATTATTAATCTGTATGTTTTGGATGGGCGACCGTTCGTATCCATGCAAATAAACAGCATATTTACTCTTTTCTGAAGTAATGTTGTCCAGGAAAATGTTTCGAACTATGGGGGTGTGAGTTCCCACATCGCCTTGTTCGTAATAAAAATTTACGAGTAAAACAGCTTGTTTTACTTCACCAATTTCGCAATTGCGCATGTAGATGTTTTCGATTACACCACCACGCAATGAGTTGGTTTTTATTCTCAATGCACGGTCCAGATTAGGACTGTCCATTTTGCAATTTTCAACAAAAACGTTACGGCAACCGCCCGATATTTCGCTGCCAATTACTACGCCACCATGGCCGTCTTTCATCTGACAGTTTCTTACAATTATGTTTTCACTGGGAATGTTATCGCGCCGGCCATCTTCTTCACGTCCCGATTTTATAGCAATGCAATCGTCGCCGGTATCAAAATAACAATCTTCGACCAGAATGTTTTTGCACGATTCCGGGTCGAAACCATCGTTATTAGGTCCATGACTGATAATTTTTACCCCTCTTAAAATTATGTTTTCCGATAAAATGGGATGTATTTCCCACATGGGTGAGCGCAAAATGGTAACACCTTCGATTAAAATATTTTTTGATGTGTGGAATTGGATGAAATTGGGACGCAGGTAATGACCTTCGCCAAAAACACGTTGTTCAACCGGAATTTGGGCGTCTGACATTTTTAGCAGACTGTCGCGGTCGGCCAATTGATTTGGCGTGCCTGGAATCCAACCGTATTTTTCCTGGGCTTTCCAGGGCCACCAGGTTTCATTATCAGCATTGCCATCCAATGTTCCGGTGCCTGTAAGTGCAACGTTTTCCAGTCCAAATCCATAAATAAATGGAGAATAGTTCATACAGTCGTTGCCTTCGAACCGGGTTTGAACGGCCGGTAAGTATTTTGAGTAGTCTTTTGAAAACAACAAGGTGGCACCTTCTTCAAGATGCAGATTTATATTGCTTTTAAAATGGATGGCTCCGGTTAAAAAAACGCCTTTAGGGACAACTACTTTACCGCCACCTTGTTCGGCACAGTTTTTAATAGCTTCATTAATAGCCTGAGTACAATCGGTAACGCTATCGCCAACAGCTCCATAATGGGTTATTGTTACCTGATTGCCGGGAAATACCGGTTCTTTAATTTGTTTCAGAATTTCATCCTGAAAATCCCATGAACTCATGTTATCGCTTTTATTGTTGTTTTTGCTATTACATGATACTATCAAACCAATTAAAATCATTATCCCTAAAAAGTTGCCAACTTTTTTCATCATTTCTTTTTAATTTAAATTTATACATTCAAATTCTATCCAGCTATTTATCCAATGCCATAGTAAGGTATAAGAATGCTGCAACACCTTTAAAATCGTTTATGCGGCGATCAACATTAATGTAATAATTGTACGATCCGTCAGATGATTTAAAGTTCAGGGTTCCTACATAAACGGTTTCGGTTAAATAAAAATGTCCTTTGGAATCAAAATAAACATAGTTATTTATCAAACTGTTGAATGCATTGTTTGCTTTTTGTAAATATGCTGCAGGTAAAAATCCGTTTGTGGCGCCTTTGGCGAAAGCATAAGCAAACATAGCAGAGCAGGAAGTTTCTATCCAGTTGTCGTGCAGTGAGCCCTTATCCAAAACCTGATACCATAAGTGGGAGGACGGATCCTGAACTCTTGACAAAGCTTCGCTGGTTTGATTCAAAATTGTGATAATTGCATTCCTTTCGGGATGATCAGCAGGTAAATATTCGAGTACATCAACCAAAGCCATCATGTACCAACCCATACCGCGTCCCCAGTACTCAGGTGAAGTACCGGTTTCGGGATTGGCCCACACATCGTTTCGTGATTCGTCGTAGCCATGATACATTAATCCGCTAACTGAATCGAGGGTATGTGTGTAAATGAGTTTAATTTGTTTTACAGCCTCGTCGAAATGCTTTGGTTTATTAAAGGTTTTAGCGTATTGGGCAGCAAACACATCGCCCATATAAATTCCGTCGAGCCACATTTGGTGTGGGTAAACTTCTTTATGCCAGTAGCCACCATCGGTATTTGTCGGTTGATTTTCAAGATGATGCATAAAGTTGTCGGCCGCTGTTTTGTATTTTTCTTCTGCATTTTCCTGATAAAGATAGAGTAATGTTCGTCCCGGCAGAATATCGTCAAGTCGATATTTTTCCTGATCGTAAGCAGTTATAGTTCCATCAGTTGCCACAAAACAATCCATCCATTTTTTTGCATATTCGCTATAGGATGTTTCGCCGGTTTTTAGACTAAGTTCGCAAAGTGCATTGGTAAAGAAACCGTTGGTGTACGTCCATTTATTGGGCGAAAAAATTTCCAGATTGCAGGCTTCAGGATATAAATCCATAAATGTTTTAGCCAGCGTTTCACTCCATGCTATGGTGTCTGAATTTAAGTTTCGCGCACTTTGCAAGTAAGTAATGGTAGTATTATTAGTAAAACCATCCAAGGTTTCAATAGGATGTTCCTCGCTTTTATCGGCTTCATATAAAACAAATGGGCGTAAGGGCTCTTTTGGGTTAATTTCGAGCAAAAAACCCAACAGTTCCGCTGTATTATCACCATCTAAATCATATAGTTTAAAAGGTTGCTGTTTGTGGTTGTTCATGCTAACCAACTGTATGTTTGAATAATTGGTGAAACCATATTGTATTTTTAAATCAGACAGACTTAAATATATCATTTCAGTTTTTGGTGAATAACCATTTGGGTACGATACTACAAAAACGCCTTTTTCATTACCTTCAGCGTTTTTTTCTTTGGAACAGGAAAAGAGCAGAATCAATCCGATGAATAAAAATGTAAGTCGAAGTAATTTCATAATTTGTTAATTAAGAATAAGTTTTTGAAAAAACACCTGTCCCTCAATCCGAACTGAAACTATTAGCATTTGTTGTCCTCGTTTTGCCAGCGATTCCAGGTTTAAATCAATTTCTGACAATGAACCCAGGGTGTTCGACTGATGAAGCAGTGTTCTACCGGTAACATCAGTAAGGGTTATCGTTTCTATGGCTTTGTTATCAGGTGCTTTAATGGTTATATTTCCTGATGACGGATTGGGAAATAATTGAAATCCTTCGGCTAAACGGTTTTTTACCGATACAAAACCATTGGTATAAAGCGATTCAATTTGCGTTGGATTTAAGGCATAACCATAGAGTTGAACTTCGTCCATAATTCCTTTTACATAACCATTTTCATCGACACAGTAACTAAAATACATGGGCTCACTTTGTGCAATATTCCCCGTGGCATCGGCTACCTGGCCAACCATTTCGGCATTGGCATATAGAAAGAGTTTTTTTTGTATCGTATCGCGTACAGCAACCACATGAACCCAATCGTTTTTAATAAACAGGCTTTCATCAACGGTAATTTCGCTTTTTGTTACATTATCGTCAACACAAAAGCGGAACAGGTTTTTATCGGGTGTGTAATATACTTCGTAGCGTTTTCCAGAAAGGCCTTCAATATCATTTTTAACATTCGATCCTTTCACCACATAACGCTGCGAGTGTGAACGATCAACGGTGCTTAAATCCTGTTTTATCCAAAAAGAAATGGTAAATGCGTTGTTGTCGAAATTAATTTTTTCGTTGTGCGGATACATACAATACTTAGTAGCGCCGTCGAACAGAATTCCTTTTCCATAAATGCCATTAACAAAATCAGCCAGTTTTAAATTGTTTCCTGATCCAGTAATACCATTACCTGAAACATCGTTCACTGAAATAGGTTGATTAAACGAAAAATGTGCAATAAGTTCCTCAGGAAACTCTGTTCGGGTCACAAAATTCCATACGCTTCCTTCGGTGGTACCGTTTTCGTTAATTTCATCCACTCGCCAGTAATAGCGTTTATTGTGTAATAAACCAGTTACTGTAAGGTTTGCTTCGTCAACTTGAGCATAAAATGAGGGAGGTAATGACGTCCCCAAATAAACCTTGTGACTTTTAGCACCGATGCCTGGTTTCCAGCTTAAGTTTATACTTGTGCTAACATTATTGGTAGTTGTAGCTGGTGTAGGTTCTCTCGCTGGTTTTGGTTTGCCATCGGCCCCAAGGGTTGATGCTGTGGCAATGTTTGAAAAGGCGGAGCTGTCAGTTTCATTAACGGCTTGTATTCTATAAAGATAGGTTTTGTCGAATACAATATTGGTGTCGGTGCAAAAAGTTGTATTGGCAGGTAAGGTGTCGATGCAGCTATAACCTTCGCCTTCGGAGCGCCAAAGCCGGAAAGCGGTTTCATCAGTTGAATTATCCTTCCAACCTAAACTGATTTGTTTAATTTGTGTCAATTCGGCTTGCAGTTGGGTTGGTTGAAACATAAATGAGTTATTGGAAGCTACTATGTTATTAATGTATTCTTCAATTGCCGGGTAGTTTGTTCCTTCTATAATGGTTTGATTATCCGATGCATTATTTGGATTGAGTCCATTTTCAGTTTCCCAAACGTCTGGCAGGCCATCTGCATCCGTATCCACTGGAGCCCAATCGGTAAATATTTCGGGATAGCCACCCACATCTTCCAGATTATCAACAATTCCTTTATTGTCGCCATAGTTACCTCCATAAAGTGCTGTATCGTTGGCTACTTCCCATACTAAACGCCGATCAACGGTATCACGGAAGGGAATGCAGGCTCCGACATTTTGCAGTACATATTCGTAGGCTTCTTCGGCTGTATGAATGGTGGTTATATCGAAAGCAAAAGGTACCTCGCTTTTTATTTCATCTTTTACTGTTTCTGTAACATTATCCACCCCAAGCCAGTTATCGGCAGTAACATCGGGTGAGCCATAGGTGTAGTTTCCATCGATGTAATACTTGCCAAAACCGTAAGTGCCATCCGGATCGGGGTCTACAATACGGTCTCTTATGGAATTTGAAGTTGCCGGACCGTATTTGTAATAATTGTTTACAATATTAATAAAAACAGGACTTCCGTCAATTTCGCTGGGTTCACCGCCATAGATGGAATTAGAGGCCCAATTGTAAATTACATTATTGCGAAAATCGACATGTTCTTCCCAGTCGGTGTACCAGCGAGATCCATGGAAACGAGGATTGCGGCTGGTATTGTGCATTATCAGGTTGTGATGGAAACTGGCAGAGTCTCCTCCCCAAATTCCTCCATAACCATGAGCCCCTTTTTCATGAATAGAGTTATGAAACGATTCGGCAATAATACAGTTTTGCAGGGTAAATTTCTTATTGTGATAAAGCGAAGCCACTTCGTCGACACTCCATGAAAAGGAGCAATGATCGACTATAACATGGGTAGATCCGATTACGTTAAAGGCGTCATCCTGTTGTCCGGCTTCGGCCGATAGGCGGCTTCGTATGTACCTTATGATAACATTCTCGGTTTCGACATAAAAATTGTAATGGGCAAGGGTAATTCCATGTCCCGGAGCAGTTTGCCCGGCAATGGTTACGTTACCGTTTTTTATTTTTAAGCGGCTTTTTAAATAAATGGTTCCCGAAACTTCAAAAACAATGATTCGGGGATAATTTTGATCGATTGCCCAACGCAACGAACCTTCACCACTATCATTCAAGTTGGTTACTTTTAATACCTGACCGCCACGCCCCCCTGTGGCATATTTACCAAAACCTTCGGCTCCGGGAAATGCCAGTTGTTGTGCCTGGGTTGTGTAGTTTCCTGCAAAAAGTATCAAACAGAGTAAACCGATTAGTGTGATACTTTTAACTATTTTTTTTTCCGTAGCTATCATGATGGATTTTTTTATTTGATTTTACCGGCAAATTTGAGTCAGGTTTGTTATCCTGATTCCTGATAATGGAGTTATTCAGAAAAACAAGTGTGGATAAAAAGAGAGACCATCAACCGACAGCCTCTCTTAATTGTAATTCTATTATCAACTATTTACTAATGAACACTTTTTCAGTTTTAACCGAGCCATCAGACATGGTTTTAACTATGATGTTTAGTCCACCTAATTGGGGTTTAGCTAATTTTTGTCCAACAATGTTGTAATAGTCTTCAGAAACAACTTTAGCTGCATTCAACAAATTATCTTTAACCGATACGGTAGGAGTAAAGGTTAAACCACTCAACATGATTTTTGAACCAGAGAAAAATGCAAAATATTCATGTCCCGGTTTAATGTTAAGGGTAATACCAGTATAATATACTCCACCTGGATCAGTAGTTGGCATATCCAATGAATAGTAGTATCCAGGAGGTGTTCCTGTTGGATCAAAGAATCCTCCCCAGTAAGTTTGTTCGGTATCAAACTCATAAGCATAAGCAGAAATAGCGGTAGAGTCACCCATGTTGATATCTTCCATTATATTGTCTGGAATTTCGGCAACCCAGAATCGTTTATTGTATCCAAATTTAAAAACGATATCCAGTGAACCGGTTGAAGTTGACACAAAGTGGGCAACTGCCGACCAGTCTTCGTTTACCAGGGGATATCCATTTTTTGGATTGGTTTGACCCTGAACATACGATGGGTGATAGGTTACTCCATTAAAATCAAAAGTTTCAGCGGTACTTGGTTTGTATAACCAGGTAATGCCAGTTTTTTCGTAAGCTGAGAAAGTAAGAGCCCCCAGGGTAAATTCCTGCAAGGCAGTTAATGCATCTCCGTTTTCTGGAACGTTATTCTCAACGCAATAAGCCTCAGCTGACCAGGTAACTGGCTCTTCCTGCGCGTTAACGAATACTACAGCAGCTAAAGAAAACGCTGCCATTAAGAGTAAACTTTTTTTCATAATTGTAAGATTTAAATTAATAAATAGAAATAGTTGTTTTTAGTTTATATAAATGGGGCAGACGGAAAATTAAATGTCTGCTCCCGGAATTAATTTTTTGTTCCAACAAATTGCCAGTTTTTTCCGTTGGTATGGAACCGTACCGTTTTATCGCTTTTTACTTGTATGGGTAGGGTCATTACCAGGTTGTTACCGGTTAAACGACCGCTTAGTCTTAAGTAGTCTGAATTACCGCTCGAAAAAGCATAGGTATCGTTGGCCCGGGCTACGTTAACTGTAGCATCCAGGTTTAAACCACTGGCTCCTGTATAAACAAAGCTTGCGCCCTGAATATTTAAATAAACCGCCTGGATGGTTTCACTGCTCATTTTAGTTAGCGTAATAGTTACGTTATTGTAGGTATCGCTCTCGAACGATAGGGTACCCGTGTAAGTTCCACCTACTAATGCAGAGGCGTCGGTATGGGTGCTGTTTCTTTCAATTTCATCGTCACACGATGTAAATGAAATTAGTAGCGCTACCATTAAAAAACCCAGTATACTTTTACCTTTTTTCATCACTTACTTTTTTTAATGTTAATACTATTCGGCGGTATCAGCGGTATAACCCGGATTTTGATCGCTCGATGAAATTCCTGTATTCAAACCAACTTCGTCAGCCGGAATGGGACGTAACCACTTGATGTTACCATCGCCACCAACAATATTCGAATAAACAAAATTCACATTCCATTTTTCATTGTATTTTACCAATTGGCGGGTACGGCGCAAGTCCATCCAGCGGTGGTATTCACCCAACAACTCACGGGCTCGCTCGTCCAGAATTACATCAATGTTTTGATCGGCTGAAACATAGGCTTCTTCATTGGGATCGTATCGCTGATACGAGGCAAATGAAACCAATTGACTGGCTCCGGCCCTGGCTCTTACCTGATTCAGGTAATTCAGAGCTTCTCCTTCGTTACCAGCCATTAAATAAGCCTCGGCAGCTACCAAATAAATATCACTGATATTTAATGCTACAAAATCACGATAACTTCCATCCCCTGTGGTTGCAGTTACAGTGGTACGCGGATCATCAAACTTTTTGATGGGAGGAATAGCTCCAACTCGCGCCAGTGCCTGATTGTAATCCAAATCAGTTTCGTCGGTATCAAGGGTTCCATCCTTTTTGTATTTTATCCAGCGAATGGGAGCTGAAGTACGAATAATCTGGGAAATATTCTGCATTCCATCGCTTACAAATTGAGAGGTATTAGCGGTCTGGTAATCAGCAATCTCCTGATCAGATACATACCAGGCCGGGTAATGAAAAGCAATTCCCATGGTGGCTTTTGCTTCTTCAGCAGCATTATAATAAGCCCAATAGCCTTGTTTACCCCAATTACCATCGTTTTCAACTTTTATGTAATTATAGATAGTGGTCATAAAAGTACCATTGTAACGCGCATCATCAGCATTGTAGAGGTAGTAGGTTTTGGTGGTTGGATTCAAATTGGAATTAACAAACTTCATTCCCAGGGTTGCAGTAGCACCCAGATAAGTTCCAAAATCGTTTTGGTGGGAATATCCCCCTTTATTCTGATCGAGTGATGTGGCTCTGTCCCACTGAATGGCAAAGATAACTTCATCGTTTTGTTCGTTATCGGGCGACCATTTATCTTCAAACGGAAGAGTAAGTGGAACCGCATTGGCTACTTGTTTGGCGGTAGCAGCTGCTAGATCAAAATAACTGGTGCTGTTTATTGAAAAAGTACCCGTTCTGGCATCGCTCAACGAGGTTTCCAAATCCCAGCCGGCAGCCAGGTAAGCTTTAGCCAATAAGGCTTTTGCAGCCTGTTTGCTTGCACGACCTGTTTTATCCACTTCACTCAACAAGGTGCTGTTCGACAATTCAACCAGCTCATCAATTATAAATTGATAGGTTTCTTCGAGCGTAGTTCGGGGATAGTAATTTTCAGCAGTGTTGATGTAATCCTTGATGATGGGAACCCGACCAAATTGCTGTGAAAGCACATAATAAGCATAAGCACGAATAAAACGGGCTTCTTCCTGGCGTAATGCTTTTTCAGCAAAGGCTTCCGATTTATCGGCGTAATACAATACGGCATTTGCTGCATTAATTACCGCATAAAGGTCGATATACAGTTCTTTTACTGTTCCATTATCCGAAGTGAGCGTGTACCCTTCGAGGGTTTGATCACCTGCGGCGCGGATTCCCACATACAAATCAGTTCCTGCACAATAAATAGCCGGATCGTTGTATATGGATCGTAAGCTGAAATAGGCCTGGTTGACCAGGTTTTCGTATCCTTCCTGTGTTGAGAACATTTCATCTGCTGTAATTGCTGAGTTATTGTCGGCTTCTAAAAAGTCTTCACAACTGGTGAAACCGATAAAACCGATTAGAACTCCCAACAATACTATAATAAATGATTTTTTCATAACTGTCTATTCTTTATTCGTTTAGAATTTCAAATTAACCCCAATTTGCCAGGTTGTGGTGCTGGGACCATCATAGCGACTTTCAGAACCGGCCCATTCCGGATCAAAACCTTTGTATTTTGACCAAACAAAAGGATTGGTGACATTTCCGTAAAACCTGAAACTTTGGATTCCGTATTTGTTTAGAAAGTTCTTGTTGAAAGTATAACCCAGCGTAATGTTTCTTACTTTCCAGTACGATGCATCGACAATGGCTGCCAGGTTGTGTGCTTCCTTTTCATACCAGATTGAACCAGCTCCGTAATTTTGGGTGGTGGCATTAAAGAAAGGGAAGTCACCGTAATGGGTTTGTTCCTGATACACCGGATTAACATACAATCCATCTGCAGTAATGCCGTCAGCGTCAATCAGGGTTCCTGCCGGTATGTAGTAGTCCATATTCAGCTTATTCCATCCGCGATAAGCGTAATTGTAGTATTCATACAAAAAATTGGAATATACCAGATAGTTTTGCTTGGTATAAATAGAAAATGAAAAGTCCCAGTTTTTATAGGTCAGGTTTGAGCTGATGCTTCCTGTCCATTGGGGATCCTGACTTCCCTGTACTTTCTTGTCGTTGTCGGCATCAATTACACCATCCTGATTCTGGTCTGCAATTTTGGGCATACCTTCGGTCCAGCCATAAATGGCATAGTAATAGTCGGCCTCGGTAACCTGGGTACCCGGAGTAAAACCTCCTGCTGTTGATGCGGCATTATCAGGAACAGTCATTAATTTGTCGCTTACAATGCCATCCCATTCGTAAGCATAGATATTATTAACCGGTTCATTCAGAAACAGGGACCGTGTTATGGGATAATCGATATCAATTAAAAAATCGTTTGATCCATTAATTTCAAATACTTTGTTTTTATTGGCTGAAAAGGTAAACGATGTTTCCCAGGTTAAATCGTTGGTGCTTATATTCACCGTATTTAATGATAATTCAATTCCCCGGTTACGAACTTTACCAACGTTATCAATTACAGTTCCTCCACCTGATGCTAAGGGAAGCGACTTTTCGTAAAGCAGGTTTTTTGAATCTTTGTTATAAATATCGACTGTACCTGAAATTTTCCCGGCAAATAAACCAAAATCGAAACCAAAGTTGGTTTCCGATGAGGTTTCCCAGGTTAAGGCCGAATTAACTACACCGCTGGGGTAATACCCGTAAGCCAGTTGATTTCCAAAGGCGTAATAATTTGGCCCGGCACCTATGGTATGGGTAGCGTAGTTACCGATACCCGAGTTGTTTCCGGTTATACCGTAGCTTAAACGCAATTTCAGGTTCGATAACCAGCTGTTACGCATAAAATCTTCTTCCGAAATGCGCCAGGCCAAAGCAGCCGATGGAAAGGTACCCCACTGATAATCTTTGGCAAACCGGGAGGAACCATCAGCCCGGGCTGTAGCTGTTATCATGTATTTTCCACGGAACGTATAATTCAATCGCAAAGCATAGGAAACCATACTATTTTCTGCATATTCTGAAGCATATTCCTGCATCGTACCGGAGCCCAGGTTGTACCATTTAGTTCCCTCAGTAGGATCAGTTACTTCCATATAGTACCTTTCGTAGTTATAGGCATTCATACTGAATAAACCCATAGCACCCATGGAATGGTCTCCTGAGGTCAAATTATAATTGATAATATTGTCCCAGGTCCAATCGAAACCCTGGGTCGATGTATAAAATCCGGTAGGAGTATTTCCTACGGCATCGCCCTGGTATTCACCGGTACGGGTTTGACTGAAGTTAGGTGAAAATGTTGTTTTTAACGATAGGTTATCAATTGGTTTGACCTCCAGGTACACATTACCCAATACCCGGTAGTTTTTTCCTTCTTTAATTTCATCCTCGTTATAAAGCAGAGGATTTACCTGATCTGAAAATTGGTGCGAAGCAGTACCCATAGCCTGGAAGTTTCCGGGTCGTATGTTGTATTCGCCATTTTCATCGTAAGGGCGCATAAAGGGGTTCATGCGAAAGGCGTTTTTAATAGCATTATCGCTGGCGTAATCGGTTTTGGTATGCGAAAGGTTAAAGTTCATACCAGCCGAAAAATAATCGTTAATTTTTGAATCGACACTACCCTTAAGGTTAAACCTATCCTGCGCATCGCCTTTGTAGGTTCCAATATTAGTATTGTACCCGGTTCCAAAATAATAACTTACCGACTCTGTGGCTCCGCTAACAGTAAGAAAGTGGTTTTGCTCGTGTCCGTCCTGGGTTATCATGTTGGGCCAGTCGTACGATTCACCATTATTTAACATCTCTTTTAGTACATATTTACTGGTGCCGTCGTAAAGCATTCCCTGCTGGAAACTCTCAGGAGCCATGCGGTAAACCGGTTGTGACGAAAGATCGTTGGTGCTCAGAAAATTAAGTACTCGGTAATCGTAAAACTGCTGAGCATCCATAAAATCGGGCATGCGGGCAATTTTTGTAAATCCATAGTAGCCATCGTAAGTAACCGAGGGTTTAGTTTCCGATTTTCCTGCAAAGGATTTTCCACTTTTGGTAGTAATCATTACCACACCGGCGGTTGCCCGTGAACCATATATGGCCGTTGATGAGGCATCTTTTAGTATATCGACGCGTTCGATGTCCTGGGGATTCAAAAAATCAATATCGCCTACAATTACCCCATCTACCACATATAGGGGGGTTACATCGGAGTTAATTGATGATTTACCCCGGATTTGAAAATCGTATCCGGCGGCTTGATTACGGCCACCACTTTGGGTGATGCTTACCCCGGCAACTGCTCCCTGCATTGATTCTAAAAGAGAAGGGGAGCCTCGTTTTACCAGGTTTTCGGTACTAATGGAACCAACTGATCCAGTCAAGTCTGACTTTTTCATGGTACCATAACCCACTACAATTACTTCGTCAAGGCCAATTAAATCTTCAATCATCGAGACATTAATGGTAGATTGACCATTTATTGGTATCTCTTCGGTTAACATCCCCATCATGGAGAAAACCAAAACCTGTGCATCATCAGGAACACTAAGGGAAAAATTACCATCAATATCGGTAATGGTTCCAATTGTGCTGTTCTGCACCATAATGTTGACTCCTGGAAGTGGCAAGCCATCACTGACTGAAGTTACGGTACCTGTTATCTGTTTTTGAGCCCAGGCATGGGTCATCAACAATAGAAGAAAAGATACGCCGGTTACCTTACGTATCCGGCTCTTAAAACTAATTGGTATCATTTGTTTATACATATTAATGAATAGGTTCAAAAAACGGTTTCAATTATTATTACTAAAAAAACGATAAATGCTAAAATCCCTAATAAGATGTAATATTTTAAATGCTGAATTTTTTTTTCGGTGCTTTCCATTTTTTAATGATATATCCCAAATTTAGCGCATTCAAACGGTCGTGTGAAATTTCCGAATTCCTATTTTGAGGGGTAAATATTCCATAAGCGGGTATCCTTATTTTAATAAAAGGGTAATTGTGTTCCAAAATCAAAGCGTATGTATTTAGTAATTAGGAAACAAACAAAAATACTCCCAAAATTCCGTTAAGGTACACGGAAAATCTTTCAAACGATTGCAAAAACGATGGAAGGATAAAAATTTCTACCTGTTAAAAGTGTGGTTTGTTTTTTTTGAAGGTAATTAAGCTATATATTATTTCACAATGCGGAAACTATTGAGAATAACAATTGACTCAATTTTTTGGAGTGCTTAAAATAGGGTGCGAATTTCGGATTTAAGAAAAGTAAGTGCTTTTTGTGCCGGGTCGTTGTCGCCATCCATCATTTTTTCTAAAATTAGTTTGCTGAGCTGGATAGCCGGGGCATCGGGTTTAACCCGTATGGCATTCTGATTAATAATTTTAACCAGATTTTCTTTGGCTGTTTTAACCATTTCCCAAGCTTTATCACTTACATAAAGCTGATGAGCCATGTTGTGTTCAAATTCGGAACGAATGTTGCGCAACAAAGCATTCTGCAAATCGAGGTTCGTCATGTTGGGTTTTTGTGTACGCAACACCAGCGATTGGGGCGAAATTCGTTCCAAAAAGAGTACCATCCGTTCATATGCCTGTATTCTGATAGGAGTTATAATTTTTTGATTGTTCAGTACAATCTTAACCTTTTGTTTATTGTGCTCGTTGGTAATGAGTCTGTTTAAAATCAAATAGGCGGTAAGAAAGACAATTAATGCGGGAATGGTATATTTTAAAATCTCGAATAACATAAATGGTATTTTCTTATGATTTTTATTAAACTGCTATGTCTGGTTGTTTAGTATGCCAAACCAATAAAGATTTAGTCGTTTTGCTTTTTCATAGCCTCCTCGAGCTGTAAACTTTTGAGGCGAAGGAAATGGTTTAAGGCTTTATTAATAAGTTCTTTCGTATTTGTTCCTTCAAATTCGGCCAAAAGGGTAAACTTTTGCAATATATCGCTTTCAATTAACGATTCATGCTGTGCTGCCGGAATTGGTTCCGGTTCTTCGTTTTGCTTGATGAACCCGGTATTAGTTAGCAAGGCTTGCTTAAATTGTTTAATATTTTTTTTAGTTTTTTTCATAATTTGCTACGAGTTCTTTTGCAAAGGTAAAATAATCGAATGCTCCACGACTTTTGGGAGCATATTCAAAAATGGATTGTCCAAAGGCTGTGGCTTCCATAAGCATGATATCCTGCCTGATATAGGCATTAAACAATTTATTTTTAAGTAGGTTATTTTCAGTAATGTTGGTTAAAACTGCTTGTCCGAATTTAGTTCGTGGCTGGTACTTAATAAAAAGTATTCCGGCTAAAGCAAGTTCTGTATTCATTCGTTTTTGCACTTTTTCGGCTGTTTGCAGAATACGGTCGAGGCCAATAAATGCAAAATTCTCAGCCTGCATGGGAACAATATATTGGTTAGCGGCAACCAACGAATTTATCGACAGCGTTCCCATACTGGGTGGGCAATCCATCAATACAAAGTCGTAGCTGTTTGTTTTGTTTAATACTTCACGCAGCAGAAATTCACGGCCTGGTTCGTTGTTAATCATGTATTCAAAATCGAGCAAATTGGGCGACGAGGGAATAACATCCATTCCTTCCGCCTGGTGAATACAATTTTCCATTGCGCATTTTTCCAACAACAATTCGCCTACATGGTTTTTTATATTGGTCAGGTGAAGGGAATTGGTCAGGTTACATTGACTATCAAGATCGATAAGCAATACCTTGTATTTCATCTTTTTTAAGGCGGCTCCCAGATTTAATACGGTTGTGGTTTTACCGGTTCCTCCTTTATTGTTGATTACAGAAATTAATTTTCCCATAGTCTCGGTTTGATATGACTTGTGCTAATTTAATAATATTTATCAAGCACTGGGGAAATTGATGTGAAATTTTCATTTTAACATAAGTTACACATTCAAACTCGGTTTTTTTAAAAAATATAAAATTTTTGGTAGATGTGTATACCATTTTTTTTAACTCAGTTGCATCAAATATGCTTTGAAACCATCGTACGATGCGTCGAGTTCATCGGTTTGAATGGTTCTTTTATCGAAGGCGGCGAGCCTTTCTGGGAGTATAATTTTTTGCTCAATCACGGCTTCAACCGTTTCCCTGAATTTTGCCGGATGGGCAGTTTCTAAAAATATTCCTACCTGGTCCGGACTCAATTTGCTTTCGATTAACGAAGCAAATCCTGTAGCTCCATGAGGATCGAGCAGGTACTGGTTGTTTTGGTAACAGTTTTTAATCCATTTTTTAATATCATCGTCCGGGTAACTGAAACTAAGCACCTCCTGTTTTATTTTATTGTAATCGGAATGATATAGCTCGATCAAACGCGAAAAATTGTTGGGGTCGCCCACATCCATTGCATTGGCTATGGTCTGCACGGTTTGCATGGGCTTGTAAATTCCGGATTTTAAATAGCGGGGTATGGTGTCGTTTTTATTACTTGCTGCTATAAACGTATCAATAGGTAATCCGGTTTTTTTAGCCAAAATTCCCGAAGTCAGATTTCCCAGATTGCCACTGGGAACCGAAACAACAATCTTCTTTTGTTTTTCGGCAACCTGTGCTACAGCCCAGTAATAATAAACCGATTGTGGAATCCACCGGGCAACATTGATTGAATTGGCCGATGTAAGATTCATTTTTTTATTAATATCGGAATCGGAAAAAGCAGTTTTTACCAGGCGCTGGCAATCGTCAAAAGTGCCATTTACAGCTATGGGTTTAATGTTTTGTCCCAGTGTGGCAAATTGTTTTTGTTGCAAAGGGCTCACTTTTCCTTTGGGATAAAGAACCACAACCTGTGTTCCTTCAATTCCTAAAAACCCATTGGCCACTGCGCTTCCGGTATCACCACTGGTGGCCACCAAAACTCGGGCCGTAAGGTTTTTATTCAGATGCTGCATGCAACGGGCCAAAAAACGGGCTCCCACATCTTTAAACGCCAAGGTGGGTCCGTGAAATAATTCCAATGCATAAACCGAATCCTGCACGGGAACCAAAGGTATCTTAAAATCGAAAACCTGTTCGGTAATTTCTACCAGTTCAGCAGAACTAATATTTTCTTCGACATAAGGTTTTAGTACCTGAAAAGCAAGCTCGGGCAGTGTCATTTGCTGTATGTTGGAAAAAAAATGCTTACTGAAGACAGGAATTTTATTAGGAAAATACAGGCTGTTTTCCGGAGCCAATCCATTAATCATGGCTTCTGCAAAACTCACCTGATGTCTTTTATCCTTTATGCTGTAGAATTTCATGCTTTGTTATTTTAGTCATTTTGCCAATGGAAACCTTATTCAATGATTCGGCAACCCATTTTTGAAATTTTTGAGACGTACACATCGAAGGGTAATCCCATAAGTATGGCTTTTTCTTGGAAAGCTTTAGCCACATCGTTGGCGGTTTCTTTTCCCTTACAAAGCGAGAAAACCGATGGCCCTGAACCTGAAATTCCTGAACCCAGCGCACCAGCCAGAAAAGCGGCTTCAGTTAAGCGGGCATAACCGGGAATAAGCAACGAACGCACAGGTTCCACAATATAGTCGGTAAGCGAACGACCTATTAATTCGTAATTATCGCTGTATAAACCGGCAATTAATCCCGCAACATTTCCCCATTGCCTGATGGCAGTTTTTAATGGAACCTGTTGTTTTAAAATATTTCGCGATAATTCGGTTCGAAGTTCTATTTTGGGATGGATAACCGTACAATACAATTCATCGGGAAAAGGAATTTTAATAATATCGAGCGGTTCATAACTTCGTACAGCCACAAAACCGCCCATTAGGGCAGGAGCTACATTATCGGCATGAGCAGTACCCGAAGCCAGTTTTTCGCCTAGCATGGCAAACTCAACCAACTGCAGTTCGGTAAAAGGCCGGTTAAACAGTTCATTTACTGCAAATGCTGTAACGGCTGAACTGGCAGCGCTCGATCCTAAACCGCTTCCGGGAAGAATACCTTTGGTTAGTTGCAGGTTTAATCCACCCTGATGATTTAATTTGTCGAGCATGGCTTTGGCAACAACCCCGCAAACATTTTTTTCAGGATCGGTCGATAGATTTCCCTGTCCTTGTATGGCCTGTATCTGAATTCCGGCTTGTGAGGTGAGTTCTATTTCTAAACTATCGCCCACCTTGTCCATGGCAAATCCCAGTACGTCGAATCCGCAACCCACATTAGCCACCGATGCCGGCGCAAAAGCTTTTATTTTTTTCTTTTCCATCCTTAAAAGTAAGTGTTTTTTCTTAAAGTTATTTAGCGGTTAGCCAATCGCATGACATCGGCAAAAACCCCCGATGCAGTAACTTCAGGACCCGCTCCGGCACCTTTTACCACCAGCGGTTGCTTGTTGTACCTCCGGGTGTAAAGTAAAATAATATTGTCCATTCCATCGAGGTAGTAGGCCGGATGACTGGCGTCAACCATCTCAAGTCCGGTGGTGGCTTTTCCCTGATCAAAGGTGGCTACATAACGCAGCTTTTTTTGTTCGCTTTCAGCTTGCTTACGGATTCTTTCAATGGTGTCATTATATGCTTCCAGTTGTTTTAACAGGGTTTTAAAATCAGGAGCTTTTAATTCCTTATCGGGAATAATTTCTTTTTTCGAAACCGATTCCAGTTCCAATGGGTATCCACTTGAACGGGCCAGTATCAAAATTTTGCGTCGCACATCGAGTCCACTCAAATCGATGCTGGGATCGGGTTCGGTTAAGCGTTTATCGCGGGCCTGAATTACTGCCTGTGAAAAAGAAACGGAAGGACTGATGGAATTGAAAATATAATTCAGACTGCCTGAAAGAACCGCCTGGATTTTTAAAATTTTATCGCCCGATGCAACCAAATCCTCGATGGTTTTTAGTACGGGTAACCCTGCCGCAACATTGGTTTCGTGAAGGAATTTAAGCCCGCGCTTTTTGATGCTTTGTTTAAATTCCAGTAATTGTTTTATTGGCGATGCGGCCATTATTTTGTTCGAGGCAACCACCGGAATATTGAGTTCGGCTACTTTAGGGTAAATGGCAGCTATTTGGGTTGAAGCGGTGTTATCGATAAAAATGCTGTTCCGTAAATTCATTTCTTTCATACGAAGTAAAAACTCCTCTGCTTGCATAGGTTCGCCATTGCTTAAAAGTTCCTGATTCCAGTTATCAAGTGAGATGCCCTGGGTATTGAAAAGCATTTTTTTACTGTTGGCTACCCCGGCTAACTTGATATCGATGCCATATTCTTCCTTTAGAAAACAAGCCTGCTCACTTAGCTGTTCCAGCATGGTTCCGCCTACGGTACCAATTCCTAAATTAAACAGGTGCACTTTTCGGTATTTCGATAAAAAGAACCCATCGTGTAACACATTGAGCGCTTTTTTGGTATCTTTTTCAGCAACTACAATCGATATGTTCCGTTCGGTTCCTCCCTGTGCAATGGCACGAATATTTATTCCGTTATCGCCAAGCAATTTAAAGGCTCTTCCGGCAAGGCCCACACTTTCTTTCATTTTATCGCCCACCATGGCAACTATGGTGAGTTTGTCTTCGTAAATGGCCGGATTAACTTTTTTACGGATAATTTCGTTTTCAAATTCTTCGTCAATAAAGTGGCAGGCCTGAGCCGCTTCGGCTGAGGCTACGCCAATGCAGATGGTATGTTCCGACGAGGACTGGGTGATAAACATTACATTTACTGTGGCCTGATTTAAGGCTTTGAAAACGCGCATGGCAATCCCCTGTACACCTACCATTCCACTTCCTGATACAGTAATTAACGACATATCGGGAATCGATGAAAATCCGCGGACATTGGTTCCGTTAACATTCGGATTATGGCTGATTAAAGTCCCCGGATTTTCAGGCTCAAAGGTGTTTTTTATTCGGATGGGAATACGTTTTTCCAATGCCGGCTGAATCGTTGGAGGGTAAATTACTTTGGCTCCGAAGTGCGATAATTCCATGGCTTCTTCGTAACTCAATGCCGGAATGGTATAGGCCGACGACACCATTTGTGGCGCTGCTGTAAGCATCCCGTTTACATCGGTCCATATTTCAATGCGTTCGGCTTCAAGATAATTGGCAAATAGGGCCGCTGTAAAATCGGAACCACCGCGACCCAGCGTAGTAACTTCTCCCTGAGCGTTGCTGGCAATAAAACCGGGAACAATCGCAATACGGCAGGTCTCGCTGAAAGCAGCAGCGGCATTTGTCGCCGATTGTTTATGATTTATTTTTCCGGCTAAATAGGTATTGTCGGTAATTATTATTTTCCGGCTGTCCAAAAGCTGGTTGCGATGCCCCAGGTGATTCAGGGCGGAACTGATTACTCCCGATGACATTTGTTCGCCCAGACTTAATAACTTGGCTTTGCTCCGGTTACTCCATTCGCCCAGAATAGCAATTCCTTGACAAATTTCTTCAGCTTCGTTGCAAAGCATTTTTATATGCGCGGCAATCTCGCTGCGGTTTTTTGGATCGATTAACTGGTTGATGATTTCAAAATGGCGGTCTTCAATCTGTTGGATGGTTTCCGTAAAATTTTTGTGTCCGGCCAAAGCCAGTTTTCCACTTTCTTCAAGCAAATTGGTTATTCCTGATAAGGCTGAAACAACTATTATAAGTTGGGATGTTTCGTGGTAACTGCCAATAATTTCTGATACAATTCGTATGCGTTTGGCATCGGCTACTGAAGTTCCGCCGAACTTTAAAACTATCATAAAACTAAGGATTAAATTTTGGTGATTTAATAATGCACTAACATGCGGATTCCTAAATTATTTATTACTACCCCCTAAGGGGTGGTAATAATAGTTGTTGTTATAGTTGTTGTTGCTGTATGCCTTTTCCCATAAAATGTTGCCCGCCCGGGTTGCATGGGTGGTAGTTGGTGTTTAAATATGTTAGCTTCAGTTTTCATAATAAATCGAAACAAATATAGGGTAATAAATTTTAAATTAAAACAAATAATAAGCTATTAATAACAAATATTCCCAGGTAAAATTCTGATAGCTATTTCATAAAAACTATTTATTTGATTGTCAGTAAGTAAAATCGATGTGCCTTTTTATAGTTTTTGTTTAATGGAAAAGAAATAAGTCGGGTTCATTTTATTGTAAAAGCCGACAAATCCCAATTAATAGGTATTGTACAGAACAGATTATTACCATTTATTTGTTGTGTAATTTATAAGGATGCAAAAAATTATTCAACATAGTATTATTTGGGCAGGAATCCTGCTTTTACTTTCTTATCAGCAACAACTGATTAAGACCATGCATTATCATCAGCTCCCCTCAGGAGTTTTGGTAAAACATGCACATCCCTATAATAAAACGAGTAAGCCTGCCGAAGGCTCAGAAAACCATACGCATAAGTCAAACGAAATACTTTTGTTTAGTTTTTTCGACGGCCATTTGGCGCCTGACGCAAATCCGGTTGAATTTGCTGAAATAATAAACCATTCACCCGATTGTAAATTTTACAATACCTCCGCTGCTCCGGTAATTCGTGAACTGTATAAATTTAATGAGCACCGCGGCCCTCCAAGGTGTTAGCTGCATTTTTCCTTTAGATTTTTTTTTAATTCCCTCAGTGTTTTATAAAGCAATGCCATGCTTAATGTAGAAGAAGTATGTCTTTAGCTAATCAGAACAAACATTTTTATACCTTATATTGATGAGAACTTTTAAGTATTGTATTTTCTTCGCTTTCTTTTATTTTATAGTGTTTGCCGTTGATGCGCAAAAAAAGACTGATGCCCATATTATTGGGCACGTAACAGCAAACGGGCAACATTTGCCTTTTGCATCCATCGTATTAAAAGGAACTTCCATCGGAACTTCAGCCGACGAAACCGGACATTTTAGTTTGTTAAATTTGCCGATAGGAAGCTATACCGTCAGAGCTCAGGTTATGGGTTATAAATCGGAAGAAAAGAAAGTAGAACTTGTTGAGGGGAAAACGGCCGAAATTAAGTTTGAACTGGTCGAAGATTTAATTGGTTTGGAACAAGTGGTGGTTACTGCCAACCGAAACGAGCAAAACCGAAAAGATGCCATGACCCTGGTAAATTCGCTGACACCCAAATTATTCCTGAATACCAATTCGGTAAATCTGGGTGAAGGACTTAACTTTACCCCGGGTTTACGGCTCGAAAACAATTGCCAGAATTGTGGGTTTACCCAGATTCGTATGAATGGTATGGAAGGGCCCTACAGTCAGGTGCTGATTAACAGCCGGGCAATTTTTAGCGGTTTGGCCGGGGTTTACGGTTTGGAATTATTTCCGGCCAATATGATTGAACGGGTTGAGGTGGTTCGTGGCGGAGGTTCTGCCTTGTATGGGAGTAACGCCATTGCCGGAACCATTAATTTAATTACCAAAGATCCCATTAACAGCGCTTTTGAGCTAAATACCGGCTTAAGTTTAATAGGTGTTGGACACGAAACTTCGGGTGGAATTGCTCCCGATCGCAACATAAATTTTAACGCTTCGGTGGTTGACGCCGAGGCTAAAGCCGGTGTTACGGTGTTTGGTTTTTACCGGCAAATGGATCCTTTTGATACCAATAACGACGGTTTTTCTGAAATTGCTCAAATAAACAACACCACGGTGGGTACACGGGCTTATCACCGCACCGGGAAACGTGGTAAAATTACTTTTGATTATTTTAACATAAACGAAAAGCGCCGGGGAGGCGATCGTTTTGAATATTCCTTGCACGAAGCCAACATTGCCGAAGCGGTAACTCACAATATAAACACCGGAGCCTTAAGCTACGATCAGTTGTTTAATCATGCCGATAAATTAAGTGTCTTTGCTTCGGTACAAAATGTAGAGCGCGACTCTTACTATGGAGCCGGCATGGATCCTTCGGCTTATGGAGCAACCAGCGATCTTTCGTATGCTTTGGGAGCCCAGTTTTCCATGGATCGCGATAAGCTGGGTTTTGCGCCGGGTAGTCTGGTTATGGGAGTTGAAAACAACGGAGGTTATTTGAACGATAAAAAACTGGGCTATTTCGATTGGGAAAACAACCTCCATACACCAAACACGCTGGTTGCCGATCAATCGTCGCAGAATGTAGCTGCTTTTATGCAAAGCGAGTGGGAATTTGGTTCGTTTAAAAGTTCGCTGGGTTTACGTGTCGACCATTACCGCATCGACGATAAAACCAATGCAACCTTACCGGTCGAAGGAACGGTCTTAAGTCCGAGGATTAGTTTAAAATATGAGATTTCACCCAGCTTCATGTCGCGCCTAAGCTATTCGCACGGTTTTAGAGCGCCCCAAATTTTTGACGAGGATTTACACATTGAAGTTTCCAGTGCACGGAAAGTGTTACATGTAAACGACCCCGGATTAAAACAGGAGGAGAGTCGCAGCATAATGGCATCGCTCGATATGAATCATACCTGGGGCACTTTTCAGAACCAGGGGTTGATCGAAGGTTTTTATACCCGTCTGAATAATCCCTTTGTGAATGATTACGGTGTGCCCGATGCCGATGGAACCGTAATTTACACCCGGGTAAATGCAAGCGATGGAGCTTTTGTGGCAGGGGTAAATCTGGAATGGAATCTGGCTCCTTCGCCCAACTTTATGGCTAAACTGGGTTTTACGGCACAAATAAGTGAGTACGATAAGCCTCAGGAACTCGATGAAAAGCGTTTTGCACGCACACCCAATACCTATGGTTTTGTTACTATAGATTACGATGTGGTTAAAAACCTTTGCCTGATGGTTTCTGGAAATTATACCGGAAGCATGCTGGTTCCTTATTTTGGCACCGAACTTCCCGCAGGGGTCGAGGGAATCATGAAAAAATCAGATCCCTTTTTCGATTTAGGACTTAAGGTGGCTTACGACATCAAACTAAACGGTACCATCCTGCAATTGAGCACCGGAGTTAAGAATCTGTTCAATTCGTACCAAAGCGATTTCGATTCCGGAGAATTCCGCGACCCGGGCTATATGTACGGACCCGGAACTCCCCGGGTAATTTATTTTGGCCTACGTTTCAGTAATATTAAGTAACGCTTTAAACCAGTGAGACTCTGATTTCAGGTCTGCCTCCGATCCATCGGGGGCAGACCACCTAAGTGCTTAACTTAATAAATCAGCTCCCATCATAAAAAACAAAAATCTTCAGTAACAAAGTCCTCACAAAACGTAATCTAAAATTGCCAATCGGAACTCGTTAATCGCTTATCTGAAATCATTAACCACAAACTCCTCACGAAATGTCTTGTGTCTTGAGTCTTAAGTCTAGCGTCTAAACGCTAACCCCCCCCATGTCAATCGAACAGGCCTCTAACCTCCATCAACATTAGGCACTTTATGAACTTAAGCCACTTTAAGTACTCATTTTGTAACACGCACCATCTACCCCGTAACACGCACTATCTACCCCGTAACACGCACCATCTACCCCGTAACACGCACCATCTACCCCGTAACACGCACAGTCCATCTTGTAACACGCACAGTCTATCGTGTAACACGCACAGTCTATCGTGTAACACGCACAGTCTAGCTCGTAACACGCACAGTCTAGCTCGTAACACGCACAGTCTAAGGTGTAACACGCACCGTTTAGGGTGTTATACGCGCCGTATAGGGTTTAGCACGAACAGGCTAGGGTGTAATGCGCACAATTTAGGGTGTAATACGAACAGTCTAAGGTGTAGCACGCACAGTCTATGGTGTGACACGCGCAATGCATGGAATGACACGCACAGGCCAAAGTGTGAATTTATTGGAATTTAATAAATACGGTGTGGTGGGCAACACTTTTGTTTCTTTTGGTCTCAAACGAAAAGAAGACCGTATGGCCTAAGCCATTGTGTTCTTAAAAACCTTTTTTATTTTCGCAGTTTAAAATTGCGAAGTAAACAATGGAATTAACCCTTTTAAAAAATCAGTTGTTAGCCGATTTTTCAACTGAGAACCTGACCTATATTTCGTCGCGGTTAATAGGTTTTCATAAAAACAGGCATCTGAAGGCTTTGAAACAAACGGGTGAGGTGGTAAGCCGGTTTTATCCCTTTAACGAAGCATCCGATGCCCGTTTGTTTTCACGTCTGATAGTTTTGTTTCATCCCGACAAATTAAACGATTACCATAACCAGATAAACTGTTGTAAGGACCAGGAAAGTCTGGAGGTGTATCGTTACCTCGGAGCGGTTTTGGAGCAGATTGATTTACTTAACGAACATTCAGAAAGCAATTTGCTCGATCCCGAAGCATTTGAAGAAGAATATGGTTGGAATTACCGTCCGGCTAACGACGATTATTACCTTTTACACGAAGAGGAAGAACCGCAAAGCCATTGGTTCGACGAAGAAAATATCGATGATCGGTATTTTTTCAGCGAGGGGCAGGGAACTCCCGATGGCAGTTTTCTCACGGCGCTTAAGCGGAAAATTTACGGTCCGGTTCATTTCGATTTTCCGGTGCATCTTCTGGAAGATTTGGAAGAAATTGAAATGGCTGAGTACGAGATTGAAGATTTGGATGGAATAGAGTTTTGCACTTATGCCCGGGTAATCGACTTATCGTACAATCAACTGTTCGATATTTCAAAAATAGCAGCTTGCGCTAATGTTCAGGAATTGTATCTGGCCAATAACCAGTTGCGTTATATCGATGCGCTGGCACAGTTACAGGATTTGCGAATGCTCGATTTATCGGGGAATAAAATTAACGATGCATCGCCTTTATTTTATTTGCAGGCTTTGGAATTTGTCAACCTGTTGGGAAACCCAATTCCCTTAGCCCAGGTTTTGGAATTAAAAAAACGAGATGTTACGGTGGTTTATTGATTTACCGACAAAAGAAATCCAACCCGGGGAACATTTTCGATGTTAACCCGCGTATCGGCTTTTAAGTATTTCCGAAGTTTGGCAATAAACACATCGAGACTGCGACCGGCAAAGTAGTCGTTTTCGCCCCAGATTTGTTGTAACAATTCCTCGCGTCGGATGATGTTACCCAAATTCTGGCAAAGCAATTCCAATATTTTAGTCTCGCGTTCGGTAAGTCGCTGTCCCTGATTATCGAGCACCAAAAGCTGGTTGTGAGGTTCGAAGCAAAAACGGCCAATCATTATATGATTAGGAATGGTAGCCACGGTTTTTTGTGTACGATTTAAAACGGCATTAATGCGCCAAAGCAGTTCTTCTTCGTCAAAGGGCTTGGTAATGTAATCGTCGGCTCCCAGATTAAAACCTTTAAACTTATCTCCTTTTAGGTTTTTTGCGGTTAAAAATATGATGGGAACTTTCGGATCGAGTTGTCGGATAAGAGTTGCCACTTGGTATCCATCCATTTTTGGGAGCATGATGTCTAAAATGCAAAAGTCGAACTGGCCGTCGGTAAATGCTTTAACCCCCGATTCCCCATCGCGGCAAAGTTTCACATCAAATCCTTCCGATTCCAGAAATTCTGTAGTAAGAAATCCCAGATTCAGATTATCTTCAACCAGCAAAATGCGCAATTTGGTTTCTTTTTTCATCAGTAAAGCTATTTTAATCAGCCGTTTTTATTCATGAGACTCAGATTTCAGGAATGAGCGAACTGAAATTTGTTAGTCAAACAATCCCGACGAAGTCGGAGGGTTTCATACCCGTCTATTTGTTTGCTGAATCAAATATAGGTAATTCGATGAAAAAGGTACTGCCTTCGCCTTTTTTACTTTGCAGTTTCAATTGTCCCTGATGCATCTGAACCACTTGTCCCACGTACGACAAGCCCAGTCCAAAACCTTTAACATTGTGTATGTCACCGGTATTTACCCGCGAGAATTCCTGAAAGATGGTTTTTTGATCGGCTTTATCAATGCCCAGTCCTTTATCGGAAATGGCCACCACCAGCTTTTGGTTTTTGTTAAAAGTTTTTATTTCAATATCGGGTGCCTGGGGTGAATATTTACAGGCATTGTCGAGCAGGTTGTTTATCGCATTCGAAATATGAAAGCAATCGGCTTTTACCCTATAGTTTTGAGCCAGTAATTCGAGTTTAATATTGCCTTTGCGTTCATCAATCATCAAATGGAACGAATCGGAAACCTGCCTGATTTGCTGATGTATATCGAGTACTTCAAAATTCATGGGCATTTTTCCTTTTTGCAGTCTCGAAATATCGAGCAGGTAATTTATGTGCAAATCGAGTTTGTCGTTTTCCTGCTTAATAATACGGGTATAAGGTGCCACGTTTTCAGCACAACCCGGAGTTTTTGAAATACGGTTGTTGGCTAAGCGAATAGAAGCCAGTGGCGTTTTAAACTCATGAGTTAAATTATTTATGAAATTGCGTGTATCGTTCGACAACGATTGCTCCTGCCTATAATATTTGTAAATAAGAAGAAAAGCCCCAATGGTTAGCACAATTAAAACAATACTTACAATAAACAACCAGCCAATTTGTGCCAGAATAAACTTGTTTCGGCCCGGAAAGGTAATGTGCAGCCAGATGGGTTCGTTATGGGTGGTGATTAGGTTCGATTTAACGGTAAAGCACTTATGACGCGATTCAACATCGGTTAACACCAGATGCGGGTGGGGATCTAAGGTCAGTTGAAATTCGTAGGGAAGACAAATTTTGCTATAAGCCAGTTCGGCTTTGATTAGCGAATCGATAAACGTCCATTTGTCGAGACTCAGGTGTTCTTTTTCGCAACAGGTAAAACCTTTAATGTCGAAACAGTTGGTAACCTGAAGGCAAACCGAATTTTGTTTGTCGAGTTCGGTAACCGATTTGTTTAAAGCAGCTACTACGGTGTATTCAAATTGTTTTTCCTGATAACCTGCTGCCCGTATCATCCAGATAAACTGTATGATAATTAGGCTTATTAAAAAGAAAATAACAAGAATAATCAGTTTTTGTGTCTTATGCTTCATTCCTTAAAATTTGTAAGTGCAAAATAAGCTAAATTTTAAACCATTGCCTGTTCATTAACAAAACATTAACAAGCCTAGTTTTATAATCGATTTATAAATGGATGTAGCACGGTGTCTATTAAACAAAATTAATTGTAAGTTGTTAAATTATTAAAAACACAACCTTAATACACCAGCAAAGGATAGGTATTTAAAAAATCAGTAAAAAAACACTAATTTTAGAACGAAGTCCGTTAGTGACTTTCAACCCGGATTAATTTCAGAATAAAAGTCAATGGAACAGAATAAAAGGTTAATCAGCGATACGGCATCAGATGCACCCGACAACAATAACCCGGTACTCGATGAGTCTTTCTTATTAAATGCCTTGTTGAGTAAGATTCCCGATTCCATTTATTTTAAAGATAGCGAAAGCCGCTTTATAAAGGTAAGCAACTACATGCAGGAACGCTTTATCCATAAAACCAGAGATTCGTTTGTGGGTAAAACCGATTTTGATATTCAGGACGAAGTACATGCCCAACAGGCTTATAACGACGAACAGGAGATAATAAAAACAGGCAAACCCCTGATTGGGATTCTCGAAAAGGAAACCATTAATCAGGAAATAAAATGGGTTTCCACTTCAAAATTACCTTTATTTGCGAGCAACGGAAAAGTAGTGGGGGTGTTTGGTATATCGCGCGATATTACCGATTTAATCCGGTTAAAAGAAGAACTTATTGTAAAAAACGAAGCCTTATTGAGCGCTGAGGAAGAGCTCAGGCAAAACCTCGAAGAATTACAATCAATACAGGATAAGCTTATTGAGCAGCAACAAAATTTAATTGCTAAAAATGAGCTTATTGCCAAACAAAATGTGGAACTGGCCATGCATAAAGAAGATTTGGAAATTAAAGTTAGCCAGCGTACAAAAGCGTTAAAATATGCAAAAGAAAAAGCCGAGGAATCGGATCGGTTAAAATCGGCATTTCTGGCAAACCTGAGCCATGAAATACGAACCCCCATGAATTCCATTGTTGGATTCTCACAGATTTTAATGCAGGAGCTTGCGGTTTCCGATGAAATGAAGAATTACCTGCGTTTTATTAACTCCAATGCCGATTCGTTGTTGCAACTCATAAACGATATTATCGATTTGTCGATGCTTGAATCCGACCAAATTGGTTTCCGTTACGAGGTGTTTGAACTCAATCCCTTTATTCAGGAAGTGTATCAATGGATTGAGGAATTTAAACCGGAATCGGCGGTTGAATTCCATCTCGATAATCAATTGGACGGTGAACAGCTACGTCTGGTGGCCGATAAATCTCGTGTAATGCAGATTGTGCATAATTTGTTGAATAATGCCATAAAATTTACTCATAAGGGAAAAATTGAATTTATAATCTATCAGCACGAACGTAGGCTGCACTTTTTAGTTAAAGATACCGGTATTGGTATTCCGGCTACCGATTTAACCTTAATATTCGATAGGTTTCGTAAATCCAACAGCAACACCAATAAACTTTACCGGGGAGCTGGCTTGGGGCTTACCTTGTCGAAAAAACTGGCTACGGCCATGGGTGGCGATATTGAGGTGCGTTCGGTATTGGAACTCGGCTCCAGCTTCACCCTTTCACTTCCTTTAATTACACCCGACGATTTATAATTTGGGTTTAACAACTCATTAACACTTTTATAACAAGTAAATAACGCTTTGCCGGTGAATGCATTGCTACATTTGTGCTGGTTATTAACTAAAATTAATTGTTATGAAAAAAATGATTTTTGTTTTAAGCTTGTTTTTTGTTGCTGGTTTAGGATTTAAAGCTGCTGCAACCGAAGTATTGGTCGATAATGGAGTTGAGATTGTTGTGGTTGACGACGACAAAAAACCCTGTCCGGCCGATTGTACCTGTGCGAATTGCCAGGCTAAAGCAGCCGATGGTAAAACTGCAGCGGCAAAATCAGGTGAAGCTAAAAAAGATTGTGCTGCCAAAAAGAGTGAGTGCAAAACAGCCGAAGCTAAAAAAGATTGCGCTAAAAAATGCGATGGTTCAACTAAAACTACCGAAGCAACTAAAGAAAAAAGCAAATAATACATACAGTTTTTATCAAACAAAGGCCATTTCTAATGCTGAAATGGCCTTTGTTCTTTTATTTTTCACCCGGCCCTTTGCGGGTATCTTGCCTTAAATAATATCCCAAAAATTTATTACAGTCATTTTAGGTGGCAACAAATACCTTATTTATTACGTTTGGTTTGAGTATAAATTAGTTTGCTGGCCATGAAAAAGCTTAGCCTAAGTAAAGCTATCGGTAATATAAAATTACAAAAGCCTTTTCAGGCGCTGGTCGACGAGGGTTCGTTTTATTTGAAAATTGAAGCCTATGTTCCACAACTCTGTTTGGCCATTCATCAGGGACATCGGTTTGCAGCCAAATTACAGGAAAAATGTGCTCTCAACGATTATGAACGCTGGTACGAGGAAGACCCTTTTACACTTGATTTTATAGCAGAGCAGCCTATGGTACTGGCTGGCTGCGATTCACGTTATGCTTACGATTTAAATCGTTCGCCCGAAGAAGCCATTTACGATACCGCCTGGGGAAAAAAGGTATGGAGCGAACCTTTGACTGAAAAAGAAAGAAATCAAAGCCTTAAGAAACATCACAATTTTTACCTGTTGATCGAGGCACTCATTAAGCAATTAAATAGGAATTATACTACCTTGGTGGTTTTCGATATGCATTCGTTTAATTATTTGCGTATGCCAAAAGCTGCTCCCGATTTTAACCTGGGTACCGTGTTGGTTAAAAAGACAACTTTTCGTCCAAGAGTGGAGCAATGGCTTAATTTGTTGCGAAAAATTGACCTGCCGGAACACACCCTTTGGGTGGCTGAAAACGACGTGTTTGTGGGCGATGGATACCTAGCGGAATACCTAAACAGTCATTTCTCCCATGTTTTGGTATTGGTTACTGAGATTAAAAAAATATATGTAAATGAACTTACGGGCGAAGCCTTCGAACCGATAATTGATGCGCTAGTTAATCAGTTTAATCGCCTTATCGGGCAGTTCAGCCTGGATGTTGGAAAAGATAAAGGATTGGAATAAATCCTTTTTTTATCGTCTTGGTTTAAACTGTATGCAATAGTTTTTATGATGAACTTAATGTTATATTGCCATTTTGCTCAATGGTTTATAATTTATTTTCAGCTATTTTTGTCACCATTACAGTTAGGTAGCGTTTACTTACTGAGGACGATAAAGTGAAGAAAGGTTTTCTATGACAAATTCGTTACCGAAAATACGAAAAATGTTATTTTTTGTGGGAGCAGGGAGCTCTTTCACAGGAAATGTGGTTGATTTATTTTTTAATACAAACCAAGTAGTGGGTTTGTATGCCAGTCTTTTTTGCCTGGTGGTGGCTGCGGTTGCCCTTGTCTTGGTTTGGAGACGCAGCATATCGATAAAAGTAGCCAATGGCCTGGTGTTGTACTCCGTGCTGCTAAACGTTTTTCTCGACATTTTTTTTGAAGTCCATAATCCGGATATTAACCTGATATTTTACAGCAATGCCATGTTACTGGGCTTAATTATTCTGTATTCTGGTTTTACATTAAGCCGTTTTCATTCGCTGTTTATAGGGCTTATCATTTATGGCATTATTTGGTGGCTGGTTTTAACTACCGGATCAGATTTTCTTAAAAAATCGGTACCCATGCTCACGGTAGTATTGTTGACTTTTCTTTTGGGCATCAATTTAATCATTCGGGTACTCGAGAACTATCACCTGTTACAGCAACGCCTGGTATTTGATTTAAAATCGAGAAACCGGGTGCTGAACGAGCGAAAAAACTATTTGAATAAAGTAAATCAGACCAAGGACAAATTATTTTCGGTTATGGCCCACGATTTACGTTCGCCCCTGACCAGTATTATGGGATTTAGCTCGTTGATCGAAGACAGTCTGCCCAATATTGATGAAAAAGAAGCCCGCTATTATTTATCGATGGTTAATCATTCAGCCCAAAAAATACAAACCCTGCTCGAAGATTTGTTGGAGTGGGGGCGAATACAAACCGGACAGGTACTTTTTAGCCCGCAGGAAACCAACCTGTCGGATCTGATTAATGAAGTAATGGCTTATTTGGAAGGAAATGCCGCATTAAAACTGATCTCGCTTAACAGCGTTGTGGATGATGACCTGATGATTAATGCTGATAAAAACATGATGAAGGCGGTAATCCGAAACCTTGTTTCGAACGCCATAAAATTCACACACCGCAAAGGAAAAGTAACTATTTCGGCAGCAAAAGAGCAGAACTGGATTTGTATTAAGGTTTCTGATACGGGAGTGGGAATGAATCAGGATACTTTGGAAAACCTGTTTGCCAATGTTGCCGTTGACTCAAAAACGGGAACCTTAAACGAAAAAGGATCGGGTTTGGGTATTTTGGTTTGCCGTGAATATGTTGAGATTCACAAGGGCAGCATTTCAGCAAGCAGTGTTGAGGGTAAAGGTACAGTTTTTACGGTTCTTCTACCGATGTAAACTAACGGTTTGCAATTCGGTCATTAATGAGTGAAAAATTCAAAGTCTTATAAGAATTACACTGAATACTAATCATTTAAGTGTTCGCATCCGCGAAAGTAATTGCTCTTTTTTGTTTTTTGCCAGTGGAACTTCCTGACCCGATACGGTAACCGACATAGGGCCAATCTGCTCTAAAAAATTCAGGTTAACCAGATACGATTTGTGGGTTTGGAAAAACACATCGTTAGGAATATATTCCAGCATGTTTTTTATGGTGGAGCGGATGAGGTATTTATTCTCCCGGTCCACAAAAATTGTCATGTAATTGCCTTCAGAATTCAGGTATTTAATTTCGCTTAGCTTTACTTTAATAAACGAATGATCCTTTTTTACAAAAAGGCAATCCTTTAGAATCAATTCTTCACCCTCAGGTTCTTTTTTATTTAGGCTTTCCAGGGCTTCGTGGCGATTGCGCTTGACAGCATTCGAAAGGGCAATTTCGATGGCGGTGTACAAGCCTTCTTTTTTGTAGGGTTTTAAAAGGTAGGCATCGGGTTGGGTTTCCTTGGCCCGGGCCAGGGTTTTGCTGTCGGAATGGCTGGTAAGGTAAATAAACGGAATTTCTACTTCGTGATGCAGAAAATGCCCCAGTTCAATACCGTCTTTGTCGCCTTTAATGTTGATATCAAGAAGCACCAAATCAGGCAAATCTTCCATTATTAATTCAATAGCTTCCATGTAACTAACGGCCATGCCAACAACATGGTAACCCAGTTTGGTTAGCTGCATCCGTAAATCTTCGGCAATAAGCAGTTCGTCTTCAACAATTAAAAGTTTAAGCATACGTAAGGAATTAGAAACACGTTTGCAAGTTAATTATTTGTTCCGAACAATAATAAAAATCTGCTTTTTATCGCAAAAGGTTTTTAAGCGGTTCTTTAAAATCAATTAGCACAACAGCTCCTTTTTGGTTTTGTATAGCGATGTTTCCTTTAAGCTGTCGGGTGAGTAAGGAAACCATACGCATTCCCAGTGAATCGCTTTTGTCGATGGAAAATTCCTGGGGAAGACCAGGGCCCGAATCGCTAACCCTTAGCTGGTACTGATGTTTTTCGATAACTGTGAGCCCGATTGTCAGCTGGTTTTTGTGTCCGGGTTTAAAAGCGTATTTGTAGGCATTGGTAACCAGTTCGTTTACAATAAGACCCAGAGAAACCGCCGCATCGATATCAAGTTTTATATTTTGTATCGAAATCTGGTAATCTACTTCCATACCCTGATCGTCGAAGGCCTGATGAATGGATTCAACAATCTCAGTCAGGTATTCCTTCATATTAATAAGCGAAACCGAATCGCCCTGGTACAGTTTGTGGTGAATCGACGAAATGGCCATAATACGGCGTTGCATTTCGTTAAAGATGTTTTCAGTGTCGGGGTTATCGATGCGCATGCGCTGCAGGTTAATGATGCTGGAAATTATCTGCAGGTTGTTTTTTACTCGGTGGTGAATTTCGCGAATTAGAATTTCTTTATCCTGCAAGGCCTGATGGATGATGTGGTTTTTTTGGTTCAGCTCTTCGTTGTATTCTTCTAGCGAGCGGTTGGCTTGTTTCCGTTTTTTGTTTTCGACATATAGGAAACGAACCAGGGTTAGTACTGCCACTAAGCTAAGAATAAGAATCAGGGCCAGCAGGTTCTTAATATTACTAATCCGTTTCAGGTAAATAACCTCTTCTTCCTTTTTTTGAATCTCAAAATCGGCACGCATTTCGGCCAGTTTTGAAACCACCGAGTCGCTGGCTATTTGTTCGCGCAGGGAGTTAAAGGTTTTAAGGTAATGGTAGGCATCGACAAAGTTGTTTTTTTGTTCGTTAAGTTGTGCCAGCAAAAGGGATGCTTTTTTAAGTTCACCGGTATAGTGGTTGCTGTCGGCGGTTTGGAAGGCAAGCTTTACCAGTGGTAAGGCTTTCGAAAAGTCTTTTTGTTCAAGATAAATCTTGGCCAGCTCCAGATAGGTTTGGGTTAGTGCCATAAAGTCCTTGTTGGTTTTTAGTAAGTTTATGGCTTTGCTGAGCATCGAATCGGCTGCTGTGGTTTTGTTTTGTGCGGCATAAACCAATCCCAGGTTTGCATAGTTTTGTCCGTCGTAATAGGCAAAATTATGTTCCCCGGCTTCGGTTTGGTAGCGTTGCATGTAAAAAAGTGCACTGTCGTAGAATTGCATTTGCCGGTAAATTTCGCTCAAGTTAATATAGATGGCCAGGGTGAGGGCAATGTATTCGGTTTTAATTTGCATGGCCCGATGGTAGTAACTAATTGCAGGTTCAAAGTTTTCCATGGTAAAATAGATGCCGGCAATGTGGGTGGCTATCATGGCAGAACCCATAGTTTCGTTAATTTTTTGATAAAAAGGTTCGGCCAGCAGGGCATAAGTTAGTGCCTGCCCGTAATTCCCCAACGATTTATAATTGTTACTAATAACAACAAGCCCTGAGGCTATCAGGGTGTCGTTATTCATTTGTTTAGCCAGTTCGTAGGCATCAAAAGCATATTTTAAGGCTTTTTCCTTATTGTTCTCACTGTTGGCTTTCTGGTAAATTTCTTTAAAAGTATTCCTTAGTTCATTATTTCCCTTTAAGCTTAAGGCAGAGACAATAAGAAGAATCGCTAAAATATAAAAGCGGTATGGTTTCATAGGTAGTTGAATAAATAAAAACCGAAGATAAAACAATTTACCCAATCACCCAACACGCAAAAAACATGACTTTTGTCTGGTTTTCTGTTTTTTATTTTTGGAAACTAATCTATTAGGTATCATACTAAAACCTGAGTGCTGTCTTTTGATGACTGCGGGCTACTTAGAGGTTATGTAATATTTTTAATAAATTTATGACACAGAGTCACCCAGCATAATCATAGGGTACCCTTCTGTTCTCTGTTCTTCCGACATTACTCAAAATTATAAACTCAAAAACTCAAAACTCAAAGCAATAGCAACCAGCAACTTACTTACCAGTCTCTATCATGCTAATTGTTAATTGCTAATTGCCATTGCTCGTTGACTTAAGGCACCACGGGAGGAAAAGGAACATCCACGCCAGGATCCCAGGTCCAGGTGGTTGCTGACTCGTTTTTAATACAGAACTTAAATGCGTAGCGGGTATTTATGCTTTTTTGTCCTATATCGGCCTTTATTGCACCGTCGTACTCATCGTCTGTTCCTGCTTTACCGGGTTTAGATTTAAATACCTTACTCATATTACCGTCCAAATCCACGTAATCCAACAAATCGAGATTCACCCCTTTTTGTTTGCTTTTGATTTTCCACTTCAACGACGAGCCGGGACTGACAATGGAAATCAGCTTATCGCGATTCCCGTCCTGGTATTCAAATTTACCTTGATCCTGAACCATGTCAATAATGTTGTGGTCGCTAATATTACCACCCTTGGGATACCTGGCTTTTAAAAGCTCGGTATCGACCGTAATGTCGATTTTAATTTTTAAGGCCATAATTTAATGTGTTAATGATTGAATAAAAGACGATTAAAAGTATAAAATTACTGTTAAAAACACAAATTTACCGGTAAAAAATAAACAAATCAGGTTAAAGCTGCAAACCTAACCTTTAAGGTGATGCAAAAAACAAATAGTATCTGTTTCAATAGCTGAAATCCATTTAATAATTAGGTATTGTGCTTAGTTAAGAGCCACTTGTATCGCATTTTGCTTTAGGGTAAAAAACAGGGTGCGCTCTTTTTTATCCTTCAGGTTAAAAGCCGATGCCTGACTTTCAAGCAGGGTAAACTTTGTTTTCGATGGCAACATCTTTTTTAGATGTTCAAAAACTTCGACCGTTTTTTGTGCTTCATTGTAGGCAAAATAGAGCAGGGTGGTATCGCCTTGTTGGTAAGCAAGAGCTTCCTCCACCTGAAACAAATTAGCGGCATCGAAATAATAAACTGAGCTTAACCCAATGGGGCCACGTAAATAGCGCACATCATTAGCATTCAGTTTCAGGTGCTCAATTAGGGCAGGTATATTTCCTTCGGCTGGATTTTTTCGTAGGATGCTTTCTGCCAGCAGGCAAAAACCTTCGCGCACCGTAGCACTGGCTGCTGCACTGCGCATCAGCACTAGGTACGAATCGGAAGTAAACAGCAGGGAGTTCGATGTTTTTACCGAAAAGTCGCCCAGGTTTGCTGTTTCACCCTGCGGACTTTTACTCAGACTATAAATACCAAACGCAGCCTCGCTGCTACCCATATTATAAATTTCGACACTGATTTTCTCATTGACATTGTTCTGATAGCTTTGTGCCACCACCTCTTTAAAACCATATTCGAGATAAAGGTCGGCTCCCCCGTTGATTAAAAAGTAAAGCTCGTCGCTGGCGTAATATTCGGTTTGTCCCACCACGAGCCAGTCGCCACAAGATTTATTTTCGGGCAGCAGACCGTGAATACTTGTTGCTTGCAGCAGGAAAGCATTTAGCAATAAATAAGTCAACAGGAATAAACGCATCATAAGTGTCAGGCTTTTTCTTCGTGAATTTTGAGGTTATGGTAGTTTGCGGTTCCCAGTCCGGCCTGTTCACCGGCAGCCAGGGTGGGTATATCTTCGTAACTGTAACCGTGATAGCTGCTGCCCAGCGCATCGATGGCCACCATATCGGTACCAGCCAGTATCTTATTGCTTTCGGCAGTTTCACCCGGACCACTGGGACCATTGCTGGTAAGGTAGCTTGTGGCATCCATTACGGTTAAATCAGCCGGTCGAAAACGGTTCAGATCGGCAATACATTCTGCCAGATAAACGGGGTCGTTACGTTTTGGTCCATTCAGATGAAAAGTTACGTTGGTAGCGCGGGTATTTACCCCCATCATATTCTTCAAGGCACCTGTAAACAGGGTTGTGGCGTGGTGTTTGGCTATGGGCAGGTTAATAAGTACATCCACTTCGAAAAGTTTTCCAACTACTTCTATTTCTTTAAGGTGTTTGGCTCCAATGATCTCTTTCTTAACAAATCCGCCGTTTTCGAATTTGGCCGGAAACCGATTCAGGGTTTCGTTACCCAGCCGGGTCAGGTAGGGTTCCATAGCGGTTTTGTGAGCCGAGCGTTCCCAGTATTCGGAAATTACACATTGCAGGCAGCTTACTTCTGATGCTCCTGCATCGAAACACATTTTTACCACCGCCAGCGAAACATCGGGGTGGGTATAAACACCCGGAATCTCAAAATCGGAATTAATAAGCAAGCCCACTTTTTGCCCGTTTTTTACAAAACGCGACATGCCTCCCAGTCGTTCAACAGCCAGCAGGGTGTTTTCAAAAATGCGGGTTCCTTCAATAATGGCAATGTCGGGCAGGTTTTGTGCTGTTAATGCACTGGTTTTTTTTAACAAGATGCCAGGAAGCACCATAGAGCCTAATCCCAGTACCGATGCCTGTTTAATAAATGTCCTTCGGGTAAGTTTACTCATTTTGGTCGGTTTAAGGTTTGTAAATTTAGAACATTCATTTAGTCGCACAAAATAAAGTGTAGTTACAACCTTTTACTCTGAAAAATTAACCGACTCATTGAACAAAAATATTTGGAAAGATTCATTCAATTTTCCGATATAAAAAAGTATAGCTTTTTTTTAGGCTTCAATGTAAATGCCTTAATAAATTGGGTAAGTGAAACTGTATCTGTGTAAATGCTTTTATCCTGATTATTAATATAATTATGGTTTTTTCGAATCAATTCATTGCCTTAATAATTGTGTGAATTTAAAGGATTATAAAAGGTAATGCAATTCCAAAATATTTTTGTAAGTTTGCGCCCTCAAATATCCCACGCGGGGTTGGTAACAAATTATTAAGTAAGAGGGAATCTAATGATTACAGTATCCAATTTATCCATTCAATTCGACAAGAAACCACTTTTTTCCGATGTCAACGTGAAATTTACTCCGGGCAACTGCTATGGGGTAATCGGTGCCAATGGGGCCGGCAAATCAACTTTCTTGCGTATGCTGTCGGGCGATTTGGACAGCACCACCGGAACCATTTCACTGGGGCAAGGTGAGCGACTGGCCGTATTAAAGCAGAACCACTTTGAGTTTGACGAGTTTTCGGTTTTGGAAACCGTGATTAAAGGGCATCAGGAACTTTACGCTATTATGAAAGAAAAAGATGCCATTTACTTGAAGGAAGATTTCTCCGATGCCGATGGAATGCGTGCCGCCGATTTGGAAGCCCGTTTTGCCGAAATGGATGGATGGAATGCAGAAAGTGATACGGCCTCGTTGTTAAGTGGACTGGGAATTAAAGAAGATTTGCATCAGAAACTGATGAAAGACCTGAATGGTAAAGAAAAGGTAAAAGTACTCTTAGCCCAGGCTTTGTTCGGTAACCCCGATAACCTGCTGCTCGATGAGCCTACCAACGACCTCGATTTGGAAACCGTGCTCTGGCTCGAGAATTACCTTTCGAACTTTGAAAATACGGTTATTGTAGTATCGCACGACCGCCACTTTTTAGATAATGTTTGTACCGATATTCTCGATATCGACCACGGAAAGGTGGCTATTTATTCAGGTAACTATTCGTTCTGGTACCAGAGCAGCCAGTTGGCCGCCCGACAGATGGCCAACCAGAACAAAAAAGCTGAAGAGAAAAAGAAAGAACTTCAGGAATTTATTGCCCGCTTTAGCGCTAATGTTTCTAAAGCTAAACAGACAACCAGTCGCAAGAAAATGCTTGAAAAGTTGAAGGTCGAAGATATTCAGCCCAGCACCCGACGTTATCCGGGAATTATTTTTCAGCCCGAACGCCAGGCAGGAAATGTGGTGCTCGAAGTGGAGAATCTGTCGAAAACCGTCGATGGACAGGTAATGTTTAAGAACCTTACTTTCAATATGGAAAAGAACGATAAAATTATTTTCCACTCACGCGATAACCGGGCCATTTCTATCTTATTTGAGATTTTAAACGGAACCATGCAACCCGATTCAGGTACTTGCCGTTGGGGACAAACCATTACAACAGCATACCTTCCGATGGATAATAGTGAATATTTTGTTAAGCCCCTTACCCTGATGGACTGGATTGCCCAGTTTACCAACGATACCCTGGAGTTTGAATTACGCGGCCATCTGGGAAAAATGCTTTTTAGTGGCGACGAAGTATATAAAAAATGTACCGTGTTGTCGGGAGGAGAAAAGGTGCGTTGCATGATTGCCAAAATGATGTTGGCCAAAGCCAATACCCTGATTCTCGATCACCCGACCAACCACCTCGATATGGAATCGATTCAGGCATTCAACAATAGTTTGATTAATTTTCCCGAGCAGGTTCTTATGGCATCGCACGACCACGAGTTTATAAATACCGTAACCAATCGCATCATTGAATTTGGTCCCAATGGACAGATTGATAAACTGATGAAATTCGAAGATTACCTGACCGACGATGCGCTTAAAGCAAAACGTAACGAACTGTATAGTTAGATAAAAAAATAATTTATAAATAGCGGCTTACCGGTTTCCACTTAAAAGGAAACCCGTAAGCCTTTTTTGTTTGCTGTTACCGGTATTTTACTTTTTTATAACGCCACCATAAAATAAATTTGGTGGTTCAGAAAATATGTTTTTATTTTGTGCATCATGAAAATTAAAACGACTATATCAACTGTGTTTGCCGATGTGCCTAAAAGCTGTTAGGTACATAGTCTGATATTGCGTTAACATTTCCCAAATTATTTATTCATTTTTTATTTAACCAATTAAATCGGAGGATTTATTATGAAAACGATCGTTACCTTACCGTTTATCGATGTGACCCTTGTGGACAATGGCTTTAACAACGAAACTGCTTGTTTAACAGCTCAAGTGACTGGATACCGATGTATAAAAAAGTATAAACGAAAACAACATGACCGAATATTACCATAAAACAACCAACAAAACCGAACAGGCGGGGAATACCTTCCACCGGCTAAAAAACTTTCTTTGGGAAGCGGTTTCAGGATCTGACCGCGACTTTACCCAGATTCCTCTTAGCAAAGCCATTTTTCTGTTGGCCATACCCATGGTGCTTGAAATGATAATGGAATCCATCTTTGCAGTAGTCGATATTTTCTTTGTTTCAAAATTAGGAGCCGATGCGGTGGCAACGGTGGGCATTACCGAGTCGGTACTGACACTGGTATATGCTATTGCCTTTGGCTTTGCTATGGGAACCACAGCATTGGTGTCGCGGCGTATTGGTGAAAAGCGTCAGCGTGAAGCCAGTGCCGAAGGGTACCAGGCCATTATTACCGGAGTAATTGTTTCCTTAATGATTGCTGTTCCAGGAATGGTGTTTGCCAAAGATTTGCTTCGCGCTATGGGAGCTTCGACCGAAATTGTAAACAACTACAGCAGCTATACAACGCTGATGTTTGGGGGCAACCTGGTTATTATGTTGCTCTTTATAAACAACGCCATCTTTCGTGGGGCAGGCGATGCAGCCATTGCCATGCGCGTTTTGTGGCTGGCCAATGGACTGAACCTGATTCTCGACCCCTTGTTGATTTTTGGTTGGGGTCCTTTCCCCGAAATGGGAATTGTTGGTGCAGCCATAGCAACTAACATTGGTCGGGGAGTGGCCGTAGTTTATCAACTGTACATTTTATTCCGGGGCTCGGGACGTATTAACCTGAACGGACTTAAATTCCGGATTAACTGGGAAAAAATTATGCACCTGATTAATATCTCAGCCGGAGGTATCGGGCAATCGCTTATTGCCACCACCAGTTGGATATTTATGATTCGCATTATCTCGAATTTTGGCAGCGAAGCCATTGCCGGCTATACCATTGCCATTCGGATAGTTATCTTTTTATTATTGCCTTCGTGGGGTTTAAGCAATGCGGCGGCTACGCTGGTGGGACAAAACCTGGGAGCCAACCGTGCTGATCGTGCGGAATCGTCGGTATGGAAGGTGTCGTTTGTAAACATGATTTTTTTAGGCTTAATGAGCATTCTATTTATTCTGTTTCCCGAATGGTTTATTCGCCTGTTTACCAACGAAGTTGTTCTTATAAGAATTGGTTCCGAATGTTTGCGCATTGTTTCGTATGGCTTCGTATTTTATGGGCTGGGCATGGTGATGGTGCAATCGTTCAACGGGGCAGGCGATACCAAAATGCCAACACTCTTTAATTTTATTGCCTTTTGGATGGTAGAAATACCTTTGGCCTGGTTTTTAGCCATGTCGCTTGGTTTGGAACAACGCGGTGTTTTTTATGCCATTATTATTGCCGAATCGTTTATGAGCTTATTGGCCTTATACTTTTTTAGACTCGGCAAATGGAAAGAGCAAAAAGTTTAATCTGAAAACTGGGTTTTCAATGGAATTCCTTAGATATTAAAACCAAATGGCTCCGGCTGTTTGGTTTTATTTTTTTACTTTTATCCTTAGTTAATTTGTTTGTAATGTACATCTGCATTTTTTTTCCAAATGAAACATCCATGATGAACGAGTTTAAAACACCCGAGCCTGATTATTTTATGGATGTTCCATCTGACCATTGATAATTTAATCTAAACAGATGAAAGTAACAACATACTATTCTTTTGATGAACAATAAAACCTTTGAAGGGTTCTTAAAACAAATAACTTATCCGTCTATGGAAGTTTTGGGTATCGATGTAGGAGGTTCAGGAATAAAAGGAGCACTGGTAAATACACTAACCGCCGAACTCCTTTCGGAACGGCATCGCATCGACACACCCCAACCGGCAACTCCGCAGGCTCTTGCAGCTACCATTTACGATTTAATTCAGCATTTTAACTGGAAAGGTTTGGTGGGTGTTGGTTTTCCGGCTGTAGTTCAGCACGGAATGGTACATTCGGCAGCTAATATTGACGATTCGTGGATTGGTATTCCCATCGATGACATGCTCTCGGAGCGCAGCGGCTGTAAGGTATTTGCCGTAAACGATGCCGATGCTGCAGGCCTGGCCGAAATGCATCACGGTGCCGGAAAAGGGGTTGATGGTTTGGTAATGATGATTACGGTAGGAACCGGAATTGGAACCGCTTTGTTTAATCAGGGAGTTTTAATGCCCAATACCGAATTGGGACATCTGGAATTTAAAAAGAAAACCGTGGAACGATACAGTTCCGATTCGGTTCGAAAAAAAGCCGAATTAAACTGGAAACAGTGGGGTAAGCGTTTTAATGAATCGCTAAAATACTACGAAAAAATATTTAATCCCGATTTGTTTATTATTGGCGGTGGTACCAGCAAAAAAATGGAAAAATTCAGTGAATTTGTTACCGTTAAAACGCCAATGGTGCCGGCACAACTGCTTAATAATGCCGGATTAATAGGAGCAGCCCTATTTGCCAGTTTTAAAGACAAAAAAAAACGTGCACAGGGCACGTTTTAATTTTAATAATATCTTTTGCTAAATGTAGTCGCGTTTAATAATCAATCCTTTTTCTTCCAGGTCTCTGGTAACTCTATGAATCAATTCAACTTTCTCTTTAAGCGGCAAAAATGCCGATTTGAATCCATTCAAAATCAAATACTTTAATTCATCCAAAGTAAACCCAAATTTTTCAATGGCTAACATGTATTCATCGGTTAACGTAGTTTTCGAAATCAGGCGGTTGTCGGTGTTTAAAGTTACCCTGATACCCAAATCAAAATAAAATTTAACCGGATGGTTTTCGAACGATGGAACTGCTTTGGTTTGTACGTTTGATGTGATGCACATTTCCAAAGGAATCCGGTGATCGTTTACATAATTTAGCAAGTCGCCGTCTTCGCGTAAACGTGTACCATGACCAATGCGATTGGCCCGTATAAAGTGGATAGCCTGATGAATCGATTCCGGACCGTATCCTTCGCCGGCATGTACGGTGGTATTAATGTTGTTATTTATAATTAAGAAAAATGATTCTTTGTGGTCTTTTGCTGGGAATCCGTCTTCGGCTCCAGCCAAATCGAATCCCAATACGCCCCGGTTTTTATAAGCAACGGCCAGTTCAGCAAGTGTTAAGGAAATATTAGGATCGGTGTGGCGCAGGCTGCAAATAATGATTCCAATTTTTATGTTAAAATTTTTTTCAGCACGGTGTTTGCCTTCAAGCACTGCATCAATCACCTGGGTTAATTTCAAATCTTTTTTAACATGCAAAATAGGTGAAAAGCGTATCTCAAGATACCAGATGTTTTCATCGGCGCAGTCTTCAGCCAGTTCGTAAGTGGCACGTATTAATGCCTCTTTGGTTTGTAGAACTGAGCAAGTAACATCGAACGGGCGCAGGTATTCTTCCAGACTTTGGCATTCCATGCCAACTGCCAGGTAATTGGTCAACTCTTCAACGCTTTCTTTGGGTAGCTTAACCTTCTGTTCTTTAGCCAAATCAATAATGGTTTGTACGCGCATCGAGCCATCGAGGTGACAATGCAGTTCTGCTTTCGGGAGGCTGTGTATAAATTCTCGGCTTAGTTTCTTCATAGATGTAGTTTGAAAAATTTAGCAAATATAGTTATTGCCTGGTGAAAATTCCTAAGTAAATTAAATATTTTAGTTTTTATATTCGATAATATTTGTAGCTTTTGGAAAATAGGTCGGAATCAATGAATAGATAAAATATTTGTTTTACTCATTTCTGAATTCGGTAGAAACAAAACAATCTTTACTTTAAAAGGTTTAAAACGAAAGTCTTTGTTTAGCCTTGAATCATAAATATTCCGGGACGTTTGTTAATTTCGGGTAACTGTTTTTTCCAGTTGGCAATGGTGTCGGTTTTTATAAATTCCGTGGGCAAGGTTATGTCAACAGCAATGCATAAGCGGGTCGAAGAATGGCAGTGTTGCATTAAATCGTTTAACAGGTGCGCATTACGGTAAGGTGTTTCAATAAAAAGTTGCGACTGGTGATCCGTTTGCGAGCGTTTTTCCAAATGTTTAATAACTGATGCACGTTCGTTGGGTTTTATGGGAAGATAGCCGTTAAAAGCAAAGTTTTGGCCGTTTAGTCCGGCAGCCATCACTACCATCAAAATGGACGAAGGCCCTACAAATGGAACCACTTGTATGTTTTGGCTGTGAGCCAATGCCACCACATCGGCACCGGGATCGGCAACTCCGGGTACTCCGGCTTCAGAAATTACGCCCATAGCAAACCCCTGATGAATGGGTTTCAGGTAGGTTCCAATTTGTTCGGGCGAAGTGTGTTTGTTGAGTTCAAAAAATTGCGTTTCGTCGATGGGAAAAACCGGATCGAGTTTGCGCAGGTAACGCCGGGCAGTACGTACGTTTTCGACAATAAAATGCCTTATTTTTAAGGTTTCTGTTCTGACTTCGGCAGGAATAACCAGCTCAATGCTACTCTCGCCAAGCGTTATGGGAATCAGATATAGTTTGCCTTGCATTTTCTTTATTATTTTAAATCTGGTTTTTACTTAGAAACTTTAATGGATGTAATTCTTCATTTAGGTTTTTTGAACTATCAGAAAAAACAAGGGAAAGTTTTTTTGCTTGCCTTGCTCTGTGGTTTTATTTATGAAAAAAAATTCCTGAAAAACCATTTCTTCGAAACCATGAACCTTAAGTTGTTTAAGCAGTTGCTCTTTCTCAAATCCATGATGTACGTGTTTGCTGTCTTCTGAATTATGAAAATCGCCATCTTCTTTAACCAAATCGGCAATGCAAAGATAACCTCCGGGTTTTAGCATCCGATAAAAATCGTTAAATACTGCATCCAGGTTTTCGATGTGGTGCAGGGTCATCAGCGAATACACCATATCGTATGCAGCAGGTTGAAAAGCAGGTTTTGCTTCGAGCAGGATGGGCTTAAAATGGCTCAGGGAATTATCACTGATTTTTTTCTTTAACACCTCAATCATTCCTTCCGAAGTGTCGGCCAAATCAATTAAAGGAAAGGCATCTTTTAAATGGAAACTCAACAAACCGGTTCCACAACCGAACTCCAGTGCTTTATTCAGGTTTTTCCCCTGAACAAAATCCGAAATGTATTGAGCCAAAACCTTGGCTCTTTCTACTTTTTGAAGATCAGAATCCCAATTCTGTGCAGCAGCATCAAACAACATAGTCTAAATTTAATTAAACATACAAAAGTAGGAAAAAGAAAAAGCCCTGCAACTAAGCTGCAAGGCTAATAAGTTTAACGTGAAATAATTCTATATCCTTGAGGCAATCCAGTCGCCCACTTCGCTGGTCTTTTTGGCTACATTTTTATCAATATCTTCAGTAACAAAATTCTCGTTTAGCGAATCGGTAACTGCCTGACGAACAGTTTCGGCTTCGGTTAATAAATTCAGTGATTCCAAAAGCATGGCAGCTGAAAGGATGGTAGCGCAGGGATTCGCTATGTTTTTTCCGGCTGCTTGCGGATAAGAACCGTGAATGGGTTCGAACACCGAAGTATGCAAACCTATGGAAGCCGATGGCAACATGCCCATGGAACCGGTAATTACGCTGGCCTCATCACTAAGTATATCGCCAAACATGTTTTCGGTCACCATTACATCGAATTTTTTGGGCCATTGAATAAGCTGCATGGCCGCATTGTCAACAAACATATAATCAACAGTTACTTCGGGATATTGGGGGGTAAGTTCCTGCATTACTTCACGCCATAAACGTGAGGTTTCCAGTACATTGGCTTTGTCAACCGCGCACAGGCGCTTGTTGCGTTTCATGGCGTAATCGAAAGCCAAACGGCAAATACGTTCCACTTCATCGCGTGTGTAAATGCAGGTGTCGAAAGCCGTATTTAAATCTTCCGAGCGTCCGCGTTGCCCAAAATAGATGCCTCCCGTTAATTCACGGACAACTACAAAATCAACCCCTTCGACCAATTCTCGTTTTAATGGAGATTTATCAAGCAGTGATGGAAAAGTAACCACCGGACGAATGTTGGCAAATAATCCCAGTTTTTTGCGCATGGCCAGTAATCCTTGTTCGGGACGTACTTTGGCTTTGGGATTGTTGTCGTATTTGGGATCGCCAATGGCTCCAAAAAGCACGGCATCGGCTTTCATACACAATTCATGGGTGGATTCGGGGTATGGATTGCCGGTTTGTTCAATGGCAATGGCTCCAACCGGTGCCTCCTCAAAGATAAATATGTGATTATACTTTTTCTCGATGGCTTTTAGCACTTTTATAGCCTGTTCTACTATTTCCGGGCCAATTCCGTCGCCGGGCAGGGTTGCAATATGAAATTTCATAGTTTATTGGTTTTCAAAATTTTCTATCATGTTTAACATTTTAATGGTGGCTTTAATGGCTGCCATGGTTTGGTCTGAATCCAAACCGCGGGTTCTGAATTCTTTACCCAGATTCCAGGTAATAACCGTTTGCACCAGCGCATCGGTGCGTCCGCCGGGAGGAATGGATACGGAATAATCGACCAGGCGTGGAAGCACTTTGTTCAGCTTTATGTAGATGCTTTTTATGGCCCGCATAAAAGCGTCGTATTGGCCATCACCAGCAGCATGCTCTTCAAAAACACCATGCCCGTTTATTTTTAATTTTACCGAGGCCACGGGTTTTAATCCTTTTCCGGCACTGAAATTGTAATTTATGACTTCAATTTTTTCTTCAATAGCTTTGCTTTTCAGCACGTCGGCAATAATGTAGGGCAGATCGTCGCGGGTAACCATTTCTTTGCGGTCGCCCAATTCAATAATCCGGTCGGTAATTTTCTTCATTGAAAATTCGTCGAGTTCAATCCCCATTTCTTCGAGATTCTTTTTAATATTGGCTTTACCTGATGTTTTTCCCAAGGCATACGAGCGTTTGCGGCCAAAACGTTCGGGAAGTAAATCGTTAAAATACAGGTTCTTTTTGCTGTCGCCATCGGCATGGATGCCGGCGGTTTGAGTAAAAACGCTTTCACCAATCAGCGGTTTGTTTTGCGGAATGCGGATTCCCGAATACATTTCAACCATTCGGCTAACAAAATTCAACCGCGATTCATTTACATTCAGCGGGTATTTAAAATGATCGAGCACCACAGCTATGGCACTCGAAAGAGGAATGTTTCCGGCCCGTTCGCCCAAGCCGTTAATGGTTCCGTGAATGCAGTCAATACCTGCTTTGATGGCTGCAAACACATTGGCAGTGGCCAAATCGTAATCGTTGTGAGAGTGAAAATCGAATTTTAATTTTGGATAGCGTTCTTTGGTTTCTTTTAGAAAATCATAGGTTTCGTCCGGGTTAAGGATCCCTAATGTGTCGGGTAGCATAAAGCGGTCTATACAAGTGTCTTTTAGTTCATCGAGCATATGATAAACATAGCTTCTGGAATGACGCATGCCATTACTCCAGTCTTCGAGATAAATATTTACCCGGATATTGTTGGTTTCGGCCAACTTAAGAACCGCTTTAATGTCGGCAATATGCTCATCGGGTTCTTTTCGTAGCTGGTATTTGCAATGGTTTAGCGAGCCTTTGGTTAGCAGGTTCAAAACTTGGCAACCGGATTCTTTAAGCCAGTTTATCGATTTGTCGCCATCAACAAAGCCCAGTACCTCAATCTTTTCGAGGTGACCGTTTCGTTTTGCCCAGCTGGTAATTTTTTTTACCGCATTGAATTCCCCATCCGAGACTTTTGCTGATGCCACCTCAAGCCTGTCGACTTTTAAATCCTCAATAAGGATTTTGGCGATGCTTAGTTTTTCATCTTCGGTGTATGAAACGCCCGAGGTTTGTTCACCATCGCGTAAGGTTGTGTCGAGTAGTAGTATTTTCATGGCCTTCTATTTTTTGTTTTGTTGTTAACAGTTGCATCGCCAGTTGCCTGATACAATTAAACCGATCGTTCCTTTTCGTAGTTTTCAATCAGGTTTTTAATGCTGAGCAAATAATCGATATCGTCGTAACCTTTAAGCAGGCATTCTTTTTTATAGGCATTTATTTCAAATGTTTCTTTGGTACCTGTTTCCAATAATTCAATAGTTTGTTTTTCGAGATTTACCTGGAGTTCGGTATGCGGTTTTTTCTCGACCGTGTCGAAAATAAGTTGTAAAAAGGATGCTGAAACCTGAACCGGTAACAGTCCATTATTAAGGGCATTGTTTTTAAATATATCGGCAAAAAAACTGGAAATAACTACTTTAAATCCGGCATCGTAAATAGCCCAGGCTGCATGCTCGCGACTGGAACCAGAACCGAAATTTTTACCACCCACTAAAATTTGCCCTCCGTATTTCGGATTGTTTAAAGGAAAACCGGGAATGGGTTGGTTATGGCTGTTGTAGCGCCAGTCTCGAAACAGGTTATCGCCAAAACCTTTGCGTTCGGTAGCTTTTAAAAAACGGGCGGGAATAATCTGGTCGGTATCCACGTTCTCAATGGGAATGGGAACGCAGGTAGACTTTAGGGTGGTGAATTTATCGATTGACATGGGATTTAGATGTTAGAATTTTGACTTTGGATATTAGAGACTGATTCATAGTAATTTTTATAAAAAGATTCTTGGATCGGTAATTTTTCCGGTAATGGCAGCAACGGCAGCAGTCAGCGGGCTGGCCAACATGGTTCGGGAACCGGGCCCTTGTCGCCCTTCGAAATTACGGTTGGTTGTGGCTACCGCCAGTTTACCAGGAGGAACTTTGTCGTCGTTCATGGCCAGACATGCCGAACATCCGGGTTGTCGCAATTCAATGCCGGCTTCAGCCAGAATTTTATCGAGACCTTCGACCATAGCTTGTTTTTCAACCTGCTTGGAACCGGGAACAATCCAAACAGTTACGTTTTCGGCCTTTTTTCGGCCTTTTATTGCCTGGGTAAATTCACGCAAATCCTCAATACGGCCATTGGTGCAACTTCCCACAAATACATAATCCACCGGTGTATCCAGAATAGGCTCGCCGGCTTTTACCTTCATGTATTCCAGGGCTTTTTTAAAGGTTGCATCGCTTTGAGCGGGAATGCTTTGGGTAATTCCCATGCCCATACCCGGGTTGGTTCCGTAGGTAATTTGCGGTTCAATATTTTTGGCATCAAAAGTTAATTCCTTATCAAATATGGCATCGTTATCGGAGTAAAGGGTTTTCCAATAGGCAAGCTTTTTGTCCCATTCGGCACCTTTGGGCGAAAATTTTTTATCTTTCAAGTATTCAAAAGTGGTATGGTCAGGGGCAATCAATCCACCTCGGGCACCGCATTCAATGCTCATATTACATACGGTCATACGGCCTTCCATACTCAATGTGGTAAATGCTTCGCCGGCGTATTCAATAAAATAACCGGTTCCGCCACTGGCCGATATTTGTGAAATAATATAAAGTATCAAATCTTTTGCGCCTACACCTATACCCAATTCGCCATTTACTGTGATGCGCATTCTTTTGGGTTTGGGTTGCATAATACACTGGGTGGCCAACACCATTTCCACCTCGCTGGTGCCAATACCAAATGCCACCGAACCAAAGGCACCATGGGTGGCCGTATGGCTATCCCCGCATACAATCGTCATTCCGGGTTGTGTAATGCCAAGTTCCGGGCCAATAACGTGTACTACCCCCTGATATGGATGGTTTAAACCATAAAGGGTAATTCCATGGTTTGAAGTATTCTGCGTAAGTTTATCCACCTGCATCCGCGAAAGCTTATCCTTAATAGGCAAATCCTGATTCAGTGTGGGTACGTTATGATCGGGAGTCGCCACGGTATTTTGCGGCCTGAATACTTTAATGCCTCGTTTGTCGAGCCCAAGAAATGCTACCGGACTGGTAACTTCATGTACCAGGTGTTTGTCAATATAAAGTACATCGGGACCTTCGGGTATCGATTGTACCACATGAGCATCCCAAACTTTGTCGAATAAGGTCTTTCCCAAAATAGTATGATTTAAATGTTAATTATTTACAAATATTAATTATAAATCTATATTAAATTTGTATTTGTAATTAAAAAAATCAATATAGCTATGTATTGTAGCTAAATTATTTAATATAGTTTAATTATTTATCAAAAGTAGTGTTTGTTTTTATGATTTAAAAAGACTTATTTTATCATGTATTAATACTTAATAAGTATGATAAAATGGAATTACGACATCTTAGGTATTTTTTAAGGGTTTGTGAGGAACGCAATTTTAGTAAAGCGGCAGAAAAACTTTTTATATCACAGCCCCCATTAAGCCGACAAATAAAAGAACTGGAAACCGAAATTGGAGCGCAATTACTGGAGCGAACCAATAAGCGGGTTGAGTTAACTGATGCAGGAACTTATTTTGAGCGTGAGGTTAGGGATTTGCTGTTTTTGTTGGAACGCATCACCTTAAAAACCCGGAAAATAGCTGATAATGTCAGCGGTGAGTTTCGTATAGCTTACATAAGCTCTACTTTTGGGGGCATTATTTCGGAACTTATTCAGCATTTATCCACTTTATATCCTTATGTAAGTTTTAAACTTTTTGAATTGGGAACAGCAAGGCAGGTACTGGAGTTGGAGCAAGGTAAACTCGATTTGGGCATATTGCGGGCTCCTTTGCAATCGTTGATGATAAAAACCCAATTGTGGTATTTCGATGATTATATGTTAGTTTATAATAAGAATCAGGTTTCTATTGCATCGGATTCGGATATTGAGCAATTAAAGGCGGCAACTTTTGTCTTTTACAATAAGGATTTTGCTCCTCATTACCACAATTCACTGATGCAGATTTGTGCGTTGTATGGTTTTACGCCCAATGTGGTACACGAATCGAACAACATAAATTCCATCATTCAACTGGTTCGCAACGGATTGGGTGTTTCTATTGTACCCGAAAGTGTGGTAAAAAACCATCCTTATGCTGAGTTGGGCTTTGTAAAAATGGTTCGCAACAATCTGTTTACCGAGGTTTTGTTGGCACGTCCCATTCATCAGGAATCGGAAGTGGCAGAACAAGCCATTTCCTTTTTAATGAAAAGTCTGGATGCTGGAAAAAAACAAGCTTAAATCCTGATCTGAATATTGCTGTAGTAATCAGTATTTTCAATAATAAATAAACAATTTGATGTGTTCCAAATTAAAAGGGAACGAACATTTTTCCAACCGAAAGGTTTACTTTATTGCGAAGTTTTTTGCAACTTTACAAGGCAGATTTCTAATGATATAAATATCCATACTATGAAAAAGACAAGCCAAAAAATCTTACTTTTTTTACTATTTGGTGTATTTACATTAAATAGTTTAGCACAGACTAATTATTTTGGTGTAAGTGGAAATATGGTTGCTGGCGATTTTGATTATGATGGCTTGCTCGATGATATTGCTGCTTTCAATACTTCAGGCGAATTGCCTGTTTTGAACCTTTGGATGAATCAAAATGCCTGGGTCGACGAGCGGGAAGCCAATTGTCAGTTACCCTTCGATTTTTTATCAGCCAAATCGCTCAACGGTAAAATTGTGTCGGGCGATTTTGATAACGATGGTTACCGTGACGATATTGCAGCAATATACGAAGTAGGTCACAACCAAACCAGTATTACCGTGTGGATAAATAATGATAATGTTTTTACTCCCCAGCGCTGGTGGTATGGTGCCGATTTTGATGCCAACCAGGTAAATCAAACTGTGGTTGTAGGCGATTTTGATCGCGATGGTTATGTTGATGATATTGCCGCCTTTTACGATTACGAACAAAAAAGAACCAAACTCTATGTTTGGCATTCCGATGGTTCAAAATTTAACTGGCCGGGAACCTGGTGGGTTGGCAACGACTTTAATGCTACACGTATTCAGGGAACAGTTGTAGCCGGAGATTTTGATCAGGATGGTTTTGTGGATGATATTACCGCTCTTTACGATTATTCCGATGATTTTTGTAAAGCATTTGTTTGGACTACCCAGGGAAACAAATTTAACTGGCCCTATACCTGGTTTGCCCAGGCTGGTTTTGCTGCAGGTAAAGCTAAAGGGAATATTGTTAGTGGCGATTTTGATGGCAATGGTTATACAGATAATGTAGCTGCACTTTTTGCGTACGATGAAAGCAGTTCTTCAGTAATGGTTTTCCAGCGCGATAAAAAAGGTTTTGCAGCACCTGAAACCTGGTGGTATGGCTCCAATGAAGCTTTAAATGCAAAAACCCGTTTGGTGTCAGGCGATTTTAATAACAATGCCCGAATGCACCAGTTTGCCGGACTATTAATTGACCAAAACGATGCCCGTTTAACAACATGGACCGCTGATAATCATTATTTTTCGACTACTGAAGTTATATGGCAGGGACAGGCCTTATCGGCCAAAGATTGTGAAAACAATGGCAACTGTTTGCCCAATGAATTGGTTCAACAGGTTAATTTATTTCCAAATCCAAACAAAGGAAGTTTTCAGGTTGATGTTCCTGTAAGTACCGATGCACAGCTTGCCCTTACTATTTATAATATGCTGGGAGCTGTGGTATATGAAACTCAAACGGCCACTGGCAGTGTATGGCCTGTTGAATTGAGTGAATTAAAAAGTGGAAACTATATGCTGCAATTGGTTGGAGCAGGGGTTTCTGTGAATCAGCGATTTGTGGTGGAGTAATTAACAAAACGCTTTTTTTTAATGAACATGCATTAATTCAGTTTAAAATATTGAAAAGCATATAACTAAAAGTCCCGAGAATTATTCGGGATTTTTTTTGGGGTTACCTTCACTTGTACTTCGAAAATCTAAAAGCGGTTACCAATTATTTTTCACATAAAATAATGTATTTTAGTGCCATGTTAACAAGAGTAAAGCAATATATCAGTAAACAGGACTTATTTGGTTTTAACGATAAAATTCTTGTAGCTCTTAGTGGAGGAGCCGATTCGGTGGCTTTGCTCTTTATATTAAAAAAACTGGGTTATAAGGTTTATGCAGCTCATTGTAATTTTAAGCTGCGTGGTACCGAAAGTGTCGAGGACGAAGCTTTTGTCCGAAAGCTGGTTCACGATTGGCAGGTGGAAGCACATTTTACCGTTTTTGATACAAGAACTTATGCAAAAGAGCAGGGAATTTCTATTGAAATGGCTGCACGCGACCTGCGCTACCATTGGTTTTATGAATTATGCAAGCAAAACGCTTACACCAAAATAGCTGTAGGGCATCACCTGAACGATTCCATTGAAACCCTGCTGTTAAATCTTTCCAGAGGTACCGGAATTAAAGGAATTACCGGAATTTCTGCAAAAAACCAGAACGTAGTTCGTCCGCTTTTGTGTTTGAACAGAGACGAAATTGAAGCTTTGTTGAATCAGGAAAACCTAAGTTACCGGCACGATTCTTCGAACGATTCTCTGCAATACATGCGCAATATTATCCGTCATCAGATAATTCCGGCATTCAAAACAATTAATCCGGCCTTTGAACAGGTAATGGTTCAAAACCTGCTTAATTTTCAGGATGTAGCTTCCATTTATGACAATCAGGTAGAACAGCTAAAAGAACAGTTGATTTCGCATTCGGGTAATCGCCTGTTGATTGATGCGCTAAAGCTTTCGGAGCTTCCTTATAAAGCAACTGTTTTATTTGAGTTGCTTTCGCCCATGGGATTTAGCTACGATTCCGTCTCCAAAACTTTCAAAGCTCTTGATTCAGAACCCGGACGCACCTTTTTTTCTGAAACCCATCAACTACTAATCGACAGAACGCAACTTATTGTGGAGCCTGTTGATACTAACAATGAAGTATTTGTCATTGATAATATAAATAATATGGGCGGTTTGCCTTTCTCCCTTCAGGCCAGCGCTTTGCCAGCTAACGAATTTGTAATGGATAAAAATTCTCAGGTGGGTTGTTTCGACGCCTCTATACTTTCCTTTCCCTTAACTTTCAGGCATTGGAACAGGGGCGATCGTTTTTATCCTTTAGGTATGAAACAACAGAAAAAACTGAGTGATTTTTTTACCGACCAAAAAATTGATCGTTTTACCAAAGATAAAATCTGGATTATGGAAAGCAAACAGCAGATTGCCTGGTTGGTGGGCCATAGAATCGACGATCGGTTTAAGGTTACCGGCAAAACACGCGAGGTTATTGTTCTCAAATCGGAATAACCAATCCATCGTAAGCCGGATGTACATTGGCCGGTAAAATTTTTTCCAAATCGAGGTAGTTGTATTGCTTGTGGCTGATGTGAGTCAGATAGGTTTGTTTGGGCTTTAGCTTTTCTATCAATTCAAGCACTTCGTCTAAACCCATATGCGATACATGCGATTTTACCCGCAGCGCACTGAGTACCAGAATATCCAGATTCCGTAGTTTTTCAATTTCCGTTTCCGGAATGGTTTTGCCATCGGTAACGTAGGCCATGTTATTTATTCTGTAACCAAAAACCGGGAGCCGGTTATGATAAATCTGGATGGGAATTATTTTCTGTCCGTCAATTGAAAATGCTTTGTTCGTTATCGGGTGCAATTCCATATCGGGACTTCCGGGGTATTTGTCATCACTAAAAACGTAGGCGTATTCCTGTTTTATGGAATTGAGTACCCTATCCTCGCCATAAATGCGCATGGCTTTATTCATTAAATAATTGTAGGCTCTAAGATCGTCTAAGCCGGCAGTATGATCTTTGTGTTCATGTGTTATTAAAACGGCATCGATGCGTGTAACCTGTTCGCGCAACATTTGCTGTCTGAAATCGGGTCCGGCATCAATAACAAATATCTGCGAACCATTTTCGACCAGCAAACTGCTGCGCAGGCGTTTGTCTTTTGAGTTTTCCGATTCACAAATGTCGCAATGGCAACCTATTACAGGTATTCCATGCGAAGCACCGGTACCTAAAAATGTGATTTTCAAAGCTGTTGTTTTAAATCGTTTCGGATGCTAAGATAAAGCAAATAAACCAAAACCAAAACCGCCAGAACGGCTGAAGGAATTGCCGCTTCGCGTCCGAAAATTGACATGGAAGCCGATGCGGTAAACCCCGAACTTTTTATGGTTAACAAAAGTTTTTGGCTTACCGATTTTGGTGTTGCAATCTTCAATCGGCGGGCTACCCATTCATAAATGGTTCCCAGTCCAAACATCATCAGTATAAGAATAAAGGAAATTAATGCCAGCACCTCGAAATTTCCAAAAAAAACATCACGGTTTAGTCCAACTGCGGTGTAAATAATCAGGGCAAATCCAAAATCAACTACGTGACCCCTTGTTTTTTCGACAACCGCATAAATGGGTTTGAATAAAAACAACCTGCTGATAAGAAATGGAATGAGTATTACCTTAACCATAATAATAAGAAGCTGCATAGAATCCAATCCCTCAGAATCAGAAAACAGGGTAATGATAAACGGAGCCAGCACTATGCTGGCCAGATAGGTTCCAAGTGTTCCCACCATGGTATAATTCATATCGCCTTTAAGTATGTGCGTAAAAGGAATTACAGCCACTCCGGGCGGCGATGCAGCAATAATTACCATGCCGTAAAAAAGGTATTTGTTATCGAGTAAAAACCACGACAGCACAATTAATAAACTGCTGAACACAAAATAGCCCAGAAAAATGGCCGCGCCCATGTTTTTTATCGATTTGGAAATGGGTAACATTCCTTTCATCGAAATACTGGTGGTCGATAAAGTCATGACCACAGCAAGAATGTAAAAATTATAATCTTTTAAGGTGTTGGCAAAGCCGCTGAAAAACAAGCCTACTATAATTGCACCTATTAATATCAGATTCCGGTTAAATAGGGTTTGGAGAATTTTAGTGAACATAAATACTTTTGTTTTGCTGTCAGGCAAACAGTGTTGAGCCATTAATGTTGTTTGAAGAACAGAAAAAATAACTAAAAATGCTAAATAGCATTAATGCATGGGTTTATAAATCGGGCTGTGGAACGGGTTTTGACTATGTTTTCGCCAAAACAATAGAGGGCTCGATTACGGTTGCGTACCTTACCCAACCCTGAGTATCTTAACAGAAAGGAAAGGATTTAGCTACGATAATTACGAACCTTTTTTTCCAATCTGCCACAAAGTAACAGCGATTTTATTTTTTCCACCTCATGTTTTGAACATTTTTATTATCCTAAAGCAAAGACAGAACGAATTGGGATTTTGTAAAAACCGGTGTTTTTTAATTGTTATGACCGAACCCTGGTTGTTGGTTAAAGATTTCAAAAATTGGTATTACATTAATGATGTAATTCATGTAAGTTTTTATAATACAGCAACTTTTGAATTCATTCGCCGGGAATATGGATTTATTATGAATGAAACGGGCGATTCCCGGGTTTTTCTCCTCGAAAAAACAATTTGAAATAAGCAGGTAATAGCAGCAAATTAAAGGCTTCGAAATCAGTATTTATTTTTTATGTCTAAGAAATTGCTTTTTCTGCATAAAATGGCGTAACTTGGTTGAAAGTAACCTAAACCAACATGGAGTCATCTATTTATCCTCAAAGTTTTCGGGAGTTGAATATTCTTATACGTATCAGTCAGGATATTATCAGCACGCTGGAATTTGAAAAGGTACTGCAAATAATAAGCGATGGAATGTCTGAATTGCTCGAGATTGAGACTGCGGCCATTTATGTTCTCGAAGAGCAAAATGAATTGCTTTTGGGGGCAACTACTCCGGCGTTACCTCCTGATATGCCGGTAGCATTACGCCGGGCCTTTTTAGCCGACCACCCACACATTCAAAGAGCCATAAATGAAGCGAAACCTGTTTTAATTGCAGATACGGTTAAAACGGCTTTAACGCAGGCCGAACAAAGTATAGTAGCCATGCGCAATTTAAAAAGCATTTTGTATTTTCCGTTTATTCAAGAAGAAGAGGTTTTGGGTATACTTATTCTGGGGACTTGTAATAAATCGAGAACGTATAGTGAACATGAAATAGCCCTGGGGCAAACCATTGCCAATCAGTTTTCAGTGGCAATTCAAAATACAAGGCTTCACGAGGATCTTAAAAACCACAAGGAAAATCTTGAAAAACTGGTTCAGGAAAAAACCCACGATTTAAACGCGGCCATCGAGGAGTTGAAAACAGCAAATAGTGAATTGTTCGACAAAAACGAAATCATTCTCAGTCAAAACAATGAATTAAAAGCCACACTGCAACATTTGAAAGATACCCAGTCTCAATTATTTCAAGCTGAAAAAATGGCTTATTTAGGCACATTAACTTCCGGAGTAACCCACGAAATTAAAAATCCCTTAAATTTTATAATGGGATCCTATTTGGGATTGGAAAAGCATTTTAAAACATACCCTGCTAACTACTATCAGGAGGTTTCGGTTTTACTCGACAGTATTTTAAACGGTGTGGAACGAATCACAGCTATTGTTAACAGCTTGAATCAGTTCAACCAGAAACATCATGGTTTGAATGAACTTTGTTCGGTACATTCCATACTCGATAATTGCCTGCTAATGTTGAGCAACAAACTTAGCGATGGCATAAACATCCGTAAAGAATACGTGCAGCAGGACTGCCTGACAACAGGGAATATGGCCAATTTGGGTCATGCTTTTATAAATATACTTACGAATGCTATTCAGGCCATGGAATCGGAAGGCCAGATAACAATCAAAACCCGGGTATTGGATGCAGGGGAAAAAATTTGTATCGAAATTTCAGATACCGGAAAAGGTATTAGTTCTGAAAACTTAGGAAGAATTACCGAACCTTTTTTTACAACCAAAGAGCCCGGTAAAGGCACTGGTTTGGGATTGGCTATAAGTTACCGGATTATTGAAGAACATCAGGGAACGCTTTCTTTTGAATCGGAATTGGGAAAGGGAACTTTGGTACGGATTGAACTACCGTTGGAAAAAGGTTTAAGACCAGAGTAGCGAAAAATCAAAAACTAAATGATTCACTGATTATTTTGAAACGAGCATCATAAGCAAAACACAAATACAGATGAAAATGTATTATGAAAGTTTCATTCCACCTTATTTTTAAAATATTTATGGTTGTAAATAATTGATAAATAATTATTATAAGGCATGTTACCAGACTTTGGTAGCTTGCAGATTTGTTATTTGAATTTTGAAGTAATTTTTTAAAGCTAATTTTGAAGATTGCTTTATTTAGGCTGAAAATTGGTTAAAGGAGTCATATTTATTTTCAATTATTCAAAGTGTTTTAAAAACCCAGAAACCGGAGCTAATTCCGGTTTCCGGTTTTGTTGTGCATAACAGCAGCCTAAACCTATGACTTTATTTCGTTCATTATCAGGCCGGCCCATTTTTCGGCAAACTGAAGTTCACCACTCAATTGCATGTCCTCGTCCGAATCGTACAATACCCATCGGCTTTCCTGTTCAGCTTTTTTGCGGGGAATAAAGCGCAAGCCAAGCTGCCCCAGGTACGACTGTTGGCTTCCGTTTTCACCCACGGTCCGGGTTACTCTGAACACTTTACAGTCAGTTATCGTGTTTAAATCGATGTGCTGAATTTCAGCAGCTTCCTGTTCGGGTTTAAGGTAAAAAAGTGCTTTGGCTTTTTGATCCATTCCCATAATGATACGACCGCTTGCCTCGTAAAGACTTACTTCCCTGTTTTGTGCCAGGGCCGCAGTTGTTAGTTTTTGATAATAAAGCCGGGCTTTTTGTTTGCGGCTGCGACTTATAAGTACCATGGGTAATACAGTAAGCGCTACTAAAATACTACCTATAACAATGACACTTGTATCCATTTTTATGTTTTTTTAAATATTTTGAAATTATTGTCTTTTAAAGTTTCGGGTACCGGAAAAAACCTGTTTCAGCAAATACAGCCCTATATTTTGTGTTCAATGCATAATTAGTTACAATGCAAAAAACAAAACAAAAGCATCTTCAAAAACGAGTTTTTGGTTTTGGCACCTTTTTGCGGCAAAAGTCTGTGCCAGGTTTGTTGGCTATTATAGCCAACCAGCACTATTTGCCAAACAAGTTAAATGGTTACCAGAAAAAATGAAAAGGAAAAATACGGTCGGTGGTCTGGAATTTAAGCACGCGTATGCGGGCACTCCTTACGTAGCGGGAATTATGCTGAACCAACAGGTAATTGATGGTTTTAACCCTGGCTTTCAATTCCTTAAATGAATCTTTGAATGTTGGGGTTTCAGGATTGTTCAAACTTACCGCAAAATTGCCTGCTTCGGGATTAAAGAAGAATAATGGAAGGGCATCGGCACTTAAATAGTTTGGATATTCCCAGGCGGCTTCCTGCTCGCCGTAATGCATTGAATAAGCCTGGTCGTGAGGATTTAACCCGCCTACCAAAAAGTAGACGAATAATAAAATTCCAGGGAAACCGGTAAAAAAGCCAGCTTGTTTCATGGCGACAAAGTTAATCGGAATCGATGGATGTTGTAAATATTTCATTAACTTTATTTACACCCTCCTGTGAATCGGACAAAACAATAAGCACATCGCCCGATTCAATGCTGGTAGAACCATTGGGAGTAATATACTGGTCACCCCGTTTAATCATGGCTATAATGGCCGATTTGGGAAAGGCCAGGTCAACAATTTTCCGACCCACGGCATCACAATCGGTTGCAATGGTTATCTCGCGCATGGCTTCTTTTGGGCTTTCCGACATAAACGATTCAAGCGGAGTACGCATTTTAACCTTGTTGGGTAAAGCAACGTGTAACCATCGGGCAACCACCGAAAGCGTGGTACCCTGGATTAGCACTGAGCTTACCGCTACAAAAAATACAATATTGAAAATCATGGGTGCTTTATCGATGCCGGCCAATAGGGGATATGTGGCAAACACAATGGGAACAGCTCCGCGTAAACCTACCCACGAAATAAACACCCGCTTTCGCAGCTTCATCCTAAAAGGCAGTAAACTCAAAAACACTCCCAGCGGACGAGCTATTACAATCAGAAAAACTGAAATCAAGAGACCAATGCCCATTACCGGAAAAACCTGCGAGGGATTAACCAGGAGTCCCAGGGTAAGGAACAGTACAATCTGCATGAGCCAGGCCATTCCATCGTACATGCGGAGTATGGTTTTTTTATGAATTAAATCCTGATTGCCCAGATATACGGCACAGATATAAACGGCTAAAAAGCCATTTCCCCCGACAAAATCGGTTGCCGAGAAGGTAATAAACATTAAGGCAATAACCAATACGGGATAGAGTGCTTCAAAATCGAGGCGGATGCGATTAATAACCAGCTTGCTAAGTTTGCCAAACAAAAAGCCCAGCAAACCACCCAAAAGCATCTGTTGAAAGAACAAGGGAACCAGCGACCAGGCGCTGGCGTCGGGATTAAGTACCAGTCCCAGAAAAGCAATGGTGAGTACGTATGCCATGGGGTCGTTACTTCCGCTCTCCAACTCAAGTGCCGGTCGCAAAGGCGACTTTAGTGCCAGACTTTTTGAGCGCAGAATGGAAAATACTGCCGCCGCATCGGTCGAAGAGATGATGGAGCCCAGCAGCAGGCTCTCATAGATGGTAAAATCGGTAACAATCCACACAAAAATTCCCAGACCTCCGGCTGTAAACAATACGCCAAGGGTGGATAGCGAAATTCCATGCCAGAGTACCGGTTTAACCGAAGTCCAGTTGGTGTCGAGTCCACCGGAAAACAGGATAAAATTAAGCGAAACAATACCGATAAATTGTGCAATCGACGGGTCGTCGAAGTGAATGCCACCGATACCTTCGGAGCCGGCCAGCATACCTACACTAAGAAATAGAATCAATGTGGGAACCCCAAAACGGTACGAGGTTTTTCCGGCAATAATGCTCAGAAACAGTAAAATTGATCCTACAAATAAAATATTTTCAATGGTTAAACTCATGTTATGTTTAGCGGATTAATTGAAAAACCATTCCGGAAACTCCGGTCAGGGTACACAAAAATACAGGAAATATTTGGGCAATCGAATGTTGATGGCGAATTGTTCGCAAACAGATAAAAATAAAGTGTGGTAAAAGGTTTGGCCTCCGCAGGACAGCATGCAATTTTGCCTAAACGGATTATTGAACCCATTCCATGGGTTCCCGTTACCTTTACCGAACAACTCCGTAGGTTACACCTACAGCTATTTAAATTTAACCCTGCGGGTTTTATTCACTCCCCCTATTTTAAATAAACCGAAACTTCTGCATAACATGTTTTTAGGAGGAAACATTTTTGGGAAGCTTAGTGTTAAGTTCTAATTTCGTAACGCTAAAACTAAACACTAAACTATGGAATTTACAAACGACGAAATTCGCTACCTGAAACTTTTAGCGAAGCAATACCCGTCGATACAAAAAGCCAGTACCGAGATAATTAACCTGAGTGCTATCTTAAGTCTTCCGAAAGGAACCGAGCATTTCCTCAGCGATTTGCATGGCGAATATGAGGCATTCACCCATCTTATAAATAATGCATCGGGAGTGGTGCGCCGTAAAATCAACGACATTTTTCGCGACACGCTTCGTGAATCGGAAAAAAACAGTCTGGCCACACTTATTTATTATCCCGACGAAAAACTCAAATGGATTATGCGCCGGGAACCCGAAATGGAAGAATGGTTTAAGCTTACCCTGCATAGGTTGATTAAGGTTTGTCGTTCGGTTTCGTCGAAATATACCCGCTCAAAAGTGCGGAAAGCCTTACCCAAAGATTTTGCCTACGTTATTGAAGAATTATTGCACGAAGACGAAAACCTGCTAAACAAGCAACACTATTACGACGGCATTATCGAAACTATAATTAGTACAGACAGAGCCAAAGCATTTATTGTGGAACTTTGTACTCTTATCCGAAGATTAACCATCGACCGGCTGCATATTGTGGGCGACATCTTCGATCGAGGACCGCATCCCGATTTAATTATTGAAAGCCTGATGACTTACAACGATATTGACATTCAGTGGGGAAATCACGACATTGTATGGATGGGTGCTGCGCTGGGATCGCTTCCCTTGATAGCCACCTTACTTCGAATTGCCGCCCGTTACGACAACCTCGACACTGTTGAAGACGCTTACGGTATTAACCTGATTCCATTGGCTACCTTTGCTATGCAAACTTATAAAGACGACCCATGCAAACCTTTTAAACCCAAATTATCGGGCGAGCGAAGTTATCACGACGATGAAATTTATATGGTGGCCCAGATGCATAAAGCCATTTCCATCATCCAGTTTAAACTGGAAGGGCAATTGATAAAACGCCGCCCCGATTTTAAAATGGACGATCGTTTGTTGCTGGAGCAGTTGGATTTGCAGAAAGGAACAGTTAAAATCGGACGCAAAACCTATCCTTTGAACGATACTAATTTTCCAACCATCGATCCGGCCGATCCTTATCGTTTAACGCCCCAGGAACAGGAATTAATGGAGCGAATAAGAACTTCTTTTACTAAAAGTCAGAAACTACAAAAACACTTGAAGTTTTTAATCAATAAAGGAAGCATGTACCTTAAATATAATGCCAACCTGCTCTACCATGGGTGCATTCCCATGACACCTGAAGGGGAATTTAAACGGGTGAAGATTGAAGGCTCGTATTATTCCGGCAGGGCCCTGCTCGATAAATTCGACGAAATTGTACGCCAATGCTATTACTACCGCAACAATACCGGCGACGACAGTGTAGGCCTCGATTACATGTACTACCTGTGGCCCGGACCCGACTCTCCACTTTTTGGCAAAACCAAAATGGCTACTTTTGAACGTTACTTTATTACCGATAAAGAAACCCATGTGGAGGAGAAGAATGCCTACTTTACCTTGCGCGATCAGGAGGATTTAAGTCTGAAAATACTAAAGGAATTTGGGTTCGAAGGCAATGACTCGCGCATAGTTAATGGTCACGTTCCGGTTAAGCTTAAAAAAGGCGAAGACCCGGTAAAAGGCAACGGACGTATGATTGTAATAGATGGGGGAATGGCCAAAGCCTATCAGCCCGAAACAGGAATAGCCGGTTACACCTTAATTTATAATTCGTACGGACTCATGCTGGCTGCTCATGAACCTTTTGAGTCGCGGCAAAAAGCCATTGAAGAGGAGGTTGATATTATTTCTGATTCCCGCATACTCGAAAAATCGAATGTGCGAAAGCGAGTGGGCGATACCGACATCGGTTTCAAATTACGCAAGGAAATTGAAGACCTGGAAAAACTCCTGGTAGCTTTCCGTAAAGGATACATTCGGGAAAAGAACGGGGATTAATACCGATTGCTGAAATACATGGTATTAAATTGTTCCAAATAATTCTTCGAGGGCTTTAACGCGGTAATTGAATATTTTATTCGTGAGACTCAGATTTCAGGAGTGTGCGAACTGAAATTTGTAAGTCGAACAATCCCGATGAAGTCGGAGGGTATAATTGGCTTCACCGAGTTTCGCTATGCTCCGGTTCTCCGCAGCCCATCTGAACTTCGGGCAGGTCTGCTGCGGAATAAGTTTCCAATTCCGATTATTATCGGAATGCTATGAGGTTTCATACCCGTTGATTGAGTTGGTGTTTTATAAAAAGCCTGTTTGCCAGTGCTCCAATAAAACCCAGTGGAGGGCTGTATGTAACAATGTCGGTCATTAACACACCTTTTTCATGAAGCTTAAGGTGGTGTTCGTGATGCCACATGGCATAAGGGCCGATGCGTTGTTCGTCGATAAAGTATCGCTCTTTTTCAACAGCCGTAATTTCCGTTACCCAGGTGGTTTTATATGCCGGCAGGGGCTTAACTTTATAAGCGATAATCATACCCGGATAAATGTGCTCACTGGCGGGCTGGTTGGTTATTTCGAAGCCCATATAAGGAGGAGTAATTTTCTTAAGGTTTTCGGGTTTCGAAATAAAGTTCCAGATTTCGTTTAAGCTTGAAGGAATAATTTGTTCCCGTTTAAATTGATAAAATGCCATGTTATGCGCTTATTTTGTTCATGAGTCCTATAAAAATAAAAGTGTGAAAAGGTAGTACGGCAAACCAGTACAAACGTCCCCATAAGCCTAATGGACGAAAAGTTGCCGTTTGAATGTATTGCTTGTTTTCTATTTTAAAATCGAGCCAGGCTTAGCCCGGAAGTTTCATTTCAGCATAAAGCAACAGGCGTTGTTCTTGTTTGTTGGCATATAAAACGCGCCAAAAATCGAGCGATTCGCCGGCTTTAATGTCTTCGGAGCTTCTGCGGCCACGCCGAATACCCACACCGCCAAAAAGTTTATCGATAAAACCCCTTAAATTCCAAAGCCAATTGGCATAATACCAGCCATTTTTACCTCCAATACGCCAGATTTTCTCCATGGCCTTGTTGGCATCGTTCAGTTCACAGGTTTTTATCTCGAAATAGCATCCGTTGGTGGGAACTTTTATCAGTTTTGTAATACCGTTCGAAAGCGTTTTCCCTGAAAGGGCGTCGGTCCAGCTCAATAACACTTCCTGCTGTTCAATTTTATCAAAAGCCAGTCTTATTGAATCGGCGTAACTTAGTAAAGGACTTGCCACAATTTCCCTGATGTTGTTGTTCTGGCAAATCACTTCAACTTTCATGCTGTTTACCAGATGTACCGCCAGTTTATAACTGGTTGAGGTAACAAAATAAAGCCAATACGACGACAACTTTGGCGTCATGACAGGTACTGTCAATATATAACGACGCAAACCCCTGATTTTTGCAAATTTTAGCAACATTTGTTTGTACGATAATACCTCGGGCCCACCAATATCAAAGCTTTTGTTAAATGCTTTAGGATTCATCATAACCCCGTTCAGGTTATCGATAACATTACGGATGGCAATGGGTTGTGAGCGTGTATTTAACCACTTGGGAGTTATCATAAGCGGAAGTTTTTCAACCAGGTCGCGAATAATCTCGAACGAGGCACTGCCCGAACCAACAATAATACCTGCCCGCAAGGCTGTAAAGTGATAGGCACCCTGCTTAAGTATTTCTTCCACTTTTTTTCGCGAATCCAAATGTTTCGATAGTTTCGTGTCGTTAAAAATTCCGGTTAAGTAAATAACTTGTTGTACAGTGGTTTTTTTCAACAGCTTGTTTAAAGTTCAATGCCGAAGTTTTTTCGAGTTAAGAAAATTCATCTGCTGCTGCTGACATGGAATGAATAAGATAGAAAGCTATTTCTATATCGTGAGGCAATTTATTCAAAGTTTCATTTTCCAGAAAATCAATTTCGATAATTGAAACATTAGGCGAGTGATAGGAATTTGCATCGAATCGTTTTAAATCGCGAACGCAACATATTACTTCATGGTTTTGAGCTAACAGAACCGGGAGTAATCTCTTTCCAATATATCCGGTAGCACCGGTTAATAATATTTTCATGGGTTGTATTAGGATATTTTATGATTGGTTAAGGTACGTTCATTTAAAACATTAAACTGAGATACAATCCTGTGGGCGATGGAATTATTGAAACATCACCCAAAGTAAGAAAACTCAAACGCTGCGAGCGCATAATACCATACCAGACCGCATCAAAAAGTAACAGAAATCCTCCCTGAAGGATTACGGAATTGCCATATCCAGTAAATAAGTTGGTTTTGTCGGGGTATTTAACAGAAAAATGCTTTAATAAAAAACCGGCTCCAATGTAAACTACATCCAGCCCGGAATTAATTAAAAAGAGCCTTTCGACTCGTGTGTGATTGGCAAGCACTTCGGCCCGACTTAGCAGTGAAAAATTGCTGTGATAGTTATTGTAAAGCGCGATTCCGGCAATACTCAAATTTATTGTATTCCAAAACAGGTTCATCTGGTTGAAATACTTTTGTGAACCGCTGTAATTTTTCCAGCCATAGGCTCCGGTTGTAATATTTAACAAAGCCCAGGAGCCTAAAATATACATACCGGTGTTTTGAGTCTGAAGGCTTTTTTCAAAAAACTGCTGATGGCTGGCTTGCGAAAAACCTGCTAATGGAATGAGAAACGCTATTACAAAATAAACGATAAGTTTTTTATTATTCAGCATTCAGGGGTTACCGGTTTTATAAGTGCGATTACTTCTTTTTGTTCATAATACTAACTGCAATAAGTAACAGTTGCTTAGTGCAATTGTTTCTTAACATTAATTAATATTATATAACAACGGATGGTTGGCTACTTTAAAACAAAGCTCCACTCAATAGTTCCGGTTTGTGTGTCGATGGCACAAACCTGCATCAAATAAATTACAATCAACCGGTTACCTGTCATTTCAAAGTGGTGGAAACTGAATTCAGGGGAAAAGTCTCCAAAATAATGTTTAAATATGCGTGAATTCCGGGCTGTTGCCACATTATAAAACATTCCCGGAACAGCAGTTTCCCATAACAACTCTGGTTTACCCGAGTTTTTTATGCGTATTTTCGATATTCTGATTAGCGATTCAGGCGTATCGTCGTTTCTCGAATAAATAAAAAACGATTCGGGACTTGCCTGCAAAAGTATGCTGTTTGGTTTTTTGCCGGTAAGCAGCAGTTGCACTTCTCGTTTGGTATCTTCCAACTCACTTTTTAAACGGGAAACCTGTAGTTCCTTTTTTTCCGATGTGCTGCGTGATTCCCAAGCTGCCAGCTGCTCCATCAGGTTTTCCTGCCTGTTTAGCTGGTAGGTTAACAAATTCCGGGGATTTTGTTCCATAATAAATTTACCATGGGTAAATGAAAGGCCGTAATCCTCCGCTTCCGAATCGCTTAAGCTCAAGGCATCATATCCTTTCAATGTCCAGGTTTTGTCTTTCAGATTTGCAGCATTCTTTAAAAAATCGGAAAAAACCGGATTTAAAACCAGCGTTTCAGAAATCTTTTCGGGGCAAAAATTATCGGGGTCGATATAAAAACGCTCCCCATCCTGATTGGTAACAATGAGTTTTTGCTGCACCTGACTGTAGGCATAATAATCGGCAAGTTTTTGCCAGCCCGGCTCAGCAAAGCGGCCGATGGGCTGGCTAAGCCGGGCATAAATGTTTGCCTGCGACAGGTTCTTTTCTAAAGTTATGGGATGCAACGACTGCAGGCCTGACTTAAACGATGTACTGTAAATCCATAAATGGCCAGGGCTGTATCCCAACAACAAAAAAGCTTCGGTGCTGTCGATACGGCCCATGTTTTTTTGTGCAACAATTCTTCCGTTGGTTAAATTATAAACCGAAATCCGCGATTCGTTAAAACCGGTCGAAGCCATACTTCCTTTAGAATAAGTTTGTGTGGTGGGTTTGTACAGGGTTTCCTGAAAAGCTGCATAAGGAACCTGGTCGATGGTGAAAAACACCTGTTGAGTAATGTTATCAACACGTGCAGCCTGGCTGGTTAGTACAGTTAAAATCAGTAATAATATAACAGCCGGTAGTTTTAAAATAAAGTCGGTTTTTTGGTCAGAAATACAGAACATAGCTTGCTTTTTTCTGTTCATCATATAATAATACATGAATTTTTTTAATTCCGAAATTCATGTATCCATTTATCATAAGCCAAAATACATTATTTGCCGGTAAAAACGGTTGGTTTATCGAATAACTTTTTAACATGGCCGATAAAATAAAAATATTTGCTGGTAGTTTTAAACCAGCGCAACTATTTGGACATAAAATCGTCTTTATGTTGCTTTTGTTGAAATAGCTACAAAATTAACCTTTAAAACATACGAATAAGTTTATGAACCCTTTAACCCTTAAAACTATTGTATTTACCCTGGTTCTTGGAATTGTTGGTGGTAAAGCCATGGCCACCGACTATTTTTTGGAGAGCTTTCCCGTTAAGGGAATCCTGCTCGATAAAGAATCGAACGAAACCCTAATCGGAGCCACCGTTTATGTGAGTGAATTTAAAACCGGAACCGCTACCGATTTAAATGGCACTTTTTTGTTAAAACTTCCGAAGGGAAATTATACGTTACAAATTTCATACATTGGATATAAAACCCGCACCGAGCAAATTCAGGTAAATGGGCCCGTATCAAAAACCTATTATCTGGAACGGGATACCAAACGGATTGCGGATGTTTTAATTACCGGTGAACGTAAAAACGAAAACATTACCCGAACCGCCATGAGTGTTGAAAAGATGAAAATAAAGGAAATACGGCGGATTCCGGCCTTAATGGGCGAAGTGGATATTATTAAAGCCATACAATTATTACCGGGCGTTCAATCAACCTCAGAGGGTAGTTCAGGCTTTAGTGTACGTGGAGGAAACATGGATCAAAACCTGATATTGATCGACGATGCCCCCATTTATAATGCCTCGCATTTTTTGGGCTTCTTTAGTGTGTTTAATAATGATGCCATTAAGGAAATTGAGTTGTACAAGGGCGACATTCCGGTTGCCTATGGCGGCCGACTGGCTTCGTTGCTCGACATTAAGGTGGCTGAAGGAAACAATAAAAAATGGAAAGGTTCCGCAGGAGTTGGAACCATTTCAACCCGACTTTCGCTCGATGGTCCGCTGGGCAGCGAAAAAACAACCCTTTTTGTGGGAACCCGCCTGTTTAACGCACAGCTTTACCTGTGGATGATGCAGAATTTTGAAGAAGACCTGAAAGGTGTTAAACTGTATTTTTACGACATAAATGCCAAACTAAACCATAAGGTTGATACACGGAACAATTTATCGTTTAACTTTTATAACGGAAAAGATGCTTTTGTGCAGAAAGATTTTGAGTTTGGTTTTGGTAACACAGCCGGTTCAGCCAGTTGGCTCCATACCTTTAGCGAAGATGTTGCTTCAAAGTTTACCCTGATTTACAGCGATTACGGTTACCAAACCTCTGCCAAATTTAACGATGCATCGGGCATGGTATGGAATTCGAACATCAGGGACTATGGATTTAAACTCGATAATACCGTTTTACTCGATAACGAGAACACCATTAAGTTTGGATTTTCGTCGGTTTATCACCGTTTTAAACCCGGATTGATTGAGCCCCTGGGTGATCTATCAATATTTAACCGATACGAACTATTTCAGAATTCGGCCATCGAATGGGGCGTTTACGGCAGCAACCTGCAGGAAATTACCCCGCGACTCACCCTGAAATACGGCGTGCGTTTCTCGATATTCCAAAACGTGGGACCGGGAACTGTTTATAATTACGATACTGATTATAATGCTATCGACAGCACGGTTTTTGGAAACGGCAAAGTATATAATGTTTATCAGGGGCTGGAACCCCGTATGGGAATAACCTACCAGATAAACGATCTTTCGTCGCTTAAAGCCAGTTACAGCCGTACCCGACAATACATTCACATGGCATCGAACAGTGCTGGGGGAACGCCTTTCGACATTTGGGTGGCATCGAACCCTAACATAAGGCCTCAGATTGCCGATCAGGTGGCAGTTGGTTATTTCCGAAATTATTGGCTCAATCAACTTGAAAGTTCGGTGGAAGTGTATTACAAAAAAATGCAAAACACCATCGATTTTAAAGACCATGCCCAGCTTTTTCTTAATCAAAAAGTTGATGGCGAACTGCGCATTGGCGAATCATATGCTTTTGGTGCCGAGTTTCAGTTAAAGTTTAATTTCGAAAAGCTTAACGGCTGGTTGAGTTATACTTTATCGAAAACCATTCGCGATATTCCCCTGATAAACGGCGGAAGTTCTTACCGCTCGCCTTACGATAAACCAAACGATATTGCCCTGGTAGTGAATTACCAACTTAACCGGCAATGGTCCTTATCGGCCAACTGGGTTTATGCATCAGGTACTCCCATGACCATTCCGGCCGGATTTTACGAGATGGATAATGTAATTCAGCCTTATTATGCCATTGGTGACCGTAACAAAGCACGAATGCCCGACTATCACCGGCTCGATTTAGGTCTTTCCTGGAAAAGTGAAGAAAAACCCAATAAACGAGTGCAAAGTGAATGGAATTTGTCTATCTACAATGCCTATGCGCGGCATAATCCCTGGGCCGTAAACTTTGTGCGCGACGAAGAAAGCAATACCATAAAGGCCGAAATGACTTATTTGTTTTCTATTATTCCATCAATTACTTACAACATAACTTTTTAAGTATGAATACCTTTAAAACTCACATAAAAAAAACAAAGCTCAAAGGTTTGCTTATCCTGATGCTTGCATCGATGGCTGCCTGTACCGAATACATCGATATGGAACCGGCCACCTATAAAAAAGTGTTGATAGTTGATGCCACCATTACCAACGAGCACAAACAACATCGGGTTAAACTATCGACGACCAAAATGATTGATGAGGTGGATTATCCCCGTATTAGTGATGCTTTGGTAGCGGTTTCGTTTAACGATACCACGATTCATTTTTATGAAAACGATACCCTGCCGGGCTATTATTATTCCGATTCGGTATTTGCCGGAGTTCCCTATACTAACTATCGGCTCAGCATAAGCCAGATTGATATAAATTCCGATGGAATTAGCGAAACTTACACTGCCGAAGCTACCATGCCGGCAACTTTAAGCATCGACTCGGTAACATATACCTACATTCCCGAATGGGAAGCCACGGCATTGAATTGCTGGGCCCTTGATCCGCCCGAGCGGAATTATTACAATTTTCGCGCCTGGAAAAACGATACCCTGGTTACTGATTCTATTTATGAATTTCAGACTACCGACGATTTAATGTTTAATGGTAATTATATCAATGGAGTCGATTGTCAGTATTTTAACGATGAGAAAGAAGATGAATGGGTGCAAAATAACGATGTGTTAACCCTGGAAATTGAGAACATCGATTTGGCGTATTTTAACTACATTAACACAGCCATTTCGGGTTATTATGGATACAATCCCATGTTTGGTGGTTTACCATCCAATTTAACCGGCAATATATCGAACGGTGCCATGGGTATTTTTAGGGTTTACACCCGGAACAAAGCCTCGGTAACCGTTAGCGGCTTGCAACGTGAAAATAAATAGCGCATTAGTTTTTTTATAATATCCCTGCAGCATGTGTCCCGGTGGAATGGTGCAGGGCTTAATTTTTTCCTCCCTTGCTGTACTTAGGTATATCTAAAACCAATAAACCACATTGTCTGAATTTTTACCGGGTAAAACAGCGCAGGCTATTTACAATAATCAACTCAAATAGCACTTCTGTTTACAAAATGGCATCGAATACTAATTTAAGTTTAACAATATAAATTTCTACAAAAAAAATAATTATATTTGAATTGCAGTTTAACCAACCAATTGCAATAAAATATGTACGAATAGTTTAGAAACGATTTATAATTAGGTAAATAATCCTGATATACTTGCTTTACTGTTTTGCTTTTGCCATTACCAGCATGTAAAATATAAAGGTTGGCGTAAAAAGCCGAAGAACAGGTTAACAGGGCAATATAACCCGGATTTTTATATTATCTACTGATAAAAGCATACTGTATTATTCAATATAATTAAAATTAACGTTATGGAAGAGAACAATCCAACAAACACTCCAAATGCCAATGAAAAAGTCAGGCAGATTTTGGATGCTGCTTTTTACACCTTTTCAGTTGAAGCTATGGATGACAGCGGTCGACAACCGAGTTCAAAAGCTGAAGTGGAAGCCGTTAAAGACCTGATGGCGCAAGCACGAAAACTGGATCCTACCGATCCGGAATTACTTAACGAAATAGCCCAGTACGAGGCCATTTGTGATGAAGCCTATGAACGCAGGTTTGTGGGATTCAAATGGCTGATGATTATAGTAGCTGCCTTTGCTGCCTTTTTTGTTTACGACGGTTGTTCAAGCCTTAAAACAAAGAAAACCTATACGGTTGAAATGGCGGCAAAAAATTACGACATGGAAGTTACCCGTGTTGAGAAATACCTGACCGAAATGGCAACGGCGCCCGATTCGGTTTTAAAAGCACGTAAAAAATACATTAAAAAACAGGAAAAACGCTCAAAAGAACTGGCCGAAATGGATGCAGACAAGTACCTGAAAGAAATGAAAAAACGCGCCAACCGAAATGCTTTTGGTAGTTTCCGTACCGCAATATTCTGGTTTATAATGGTGGGATTATACTACAAAGCTACGCTGGCTCCGGTATTCCTGATTAACAAACGACAACGGCAAATGCATGTGATAATGACGGGGGCTGGTTGGCTTAAAAAACTAATATTTTTCCTCCTGGGGTTGTTTATTGCCCTGCCGGTTACCGAGGATTATAAAATTGTGGATAGATCGACAGGCAGTGTTGTGGGCGGTGGCACCGATATTTCACCTTTGTTAATTATTAAAATTATGGGTATTGTTATTATAGCCATGTTCCTGCTGATGATGGCCTTAATTGGACTACCCATTTTAACGCTTGTTGGGTACCTGAGAAATTACCAGTATGAAAAAGTAGATGAGTTTTTCGATAAAGCCATGCAAACCATTAAAGGTTGGGCGGGTATGAACAAACCCGTTGCCGCATAACTAATTTCCATAGTATGTAAGTTTAAAGGCTGGCTCATTTGGAGTCGGCCTTTTTACTTCGTGTGGGGTTTCGGTTTATAAATAATCGTTTTGTAACAGCTAAAACCCATATCATAAAAAACCCGGGGCAAACCCGGGTTTTTTTATACTTTAATACCGCAACATAAATTCTCAGAGAGAATGAAATGCCTCGCTTATAAGGTTAGGGAATTATTCTAAGCCCATTACCTTACCCACAATTTTGGGAATATCGGTATTGTCGATGCGTGTGTTAAAATGGCTTTGTCCCTGTCCCAGGGCAAATACCGGTACGGGCGTTCCGCTATGGTCGTTCGATGCCCAGCTGATTCCGGCTTTTTTGCTTAAAACCCGGAGTGCCAAATCGGGCAGGGTAAGGGTTTCATTGCTTGCCAGGTAATCCTTATCGGGGTTCAGTCCCTTATCGCCTTTAAACAATTCGGCATACACGGTTTTAAACAGCTTTACTTCGTCAGGAGTTAATTCCAGTCCCTTAGTGGCATCGTCCAGGCCAAAATGATTTTGTACCAGAGCCATCACCTCATCGAAGGAAGCTCCCGGATTGTTTTCCTTAAAATTAACCAGGGTGCGACCAAATTCCTGTGCCGAAATATTCTGATACTGCAACAGGCCCATATTCACTTCATGGCCATTACCCACTATCATACCGCCGGTTTCGTGGTCGGCAGTTACAATTATCAGGGTTTCATCGGGGTATTGCCGGTAAAAAGCCAGGGCTTCGGCTACAGCCTTATCAAAATCGAGCGTTTCGTGAATGCTGGCAGCGGCATCGTTACTGTGGCAAGCCCAGTCAATTTTTCCGCCTTCAACCATCATAAAAAAGCCCTGCGGATTAGCCAATAACTCAATCCCTTTCTTTACAAAGTGGGCTAGCGAAAGGCTTTCTTCCTTATTATCGATGCGCCAGTAAAAATCGCCTCCGGGATAAATGCCCGGGTTAACGGCAAATACTTTTTCGTCGCCTGCTTTAAGGGAATTAATGGCTTCAACTGTATTGGCCAGGGTATAACCCGCCTCGGTAGCCAGTTGATAAGCATCGGGCAGGCTTTTGTCGCGGCCGGTGGGATTAATAAATCCACCTCCTCCAAAGTAATCGAAACTGCTAAGTGGTAATTCTTTGGCAATTTCGTAATACATGCCCCGGGAATTCTGGTGTGCATAAAAACTTCCCGGAGTAGCGTGGTTGATACCCACGCTGGAAAGGATACCTACTTTAAAACCGGCTTTTTTAGCTTTTTCGGCCACCGATTCAAAATTAATGGTAAGCGAAGTGTCTTTCCCCAAAACCCCGTTATTGGTTTTATTCCCTGTGGCCAGGGCTGTTCCACTGGCTGCCGAACAGGTAACCCGGCTGTTTGCCGAATAGGTAGTCATGTGCGATTGAACCGGAAAGGTGGTAAAATTCAATTCAGCCAGGTCGGCCTTGCCTTCGAGCGCCGCTTTAAATAACTGGGTGGAGTATACCTGGTTGGTACCCATGCCATCGCCAATAAACAGAAAGACGTATTTTGCTTTGGGTGCTGCCGATTGGTTGCTACAGGCTGAAACCAGAATCAGCGAGCTGAGCAGGAATAAAAAGATTAGTTTTCTCATTGGTATCGTGTATTAATTAGTGTTTTGCTTTTTCTATAAAAACTCAAGGTTAAAATTGTTCAAATCTACCGGTTTTTATATTTCAATAAAGGATGTAAACTTTTGAACTGACAGCAAAAATAACCAATCCAAAATGGATGCGCACCTTTTCATGTTAAAAATTCATCCCTATGGTTCATTTTAATTGTTAAATAAAATCGCTAGTGTCCGGTAAAAATATATAAAACTGCATTAACTCCCTATATACAGCGCGGTTGGTAATGATGAGACAATATAGGGTTTGTTTTTCGCCTCAAGCCGGCTGGGCTCTTCATTTTTGGCTTGACCCAAAAACGAAGCAAAAAAGTCAAGGCACCAAAAAATACCATTTACATCTTTACAATCCCTAAGTGCGGCCGGGTGATCTTCGAACAAGTTCTCAGCTTCCCGGTCTTACTAAGTGATTGTTTCGATTCCAATGGCCATTTTTTGGAAGCCGATTTGTTGTTTTGTTAGTATTCAGCGTAATTGATTCTCCATTCTACCTGAAAGTCTGCTTTCTTATTTCTAACACCTGATTTCACATAAAATAATTTACCTGACAACAATTAACTAAAATAAAGCTTTGAAAAGTAAAAAGTGTTATATTAATTTTATTAAAAAATAAAGATTATGCTACTAAAAGATAAAACCGTATTAATTACCGGCGGAGCCCATGGCATTGGTTTAGGAATTGTTACGGCAATGAGTGCTGCCGGTTGCCAAATAATAGTTGCCGATATCGACGGCAGTAAGGGGAAACAACTGGCTGCTGAAATTGCGGGGCTGCATTTTGTAAAAACCGATATGAGCAGCGAACCGGAGGTTATCAATTTGTTTCAATTTATAGCTAAACAGTTCGGAAGTTTAGACATACTCATAAACAATGTAGGCATCTCGGTTTTTAAACCCCTGCTGGAGCTGAGTGTTGCCGAATGGGATACGATTCTGAACACCAACCTGCGGTCGGCTTTTATTTGCAGCCGCGAATTTGCCCGCTTGCGCAAACCCCAAACCTACGGGCGGATAATCAATATTGCCTCAACGCGCTATTTAATGTCGGAGCCCGGCTCCGAAGCCTATGCTGCATCAAAAGGGGGATTGGTTTCGCTTACCCATGCACTTGCGGCCAGCCTTCAGGATAAAAACCTCAGTGTAAACTGCATTAGTCCGGGATGGATACATACGGGCCAGCCCGAAGAGCTAAGCCACGAAGATAAGGCCCAGCCCGAAGAGCTAAGCCACGAAGATAAGGCCCAGCATTTTAGCCGGCGTGTGGGAACTCCGGCCGATATAGCCCGCCTTTGTCTGTATTTATGCCATCCGGAAAACGATTTTATTACCGGCCAGAACCTGACCATCGACGGGGGGATGACCAAAAAGATGATTTATTCGTGAAACTAAATTCGATACCTGCATCGAAAGAAAAAATGTTTATTTATTGATGCCTTGCCAGTTCTGCTGCGCGGTAGTTCATTTATAACAGCGCTTACTCCAGCGTTTCGTGATGGTACATCTTGCCCTGAAAGTCCTGAATTTTTACCTTGTAAAGACACACATTGTCGATGGCCGGATTGGAATAGGTAAAATCGCGCGTTACATACTGTTTCATAAAAATATTCATGGCCTCGGTCTTGGCTTCGCGGCCCTCGATAAACTCCACCTCGCCATAAACCAATACACTACGGTAGGCCATGCCGTAGCTACAGGCTACCTGCTCATGAGCCAGAAACATTTCGTGGTCGGTGCTAAAGTTGATGCACACCGAAGGATTGTCCTTTAAGATAGCTATCTTTTTTCCTTTATAATCGGAGTGCAGGTAAACCGTTCCATCGTTGTAGCCAAAATTAAAGGGGAGCACGTAGGGTTTTCCCGCAGGATCGACCATGGCCACATGGCATACCTGACATTTTTTTATAATAATTTCAATCTCGCTCAGCGATTTTAAAAAAGTAGTCTTCCTCATACAGCACTCGTATTAAACAATTTAACATTACAATTATTTATCCATCGGTTTGCTTTACCCGTTCTTATAAAGCCTTTCTATATGCTTATAGAATTTACAAATGCATAAAATTATGCGCATCGCATTCCAATGCCTTTCTTTGTGCCGATAAAAGTAGAATTAATAACCATAAAAAAATAAACATTATGTCGATTTTAGTTGGAAAAAAAGCACCAAAATTTAATGCCACTGCCGTGATAAATGGCGGAACCATTGTAAGTGATTTTTCATTGGACCAATACCTGGGTAAAAAAGATGTTATCTTTTTCTTTTACCCGGCCGACTTCACCTTTGTATGCCCCACCGAGCTGATTGCTTTTCAGGCAAAACTGGATGAGTTCCAAAAACGCGATGTGGCTGTGGTAGCCTGCTCAACCGATCAGGAATTTTCGCACTGGAAATGGCTGCAAACTCCAAAAAACGAGGGTGGCATTCAGGGTGTAAACTATCCCCTGGTAGCCGACCCCGCCAATACCATTGCCGAGAACTTTGGCGTTTTGGCCGGTAGCTACGAGTACACCGACGAAGGCGAAATTACCTTTGTGGGAACACCCCAGGCTTACCGCGGACTGTTTTTAATTGATAAAGACGGTGTGGTACAACACCAGGTGGTAAACAACATGCCGCTGGGTCGCAGCGTGGATGAAGCCATTCGTATGGTAGATGCCTTGCAGTTCTTCCGCGAGAATGGCGAAGTTTGTCCGGCCGACTGGCATAAGGGCGAAAAAGCCATGAGCGCCACCCAGGAAGGGGTTGCTGCTTACCTGTCGCAAAACTAGTTTTTTTGTTTTTATACGATAAAAGGCTGTTCTACGGAACAGCTTTTTTTGTTTTTGCACGGTACGTTAATTCTTAACTCGGGGGTTTTTTAGGGAAAAGTACTGTGATTTGGGCTTATTTTAAAGTAAAAATTGCCTTTTTTAAGCAAATTTCCCTGAATTTAGGCAATTTTGCCTGATTTTAAACCAAAAGGTCTGAATTTAGAGAAAAAGGTACGATTTAGGTACCTTTTGGTCTGATTTTAGGCAATTTTGCCTCTTTTTGGTACCTTTTGGTATGAATTTCATACAAAAAGCTATGAATTTTGCCTAATTTTGTCTGAATTTAAGCAAATTAGCCTCTTTTTCATTCAATTAGGTCTCTTTTTTGTACAAAAAGGTCTCTTTTTTGCCCCTTTTGGGCTGAATTTAGACCAAAAGCTATGATTTTTATACAAAAAGCTTACTTTTTAGTATTAAAAGCTATGATTTTCGACCCAAAAGGGCTGTAATTGCGTCTAATCTTTTGCGAATAAGTGTAGGGTTAGGATTTTAATTGGCCTGCCCGGTATTCGAGAAAAAAAACCGGGTAAACAGGAGGCCTGGTGAAATTACCGCGTTTAAAACCCCTGTTTACCCGGTTATTTTAGTGCGGCCGGGCCGGTTCACGAATTAAGCTGCTACCGGCCGGGCCGTCTTAGGCATTTTTGTCGGTGATACGGCTGGTTCCCCTCCCCGGAAACCGTTGGCTTAAGTCCTCATAAATGGCTTTGGCTTTAGCCTGACCGGCTTTTTCGGCACTTTTTACCAGGTTATAATAAGCCAAAGCTTGCGCATAAGCATCGTTAGCGGCCAAAGCATGGGTATCTTCCAGACTTTGGTTTAACTGAGCCACTCTGTTTCGCATAACACGCAGTTGAGATACTGCGGCCTGGTCTTTCTCAAATTCCACGGGGTCGATGTAGTTCATCAGGTATTCGGCACCGGACGATTTGATGTACTCTAAAGCCTTGCTTACAAATGCAGTGGTTTTGTCTCCAATTTTAAGCAGCGACTTTTTTTGTTCGTCGGTTACGGTAACCAGAAAAGGCTGGATTAATGCCATGGCCTCATCCATCTTGGTTTGAAAACCGCTAACCACTTCATCAGGAATTGTAATTGATATTCGATTTTCCATGACGAAACAATTTAAATGAATACTATACGGTAATTTCATTAAAAAATTGAAACAAAAGGCTGGAAATCATTACAATAATTGTACCAATGAAGGAAATGTTTGGGAAGGGTTGCTGTTTTTTGAAGTAAACAGGTGTCAGAAAATAAAACGTCAATTATTTGGTGTCTTTTTTGAGTTTTAGTGTAGAACAAGAAGTTTGAGCGCGGGTTGGGCACCGGTGTTTTGCTATTTTTATATTTAAAGCCAAAATATTTTTTGAGGCATTTAACATGAAAAAGTAAATTCGATATTACTTTTCAGAATATCTGATTTTATTGTAATAATTCACTTTTTGAATAGTCAAGTCGCATACTTGTCAGTCGGTAAATTGTCTGTATTTTCCATTTTACAGGATAATATTAAGAGTACAACAATACTCATCAAAATTACAAAAATCCTCATAATCATTAATGTTAAATTTTCAGTACGACTCACACTGGTGGCTATCGTTGGCACTAAACCCAGTTGCGTTGTTTGTTTCTTGTTGTTATTCCAGGAATTACGATTAGAAGTAAACCGAAATATTTATAAATACAATTCCATGGAACATTTTGTATTGACTGCTGTTGATTAGAGTTTGTTTTAGTCAATTGGTCCTTAATATTCATCTGTTGCGACATAGCGTCTTGGCGGGCTAATAGCCGGTAATTCGGTAATTCGGTGATCTAGTGACAAGAAACCCGGAACCCGCTAAAAATTAATATCCCTGTCGCGGAAACCCAGCAGGTATAGAATGGCATCGAGGCCAATGTTTGATATGGCATGCCGTGCGGTGGCTTTTACCTTGGGTTTGGCATGAAAAGCAATGCCCAATCCGGCCAGTTGAAGCATGGGCAAATCGTTGGAACCGTCGCCAACGGCAATAACCTGTTCCAGGTGAATGTCTTCTTTAAATGCCAGTAGTTTTAAGAGTTCGGCTTTTTTGTTGCCATCCACAATTTCGCCTTTGTGTTTTCCGCTAAGTTTTCCGTCGATAACCTCAAGCTCGTTGGCAAACACGTAATCGACACCCAGTTTGTTTTTCAGGTGGTTGCCAAAATAAGTAAAACCTCCGGAAAGGATGGCGGTTTTATAACCATAATGCTTCAGGGTAAGGAACAAGCGTTCGGCACCTTCGGTAAGCGGAAGCTTAAGGGCTATATCTTTCATCACTTTTTCGTCGAGGCCTTTGAGCAGGGCAACCCGTTGAATAAAGCTTTCGGTAAAATCGATCTCGCCACGCATGGCACTTTCGGTTATTTGTTTTACCTGCTCACCAACGCCGGCTTTTATGGCCAGCTCGTCAATTACTTCAGTCTGAATCAGCGTGCTGTCCATATCGAAGCAGACCATACGCCGGTTGCGCCGGTAAATGTTGTCTTCCTGAAACGCAATATCAATGCCTATTTCACCGGCAATGGCAATAAAGTCTTTCTTCATCTTTTCGTAATTGTGGGGCGTGCCCCGCACCGAAAACTCAACCACAGCTCGTGTATGACTGTTTATTTCCAGTAAGGGAATCCGTCCCGAAAGCCGACTGATGTAATCGATATTAAGGCCCTGTTCAGCAATAACTGCGGTAACCCGGGTCAGATGTTCTGCAGTTAGCTGGCGCGATAACAGGGTGATAATGTAACGGTCTTTGCCCTGATGCGATACCCATTCTTCGTAATTACGTTCTTTAATGGGACTGAAACGAATGGCCACATTTAACTCATAAGCTTTAAATAACAAATCTTTTAAAATGGGCGACGATTCTGAAGTTTCCGGAACTTCGAACAGAATGCCCAGGCTTAATTCTTCGTGAATAACTGCCTGTCCAATATCGAGGATGTTTACTTTATAATTCGAAAGTATTTGGGTTAACTGTGCAGTTAAGCCGGGTTTATCGGTACCCGAAATGTTGATGAGAATAATTTCTTTTTGCCTGGTCATGTTTTTGGTATTATAGGGAAGCAAAATTATAATTATTTCGGGCAAACGGCTTACTGATTCGAAGTATTTTACTCCGAATACTTAAAAAATATTAAAGCAATTGATTTAAATCAGTGTAGTGGAGGAGTTACCAGTCTGTGCCAACCGGTTCATTCGTTCTTTCATCAGCTTTTTGCGGCGGTAATGCCACCAATTAAGCATGGTACGTGCTGCAAACAGGGTAAGTGCAAACTGAAACAGGGTAAGAAAAACAGCTCCCAGAGCCAGTAAGAGTAAAAAGAGGTTTTTACTTAGTTGAATCTGCAACAGTTGTTGAGCCATAAGCAGCGAGTTTTCCAAATCGGATACCGCAATGATTCCGGCAAACAAAGTAATGCCCAGTAAACTTAGTGCAGTAAACCAGGCTCCCTGAACAAGGTTTTTTTGAATGGTTGTTTTACTGTTGTAGGGGTAAAGCACCCGAATGGAAAGGTAGTTACCTGCCAGAACACCCAGTAGCAGATTAAAAACGGGAATGCCCATAAAAAAGCCCAGCATGGCTATGGAGAAGAAAAGGTAGATGAGTGCAAGAAAACGCTTTTTTATCCGATAAAACTGATAAGGGAGCACCAGTTCGCTATTCAGCCAAATGCCGATTAAAAACCACAGGGCTCCAATTAATAAAGCAAGCCATCCCGAAGTAAACACATGACTAAACCACCAGGCAAGCAGGAACAATGCAAGAGGTATAGGTGCCTGATAAAGCACTACGGTAAAAAGCTTCCGCCTAAAACATATAAAACTAAAGAATATGCCGAGTACGAACCCCAGGGCAGCATAAATAACTCTGGTTTCAGTATTTTGATATAAGCTGGAAATAAACCAGCCTATCAGGCTGAATGCCACAGGAAAGATTGCAGCTAAGAGCAGCAATTTTACTTTTAATGAAGTGCTCAAAAATGGCATACAGCTAATTTTTCAACTAATTTAGGCATATGTAACTACCTGACCAAATCAAATTATCGATTAATCCATTGGTTCTGATAAAAAAGGTACTCGGGTACCTTATGGTTGTTTGTGTTCAGGAGGTTTCGCGAATCGGCAATAAAAAGTTTCATTTTTTCGAAATGCTCCGGGCTGACAAAAAACTCCGGTTTCAATTCGTATTCGGCACAGGGCAGTATATAAAAATGTTTTTTCTGTTCTACCACCGGCGTGTAAACCCAGGTTAAGAGGTAACCGCTTTCGCTGATATAGCAATTATTTGTATCGCGTTGTAAGGTAATTTTTATCATTTGACCGCCATCGGTAAATTGCTTTCGTTGATTCGAGATAAAGTTACCCAATGAGTAAGTAATAAAGCTATCGTTATTCAGGCTGTCGCTGTGCCATTCACTTTTTTGTATTACATGCGGATGCGAACCAATAATAATATCGGCTCCGGCATTAAAACAGTGGCTGGCCAGGTCGGTCTGACTTTTATTGGGCTGCCGTTGGTATTCGCTTCCCCAGTGCAACAATACAATTACCTTGTCGGGATTTGCTGCTTTGGCTTTGGCAATGTCGCTACTTAACGAATCGCGATGAATAAGGTTGACATGATTATCGGGATGCACCGGAATGCCGTTGGTTCCGTAAGTGTAGTTGATAAGAGCCAGCTTAAATCCCTTTTGTTCGATCCAAAGGAAAGGTTGTTTGGTTTTTTCGGCAGGGCTACGGAACGTTCCGGTATGCTGAATACCCAACGAATCGAGCTGGTCGAGTGTCCGTTCAAGTCCTTTTTTTCCCCGGTCCATGCTGTGATTATTGGCTGTAACCAGGTAATGAATACCGGCGTTTTTTAATGCCTGTCCCAGGGCATCGGGCGAACTAAATTGGGGGTAACCTTTAAAGGGAGGACCGGCCAAAGTAACCTCCAGGTTGGCAATGGCCACATCAGTTGCTGAAATAAGCGGACTCAGGTATTCAAAAACCGGATGGTAATTGTAGCTTCCATCGGTTTGTCGGGCCGATGTTATTTGCGAATCGTGCCCCATGATATCGCCCATAAAAAGCAGGGTTAACGTACTGTCCTGCGCGGTTGCCGCAATACTAAGCCACAGAAAAAGTATAACGCTGATACAGTGTTTCATTGTAATGATTTTACCGGCTCAAGATAAGTAAAAAACAGAAGAGCAAAAGCTTTATTTATGCTCGAAAAAAAGTCGGGGTAGGGCGACTCGAACGCCCGACCTCCACGTCCCGAACGTGGCACGCTACCAACTGCGCTATACCCCGGATTTGGTGGAAAGTAAAGAATAAACCCTGCGGTTTTATTTGTTTTAAAGAACGGTATGTTATTTCTTAAATGAGTTGCAAATATAGCCGTATTTTTTTCATTCGCAAATGCAACAGGAGACTAAGTTTGCTAAACTTTTGCAAAGCACAAAACAATACATTTGCTCCGGGTTTTTAGCAGCAATTACTGGTTTTTTATTCCCAATCCCGCGTTGCCTGAATCGAGCACCCAACGCCATCCCTGAGCTGTTTTTTTCCAGATGGTAACATAAGTCCCAAAGCTTGTGTCTTGTCCGGCTGTAAGTGTATAAATACCATAGGTATAAGCCAATTCGCCACTTTGGGCAATGGTAGCATACGAAGGTTTCCAGGTTAAGGTAAAACTGCTGTCTGGCGCATTAAAAAGTTCATGCATTGCTCTACTTCCCAAAATTGGCTCGTGGTTTTTTCGTAACATTACGGCCGAATCGTGTGCATAAGTTAAAAAAGCGTGATTCATTCCCTGACTGGCCGAAAGCTCAGAAAAGGCAAGATCAGTATCAATTACCTCTTGTGTGCTGCTGCCGGAACAGGCACTAATGATTACAAGGGTTAAATAAAAAAAGAGATTCTTCATCTGTTTATAATTTAGTTTTTAATTGTCAGGTGACTGTCTGTCGGCTGACAGATGTTATTAAGGATTATTTTAATCATGCTTGTTTTATATTTATTTTCAAAAATATAGCTTAATTTTTGAACAAAGATAATTCATATTTCTTTGCTTTAATTGCATTAAAAAGTAAGCTTTAAAACCTTTATGGATATGTTTTGTTAACAACTTTTAATTTTATTGATAGGCTCATACGTTTATATAATGATATTTTTTGTAGCTTGTGAACCTTAGTGGTGTTTAAAAAGATAAATAATCAATCTTAAGAGGAATATGGTATCGGCATCGAGCGAAGATCTTGTTAACGAAGTAAAAAATCTAAAGAAACAATTGGATTTATTAACCTTAAGAGCCGACGATTTCTATCAAAAAGTATTTAATAAGTTAAAGATAGGGGTATCGATTTTTACTACCGATGGGTTGGTTTTTGAAGTTAACGACCGTCTGTGCGAAGTATTGCAAACCCCACGGGCTGATTTAATTGGTAAAAATGCGGTCGATTTGTTTTCGCTGGAAACCAAACAGGATCTTATAAAAAGCAACTGGATAAAAAGAGATGAAGTGTATCACGCCTCGTTTCGTTTAAAAAACGGTGAGCAAATATGGCTTGAAATTTATGGAAACAATTGCACCATCGATGGAAAAGCTTTTCGAATAACTGCTGTGCGTGAGATTAACCAATACATGGATATGAAGCAGTTGCATACCAAAACAGAATATCAGTACAAACTGGTGTTCGAGAATATGAATGAAGCTTTTGCCCTGCACAAAATTATAGTTGACGACGCCAACAAACCCATCGATTATCTTTTTATTGATGTAAACCGCGCTTTTGAGATACATACCGGATTTAAGAAGGAGCAGGTTATCAACCGCAGTGTAAAGGAGGTAATGCCCGATACCGAAGACTATTGGATTCAAAATTATGGACAGGTGGCACTTACCGGCAAACCCTTAAATTTTTCGAATTTTTCAGCTTATTTTAATAAGTACTACGAGGTTAGAGCATACAGTCCGCAAAAAGGGTATTTTGCTACCATATTTACCGATATAACCCGCCGCCGTCAGGCCGACATGGAACTTGAACTTCATAACAAACGACTGGAATTGCTTTTGGAATTATGGTCGATAAAGGTTGATTCCATTGAAAAATTAATGATAAGGGCAAATACTGGTCTGCTAACTTATTTTAATAGCAATAAAAGTTTTTTGTATTATAGTAATTACCATACAGGTACCAGTATAGGTGTTTTATGCAGCCCCAATGAGCATTTTATACCAAACAAAGAGCAGCAGGCATCCATTAAGAGTCTGGCTACCAGATTGCCCGCCGGATATAAAGTACTGGAACCTGATCAGGAATTGCTTAAACGGATTATGGGAGGCTGTCCCGAAGATATAGCAGATCAAAACAAACCCCTGGCTTGTTTTAATTTAATGCCTGAAACAAATATTCAACTGGTTTTGGGTTTTATTCCTCAAAGTACAGGTTCTTTAGACGTAAAATATCAGAAACAGATCGAATTGCTGATGGAAAATATCTGGCAGCTAATTGAGAAACAAAGCTATCTTGAGCAGGTAATCAAAGAAAAACAGAAAGGAGAAATAGCCGAAGCCCGGTTTTCCGAAATTCAAAAAGCCGGAAAAATTGGTTGGTACGAAGCCTTGATACACGAAGGACTTTTTCTGGGTTCCTATGAAACGTATCGGGTGTTCTTTGATGAATTTTACGACTTTCCGGTAACTGTTAATCATTTGATGACAGCCATTCATCCCGACGACAGGGAACATTTTTTTAATACGGTAAAGCAAAATGTTGAAGCTAAAGTTCCGGAGTTCAATTGGGAATACCGGGTGATAACTCCAAAAAATAACGTAAAGTACGTTTTTTCAAAAGCATTTTTGAAGTTCGATGAGAAGGGGAACCTGATACGACGTTATGGCATTGTTCAGGATATTACCGAAAAGAAACACATTGAACTGGAGTTAAAGCTGCATAACGATCGCCTCGAAAGCATGATAGAAATTGCACAATTAAACCCCGAAAATGCCAACGATTTGTTTTATAAAGCACTCGAAGAAACACTCAAACTTACGTTAAGCGATTTGGGCTTGATTTTCCGTTACAATCATGTTACCAGCAAGCTTAAACTCGATTAGCATTCCAAATCAAAAATATCAGAAAAGCGCATTGCTGCTTTTAAAAAAAATGTGGCCGAAAATCATTTAACCTGGATAGTGAATCTGTTAAAAAATAAAAAAGCCATTACCCGAAACAGCTTTACCTTTAACGAGAGCATCCTTGAACAATTGGTTAGCCAAAGTATTTCGCTTAAGAACCTTATGCTGGTGCCTACCGAAGTTAATGCCGACGAAACCGTTTGGGTATGCCTGGCAAGTCAGAATCATCCCTACAACGATACCGACATAAAACATACTGCCCTTATGATGGACAGTATGTGGCGCATGTTTGAACGGCAAAATTATCAGGAAGAACTGATTAAAGCAAAAGAAAAAGCTGAAGAAAGCGATAAACTTAAATCGGCCTTTCTGGCTAACATGAGCCACGAAATACGCACGCCCATGAACGGAATAATTGGTTTTTCGGAATTGATTGTGCAGGATGATATTAGCCCGGAGAAGCGAAAAAGTTATGCTAACATTGTTATTGAGAGCGGAAAACAGCTCTTAACCATTGTTGATGATATTTTAGATATCTCAAAAATTGAAGTAGGGCAGATAACCTTGTTCAAACACCCGGTGGTAGTAAACGATATGATAACCGAACTGTTTTCGTTTTATGCACCACGGGCCCGTTCAAACAACTTGTCGATTTTCCCCTACAAAAATCTAAGCGATGAGGAATCGTTGATTTTTACCGATAAACAACGATTGGTGCAGGTGCTGAATAACCTTATCAGCAACGCCTTTAAATTTACCCATCAGGGGCAGATAAGTTTTGGTTATGAGAAAAAAGGCGAAATGCTTGAGTTCTTTGTTAAAGATACCGGAACCGGAATTCCAAAACACATGCATCAGGTAATTTTTGAACGTTTCAGGCAGGTTGAAGATGCTGCTTCGCAAAACAATACCAAAGGTACCGGACTTGGACTGGCCATCTCCCAAAAACTGGTTGAACTTTTGGGAGGAACTATTTATATTGAATCAGAAGAAAATAAAGGAACGACTTTTTATTTTACCATTCCCTACGTGAAACCAAGCAGTGAAGATTTAAAAGAACACTTACCCACTGAGCAAACTACCGAAGAGCCGATTATAACCCACACTTTTTTAATTGCCGAAGACGAGGAGGTAAATTACCTGTTTCTATACGAATTGCTGGTAAAACCCAATGTAATGATAGTGCATGCCAAAAACGGAATTGAAGCAGTGGAGTGGTGCAAAAAAGGTTTACCCTTTGATTTGGTGTTGATGGACATTAAGATGCCCGGAATGGACGGAATTACCGCTACGCAAAAAATTAAGAAAATGCGTCCGAACCTGCCAATTATTATTCAATCGGCCTATGCCATGGATGTTGATAAAGAACGAGCCATCGAAGCAGGATGCTCAGCTTTTATTACCAAACCCATCATAAAAGAGCAGCTACTTGATACGGTAAATAAATTGTTGCAGAAAGCGGTGTTGTATAAAATTTGATTAAGTTTTTTTAACCCAATTTTTTAAGCAATAACAATATTTTATGTTTTGCATTAGGTAAGCCCATTTTATTGGGTTTGGCTTACTATTTCCTTTATATTTGCACAAAAATACTGCAATGGAATTCGATTATAATGCATATGTAATTATTCCCCTTTTAATTTTCTTTGCCCGCATACTCGATGTGAGTATGGGAACCATTCGCATAATCCTGGTTGCCAAAGGAATGAAAAAGGTAGCTCCAATAATTGGATTCTTCGAGGTCTTAATCTGGATTCTGGCCATAAGCAAAATTATTGAGAATCTCGACAATTGGATGTGTTACATTGCTTATGCCGCAGGTTTTGCAACGGGAAATCTCATTGGAATGCTTTTGGAGGAGAAACTTGCACTGGGTCACGAGCTCATCAGGGTTATTACCAAACGCGATGCACACGATTTGGTTGAAAATTTAAAAGACGATGGTTTTGGGGTTACTTTTATTAAAGCCGAAGGTACTAAAGGTGAAGTGGGCATTGTTTATGTTATAGTGACAAGGAAAAAAATTACCAATGCCATTTCAATCATTCAGGCCCACAATCCCAATGCTATTTATACCATCGAAAACATTCGCTTTGTAAACAAGGAAATATTTTTTGGTCCTACACGAACCAAACACAAACGCGGACTGGTTCGCAAATAAACCGGTTCTGGTCAGAAGCGAAGCAACTTGAGTTAGAAGTTTGCATATTTCACATTCAAAATAAATTTTCCGTTTTCGCTCATGGTGCTGAAAAGTTTATACACCATTTTAAATATCACCGCCTGTTCACCTTTTACTGTGGTAGAAAGTAAACTTATCTGATACTCCAGATTAAACGAGCGAATTACCTCAATAGCCTTGTTTATTTCTTCTTTAAATTCGGTGCTTTGCAGCGGAAAAAATGAAATTTCGGCAGTAATTGCATGTTCCATACGATTGAGTTTTTAAATTAAGCTTGAAAGTACTGTTTTTTGAACTATAATCTATATTCTTTATAATTATTGTTGTGTAATAAAAAGGTTACCTTTGGTATAGACTTTTAAAATACCGTTCTCTTTTTTTATTCAGTTACCATTTAATCGGAGTATTTTACTAATGTCAACAGAATTCCAAAGCGTTAATTCTAATGAAGCAGATTGAAAAACTGGTTATTTATTATTATTCCGGTACCGGGAATGCAGCAAATGTTTGTCGGTGGATACTTAAAGTTGCCACAGATAAAGGGTGGGCGGTTGAATCGTACAATCTGGCCAATCGGGAACAACACTTAGCCCAACCCATTGAAGCGCATGTTTTGTATGGTTTTATAGCTCCAACCCACGGATTTAATATGGTTCCCCTTATGTTTCATTTTATACTGCGTTTTCCGCGTGCTTTAAATAACCGGGTGTTTATTGTAAACACGCGGGGTGGATTGAAGTTGGGCCGTATTTTTTTGCCCGGCTTAAGTGGCTCGGCACAATACCTTTCTGCGCTGATTCTTCTATTTAAAGGCTACAAAATTCAGGGCATGTATCCGGTCGATTTGCCGTCGAACTGGATTTTGTTGCACCCGGGATTAAAAAGTAAAGTGGTCGAAAGCATTTATGAGCATTGGTACTCGAGGGTTTCACACTTTGCCAGGCAACTTATCGAAGGAAAATCAAACCACAGAGCATTGTTCCATTTAATTCAGGATTTGTTAATCAGTCCTATAGCTGTTCTTTACTATCTTATGGGACGTTTTATTCTGGCCAAATCGTTTGTTGCCGGTAGTGCTTGCAATAATTGTAGTTTGTGTGTTAAAGAATGCCCTGTAAACGCCATAAAGTGGGTCGATAAACGGCCATTCTGGACGTTCCGTTGCGAGAGTTGCATGCATTGCATGAATGTTTGCCCCCAGCGTGCAATTGAAACGGCACACGGATACTTAATAGGCACTTTAGTTTTAATAAAACTGGCCCTGTTGATTGGTTTATTTGGGGAATTTGGAATCGATAGTTTTTTTGAACAATTACAGCCTGCCTGGCTTTCCGGTTTATTGAGCCTTTTGATTTCATCGCTGATATATTTGTTGATGATGCTTTTTACCTACCGTTTTTTGCATGGATTGATGCGTTATCGCTGGTTCGAACGTCTGGTTATTCTTACATCGCTCACTCATTTTAAATTCTGGCGACGTTACCAGGCTCCAAAAACTTTTTAAGGTTTTTATTAAAATGTTTTTTTAATCAATTAGGCTAAGTTGTATCTTGCGCTGATTTTAAAAGCAACTTTTACCATTATGAATACGGCTTTAACCCGAATGCTCGCAATAGAATATCCTATTATTATGGCTCCCATGTTTTTAGTATCGAACACAAACATGGTAATTGAAGCGCTAAAATCGGGAATAACTGCGGCAATTCCGGCGCTAAACTTTAAAACCGATGCCGAATTGCGTCAGGCTATTGAAAGTATCCAAAAAGAAACTCAAAAACCTTTTGGCATCAACCTGATTGTAAATAAATCGAATCCGGGATATCAGCAACAGCTAAAAACATTAATAGAGTTAAACGTTGCTTTTGTAATTACTTCGTTGGGAAATCCGAAAGAAGTAATTGAGAAATGTCACAAACAGGGCATTAAAGTTTTTTGCGATGTGGTAGATTTGGATTATGCCCAAAAGGTGGAAGCTTTAGGTGCCGATGCTTTAATAGCCGTAAACAACAAAGCAGGAGGGCATCCCGGAAAGCTGGATTCGGCAACTTTAATTAATTTACTTAAAACAAACTGCAAATTGCCGGTAATTTCAGCCGGAGGAGTAGCTACCGCCGGTGAGGTTGCTATTACATTGCAGTGCGGTGCTGACGGGCTTTCTATTGGAACGGTGTTTATTGCCTCAAATGAATGCCGGGTATCCGACGAATACAAACAGGCTGTGCTTACTTATGGAGCTGCCGATATTGTAAGTACCGATAAAATGTCGGGTTCACCGTTGCATGTTATTAAAACACCCTATGTTGAGGCCATTGGAACCAAAGCTAATGTTTTGGAACGCTTGTTAAACAGGCATAAATGGCTTAAAAAACAAGTGAAAAAAATAATTTTTAAACGGGGCATGCGTACCATGGAAAAAGCCGCATTTAGTGCTACTTACCGGAATGTTTGGGTAGCAGGTCCCAGCATCGAAAATATTAAATCCATTCGGCCGGTATCGGCTATAGTTGCCGATTTAGTTCAAAATATAAATTAACCCGAGTTAAGATATTATTTTTAATTTGAAGCTGATATTTAAATCAAAATGAAGCCTGTAAATTGTTATATTTGTTACCTGAACCCATAACAATTGATATTATGGAATTAAGTGCCGAACAAAAAGAACAATTATTGAATGAGCTGGTTTTTACCTCGTCGCGCAGTAGTGGTCCGGGAGGTCAACATGTGAATAAGGTAAACACCAAAATTGAGTTGCGTTTTCGGATTGTTGATTCCCAGGTACTCAAGCCGGAGCAAAAAATTATTTTATTTAAAAAACTGGGCAAAAAGCTTACGCTCGAGGGCGAATTGCTAATAACAGCAAAGAACGACCGTTCGCAACTACAAAACAAACAAGCTGCCATTTCCCGCTTTTTTGAAACCCTTGACAAAGCATTAAAACCCCGAAAAAGACGTATACCTACCAAGCCAAGCATTACTTCAATAAAGAAACGTATTGAAAGCAATAAAATCTTATCAATTAAAAAGAGCTTAAGGAAAAAACCAAATTCCGAGAACTAAACATTAAAACAGTTAATATGCTATGAAGGAACTTATTACAGGAGCTTACTGGGATAAATTTTTAACTAAATTTCTTGAATGGACCATAAGCGATCTGCCCTCAATTATTTTTGTTACCGTATTATTTTTTGTGCTGGCAAAGCTTTCTTTTTTCACCATTAAACGCTTACGCAAAGTTTTAATTCATCGGGCTGAACGTAGCGAAAAAGTAAATACCCTGGAGGCTGAAAAGCGAATCCGTACTCTTACCGGGATTATTCGCGGTTTGGTAAAAATAATAATCTGGATAGTTTACCTGATGATAATTCTTAAGAAGTTTGGTGTCGACATAGGGCCTATTTTGGCCAGTGCCGGTATTTTAGGATTGGCGATTGGTTTTGGCGCCCAGGAATTGGTTCGCGATTTTATCTCCGGATTTTTTATACTGCTTGAGAATCAGGTACGCAATGGCGATATTGCTATTATTGATGGCGTTGAAGGAGTGGTGGAGCAAATCGAATTACGGACCATTACCTTGCGCGATTTCTCAGGTGTAGTTCATATTTTCCAAAACGGTAAAATCAATTCCTTAGCCAACATGACCAAAGAATGGTCGGCAATAAACCTGCGAATAGGTGTGGCTTATAAAGAGAATGTTGATTATGTAATGGAACTTATGAAACAGGTTGGCGATGAGTTAAAGGCTGATGCTGAGTGGGAACAATTAATTCTGGAACCGGTTGATGTTATGGGATTGGATGAATTTGGTGACAGCGCCATTGTAATAAAAATGCGAATTAAAACGGTTCCCGCATATCAATGGCGGGTAGCGAGGGAATACCGCCGCCGCTTAAAAATACGGTTCGATGAAAATGGAATTGAGATTCCGTTCCCACATATAACCCTTTATTGGGGCGAAGAGATTAAACCCCTGCAATTAAATCTGGAAAGTTCCGAATTGCAAAAGGCTATTAATAAGAACAAAAGTTAAAAGCATTTAAGGTTTTTCAGGCGTGCAAAAAACGACTGTTTTTCTATAGAAGGGCCGGATAAATCTTTTCCGGTTCTTCTTTTTTAAAGTTATTCCTGAATTAGATTAAACGCTCCCGAAACTACAAAAGATGTTTCTTCTGTAAAATAATGATTATTAATTATTTCAATGTAATCATTATCCGATAAACCAGTAACTACCATATGTTTTTCAAGTAGCCAACCGCCATTTTCGTCAGCTTTTTTTACTAAAATATAATCAACGCCATCGACCGATACAACCGAGTTCAAGGGTAAGGCCATTGTTTTTGTTTCGTTAACATTAATAAGCGCATTTACATACAATCCGGCAATTAGTGTTTGCTTTGGGGGCTCCCTTAATGCAACAAAAACGTTGGCAGCACCATTTGTTTCCGACAGTTTCCGGTTTATCTCCATAACATAACCTTCCGTTATTGTTTTTGTGTCGCCAAACTGTTCAATCCAAACGGTTTGTCCACTTTTTATTAAAGCAACATCCTTTTCAAATACCCTAAGCCTCAGGTACATATTTCTTGTGTTGATTAGTTCCATTGCTGTCATTTCGGGACTTAAAAAGGAGCCTCTGTTTATGTTTATTTCGGTTATATGACCTGAAATGGGAGCGTAAAATGCCAGTGAAGACAAAATGGTACCACTGGCCACTGTTTCCGGATTAATATTCAACAGTTTTAATGTCTCCATTAGACCAAGATAACTTGCCTGTGCAGTCAGGTAATCACTTTTTAACTGCTGTAAATCTTTATCAGAGGTTACCTGTTCACTGTTAAGTTTTTGTTGCCTAAGGTAGGCTTGCTCTAAAAATTCAAATTTACTTTTTGATTCGATAAACCGCTGTTGGAGGTTAATGAAATCAGGAGTTTGAAGCGTAAAAAGCAAATCGCCATTTTGTACCGTCTGCCCCTGATTAACGCTGATTTGATTAACTGTTCCACCCAGGTAGCTTGAAATACTTACCTTGTCGCTGGGTTTTACTTCAAAATATCCCGACGATTTTACTTGTTCATAAAATGAATGCAATTTTAAATACCCCAGGCTAAGAGCTCCCGCTGAAATTTGATTACTATCCACAAATAGTGTCGATTCAATCATTTCGGGTTCCGGTCTGGTTTCTGTATCAGCAGCCGGCTTATTGGAGCAACTGTAATTGGCTATAGCCATAAAAAAAGCAAGTAGCATTGTCAGTTTAAAGGGCAGTTCTTTTGTTTTAGCTTTATGGAATATAGGTTTCATAATTTGAATCTGTTTTAATTATCCGCTATGGTAGTTTCTGTTTCATTATTTATTTGCCGATTGTGAAATTTGGTTTCGACCAACTGATACAATACGGGTAACACAATTAAAGTGAGCAAGGTGGCCGTAACCAATCCGCCAACCACAACGGTAGCCAGCGGGCGTTGCACTTCAGCTCCGGCGTTTGTTGACAAGGCCATGGGAATAAAGCCCAGCGCGGCGGCACCGGCAGTTAAAAGAACAGGTCTTAAACGTTGTGTGGTTCCCAAAACAATGCGATCGAAAACTGATGTAATTCCTTGTTGTTTAAGTTCTTTAAAATGCTCTATCAGCACAATTCCATTCAGCACAGCAATACCGAAAAGAGCAATAAAGCCAACTCCTGCCGAAATACTGAATGGCATTCCTCGTAACCAGAGCAAAAGTATTCCACCGACTGAAGCCAGCGGAATGGCACTAAATATCATTAAGGCATCGATAAACGACTGAAATGCAAAATGCAGTAAAATAAATATCAGCAGTAAGGCAACAGGCACAGCAATCATAAGCCTTTGGCGGGCCGACCGCAGGTTTTCAAACTGCCCGCCATAATCAATAAGGTAACCGGGAGGTAGTTTTACCTGAGCATTTATTCTTTGCTGAACATCGTTTACTACCGATTCCAAATCACGGTTACGCACATTAACTCCAATTACAATTCGTCGGCGGGTATCGTCGCGACTAATTTTTGCCGGGCCACGAGTGAATTTAATTTCAGCAACTTCCGAAAATGGGATGCACTCGCCGTTAGCCAGTGGAACATAAGCTTTCTCAAGGTTTTTTATATCACTTCTGATTTCAGGAGTAAACCGGACGACCAAATCGTAACGTTTTTCCCCTTCAAAAATACTTCCGGTTTCGAGCCCGGCATAACCCATTGAAATTATCTGGTTTAATTCTTCAATTGTTAATCCGTATTTGGCAATTTGATAGCGTTTGTAGGTAATGAGCAATTGCGGTAATCCGGCTACTTTTTCAACCGAGATATCCGATGCTCCTTCGACCGATTCTATGGCTTTTTTTATTTCAGATGCTTTTTGGCTGAGTATATCCAAATCTTCGCCAAAAATTTTAATGGCCAAATCGGCTCTAACCCCTGTTATTAGTTCATTAAAACGCATTTCAATGGGTTGGGTAAACTCGTATTCCAACCCGGGAATAACGCTGAGTGCTTCTTTAAATAGTTCGGCTAAATGGTCTTTACTGTCGGTGCTAACCCACTGTTTTTTTGGTTTTAGTTTTATAATAATGTCACTTTCTTCCATCGACATGGGGTCGGTTGGGATTTCAGCAGCTCCAATGCGGCTCACCACTTGCTCTACTTCGGGAAAGGTTTTTAAGATACGTTCAATTTGTGTGGTGGTTTCAATGGTTTTTGATAACGAAGTTCCTGTTTTTAATACCGGTTGAATCACAAAGTCTCCTTCATCTAAAGTGGGTACAAATTCTCCACCCATGGTGCCAAATAAACCAAAAGTTGCTAATAAAAGAACCATAGCCAAACTTAATACGATGTTTTTATGCTTTAATGCCCATTCAATGCTGGGTTTGTACAATTGGGTAAGCCATTGCATCAGGCGGATGGATATGTTGTATTTGCTTTGTCTTGTTGGTCGTAAAAACATGGCCGATGCCACGGGAACGTAAGTCAAACAAAAGATTAGAGCACCAATCAGCGCAAATGTAAAAGTAAGCGCCATGGGTTTAAACATTTTGCCTTCGACTCCCGATAAGGATAAAATTGGAATAAAAACAATGATGATGATAATTTGGCCAAAAATTGCCGGGTGCATCATTTTTGATGCTCCCTTAAAGCTAATTTGGTCGATGAATGATTGTCGCTGTTCAGGTTTAAGCAGTTTCAGTTCCTGACTGCGTGACGTTAATTGATAGGCAATGTATTCAACAATAATTACCGCTCCGTCAATAATAATTCCAAAGTCGATGGCTCCAAGGCTCATTAAATTGGCATCGATGCCAAAAATATACATGCATGAAAGTGCAAACAGCATGGAAAGAGGGATTACTGAAGCCACCACCAGGCCCGAACGCATATTTCCCAATAATAGTATCACAATAAAAATTACAATCAGAAACCCCAATATTAAATTTTCAATGATAGTTGTGGTGGTTTTTCCAATTAATTCACTGCGTTCAAGAAATCCGTTAATAAATATTCCCGGTGGCAGGGTTTTCTGAATTTCATCGACACGGGTTTTAACAGCGTTAATAACTTTGCCTGAATTGGCATCTTTTAACATCATTACCTGGCCCAACACTTTTTCGCCTTCGCCGTTAGCGGTAATGGCGCCAAAGCGGTTGGCATGCCCGTGGCTGACTTTGCCTACATCTCTAATCAGAATTGGGATACCATTTTGATTGGCAACCACAATGTTTTCAATATCGTCGAGGGTTTTTGTTAATCCTTCGCCACGAATAAAATAGCTTTCGTTGGCTTTTTCAATATAACTTCCACCCGAGATGCTGTTGTTGGTTTCGAGTGCCTGATAAACCTGAGCGATTGAAATGTTGCGTGTTTTTAAAAGGCTCGGATCAACAGCCACTTCGTACTGTTTCAGGTAACCTCCCCAGGTATTTACCTCAACCACGCCGGGAATTCCTGCCAGTTGTCGTTTTACAATCCAATCCTGAATTGATCGCAAGTCCATTATGGAATAACGGTCGGCATATTCAGGTTTTACATCAAGTATGTATTGGTAAATTTCGCCCAGGCCCGTGCTAATGGGTCCCATTTCGGGCGAACCAAATCCTTTGGGAATTTTATCGGCAGCCGATTTTATTTTTTCGGCAATAAGTTGGCGGGGCAAATAGGTTCCCATGTTATCTTCGAAAACAATGGTTACTACCGACAATCCAAACTTTGATACCGACCGTATTTCGATAACGCCCGGCAGGTTAGCCATTTCAAGTTCAACCGGATAGGTAATGAATTGTTCCACATCCTGTGTTGCCAGGTTACGCGAAGTGGTAATTACCTGTACCTGATTGTTGGTAATATCGGGAACGGCTCCTATAGGAATATTGAACGTGGAATATAAACCAAAGGCAATCACCGATAAGGTAAATAAAATCACAATTAATTTATTGGCAATGCTAAAGCGGATAATCTTATCTAACATGAGGTGGTTGTTTAAGTTGTTGGTTCCTCAAAGTTAATACAAGTGAGTATAAAACAGAATGTAAATCTGATTTTTTATTTTGTTAAGCCATTATTTTTTGATAAAATATCGGATTTGGTATTGTATGGCGCAACCTGAATTTACGGTTTTACTTTTCGGATAAAACTTTGGTTAATGCCTGTAATAAATGCTGTTTATTTAAAGGCTTTTGCAGATAACCGTTGCAACCCATTGCAAAACATGAATTTACTTCGTTATCGTAGGCGTAAGCTGTTTGTATAATAATCTTAACTTTTTTGTTTTGCTGCCTTATTTCTTTTAAACATTCTAAACCAGACTTTTTAGGAATATTCATATCGAGTAAAATAACGTCGGGTTGATGTTTAAAGGTGTAATTTACCGCATCGGTTCCGTTAATTGCGTGAATTACTTCAAAGCCTTCAGATTCAAGAATCTCTTTCAAATAAAAATAGGAATTGTAATCGTCTTCGACCACCAGAATTTTTTTGCTGTTTTTTTTATCCGGATTAATTTTTGTAACTATTGGTTTACGTTCATTTACCGCTTGGTTCGATTCCAGGGGAACAGTAAAATAAAACGAACTGCCTTTGCCCGGTGTTGAATCAAACCATATTTCGCCCCCCATTAATTCCACTATTCCTTTTGAAATGCTAAGGCCTAGTCCGGTTCCCTCGTGAAACTGATCTTCTTCAATCTGGCGAAAGCGTTTAAAAACCAGTTGTTTCTTATCGTCGGGAATACCTATGCCTGTATCGTGAACATGGAGCTGAAGGTATAGTCTCATCGATTTTTCAACTACGCTAAACCCAAAGCGAACGCTCCCTTCATGGGAATATTTTAACGCATTGCTTATTAAATTATCAAGTATTTGTTTTATGCGTGCTTCGTCGGAATTAATTTTAAATTCAGGAATATCGAGGGTGTTTTCGAGTTCCAGGGTTAATTTGGGTTTCATGGCCATTAATTCATGAACCATAAATTGCTTTTTAGTGTTTTTTAGTAAAGCAATTAAGTCAAACTCCTGGTTATGTATTGATAACTGGTTGGCCTCAATTTTCGACATGTCGAGCAAATTGTTGATAATGATTAACAATTTATTTAACGACTGTTCTATTATTTCAGCATAATGTTCTTTTTTATCAGCTGGTACATCCGGTAAGAGCAATAAATTGGTAAAACCGGCAATGGAATTCATCGGAGTTCTTATTTCGTGGCTCAGGTTAGCCAGAAATATCGATTTTAGTTTGTCGCTTTCTTCGGCTTTTAGCTTGGCCTGAATCAAATCTAATTCATATTTTTTGTGTTCGCTGATATCCTGAACCACAGCTAAAAATAGTTGATTCTGCTTTTCGTCAAACAATTGCAGGTGAATCTCGACCGGATAATAACTTCCATTGATGCGAGTAAAAATAGTCTCAAAAACCAGGATGTTTTCTTTACCCGATACCAAAGGTTCAATTAAGCGCTGAAAAGCATCTTCGTCATAGTCCTTCATAATATCGAGTGGTGTATAGCCTTTTATCTGCTCCAGATTATAACCCAGATTTTTTAAAGCCCCATAATTTACATAGCTAAAATATAACGATTTAGCGTTAAATACAAAAATCTCGTTTAAACTCGATTCCAATATGTGAGCAAACTGTAGTTTTTTGCGTTCAAGCAGTTTTTGTTCACGAATAATTTCGCCAATACTGGCAATGCCAATTATTTGTCCGTTTTGATCGCGCAAAAGGGTGTTATTCCACGAAACCAGAAGCTTATTTCCGTTTTTAATTACAATTTCATTTTCGTGATGCAAAAACTCTTGTTTGTCGTTCAGGATTGTTTTGAAAGCAACACTCATTGCACCGCGTTCACGTTCAGGTATCAGTAATTCAAGCCAGTTACTGCCAATAAGTTCAAAATACGAATATCCTGAATTGGTTATAAAATATTGATTGGCAAAAGTTATAATACCTTTTTTGTCGATAATCACCGACATCAGGTTCATATTTTTAAGCAATTCTGTAAACCAGCGTTGCGATTCGAGCAGCCGATCTTTGGCATTCCGGTTTTCCCAGTTTTGCGTATGTCGAATCATTAACAAACCCAGTAAAACGGTTCCCGGGGTGTAAATGGCAAATAAGGGCAGTACAATGGTTTTAAAAGTTTCGAACGATTTTTCAGAAGGTAATAGAACTGTTCCAGTTAACATGGTAGCATGTACAATAAAGCCCAACGCCAATAATTCGAGTAGCGGACGTTTTGCGTGGCGCCACTGTGGCCTGAAATACCGCCACAGAATTCCTATAAATCCTGATGAAAGAATTACAAATAGTCCCATCAACAGTCCGTCACCTCCTAAATAAAGCCTGTATATGGCCGACATAGCCATGGCTATTAGGGTTGGAGTAGGACCAAAAAATAAACCGCTTATGGATAAAAGTATGGAACGCGTGTCGAATGTAATACCGGGAGCCAGAACCCAGGGTGTCCACATCAGAAATAGAGTTATTGTTCCAATTATGAATCCGGCAACTATTTTTGAGCGCAAGCTGTGACTGTTTTCGTTTTTTGCCCACGAATAATCGTAGAGCATACTTAAGGTAAGTAAAACAGCTGTATTCTGAATTAGCCC
>PHDD01000009.1 GCA_002840905.1 Bacteroidetes bacterium HGW-Bacteroidetes-4 | reverse complement strand
TTTTAATGCCTTTTTTTGCCTTTTTTGAAAACTATTTTTTACCCCCTTGCTAACAAACACTTTAAACCAAATGTTTTTTCCTGTCAAAACATTATACCTGCTCGTTTAATGGCGATTATTTAAACTTTACATATATTAAAATAGGGGTGGAAATAATTCAAGCTATTTTTAACATTTGTATTATTTATTAAACTGCATTATTTGTTATCTTCGCATCAACATTTGAAAACAAGACATGGAAACTGAAAAAATTGTAATAATTCCAACTTATAACGAAAAAGAAAACATCGAAGCCATTATACGAAAGGTATTTATGCTTCCGGGCGCTTTTCACTTGTTAATAGTTGAAGACAACAGCCCCGATGGTACGGCGCAGATTGTTAAGCGTTTAATGACTGAATTTCCTGAGAAATTACACATTATGGAACGTGCTGGCAAATTAGGACTGGGCACAGCCTATATTGACGGTTTTAAATGGGCCTTAGAAAAAGGATACCAATACATTTTTGAAATGGATGCGGACTTTTCGCATAATCCTGAAGATTTAGTGCGCTTGTACGATGCTTGTGTGAATGGTGCCGATTTGGCCATTGGTTCCAGGTACATATCGGGTATAAACGTTGTAAACTGGCCAATGGGCCGGGTATTAATGAGTTATTACGCATCGGCATATGTGCGCTTAATTACCGGAATGCGTATTAAGGATACCACCGCAGGTTTTAAATGCTACAAAAGAAAGGTGTTGGAAACCATTGATTTTGATCGGATAAAATTCAAAGGTTATGCTTTTCAGATTGAAATGAAGTTTACCACCTGGAAATTTGGATTTAATATTGTTGAAGTTCCCATTATTTTTACCGACAGAAAAGAAGGTAAATCAAAAATGAGCGGAGGTATTTTTAGTGAAGCCATTTGGGGAGTTGTTCGAATGAAATGGCGTAGCTTTTTCCGCTCATACAAAAGAGCCGCTTAAATACGATTTTGCATTTTATTGAATGTTCAGCATAAACCTTCAACGATAATCGTTTCGTGTCAAAAAAAAAGGAATACAAGATAGCTTATGAAAACGCTGATTAAAAATGTGCAAATAATAAACGAGGGGGCACAATTCCTGGGACACCTGATAATTGAAGGTTCGTATTTTGTTTCCATTTCCGACACACTTCCATCGGATATTAATCATGCTAATTACCGGATTATTGACGGAACGGGAAAGATTGCCCTTCCCGGAGTTATTGACGATCAGGTGCATTTCAGAGAACCCGGACTTACACACAAAGGTGATATTTATACCGAATCGCGGGCAGCGGTTGCGGGTGGGGTAACTTCGTATATGGAAATGCCCAACACCAATCCCCAAACCATATCGCAAGACGCTTTAAAGCAAAAATTTGAATTGGCTGCTGAAAAGTCGGCAGCCAACTTCTCGTTTTATATGGGCGCAACCAATAACAATTTAAAAGAAATTGTAAAAACCGACCCCAAACAGATTTGTGGAATTAAAGTATTTATGGGTTCATCGACCGGGAACATGCTGGTAGATGAAACCAAAGCCCTACAGGCAATTTTTGCTGAAGCTCCCTGCCTGGTTGCTACGCATAGCGAAGAAGAATCCATCATCAGGCTAAACCTGGAACTGTTTCAGAAAAAATACGGCGACGCCATACAAACAGCACACCATCCGTTGATTCGGAGTGCTGAAGCTTGTTATGTATCATCGGCAAAAGCCATAGAACTTGCTTCAAAATATGGAACACAACTCCATGTGCTCCATTTATCAACCGCCCGGGAAATGGCTCTTTTTGATTCGGGCCCTGTAGAAAACAAAAAAATAACCGGAGAAGTTTGTGTTCATCATTTATGGTTCGACGACACTGCATACGAGACTTATGGAAATAGAATCCGCTGGAACCCGGCGATTAAAACCCGTGCCGATAAAGAGGCTTTATTAAATGCTTTATTAAACAATAAACTAGATGTGGTAGCAACTGACCATGCACCTCACACGCTCGACGAAAAAATGAACAGCTACATGAAATCGGCTTCGGGTGGCCCTTTGGTGCAACATTCGCTGATTGCCATGATTGAAATGTATAAACAAGGGAAGTTGTTACTTGAGGATGTGGTATTGAAAATGTGCCATGCTCCGGCGCGGCTTTTTAAAATTAACAAACGCGGCTTTATTCGCGAAGGCTATTACGCCGATTTGGTTTTGGTTGATTTGAATGAAAGCTTTACTGTGACACCTGATAATATTCTTTATAAATGTAAATGGTCGCCATTTGAAGGTACTACCTTTAACTCAAAGATAACACACACTTTTGTAAATGGGAATCTGGTTTACCAAAATGGAATAATTGACGATAAGGTTCGTGGAATGGCTTTAACCTTTGATCGGTAAATACTATCGCAAAACAAAGCGGGCCACCGAACGACTTCGTTGTTCAAGCAATACTTCTCGATTTACAGTTACCAAACGCTCTGCATCGGGTTTATGATGCCTAATGGTAATCAGTTCCAGTGGTTCATTGTATTTAACTTCATAATGTTTTTTTAATTCTTCGATAGCGTTTGGAACCCTGTCCATGTTTGTGTCAACGGTGATTGAGAAGCTGATGGCACTGTTCTGCATCAGGTTAACCCGAATTTGATGCTTTGCGAGGATGCCAAAAATATGACTCAGATTCTCCTCCATAATAAACGATAAATCGTTTGGACGAATGGACACAAGCACCTGTTTTTCCTTTTTTATATAAACCGGAGCCAATACCAGATTATCAAAGGCTGCAATTAAAGTTCCCTGATTTTCTAAATCGTAAAATGAACGTACCTGCAATGGAATGCTTTTATTTTGGAGCGGCTTTATGGTTTTAGGATGAATCACTTTTGCTCCGTAATACGATAACTCAATGGCGTCGGTATAACTCAGTTTTTCAATTTTATCGGCATTGGGAATCCAATCCGGATCGGCACACATAATTCCGGGCACATCTTTCCATACAACCACTTTTTCAGCATCCAGGCAATTAGCAAGTATTGCTGCGGTAAAATCGGAACCTTCGCGACCAAGTGTAGTCATTAATCCATTTCTATCGCTGCCAATAAATCCCTGGGTCAAATATAACTGCCCGCTGAAATTATTGAATTGTTTTGAAACCAAGCCGGTGGTTAACACCCAATCCACATTGCCTTCGCGATAGGTTGCATCGGTTTTTAATACATTCCGTATATCGACCCACTGCGATTGTACCCCTTTTAGATTTTGATACGCATGCACAATTCTTGATGAAACCAATTCGCCAAAGGGTACAATTTGATCGTATTCAAAATCGAAATTAAGTCCGGGTTTTTTTGAAAGTTTTGTTTCTAAAGTATGAATCAATTCCTGAAAATGAGAAAAAACAAGATGATTCGGCTCAAATAGTTTGTTAAGAAAGGTTTGGTGAAAGCTGACAAATTCATTTAAAAACGTTTCGAAAGGTTGCCCGTTTACATAATTAATGGTCAACATTTCGAGAAGGTTGGTCATTTTTCCCATAGCAGAAACCACAATCACCCCTTGGTGAATTTGAGTTTTACAAATGCTTACCATTTGTTCCAGGGCCTGAAGGTCTTTTATTGATGCTCCACCAAATTTATTGATAATCATAACTATTTGTTTGAATTTTATTTTTTTGTAATGCGAAGCCCAAATGTAAATAATTACCAGGCATTTGAAACATTATTAAAAATAAAAAATATTTCGTTGCTACGAATTTTTAATTAATTTTAGTACCGAAAAAGCAAACAAAAACACATGAATCATAAACACTTATAACAATGAATAAAATACTGCTTTTATTTCTGAGCCTGGGTATATGTAATTTATTTTCAGTGCATGCTCAAACCGGTGTGTTTTACTTTGCAAGTGATGAAAATGTTGATAAACAAGCCACAGCAGTAGCCATTGTGCAGGAACCCAACGATTCATTAATACTGATTAATTTACAAGCCAACGAAGATTACACAAACCAAAGCCTTTTGTTTCTTAAAACAAAAATTGATGGAACTGTTGGCGTAAGCAAAATCATTCCTATTGAAAACCTGCACAACTTTGTTTATGTGTCTCGGCTAAACCAAACAAACTATAAGGTTTTTGGAAATCAAAACATCAATAAGCACTACCAACCTTTTCAACTTAAGCTGACAAATAGTGGCAAGCTGGTTGAAATGGAATCAGAAGCTTCTGTTTTTTCAACGCTTACCAGCCATGTAGCCATGGATAAAGATTTTTATTACATCCTTTACACCAAAAATGGTAAAAATGAGCGCTACAACATTTCGTTGCTTAAACTGGCTGTAGAAACCAACAAGGTTGTGTGGCTTAAGAAAATTTCATCGGAACAAAACGAGGAGGCCGACCAAATTTATGTAACTGAAAATGGTACCCTTTATATTCTTGGTAAAAAATTTAACGACGATGTTTCAGAATACTTACCAATAATCTACAAACTCGACGCCACCGGTAATCAACTCTGGAAAAAAGGAATCGATGTGCCGGCCAATTTTAATAAGCAAACTTTTCTTATTACTCCAAACCAGAACATAATATATATGTGTGCTTACACAAAATTGCAAACCGGAATGACCGAAACCCGGCTCATAAAATTCTCAGACGAAGGCACAGAAATGCATCATAAAACAATTGACGATTTAAGTGCCAATGGAATGCTGAAACTGACTAACGATCAATTGGTTTTATTTGGTTCAAAGTTCTACGTTAATCAAAAACAAGTAGTAACCAAAGGTAGTTTTACTTTGCTGGGATCCGGTTTTAATGAATTACTTTCAAAAACACTGGACCAAACTGATACGCCGGACACCAAACTTAATTTACCCGTTCAAACCAGTTCCGATTTTACTACCGCCATTGAATTACATGATGGCAGGATTGCGTTTGCCGGAAAAGTTTTTATGACTTTACCCCAGGGCATTAAACGCAACGTGCCTTTATTAATGATAACTAACGCTGACGGAACATACCAAAAGAATTAACCCTCAATTTTCTTGATTTCCTTCATCAAGTATCCGCCTCGTTTTATATCATTTCAATAAAAATACTTTTTGTTTTTAAAAATAAAACAGCTTCGATAGTTGCGTAAAAAATAAGATACGGTATTTTTGTCCTTCATAAATGGCCCAACAGCATAATTAATAGCACGCTTATGAATTTTAATTTTGACGAAATTGTTAATCGAAATAACACCAATTGTGTAAAGCACGACGGATTAAAAAACTTTTTAAAAGTTGAAGATGCGCTACCCATGTGGGTTGCCGACATGGATTTTAAATCGCCTCCCTGCATTGCCAACGCACTGAAAAAACGCGTTGAGCACGGTGTTTTTGGCTACACTTTTCGCTCCGATGCATTTTTTGATAGCATTATAAACTGGATGCAAAAACGCCACCAATGGAGCATTGAAAAAGATTGGATTTCATTCAGCCCCGGCGTTGTAGCCGGATTTACCCTGGCCATTGAACAATTTACTAATCCCGGCGATAAAATAATTGTACAACCTCCCGTATATTTTCCATTCTTTCAATCGGTTGACGATACCAAACGAAAAACGGTCTACAATCCGCTGAAACTGGTCGATGGCCGCTATACTTTCGATTTTGATGATTTGGAACCCAAAATTGACGACAAAACAAAAATGCTTCTGCTTTGCAACCCGCACAATCCGGGAGGCAGCGTATGGACAAAAGACGAATTGCTAAAACTCCATGCCTTTTGCCAGCAAAAAAATATTTTGGTTGTGTCAGACGAGATTCACGCAGATATTGTTTACCAGCCGGCAAAACATATTCCTTATGCCAGCATTTCAGAAAGTGCCGCGATGAACAGCATGACGGTAATGTCGCATTCAAAAACTTTCAACGTTGCCGGTTTAACCACTTCGTTTGTAATTTGTAAAAACCAGGAACTACTAAAAAAGTATAACAAAGGCTTACAAATTCCACACCTGCACATGGGAAATATTTTTGGAAACGAAGCGCTTGTTGCCGCTTATACTCAAGGTGAACCCTGGTTAGAAGAACTCCTGGAATACTTAAAAAACAATGTAGCTTTGGTTGATGCCTTTTTAAAAAAACACCTTCCTCAAATCAAACTAATTAAACCGGAATCGACATTTTTACTTTGGCTCGATTGCCGTGCGCTAAAACTGAATGCAAAAGAACTGGGAAACTTGTTTTTACAAGATGCAAAAGTTGCGGTTAACGAAGGGAGCATGTTTGGCCCCGGAGGCGAAGGTTTTGTGCGCTTAAATATTGGCTGTCCGCGTTCGGTACTCGAAAAAGCACTGAACCAGATTCTTGAAGCAATAAACAACATAGATTAGCAAAGAAAGCATATGAAAAAGTTTCATAGATTTTTTTTGATTGGGAAGAACTAGCTACGCTTTTTCCCCGGTTTGTATAGCTTAACAGCAACTTTTTCGGTAGTGGCCAGGCATCCATATTTCATGTTCTCGAGCATCGGTTCAATGCTTTGATAAAAAGCAAGAATCTTTTCCTCGTCATCCACAAATTCAATAGTTACCGGAAGTTTTTCGCTTATTTCCCAGAATTTGTAAGAGTGGATTACTGAACTGGCTCCAAAACCCAAAATACCTTTTGAAACATTTGCCCCGGCTAAACCGGCTTTCTTTGCTTTAAAAACAAGCGTTTCATAAACCAATCCTTCATCGCAACGGTCGGTCGAACTTACAAAAATACGTAAAACCAAAGCGCTTGATCCCTTTTTCATATTACAAGGTTTTAACAAGTGTACGGCCCACAAAAACAGCTACAAGACCAAGAAAAAAACTAAGCCCGGCATACGAAACAAAACGAAACATTTCCCTGCCTTGTAACAAAATAAACGCATCGTTCGAAAAAGTTGAAAAAGTAGTAAACCCGCCACATATCCCAACTGCCAAAAATAACCGCCATTCGGTCGACATTACATTACTCCTTTCTGAAATTCCAAAAACAATTCCGATAATAAAGCTTCCTAATACATTAACCAGAAGGGTGCTCCACGGAAAAACCGTGTCGTAGTTCAATTGAAAGTATCGCGACACAAGAAATCGTAAAATTGTACCTGCAAAACCACCTAATCCGGCAATGAGCATCGATTTTATCATACAACAAAAATAAACAATTCGTAATTACAGAAGTCTCCGGTCTTATATTACCAATAATTAATGGCAGACCTCATTGCCCTTGAACAAATGTACATTTTTTATCATAAATAGCGTTAATAAACAATAAACTTTGCCCTCCTTGATTTTTGGGCTGATAAAAATGTTTTACATTTGCTGGCATAAAAATGGAAATCGTTATAAAAAAGCTATGCCTCTAAATAAGAACATAACCCGTTTGTACTACCTGCTTTTTATTATTGGTTTGGGTGTAATGCTTTTTTTTGCCTCAAAAATTCAGGGCCTATTACAATCGGAATCAATAACCGAAACCATAAGTACCAGCTATGCTTTGGCTCAAAAACAATTAAGTTATGCCGGTATCATCGTTTTTATTTGTCAACTTATGATCAGTCTTTACCTGTTTTATATTTCCAATAACAAAAAACCCATTTTACTCAGTAACATTTTATATATAGCCTTAATGCTATATGTGTATTTTGGGAGCAACCACCGCTATTATACCTTATTAAATGGAGCGGCTGCCGATAATACGGCTTATTGGTTATATCTGTTTATGGGGCTTTTTTATATTTTGGGAGCCATTCTGGTAAGCGCAATTGGGTACATCACCGTTAAAAACTATACACAACTCAACAGCGATGTTTCAATAAAAAATAGAAGAAACAAAATTATCAGATAACATATAAAATTTTATTATATTGTCGATTATTTGAAAACTAACCTTATGAGTAACATTGCACCTTTAATTATTGATAAAACTGCAAAAACCCCCCAGATTATACTGGATCCGGCCAATCGAAATTACGAAATTTCGGGACGATCTCTACCCGAAAATGTGGTGAAAACTTATGAACCGGTTCTTAACTGGATTGATCAAAACATGGGTAAAATTACCGATAGCATTGTATTTGTTTTTCGGGTCGATTATTTGAATTCGGCTTCAGCAAAGATGATTTCACTTATCCTTACAAAGCTTGAAGAATTTTACAAATCGGGAAGCAATATCGAGATTAAATGGTATTACAACTACGACGACGACGACATTCAATCAGAAGGTGAAATTTATGCCAAACTCAAAAAAATTCCTATCCATCTTATCGGAATTGATGACTTGGATGAAGAAGACTAAAATTTAAAATACCCTACTTGCCTGGCCATAGTTTTTCTATGGCTTTTTTTATTTTCATAAACATACTGCCCATTCAAAATCGATTATGATTTCTTAAAACAAAATCATTTAAGCAATAATGCTACTTTTGCATCAAAAAATTATCTGAATTGAATATTACTACAATTTTAGACCGGTTTATAAATCATCCCGAAGTTGCAACGCTTATTTCAAGCTTAAAAACAAACACATCATGTCAACTTAACGGATTAAAGGGTTCGTCGGCGGCCTGCGTGGCAGCTGCATTGGTAAAAAAACATAAGGTTCCGTTTGTTTTTTGTACCGAAGACAAAGAATCGGCTGCTTATTTTTACAACGATTTGCAAACGCTTTTGGGAGAAAAAAACGCCTTGTTTTTACCCGGTTCGTTTCAACGGTCGTTACAGTATGGTAAAATTGAAAGTTCCAACGTTTTACTGCGCACCGAGGTGCTTAACCTGATTGGCAAAGCTGACAAAACTCCCGCCATAGTTACTTACCCTGAAGCAATTATGGAAAAGGTAATTACTCCCGACCGACTTAAAAGCAACACCTTTACCGTTAGCAAAGGCGACAATTTATCGCGCAATTTTATGCTGGAACTTTTGACGGAATATGAGTTTGAACGCTGCGATTTTGTTTATGAGCCCGGTCAATATGCCGTTCGCGGAAGTCTTGTCGATGTATTTTCGTTTGCAGGTGACGAGCCCTTTCGTATAGATTTCTTTGGCGATACCATCGAATCCATCCGCTATTTTGATATCGAAACGCAACTGACCCAATCAACCCCTAATCAGGTCAGCATTATTCCCGACATTCAGCACAAACTCGACGACGAGGCGCGTATCGCCTTTTTTGAATTCATGCCTGAATCAACCATATTCTGGTTTAACAATTTAAACTTTACGGCTGAGCGAATAAATCAGGTAATTGAAAGCACCACGCAGGAACAACTTAACGAACTCGAAAAAGAAAATACCAATCAATTGGTAATAAAAGGTAGCCTGTTATTAGCACACATGCAAAAAGCTACCACCATTGAACTAACAAACAGCGGAACAAAACAAACCCGCCAGTTTTCGTTCAACACCTCGTTACAACCGGCTTTTAAAAAGAATTTCGATTTACTGGCCAACCACCTGAACGATCTCGAACAGCAAGGATATACCAACTATATTTTGTCCGATAATCAGGAACAAATAACACGATTGAATGCCATTTTTCACGATCGGGAAATAAAAGCAACGTTTCAGTCGTTTACCCAAACCCTAAAAGAAGGTTTTACCGATCACATTCTTAAAATCAATTGTTTTACCGATCACGAATTGTTCGATCGCTTCCATAAGTTTCATCTTAAAACCGGATTTACCAAACGCGAATCACTTACCATTGCCGAACTTACCAATTTACATACCGGCGATTATGTGGTTCATATCGATCACGGCATTGGAAAATTCGGTGGTCTGCATAAAATCGATATTAATGGAAAACAGCAGGAAGCCATTAAGCTTATTTATCAGGATAACGATGTGCTTTTTGTTAGTATCCACTCCCTGCATCGCATATCAAAATACAAAGGAAAAGATACCGAAGCCCCACGCATTCATAAACTGGGCTCAGCCGTTTGGCAAAACTTAAAAGCAAGAACCAAAAGTAAAGTTAAAGATATTGCCAAAGATTTAATAAAACTTTATGCCGAACGAAAAGCGCAGCGGGGTCACGCATTTTCGCCCGATTCATTTTTGAATCAGCAGCTTGAAGCATCGTTTATTTACGAAGACACTCCCGACCAGTTAAAAGCCAATCAGGCGGTTAAAGCCGATATGGAACAAACCATGCCCATGGATCGCTTAATTTGTGGCGATGTGGGTTTTGGAAAAACTGAAATTGCCATCCGGGCCGCTTTTAAAGCTGTTGCCGACAATAAGCAGGTTGCTGTTTTGGTTCCGACTACTATTTTAGCCTTACAACATTACAAAACCTTTTCAGAACGCCTGTCCGATTTTCCCTGTAATGTGGAATACCTGAGTCGCTTACGAAGCACAAAACACCAAACTGAAGTTTTGAAAAAATTAAAGTCGGGCGAAGTAGATATTGTTATTGGAACCCATAAGCTGGTGGGAAAAAATATCAAATTTAAAGATTTAGGCTTATTGGTTATCGACGAAGAACAAAAGTTTGGCGTTGCCGTAAAGGAAAAACTCAAACAAATAAAAACCAATGTTGATACCCTAACTTTAACCGCAACGCCCATTCCCCGTACGCTGCAGTTCTCATTAATGGGAGCCCGCGATTTATCGATAATAAATACACCCCCTCCCAACCGGCAAACTATTTTGACTGAAGTGCATCAATTTAGTGAAACCATTATTCAGGAAGCCATAAAATACGAAGTAGAACGCAGCGGCCAGGTGTTTTTTATTCACAACCGGGTACAAAATATTGCTGAAGTAACAGCACAAATTGAAAAACTTTGTCCGCAAGCCCGGGTTGTTTTTGCCCACGGACAAATGGACGGAAAATCGCTTGAAAAAATAATGCTCGAATTTATCGACGGCAAATACGATGTGCTGGTAGCAACCACCATTATTGAGTCGGGACTCGATATTCCCAACGCCAATACTATTATTATAAATCAGGCGCAAAATTATGGTTTGAGCGATTTGCACCAATTACGCGGACGCGTAGGCCGTTCAAACAAAAAGGCCTTTTGCTATTTATTGGCACCGCCTCCCACTATGCTTACCAACGAAGCGCGCCGACGCTTAAAAGCCATCGAAGATTTCTCAGAACTGGGAAGCGGTTTTAATATTGCCTTACAAGATTTAGACATTAGGGGAGCCGGCGATTTATTGGGAGCCGAACAAAGTGGCTTTATTGGCGATTTAGGATTCGAAGCCTACCAAAAAATTCTTGACGAAGCAATTTTGGAACTGAAACAAAACGAGTTGAAAGATTATTTCAACGATACAGAAAATCGTGAGGAAAACGAAGCCGTTTCGCCCGAGAAACTGGCTGAAATGCGATTTGTTTCCGATTGTTCGGTAGATACCGATCTGGAACTTCTGCTGCCCGATTCATATATTGAGAACATTACCGAACGAATAAACAGTTACCGAAAACTTGATAACATAGCCAATACCGAAGAACTGGAAGCGTTTAAAAACGGACTTGTCGACCGTTTCGGGAGTATGCCCCAGGCAGCTGAAGAGTTGCTCGAAGTGGTAAAACTCCGTTGGTTGGCCATGGATCTGGGAATCGAGAAAATATTTCTTAAAAATAATAAAATGATTCTCCATTTTATTTCCGACAGTAGTTCTTTATTTTACCAGTCACCGGTTTTCCAGCAAATACTGCAAAGCGTTCAGCAATATCATAACATCTGTAAAATTCAGGAGAAAAACCAAAAACTGGTGTTAACATTTGAACCCGTAAAATCGGTGAAAAAGGCCTTGCACTACTTAAACAAACTAAGTTCAGAAAAAACTCCTGCAAATTAAAGCAACTCTACCTAATAACATAGATAAAAAATAAAGGACCAAAATACAGGCATTAAAAACACAGTCAGGGCATACAGGCCGGCAATGAACTGTTTATTAATTCCTTAATCTGCTAAAAACACTCCTTTAGGTATAGTATAAAATAAATTATTGTTATTTTTGCTTTGCTTAAATAAAAACAAATGGCAGCATTCGGACTTTTCAAAGAGCCAAAAAACATTATTGAACTTTTTACATTCGACCTTACTTCTTTTTTTACAGAAGAAGATTTTAAAGAGGTCTTATGCGAAGAGAGCGATGGGGTATTCATGATTGAGTACGAAAAAAAACTGTCCTGGTGCGAACACGACTTATTCGAAAAAGTGGTATATCGTGTTTTTAACGACAAAAAAAACATAATCGGAAGCAATCACATCAACGTTCGTTTTCATGCACAAGGCAACAGGGTAAGCGTAGAAAACACCAAAAACCTGATTAATAAACTTCATAAAACCTATGGGTGGGACGACGAAAACCGCATTGAATGGTCAGCTGAAGACGAACAAAATTTTAACAAAGCGATGTTGGTACGCCAATGGACGCTTGGCGAAGGTAAATTCATATATCAGGTAAAGATTAATCAGAGTAATACCACCGGACTAACACTTACTATTCTGTTTTTCAACAACCTGCTTCATCTAATAAATCAATAAACGGCATGACAAATCTGGTAATCGATATTGGAAATACCCAATTCAAACTTTGTGTGTTCCAAAACCAGGAACTTAGCTACCATGCTTATTACAACTCACTGGAGTCAACACTCCTGCTCAGTTTAATTTCTGAATTTCAAATTGAAAGGGGAATTTTTTCTGATACCCGGGGAGTCGATGCAAATTTCCTGTTGAAACTACTCCCGGAGCATTTTGAACTATTGGAATTGAGTTACAAAATACCATTACCCATTAAATTGAATTATGAAACTCCCGAAACGCTTGGTAAAGACAGGATTGCCGGAGCAGTTGGCGGATTTATGCAATTCCCGCAAACACCTTTGTTAATTATCGATATGGGTACAGCCATTACCATCGATTTTATTTCAGCCGATGGTGTTTTCCAGGGAGGAATAATATCGCCCGGGCCAGCTACTCGGTACAAAGCACTGCATCAGTTTACCGGAAAACTTCCTTTGCTCGAACCAATCAACGAGCCTCCACTCATTGGCAAATCAACTGCAGGTTCAATTCAGGCTGGTGTTCAGCAAGGCATTCTACATGAAATTAACGGATACATAAACCAATATCAGAAAATACATCCATCGCTTAAGGTTGTTTTTACCGGAGGATACGCCTACTTATTCGACAAAAAAATTAATTTCCCGGTGTACTCCGATGCTTTTTTAATTTCCAAAGGATTAAATCACATTGCCCATTATCAATTGAATCAATAATACTAAACGGTTTCCAATACAAGCTATAAAACATAGATTCAATTTTCATTTAAATAAAACGTATTGTTTTGGCACTAATTTTGGAGTTATTTAGTCACTAATCAATAAAAGCAGGACAAAATAAATTTACCTTTTCAATTCAATTTTTAAAATTAAAAGAAAAGATTTTTAAGTTTGCATTTATCTTTGTCAGGAAATAATTGGAATAATATAAAATAAAAAAAATGAAGGCAAAAATTATTAAATCAACAACCGCTGTAATTGTTCTCTTAATCACTGCTATAAGTACCATGGGTCAGGGTATACCCATCCATATAGACCCTAAATACGGAAAAGACAGTATTACCCGAATGGAGTGTGCTAAAAATATTTCGCTTTACTCGGAGTTTTACAAACAGGAAAATTACAAGGATGCGTTAAAGCCCTGGCACTATGTTTTTGAAAACTGCCCACAAGCCAGCAAAAACACTTATATTAAAGGCGCCGTTATTTATAAAAACCTTATTGCCCGCGAAAAAAGCGAAGCCGTAAAAAACCAATTGATTGATTCTTTAATGAAAGTTTACGACCAACGCATCGTTTATTTTGCCGATAAAGGAACTGTGCTTAGTTATAAAGCTGCCGATTTGTATGGCTATAAAGGCGATAATGCTGCCGCTGATGTTAACGCCATGCTCAAGCAAGCCATGGAACTTGAAGGAAAAGAAAGCAAAGCCGCAATTGTATCTATTTACATGCAAACGGCTGTTAGTCTTTATAAAAGTACACAAATTGACGGTAACGAAGTTATTAATGCTTATACCTTTTCAATTGAAACACTGGAAAAAGCAAAAGCATATAATAAAGCCCTGGTAAATCAGGGAGGCAAATACAAGGAACGCGGTGAAAAAGAACTTGAGAATATTGAAACTGCGCTAAACAATGTTGAAGCATTATTTTCAGAAAGTGGTGCCGCCAATTGCGATGCCCTGATTGCTATTTTTGAACCCAAATGTGTCGAAAACAATAATAACATAGACTGGTTGAAGAAAGTTACCAAACTTCTTGACAAAAATGATTGTACAGAATCTCCGCTATTTGCAAAAGCATCGGAACAACTATATAAACTGGATCCTTCGGCTGAATCGGCTCACAACCTGGCTCGTTTGTTCCTGAAAAAACAAAAGTTTGATAAGGCGGATAAATATTATGAAGAAGCCAGCCGTTTAGAAGAAGACCCAACAACAAAAGCTTTATATTATTATGAGTGGAGCACCCTGGCAATGGCCCAGGAAAACTTCCCTAAAGTTCGTGAATTATCGAACCTCGCTTTAAAATTCAACCCTAACGATGGTCGTCCTTACCTGATGATTGGAAGAGCCTATGCTTCAACTAAAAACATAGGACAAGAAGATGTGGAACGAAAATCCGTTTATTGGGTTGCTGTTGATTGTTTTGTAAAAGCGAAACAGGCTGACACTTCAATAACTGTTCAGGCCAATGAATTGATAGGAACCTACAACCAGCACTTTCCAAACAAAGAAGAATGGTTTATGGCTATTGGTACTGGTGAAGGCGATTCGTACACCGTTGGCGGATGGATTAATGTATCGACTAAAGTTCGTTTTTAAGGAATAGTGAATTCAGTGAAAAACAAAACACATAGCATACTGATATATTTGCTTAAAACCCCTATTATTTTAGGGGTTTTAGCTTTTTTGACAAGTTGCGAAAACGACATTCAAAAAATTAAAGAGCTTACAGCTAAACAAGACTCCGCCATTGTTTCAGCCAAAAATATTGAAATGAAATACACCACTTCGGGAATTAATAATGTTTTGCTAAAAGCTCCTGAACTTAACCGCTATGTTGAATTAAATAAAAAAAGTTACCTCGAGTTTCCAAAAGGAATGCACATTTCGTTTTACAACGACTCTGGAAGCATAACCTCTACCATCAAGGCCGGATATTCTATTTATTACGAAGATGAAGGACGTTGGATTGCCCGTTACGATGTTGAGGCTACCAACGAAACAGGTGAAATTTTAAATACCGAATATTTAATCTGGCTTCAAAACGAAAAAATAATTAAATCCGATCAATATGTAAAAATTACAACCCCCGACGGAATTATTTACGGTGATGGATTTGAATCGGACCAGACTTTCAGTTCCTGGGAAGTGGTCAACGGGCGAGGACTCATAAATGTTAAAACCAATGAATAAAATATCGCACCGTTTAAAACATATCCTTGAAATTATCTGGTTAATTGTAGGAATTATTGCTTTGGCCATTGCTTCCTACGAAACAGTAAGCGGTACATTGAATAACGCCCTACCCTACTATGCGTTTGGTGCTATTGCACTTTTCTTTTACTTTTCGCGACGTAATGAGCGACGAAAAAACACCGCTGTTTAATAATTTCTTTATAAAATGCTGAAATATTTATACTTTCGAATAAAGAAATTATGCAACAAACTATAATCATATTATTATCACTGTTATTCCTTACCTTTTTTTCTGGTTTGGAAGCCGCATTTTTAGCTATAAGCCGGTTACGAATTGAGATCGAAAGAAAGCAAGGTTCAATTTTATCCGGCATCCATAAATATTTTGCTAAAAATGCTTCACGTTACACCAGCTCTCTTTTGCTGGGTACGTATATTTCACTAATAGTTTTTGTTTTGTTCTTTTCCAACTGGCTTAATTCACACGTTATATCAACAAACCATGTGTTCTTAAAATGGACTTATATTACAGCTATTCTGGCTTTCTTTATCATTCTGTCGGCGGTTATTATTCCCAATACACTTTTCAAAATAAATCCAAACCGCTCTCTTGCCATATTTGCTTTTCCATCGCTTTTCTTTTACCTGCTGTTGTACCCCTTTACAAGTATTTTTACTAGGCTTGCGTTAGTTTTTTTAAAATGGGGGTTTCGGGTAAAACTGCCAGAAAACTCAGACTTAGGTTTTAGTAAAACCGATTTGGAATTATTGGTTTACGAATCGCAACACGATGAACAGGAAAACCAGGAGGTAAATCACGATGTAAAGATTTTCCAGAATGCCCTTGATTTTTCGAATGTTAAAATACGTGAATGCGTAGTTCCCCGAACCGAGATTGAAGCCGTTTCAATAGACGACAGCATTGATTTTCTAAAACAACGCTTTATTGATACCGGCTACTCCAAAATACTGGTTTATCAGGATACTATCGACAACATTATTGGCTTTGCCCACTCTATCGACCTGTTTGGAAAACCCGACCACATAAAATCCATGGTTCGCAAATTGCCCATTATTCCCGAAACCATGCCAGCCAGTAAATTATTGGCCCTTTTCATTCAAAACAAAAAAAGCATGGCTTTGGTGGTCGACGAATTTGGAGGAACCTCGGGTGTGGTAACTATGGAAGATATTCTGGAAGAAATTGTTGGCGATATTCAGGATGAACACGACAAAATTCAGCTTGAGGATGAACAAATTTCTGAAACAGAATTCCGGTTTTCAGGACGAATTGAAATTGACGATATAAACGAAAAATACCACCTTAACCTTCCGGTTTCAGACGATTACGAAACCATTGCCGGCTTAATTCTTTCGCACCACGGATCCATTCCCAAAGCAAAAGACGTGGTAACAGTTGCTCAGTTTTCGTTTAAAATTCTGAAAGCAACACATACCAAAATTGAACTTATTCATTTAAAAATCAACAAATAAACAAAAAGTTGGTTTTAAAACAGCGTTTTTACATCACTTTATACTGCTTAAATAATTGATCTTATGTGAAATAAGTGTCCAGATAATTAAACCTCCTTTTCCAAGCAGATTCTATAAATTTTATTATATTCGTAGCCTGAAAAAAATTAGTAATTCGATTATCAATTAGAATAAAGACAAATGGCAACATTACAAAAGATTAGAAACAACGCCGGGCTATTAGTGTCAATCATAATTGGTTTAGCACTTTTATCCTTTATCTTAGGCGATTTATTTTCATCGGGAAACCCGATGATGCAGTCTTCACAAACCGAAGTGGCTGAAATTGCAGGACAGGCAGTATCCATTCAATTGTACCAAGGTAGAATTGATGAAAACATAGAAAACTACAAGCGGAATACCGGACAATCGTCCGTAGACCAGGCAACCATGGATCAGCTACAGGAACAAACCTGGGAACAACTGGTTCGTGAGTATTTAATGCAGGGTACTTTCGAAGATTTGGGGATCGGTGTTAGTGGTCAGGAACTATTCGACATGGTTCAGGGAAACCAGATAGCCCCCGAAGTGATGCAAATACCCATTTTCCAAAACCAACAAACCGGACAATTCGACCGTAACCTGGTAATTCAATTCCTTAAAAACATGGAACTTGACCCCTCAGGACAAGCACAATCCTCATGGACTGCTTTTGAAAAAGCTTTGGCGCAGGAAAAAATCAACCAAAAGTACAATACCTTGATTGAAAAAGCACTTTTTGCCACTTCAATCGAAGCAAAAAACGAAGCCACCAATAAGGCCCTGAGTGCCGATTTTGATTACATTACCCTTCGTTACAATGCAGTAGCCGATAGTTTGGTTCAATTCAACGAAAGCGATTTGCAGGCTTATTACAAAAAAAATATCGATAATTACAAGCAAGAAGAACTTCGCGAAATAAACTACCTTACATTTCCGGTAATTGCATCTGAAGAAGACGATAACGAAACCCGGCTTTACACCGAAAATGCCAAAGAAGAATTTGCAACCATTGAAAACTATGAACAATATATCAGCCTGAATTCTGATTTGCCTTTTGATGCCGGCTATTATGCCGAAAATGAATTACCTGAAGCTATCGCATCGCTGTTTAATAGCAAACCAGGAACGCTTATAGGACCCTATAAAGAAAACAATGCCTACAAATTATCAAAAGTTGTCGATTTCAAACAAATTCCCGATTCAGTAAAAGCACGCCACATTTTAATCCGTCCCGGGGCAGGAGTTAATGCCATTACTAAAGCCGACAGCATTTTGAATGCCATTAAAAAAGGAAGCAGTTTTGCAGCCCTGGCTCAGGAATTCTCACAAGACGGTTCCGCTGCCAACGGGGGCGATTTAGGTTGGTTCCCGGCCGGAGCTATGGTAAAACCCTTTAACGATGCTTGTTTCTTTGGTAAAAAAGGCGATTTGGTAACAGTACAAACCCAGTTTGGTTCGCATGTTATCGAAATTATGGACCAAAGTAAAAAAACACAGAAAGTACAAATAGCAACACTGGCACGCATTATTGAGCCCAGTTCAAAAACATACCAGGCAACTTATGCAAAAGCCAGTAAATTCGGTGCATCGAACCGCAGCCTGACGGCATTCCTTGATGCAGCTAAAGCCGAAGGCTTAAATGTACGTGTGGCGTCAGTAAAACCAAACGACAAACAGGTAGCCAATCTTGAAAATTCACGTTCGCTTATCCGTTGGGCCTACGAGGCAGGAAAAGGCGAGGTGTCGGAAATTCTTGAATACAACGATGTGTTTGTAGTGGCTGCACTTAAAAATGTGCAGGAAGAAGGTACCGCTTCGTTTGACAACGTTCGTATGGATGTGGAGCGCGAAGTGAGGAAAAATAAAAAAGCAGAATACTTGATGGCAAAAATGAACGAAGCGGCAAAAGAGGCCAATACCCTGCAGGCTGTTGCTGAAAAGCTGGAAACAGAAGTTCGCGAAGCCAACAATGCTAGTTTTGGCGCTTATTCCATTCCCGGTATTGGGTTTGAACCACAACTTCAGGCCTATGTCGTTACTTTACCCACCGATAAGGTTTCTGAAGCTATAAAAGGCAACACCGGTGTTTATGTAGTACAGGTTAAAAACCAACGTACGGCTACCGATAACCTGAATGTTACCGCCGAGCAAATGCAGTTAACCCGCTCGTACCGCTCACGGGTAGTTTTCCAGCTTTACGAAGCCATTAAAGAGGCTGCTAAGATTGAAGACAACCGGGCCAAATTTTATTAATCAATAGGTCCGTACAAAATATTGGAGCCATCAGTTGTTACTGATGGCTTTTTTTATGGACTGAAATTTCAATGCAGCTATTGTTTATTTTGGGCATATGCTTATATTTGTTCATAAACATAACGAGCATATGCCCAGATTGAAGTGTCAGCGAACCATCGAAGGAAGCCCGCAAATTACTTACTATAAGCCGGCTGGTATTCCCATGACTCAAATTGACGAGATTACACTTGAGCTCGATGAATACGAAGCCATCCGCCTGGCCGACCTCGAAGGCAATTATCAGGAAGCAGCTGCACGGAAAATGAATGTTTCGCGGCAAACTTTCGGACGCATTATCAGTTCAGCGCATAAGAAAATTGCTGAAGCCCTTATTCTGGGCAAGGCTATTAAAATAGAAAAACAACTTAATAAACGATACAATGAAAATAGCAATCCCAACTAAAAACAATCAAGTAGACGACCACTTTGGCCACTGCGAGTATTTTACTGTGCTCACGGTAGAAAATAATCAGGTAATGAAGCAGGAAAATGTTCCCTCGTTGCAGGGCTGCGGCTGCAAGTCGAATATTGTGAACGACCTTAAAGCCCTGGGCGTTGAATTAATGCTTGCCGGTAACATGGGCCAGGGTGCCTACAACAAACTGGTTTCGGCCGATATTAAAGTAATCAGAGGCTGCAAGGGCGATGTAAACACAACCATTGATGCCTACCTGAACGGTAAACTTCAGGATTCGCTCATTAGGTGTGCTCCCCACGACCACGCATCAGGCTACGGTCACTCGTGCCAACACCATTAAACCAAAAGCTCCTGTGTTAAAATCCCCGGTTGACTAAAGTTTCATTTGTCATCGGGGATTTTTTATTTACAATGCTACACAATATATACCCAAAACTTTCTACCTCTATCAAAAAACAATTGTTTAATCCCTTCGTTCTTTTTAAAACTCTGTTAGCATGCAAAAACAAACCTATACAACCCTGCTTTGGCTGTTCATCTTTGGCATGGCCATGGGGCTCCTTGAAAGTGCCGTGGTAGTTTATCTGCGTGAATTGTATTATCCTGAAGGTTTTGCTTTTCCGCTTAAACCCATGAGCCCTATCCTTATTCTCACCGAAATCCTGCGCGAAGCAGCCACCCTGGTCATGCTTATTGCAATTGGTGTGCTGGCCGGAAGAACCCGCACCGAACGATTCGGCTATTTTGTTTTTACCTTTGCTGTGTGGGATATTTTTTATTACCTCTTTTTAAAACTCCTGCTAAACTGGCCTGAATCGTTGCTCACCTGGGATATTTTATTCCTGTTGCCTACTACGTGGGTAGGTCCCGTTATTGCGCCTGTAATTCTTTCGCTGTTGATGATTGCCCTGAGCCTTGCCATAAGCTACTTTACCGACCGCTCCCTGCAAACCCGCATCATTGGGCACGAATGGCTGGCACTGGTTACTGGCTCGCTGGTAGTTATTGTATCGTTTACCCTGGCTTACGTGCAGTTTATGCTCAGCCGCTTTTCGTGGGTTGAATTTTTGCTCCCCAATGCCAAAGTAACAGAACAGGCCCTGTTGTTTGTGCCACAGCACTTCCACTGGGGATTGTTTTCTGCCGGAGTACTTATCATCGCCTTTGGGTTGGCTGTCTTTATTTTCAGAACAAAAAAAATACAAACTGCCGGCGTAAAATAAAAACAGCCGCTTAAGTTGACGGCTGCTCTCAAACCATTAAAAGATTAGCGTATTAAATTATAGTTAATGGTTTTAAGGGTTCATTGAATTAAAACACAAACAATCCATTAATAAATTCAGCCTTTTTCTCCAATGCATCGCCCGACTCTACCTTAAGCGTATCATTTATTTCTTCGGCCTTATCGTTCGGAACCTCGCTAATGTGCGTTGTATTTAAAGTGGTAAACAAAACACCGGCTGTAAAACCAAGTCCTAATACAAATAAAGCAACTACATTCATAATCCGATGTTTTATGTTTACAATGAATCAAATTTCAATAAGTTTTATTAGGGTTGAAAGAAAAATTCGATAAACGGCTAACAGAACCGATAAATGGCTGTTAAAAGGCAAAGGGATGCAGGCTTTTATGCCCCAAATACTTGTAAAACCTGAGTTGCATGCGCTGGCTGAAATCGGGCCGGGTCATCCCAATACAACTACTGCCGGCTAAAAGGCAGCGCCGGCAGGGCATCAGGGCTGCTTAACCACTCAACGGCAAAAACAACCGTTTATCAACTTTTCCTTTTTAATTTGCTACAAGTAAAGTATAATTGCCCTATATTTAATTGGCCATGCAAAAACTAATCAGCTATAAACTGTTTTGGATACTCCAGATTACCGGTTGGAGCGCTTACTTTATATTCTATTCGCTCCTGGTTTCGTACATCCGTAAGTTCGACCTGAACAACCTGATGTTGCATACCCTTACCTACATTCTGGGATTTACCATTTCCTCCTTACTGCGCTACCCTTACCGCAAAATCTACGAACGCATTGAAAAACTCTACTGGCTCCCTGTGGTAATAATTATTGGTTCTGCCCTGGCCACCCTTGTATGGACTTACATCGACATGTATGTGAGCCACTTTTTCTGGGAAAACGGAGCCGAACAACTCAGGCAGCGCCTTCAGCCAAACATGCTGATTAAATACAGCTGGTTGTTCACCATCCTGCTTACCAGTTGGAGCGCACTGTATTTTGGAATTAAATATGCCATGGACTGGCAAACGCAAAAGGAACGCACCCACGAAGCCGAAATGCTGGCACAAAAGGCACAAATGGAGATGCTCCGTTACCAGTTGAATCCGCACTTTTTGTTTAATTCGCTTAACTCTATCCGCGCTCTGGTCGACGAAAATAAAACCCACGCCAAGGAAATGATTACCGAACTTTCGGAGTTCCTCCGCTACTCACTGCTGCATAAAGACGCCACTTTTGTGAGCCTCTCCGGTGAACTCGAAGCAGTTAAACACTACTTTTCTATCGAAAAGAAACGCTTTGAAGAGAAACTGGAAATTGAATACCGCATTGCCGACAACACGCAAAACATGCAGATTCTCAGTTTCCTGATGCATCCCATTGTGGAAAATGCCGTTAAGTATGGCATGCAAACCAGCGTCATGCCTTTAAAAATAAGCATCTCGAGCCAAAAAACCGGAATGGGACTGATGATTGAAGTGTGCAATTCGGGAAGTTGGATCGACGCCGACCAAAACAAATCACTTGGTACCGGAACCGGCCTAAGCAATGTAGAGAACCGTTTAAAGAACGCTTATGGCAACAATTACCGTTTTGAAGTGCTAAAAGCTGAAACCCATACCTGCGTGCGTATCGAAATTAAAGAACCTTACCTGTATGGATAAGCCGCTGATAAAAGCCCTTGTGGTTGACGATGAGCGCCTGGCCCGGAAAGATCTGACAGGCATGTTAGCACGTATTCCCGGGATTCAGGTGGTGGGCGAAGCCCAAGACGTGCCCTCTGCTATTAAAGCCATCGAAACGCTCGGCCCCGACGTGATATTTCTCGACATCCAGATGCCCGGGCAAAGCGGGTTCGATTTGGTGGAGCAGGTAAGCTTCAAAGGAAAAATAATTTTTGTAACTGCCTACAACGAGTTCGCCCTGCGTGCTTTCGAGATTAATGCCCTCGATTACCTGATGAAACCCGTTACCCCTGAACGGCTCGAAAAATCGCTCGAGCGGATGCATCAGTCCGGCCAATCCCCAACCAAAGCGGCCGAACCCCTGAACTATACCGACCGTTTGTTCACCACCGTAGGCTCTAAGATACAGTTCCTGAAAATAAACACCATCACGCTCATCCGCAGTGAGGGCGACTATACCTACATTACCTGCAACAACGGAGTAAAAGGATTGGTTACCAAGTCGATGAAAGAGTGGGAAGAACGCCTGCCCGAATCGTATTTTTGCCGCGTACACCGCAACGCCATCATCAATACCGACGCCATCGATCACATCGAAAAATGGTTTAACTACTCGTACCAGGTAAAACTTACGGACATCGACGAACCGGTAATCATCAGCCGCCGCTACGCCAAAAAGCTGAAAGATTTATTTGGCTGAAAACCGCCGACACCTTGATACCCGTTGTTACATGCCGCCATAAAAGGCTAAAGTTTTGGCCCGCTGCTTTTTTCCTTTTATAAAATCCTATCTTCGCAGGCAAAACCATAGCACATGCCACTCGAAATTATTTATAGCGATGCGCATCTGGTGGCCATAAACAAACCCCCCGGACTGCTGGTACACCGGTCGAAGTATGCCGACGAATCCCGCGTTTTTGCCGTGCAGGAACTGCGCAACCAGTTGGGAACCCATGTGTTCCCCTGTCACCGCATCGACCGTAAAACAAGCGGTGTGTTGCTTTTTGCGCTGAACGAAACAACCAACAGCCTTATGCAGCAGCTTTTTGCCGAAAACCGGGTTAAAAAAACGTACCTGGCCATTGTACGTGGCCACACCCCCGACCAGGGAACCATCGACTACCCGCTGACCAACGACAAGGGCAAAGTTCAGGAGGCCCTTACACATTTTAACACCCTGCAAAGGGCGGAGCTCGACGTGCCTTTCGGGAAATTCCCCACCAGCCGCTATTCGCTAATCGAAGCCCGCCCCCAAACCGGACGGATGCATCAGTTGCGTAAGCACTTTGCCCACATCTTTCATCCCATTATTGGCGACAGGCCGCACGGTTGCAACAAGCAAAACCGGCTGTTTAAAGAGCGCTGGCAAATGACCGAGATGCTGCTCCACGCCCGGCAACTGGAATTTATCCACCCCATAAGCGGTCAGGCGGTAAGCATCAGTGCCAAACCCGGCCCCGAATTTCAACGCGTGATGGCCTTAATGGGCTGGCAGTAACCCGGCATTGCTTTACCACAAATACTTCATCGCTAAAGGAGCTTAGTTTATTTTCCTGCCTTGAAAAAGAAAATTTTCACGTGTGACAATCTCCATCCGATGCGCATCGGATTAAAAGCAATGCGCATCGGATTAAAAGCGATGCGCATCGGTTTTGAAACCTGTAGTTACAATATAAAACGAAACACCTTTGGGGATTCCGGCCGTTTGCTTTAGTTTTTCTGCATAATTGATTGGGTAGCCCCAGGGAAAGGGAGTAAAGAAAAAACCTCCCCGCATTGGGGAGGCATAAAGCTAAAAGAAAACACAACATTAACCGAAGTTAAGCCACCGGACCACCCCGGAAGCTGACTATCCGGGGTAGCACCTGGTGTTATAAGCGTGGCCTTGCCTCCGGTAAGGGGCGGAAGGCAAAAGAGGATAAATCTTTGCCACTATTTTATCTTTTATCAGCGCATTTTAGCAATGGCATCGATGTAAGCTTCAACACTGGCTGTTAGTATGTTGGTGCTGCCTGAGAAGCCGTGATAAATGGCCGAACCATTTTTTACCTGCACATGCACCTTACCCAGGTCGTTACTACCTTTGGTGATGGCCTGAATCAGAAATTCCTCGAGATGGAGCTTGCGTTTAACCACTTCTTTTACCGCATTAAACGAGGCATCAACGGGGCCGTTGCCCGATGCAGTAGCCGATTGCAGGTTGCCGTTAATGTCGAGGCGAACGGTGGCCATGGTTTCGGGTGCAGTACCGGTTGAAATGTGCAGGTAGTCGAGCTTAATGCTGCGGTTCCCCTTTTTATTCAGGTTTACCAGTAACTCCAAATCGTTGTCGTTTACCTGTTTCTTTTGGTCGGCCAGCTCCAGAAAGCGTTCGTAAATGGCGTCGAGGTCGCCATTGGGTTTATAACCCAGAATATCGAGCCGGTGTTTCAGAGCGGCCCGACCGCTGCGGGCAGTCAGAATAATTTCCGATTCGTTCACACCCACCTCTTTTGGATCGATAATTTCGTAATTCTCGCGATTCTTGATGACTCCGTCCTGATGAATTCCCGATGAGTGGGCAAAGGCATTCTTACCCACAATGGCTTTGTTGGCCTGCACAGGCATGTTCATCAGCGAAGCAACCAGCCTGCTGGTCTTCATAATCTTTTTGGTTTGAATGTCGGTGTACAGGTTCAGGTCCTGATGGCTCTTTAACGTCATCACCACCTCTTCGAGCGAGGTATTGCCGGCCCGTTCGCCAATTCCATTCAGGGTAACCTCAACCTGCCGGGCACCATTCATCACCCCCATAATTGAGTTGGCGGTAGCCATGCCCAGGTCGTTATGACAATGGGTGGACAGAATGGCCTTGTCGATGTTTGGTACATGGTTCATTAAATAGGCTATCTTTTCGCCGTACATGGTAGGCAGGCAATAACCGGTGGTATCGGGAATATTAATTACCGTTGCTCCGGCTTTAATCACGGCTTCGGTAACGCGTGCCAGGAAAGCATTGTCGGAACGGCCGGCATCTTCGGCATAAAACTCCACATCGTCGACAAAACGACGGGCATATTTAACGGCCTCTATGGCTCGCTGTACTATATCGTCTTCGTTCGAATTGAGTTTGTATTTAATGTGGTAATATGAAGTTCCGATACCGGTATGTATGCGTCCGCGTTTGGCGTGTTTCAGTGCCTCGGCAGCCACTTCAATGTCTTTTTTCACTGCCCGCGTGAGCGCACAGATGGTGGGGGAACTAACCGCCTTCGAAATCTCGACAACCGAATTGAAATCGCCGGGACTCGATATGGGGAATCCGGCTTCAATCACATCGACCCCCAATTCCTCGAGTGCTTTGGCCACTTCAATTTTCTCAATGGTGTTTAATTGGCAACCGGGCACTTGTTCGCCGTCGCGCAAGGTGGTATCAAAAATGTAAACTTTATCTGCAGCCATTATTTTTGGTTTTAGTTTAATACAAAGTAATTGCCGCCCAGGTATTCGTTGGGCAAAAAATAAAAGGTTTATTCCATAACCTGTTCCACCTCAGCAATACCCTCAAAGGCGCTTCGCAGGTTTTGTATATGATGCGATGCCGATTTTGTGGAAAAACTAACTGGAATGGGAGCTGGTTTGCTTTCGCTAAGGCTCTCGGGTACCGATAAACCCTGTTCCTGCATAAAACCAAGCAGCTTAGCAGCAAGCCGGGCATCGTATAAAACTCTGGAATGCAGCGTCTTTACCATTTGGTTTAAAACCTTCTGACTAAGCAGGGGCCGTGGATTTCTCTCAAAAGTTGACATCATTTATAGGTTTAAAGTGGTTTTTTAATTAATAAGCACTTAAATTTGACCGGGTAAAAATAGAATTGCCATTTTAATAATAAAAAATAATAAATTTGCCGACTACGCTTGTCAAACTGTAAGTTTATCGAAAGTAATTATTGGTATTCAATAGTTTGAACCCATAAAACACAAAATGTTACTACAATGGCCAGACAGCAAACTGATCACTTATTTAAGCTGATAAAATCGCTTACCAAAGCCGAAAAGCGCAACTTTAAACTGTATGCCAACCGCATTGGCAGCGACGATAACGCCAAGTTTCTGTCGCTGTTTAATGTGATTGACAAACAAAAGGACTACAGCGAGGAAGAAATACTGCATAAGGTACCCGAAATTAAACCCACTCAGCTTCCCAACCTAAAAGCAAACCTGCAAAAAAACCTTTTGGTGAGTCTGCGGCTCTCGGCCCAGGGCAGCGATGTGGATGTGAGCCTGCGTCAACAGCTCGATTACGCCAAGATACTTTACAACAAGGCACTGTACCGGCAAAGTTTAATTATGCTTGAAAAAGCCAAAATGCAGGCAATGAAAACAGAGCGGGAGCTGCTTTACTTTGAAATGATTGAATTTGAGAAGCTGATTGAATCGCAATACATAACGCGTAGCCTCGAGAACCGGGCCGATGAGTTGTCGCTGGAATCGGATGTACTGAACCAGCGTTTAACCCTGGCGGGAGCCTTGTCGAACCTGGCATTAAAGCTTTATGGATTTTACCTGAAGCATGGGTATGTGCAGAGCGAAGAAGACCAGTTGGCTATTACCGACTTTTTTCACGAGAACATGCCCGCATTCAGCTTCGACAAGCTGGGTTTTTCCGAGAAATTGTATTTGTACCAGTCGCATGTTTGGTACTACCTAATCATCCAAGACTTTTTGATGCAATACCGCTATTCGCTCAAGTGGGTTGAACTGATTAAGAACACTCCCGAAACCCTAAGCGCCAATACCGAGCTTTATATAAAAGGCATGAACAACATGCTCGAAGGGCTTTACTTTGCCGGCGACTTTGGCCGTTTTGAAAAAGGCCTACTGGAACTCGAAGCCTTTGCCGAAGCGCATCAGGGAACGTTTACCAAAAATGTGGAACTGCTGTTTTGGTATCATTATTTTATCCACACCATCAACCGCCACTTTATGACCGGAACTTTTACCGAGGGAACCCGTCATGTGCCCAAAATTGTGACTTTTATCGAGACCAACGAAATCTACCTCGACAACCACATGGTGCTAATATTTTATTACAAGATAGCCTGTTTGTATTTTGGCAGCGACGACTACAAAAACACCATAAAGTACCTGAACCTGGTTATTAATTATAAAGATGCCGAGCTGCGCTCCGACCTGCAATGTTTTGCCCGCATCCTGAATTTAATGGCTCACTTTGAGATGCAGAACTATGAATTGATAGAATACCTGGTGCGCACTACTTACCGCTTTTTATCGAAGATGAAAGATTTGCACCGGGCACAAAAAGAGATACTTTTTTTCCTGCGCCGTCTGCCCAGCTTGCCCCAGGATAAGCTTACCGATGCCTTTTGCAGTTTACTGGACGAACTTAAGTTGCTGCGCAAGGATCCCTATGAAAAAAGACCGTTTTTGTATCTCGACATTATTTCGTGGCTCGAGAGTAAAATCAGCGGGGTTCGCGTACAGGAGGTCATCAGGCAGAAACAGCTTACCGGTGGTTTTGAAATAAAAAAGCGGAGCATTCAAACCTGAAATACTCCGCAGGAAAATGTATGCCAACAGTCGGTATCAATCGGGTTTATCAAACAAAAAAGAGTTTTCCTGGCTGATGCGGGTTCCGCCTTCTTCGTCGGTTAAAGTGAAACGCGATACTTCTTTTTCGTCTTGAATCAGCTCTTCGGTTTCCTCCAGTTCAATTTGCTTGCGCTTATAGGCCGGTTCGCTTTCGAGCGCTTCAATGTCCTGTTCTGTTTTATAGGTGATACGGGGTTTGGTCGCTTTATCGGACGGCATGCCCTCCGGTTTCTCAGATCCAAAAATTCCCAAATCCAGTTGTTCGGCCTGGGGTTTTGAGCGAACCGATTTTTCCTCGCCAAACAAATCGAAACGTTCAATTAATTCCTCATCGGTCGATTCGTCGTCGTTTAAGTTGAAATGCAGGACTTCCGCTTCATCAGGGTTTGCCTTATCGATAACTTCAAAGGGGATTTCGTCGCTAGGCAGATTTTCCGAAGCCTCAGCCTGCCTAGTGGCTGTATGGTTACCCTCGGGCTTTTTATCGACATCGAGGGGAAAGGAAATCTTCTGACCTTCCTGATGGGCAACTAATTCGGGAATGCTGTCGGAACCAAAACCCGTAGCAATTATGGTGATTCCAATCTTATCGCCCAGCGACTCATCGAGGGTATTTCCCCAGATGATATCGGCAGTCATTCCGGCCGATTCCTGCACATAATCGGTAATCTGACCAATCTCGTCCATACGCACCTCATCGTCGGGACCGCTGGCAATATTCAGCAGTATATTTTTGGCGCCTTTAATATCGTTGTTGTTCAATAAGGGCGATGTCAGTGCTTCTTCAATGGCCATCATGGCCCGGTTTGGGCCCGATGCCGTTGCAGAGCCCATGAGCGCTACCCCGCTTTTTGCCATTACGGTGTGTACATCGGCAAAGTCAACATTTACCGAACCATGAACGGTGATAATTTCGGCAATACCTTTGGCCGCTACAGTTAATACATTGTCAGCCCGGCCAAAAGCCTGCGATAAGGGCAAGTCGCCATAAATCTCGCGTAGCTTTTCGTTGTTTATTACCAGCAGCGCGTCAACGTGTTCACGCATTTTGGTAAGTCCTTCGATGGCCTGGTTCATGCGGCGTTTTCCTTCGAAGCGGAAAGGCAGGGTAATGATACCTACGGTAAGAATTCCCAGATCGCGGGCTTCTTCGGCAATTACCGGAGCGGCTCCTGTTCCTGTACCTCCGCCCATACCTGCAGTAATAAATACCATTTTGGTGTTGTGCGAAAGAATTTCCGATATTTTATCCAGACTTTCAATGGCAGCCTGCCGTCCCTGTTCGGGTTTGTTACCGGCCCCGCGTCCCTGGGTGAGTGTTTCGCCCAATTGCACCTTAATGGGTACCGGACTGCTGTTGATTGCCTGGGCGTCGGTATTACAAATAATAAAATCGACATCGGTAATGCCCTGCTTGTACATATGATTTACGGCATTGCCTCCGCCACCTCCCACACCAATTACCTTTATAATTGACGATTTATCGCGAGGTAAGTCGAAATGCATTAATTCTTCAGCCATAATTTTTCAATTTTATGCCCCTCTTTACCCGTTTAACGGCATTAAAACGGATGGGAAAGGCTATTCGTATTTACATTTGTTGATCGTCTACATCAAAGAATTCACCCAGCTTATCGAACAAGGAAGCAATGTTCTTTTTACCGTTCTTTTTTGAAGCTGCTTCTGCTTTGGTTTTAACTTCAAATTCTTCTTCATCCACTTTGGCTTTGGCCTTTTCAGCTTCTAAAGTGGCTTTGCTTTGAATTTCGCAGGCCCCGTCTTCGTTAAAACCCGTAAGGGTTAAACCCACCGAGGTAGCAAACATAGGCTGGTTAATCTCTCCAACCACATCGCTGTGCAGGCTTTGGATGGGGTAACCAATGCGAACGTCCATTCCGGTTTTGTATGCCACCAGCTGACTCAGGTTCTTGAGCATGGCTCCGCCACCGGTAATTACTACACCGGCACCCAACAACTTACCCATTCCCGAGGCTTCAATCTCAAAAACCACCTGGGCAATAATCTCCTCCATACGCGACTGAATAATGTTCGCCAGATTTTTAAAAGAGATTTCTTTGGGTGGGCGGCCGTTAATTCCGGGGATACTAACCACTTTGTTTTCCTGGGCTTTATCGGCCAGCGACGAACCGTATTTTACCTTAAGTTGCTCGGCGTAGCGTTCCAGTATATTGCATCCCTGCTTAATATCCTGGGTTACAATGTTTCCTCCAAAGGGAATTACAGCGGTATGCCTGATGATTCCATCGTAAAATACCGCTACATCGGTAGTTCCACCGCCAATATCGACCAGGGCAACTCCTATTTCCTTTTCATCATCGGTAAGCACCGCATCGGACGAGGCCAAAGGTTCAAGAATAAGTTTCTTCACCTTGATTCCGGCACGGGTAACGCATTTCTTTAAATTATTCGATGCGGCCGTTTGCCCGATTACAATGTGGAAATTAGCTTCGAGCCTTTTCCCGTACATTCCCACCGGGTTTTTTACTCCGGTTTCGTTGTCCACAATAAAACTTTGTGGCAAAACGTGAATTATTTCTTCACCTACATCGATGGGAATTTTATGCATGTCGCTTACCAAAAACTGGACATCCTCGTTCGAGATTTCAGTATCGTAAGAGTCGCGGTTAATGTACCCGCGGTTACGAATGCTGCGGATGTGCTGCCCGGCAATACCCACATAGGCTTCGGTTATCTTTAATCCGGCTTGCGCTTCGGCCAGGTCGGCAGCCTGACGAATGGCGTTTACCGTTTGTTCAATATTTAATACTACGCCACGTTTTACACCGGTTGATGGTGTATTGCCATAACCTAAAATTTCAATCTTCCCTTTTTCGTTCTTTCTTCCTATTATGGCCACAATTTTTGTTGTACCAATGTCGATAGCCGCTACAATTTTTTCCTTTGAATTCATACAACTTATCTTTTAGTGCAAATAACCTGCTTGTTATATTTTAAATTTATTTTACTGTAATTATTCCATCCTGTAACAGAAAGGCCTTGCTGATAAAGTGCCTTAAGGTTTCTGAATTTCTTTTCCATGTTATCGGTGCCCCCAAATTCTATCAGGTGCGTGCCTACCCGGGGAATTAATTCGAATTCGCCGTTGTTTACATAGATTTGCTCTATTTGCGCCCTCCAGAATTGATCATGATAAATATAGCTGGCAAGCTTTAATAAATCAAGAAACTGCTGTTGCGAATTATCCACAGTTTCGGCTTTATCTGTCTTGTTTTTAGCAGCTTTCAACTGAGCATACGATAGTTTTATTTGCCCCGAAGCCACCAGCACGTGGGCTGTGTACTTGGTTGATAATGGCATGGCTGATCCTTCGTCGTCGATATAAAAACTCTCGTTTTTGCTGTTGATAACTCGCAGGATTGGCTTTCGCTGTGATATTGAAACATTTAACTCCCCACCAAGGGTTCGATACACATTAGCTTCCTTTACCAAGGGATTTCCTTTAAAAAAATCTTCCAGAAAATTCACGTTAATGGCATCGATGGGTTGCCCAACAAGCTTTTCCCCTTTATCGTTCAGCATTTTTATTACATCCTGCTCCTCGATAAAAAAATTGCTTGTACCGTCGGTTATGTTTACTGCTACTTTATTACAAACTACCGCCTTGCGTTGAGCTGAAATAAAACTTAAGGCAAGTACCACATAAAGCAGTAATATCAACCAGGGTGCTATGTTTTTCAGGTGCTTCATTTACTTTTTTCGTACTTAGTTAACAAAGCTTCTTTTAAAGGCTTAACCAGTTGATCGATATTGCCCGCTCCCATGGTTACCACTATTGAAGTGTTCAATTCTAAAATTCGGGTTACCAGGTTTTCTTTTAAACAAACTTCTTTATGTTTTAATTGCATAAGCTCCAGCAACATTTCGCTTGAAACTCCCTCAATGGGTAATTCCCGGGCCGGATAAAGCGGTAAAAGAATTACCCGGTCGCAGCTATCGAGACTTTGAGCAAAGGCTCCGGCAAAATCGCGGGTACGCGAATACAAATGCGGTTGAAAAACAGCCGTTATTTCCCTATTGGGATACAAATGCCTGATGGACTGAATGCAGGCATCAATTTCCTGTGGATGATGGGCATAATCGTCGATGTAAATCTGATTTCCGGAAAGAACATGAAATTCGAAACGCCTTTTTACCCCTTTAAACTGTTTTAAACGCTCCTTCAACCGTTCAGGATTTTGCTTTGCTATAAAGGCAGCACTCAATGCGGCAACAGCGTTCTCAAGATTGTACAATCCCGGAATACCAAGCACAAAGCCCGGCAATTGGGCCGTTGGAGTAACCAGGGTAAAATGAAAATAGCCATCGACAACGGTTATGTCTTTTGCATAAAAATCGGCTTTATTATCTTCCAGAGCATAAGTAAGCTGACTAATGTCCTTATTGTGTTTCTCTGCAATGGGTAAACCCAATTTATAGATTAAGGTGCCTTGCGCATCGATTTGTTTTATAAATTGATAAAACGAATCCCAAATAGCCTCCTTACTTCCATAAATATCGAGGTGGTCGGCATCCATGGCGGTTATTACAGCAATTTGAGGATACAGAGTCAGAAACGAACGATCGTATTCATCGGCCTCAACCACCACATAAGGTGCTGTTCCATTTATAATTACATTCGATTCAATGTTTTTTGAAATGCCTCCTAAAAAGGCACTGCACTGGTCTTGCATAAGCCAGGCAATAGCTGTTGAAACCGACGTTTTACCATGGGTTCCGGCTACGGCAATTCCTGCTTTACTTTTGGTTAATAAACCCAGAGCTACTGAACGTTTGATAAGCTGAAAACCTTGTTCTTTAAAATAGTTGAAGCCCGCGTGCTCTGTGGGAATAGCCGGAGTGTACACCACCAAAACATTTTCTTTCTTTTTAAAGGCTTCAGGAATTTCATCAACTCCCTCGTTGAACGAAATGGAAATGCCCTCGTTTTGCAGCTTGTCGGTTATTTCAGAAGGCGTTTTATCGTAGCCGGCTACCTGAAATCCCGCATGATTGAACCAACGAGCCAGCGCGCTCATGCCAATGCCGCCAATTCCAACAAAATATACGCTATGATAGGTACTTAAGTCCAAAATGCTACTATATTAAACGGTAAACTTCATCAACAATTAAATAATCGGCATTGGGCTTTGCCAGTTTTTGAATGTTAACACCCAATTCTACACCGCGGCTTTCGCTACCGGTAAGCTCAAGCAAGCGGGACACCAGTTTTTCCCTGGCTTCATTGTCTTTAACCATTATTGCTGCATCTTTTTCGACCAGCGACAAGGCATTTTTAGTTTGATGATCCTCTGCCACATTGGGACTTGGCACCAGAATAACCGGTTTTCCGACTATGCATAATTCCGAAATAGTACCGGCTCCTGCGCGTGAAATAATGTAATCAGCAGCAGCAAAAGCCAAATCCATTCGGTTTATGAACTGATGTACCTGCACATGGTGACCTGCGTATTGCTCCAATGTTAATTTGGCGCTTTCGTAATAATAGGTTCCTGTTTGCCAGATAACCTGAAAGTTCCTGCGTATCAACTCATCAAGATTAAACGCAAGGCTCTCGTTAATGGTTCGGGCCCCCAGGCTTCCTCCCACTACCAATACGGTTTTTTTATTCTTATCGAGGTGAAAGAATTGCAAGGCTTCCGGAATCTTTGATTTAAGATCGGTTAAATCGTTGCGAACCGGATTTCCCGTTTTGGTAATTTTTGTTTTGGAAAAGTAGCGATCCATTCTATCGTAAGCCACACAAATTCTGGCAGCCCTTCGTGCGAGCAATTTATTGGTAATTCCTGCATACGAATTTTGTTCCTGAATGAGCGTGGGAACCTTCATTCGTTGGGCTACCCAAAGCAGTGGTCCGCTGGCAAAACCACCCACACCAATTACTACGTCGGGTTTAAATGCTTTTATTATGCTTTTGCATTTGGTAAGACTAATAAGCAACTTGGGGAAAAATGCCAGGTTTTTCATCGACAATCGGCGTTGAAATCCGGTTACTGGGAGTCCAACAATTTTATATCCTGCGGCGGGGACTTTTTCCATCTCCATCCGATTATGAGCACCGACAAAAAGAATTTCCGTCTGATTATCGCGACGTTGCAATGCTCGTGCAATGGCCAATGCCGGAAAAATATGGCCGCCTGTACCTCCTCCGCTAATAATTATCTTCATCGGTTTCAATTTCTAGTTCGTTTGCAATAGGATCCTTAATGGGTTGAACCGTTCGGCTTACGCTTAAAATTATACCAAAAGCCACACTGGTAAATATTATTGAGGTACCACCCATACTTACAAAAGGCAAGGTTTGACCAGTTACCGGAAAAACGTTTACCGCAACACCCATATTTAAAAGTGCCTGGAAAACCAGGCTAAACGCCAGCCCAACTACCAAAAAAGCTGGAAAGGTTCGCTGGCTGTTCCGGACAATGATACCCACCCGATACAATAAAAACAAGTACAATAACAGGATAATAACACCTCCAAGCAAACCATATTCTTCAAGAATTATGGCATAAATAAAATCGGAATACGGATGAGGCAAAAAGTTACGTTGTATGCTGTTCCCGGGGCCGCGACCAAACAGTCCGCCCTGTACAATAGCAATCTTTGCCTGATTCGACTGGTAGTTTCCTTCGCTATCGTCATTAATAAAACTTTCGATACGGGCTTTCCAGGTGCCGATACGTCCTTTATCGGGCATATTCCAAACCAGCGCTATAAATAAAGTCAATGCAATAATACCTGCTCCAACCAAGCCTAACAGATGCTTCATTTTAACCCTTCCAATAAACATTAGCACCACACAAATAACAAAAAGCATAGCGGCTGTTGAAAAGTTTGCCGGTAGAATTAATCCGCAAACAATAAGTGTCCAGATTAAAATGGGTTGAAAGGCTGCTTTAATATCGGCTATTTGTTCCTGATTTCGGGAGAGCACCCGAGCTACATACATAATTAATGCGAATTTGGCAAAATCGGAGGTTTGAAATGAGATTCCTGTTCCCGGCAAGGTAATCCAACGTGCTGCTTCGTTCAGGCTGACTCCTTTAAACAGGGTCCAGGCAAGCAGCGGTACACTTAAATAAAGCAACATTTGCGATAAGGCATAATACACTTTGTACGAAATATTGTGAACCAAAAAAACGATTCCCACACCAAAAACCAGAAACGCTCCATGCCTGAATAAAAAGTATGAGGTGTTGCCTCCCATTTTTTTGTAGGCTAAGGTTCCAGTGGCACTAAACACAGTGAGCATTGAAAAAATAGCCAGCAAAAAAAGGATGAGCCAGATGGCCGTATCGCCTTTAAAATATTTTATAAACTTTTCTTTCACCAATTCTTCATTTACAGATTTCTTACTGCCTGTTTAAATTTTCGTCCACGATCTTCATAATTCTCAAATAAATCAAAACTGGCACAAGCTGGTGACAACAGCACTACATCGCCATTCGCCGCCAGAAAATAAGCAGAGCGCACGGCTTCGTTCATCGACTGCGTATCAACAATTGTTTTCACCTGCCTGTCGAAAGCCTTGTGAATATTGGTATTATCGACTCCCAGGCAAACAATGGCTTTTACTTTTTCTTTTACCATAGGCAAAAGTTTTTCATAGTCGTTACCTTTGTCAATGCCTCCAACAATCCATACTACGGGCTTTTTCATGCTTTCGAGTGCATACCAGGTTGAATTTACATTGGTGGCTTTTGAGTCGTTGATAAATTCAATTTTATGCACTTGTATAACCGGTTCCAGGCGATGCTCAACCCCTTGAAAATTGGTCAAACAATCGCGGATGGTTTCTTTTTTAATTTGAAGTACATTGGCAGCTACAGCAGCCACCATGGAATTGTAGGTGTTGTGCTTGCCTTGCAACGCTAAATCCTTAATATCCATAGTAAATTCAGAATTATTGAGTTTAACAACTAACTGATCGTCTTCAATAAATGCCCCATGAAGCAACTTTTCGTTTAACGAAAAAGGCAGCAATTCAATATCAGGGTTAATTTGCTTCAGCCTTTCCACAATTACTTCGTCGTCGTGGCAAAAAATCAGTTTTTGATTTTTCGTCATGTTTTGAATGATGCGGAATTTTGAAGCCACATAATTTTCGAATTTATATTCGTAGCGATCCAAATGATCGGGTGTTATATTCATGAGTACAGCAATATCGGCTTTAAAGCTAAACATGCCATCGAGCTGAAAGCTGCTCAACTCAAGCACATAATAATCGAATGACTCGGTAGCCACCTGCCGGGCAAAACTTTTTCCGATATTTCCGGCAATCCCCACATTAAGCCCGGCCCGCTTAAGAATCTCGTAAGTAAGCAGGGTTGTAGTAGTTTTTCCGTTGCTTCCGGTAATTCCAATTACAAAAGCCTGAGTGTATGAATATGCAAATTCAATTTCGGAAACAATTGAAATTCCCAATTCATTTAAACTGGTCACAATAGGAGCTTTATCAGGAATTCCGGGACTTTTAATAATTAAGCCTGCTGTATTAAGCTTTTCGATGGTATGTCCGTTCTCTTCCCAGGGAATCTGATGCTGATTCATTTCTTCTTTATACTTATCAGCAATTGAACCAAAGTCGGAAACAAACACTTCGAATTCTTTAATTTTAGCTAAAAGGGCAGCACCAACACCACTTTCGCCAGCTCCTAAAACGACTATTTTTTTATTTTGCATCATATACTACCTGACTTTTAAGGTAACAATGGTTAATACAGCCAACATGATTCCCACTATCCAGAAACGGGTAACTATCTTAGCCTCGGGTATTCCTTTAACCTGAAAATGATGGTGTAGAGGAGCCATTTTAAAAATGCGGCGACCTTCGCCAAAACGTTTTTTGGTATATTTAAACCACGACACCTGCATAACTACCGACAGGTTTTCGACCAAAAAAATTCCACATAAAATGGGGATCAACAATTCCTTATGAATAACAATGGCATAAACGGCAATGATTCCACCCAGCGACAAACTGCCTGTATCGCCCATAAAAACCTGAGCCGGATACGAATTGTACCACAAAAAACCTACAGTAGCACCAATAAACGCAGCAGCAAAAACTACCAGTTCGCCGGTATGTGGTATGTACATAATGTTCAGGTAGTCGGAAAATATTAAGTTGCCTGAAACGTAGGCCAGAATTCCCAGCGTAGCCCCCATTATGGCCGATGTTCCCGTTGCAAGTCCATCGAGACCATCGGTCATGTTGGCCCCGTTGCTTACTGCGGTAATGATAAATATTACCACAACAACAAAGACCAACCAGCCCCATTTTTTTGAAGCTTCGTCGCCCAGGAATCTGACCAGGTTTGCATAATCGGCTTCATTATTCTTTAAAAACGGAATGGTTGTTTTTGTAGATTTTACATCGATAACCTGATATCCGGGAGTTACAGCATTAATTTCATCGGCTATGAGTTCAATTTTAGGTTCATTTCCGGTGGTTGGAACTTTTTCACGAATAACCACATCGTCACTCATATAAAGGGTAAGCCCCACTATTAAACCCAAACCAATCTGTCCCAATATTTTAAATTTTCCGGCCAAACCTTTTTTATCTTTCTTAAAAACTTTAATGTAATCGTCGATAAAACCAATAAAGCCAAGCCAAACTGTTGTTATCAGCATTAAAATAATATAAATGTTGTCGAGTTTGGCAAAAAGCAAAACCGGAATCACAATCGAGCCTAAAATAATAAGGCCTCCCATGGTTGGCGTTCCCTTTTTTTGCATTTGTCCTTCGAGCCCTAAATCGCGTACCACTTCGCCAATCTGTTTTTTTTGTAAAAACCGAATCACCCTTTTGCCATAAATGGCAGCCATTGCCAATGAAAAAATAATGGCCATTCCCGAGCGGAATGAAATGTACTGAAATACACCTGCACCAGGCACATTCATCGATTCAAGGTATTCAAACAAATAATACAACATAACTATTCGGTTTCAAATATTTCTAATATTACTTCTCTGTCGTCAAAATGATGTTTAACTCCTTTTACTTCCTGATAGGTTTCGTGACCTTTGCCTGCCACCAAAATAATGTCGCCTGGTTGAGCCAGCAAACATGCGGTTCGGATGGCTTCCTTACGGTTGGTAATAGCTAAAAGCCTGTTGGTATAGGGAGGTAACACACCGGCTTTCATGTCGGCAATAATTGCTTCCGGTTCTTCGTTGCGTGGATTATCGGAAGTAAGAATTACCTGATTGCTGTATTTCACAGCAACCTGAGCCATTAATGGTCGTTTGGTTTTGTCGCGGTTTCCTCCGGCACCGGCTACGGTAATTATTTTACCATCACCCTCTATTATTTCCTGGATGGTAGTTAAAACATTTTCGAGCGCATCGGGGGTGTGCGCATAATCAACAATTGCCAGTTTACCCGATTTTGATTTAAGGTATTGAAAACGCCCCTCGACCGGCAATAAACGGCTTAATTCCCTAATAACCTGATCCTTTTGTTGATTCAGCAAAAGAGCTGTTCCATAAACTGCCAGCAAATTGTAAGCATTAAAACCTCCAATAAAGCGAGTCCATATTTCTGTGTGGTCGAACGATACCAACATGCCATCGATATGGCGTTCCAATATTTTTCCCATAAAGCGGGCCATGCTTTTCAATCCATAGGTATGCACTCTCGCCTTACAATTCTGCACCATTATTTTTCCGTTTTTATCATCGGAATTAATTAAAGCAAACGAGGCATCAGTTAAATCGTCGAAAAACATTTTTTTTGCTTTTATATAAGCAGCAAAGGTTTCATGGTAATCTAAGTGGTCTTGCGTAATATTGGAAAATACGGCTCCGGCAAATGTTAATCCGGCAATGCGTTTTTGGTGTGCAGCATGCGAGCTGACTTCCATAAAACAATAATCGCAGCCTGAAGCAATCATTTCGGCCAAAAGCTGGTTTAACTGAAGCGGATCGGGCGTAGTGTGCGTGGCAGCCAGAACCTGATTGTGTACCTTATTGCAAATGGTCGACAATAAACCCGCCTTATATCCAAGATTTACAAATAACTGATGCAAAAGTGTTACGGTTGTGGTTTTTCCGTTAGTTCCGGTAACACCTACCAACTTTAATTGCTGCGATGGGTTCCCATAATAATTAGAAGCCATTATACCAAGAGCCTCAGCCGTGTCAGTTACCTGAATATGGGTGATTTTTTCATTTAACTCAGCAGGCATTTCCTGACAAACAATTACTGCGGCTCCGCTTTCGATAGCTTTAGCTATATAAGCATGGCCATCGGTTTGATAACCTTTAACTGCAACAAAAATATCGTTCGGTAAAACCTGACGTGAATCGAACCGGATTTGACCGATAGTAGGATTTTGCGCTCCATGCCATTTAAGCACTTCAATAGGTTGTATTATTTGTTGTAAACTATTCACGATATTAGGTTTAATACAATTTTATCTCCTTTATTAATGCGGCTCCCCGGTTGAATCGATTGTGAATTAACGGTACCCCTACCATGCACAATTACGTGTAAACCTAGGTTTTCAAGAATATACAAGGCATCTTTGGCTCCCATACCACTTACGTCGGGTACCTCATTCTTTTTAACATAGCGGTTGTATAACTGAACCGTTGTGTCGCGTTTTGCCGTAGCCACCCATTGCGAGTTAATATCAACCCCAACCGATTGAATCGATAGTTCTTTCAACACATGTTCCAATTCAAGTTTATGGCCGTTTCGGGTGTAGGGAATATTCTCAGCGATTAATTGCTGCTTTGCGATTGCTTCGTGCATATCGAGGCTGGTAGAATACACTTTATCGGCAATTACTTTAAATACCTGACCTGCAACAAGGTTACCATAATAAACCCCGCTTGACGGAGCGTTCACCACAACGATACAGCTGTACCTTGGGTTATCGGCCGGAAAATAGCCAACAAATGATGCCTGATAACTTACCTGGGAATTGTACTTGTAACCGTATTTCTGATTCGCTATCTGGGCAGTGCCGGTTTTTCCTGCAATTTTATAATTTGAATTCTTAAGGTTCTGCGCCGAACCTCTTTCCACCACTCCTTCAAGCATTTTCTTTGCCTTGTTGATGGTTGATCGCGAACAAATGGTTGGATTTATAACCTGGGTGCTAAAACGTTCAACTACCCTTCCATGGTCGGTAACTGCTTTTACAAAACGGGGACGCAACATTTTTCCGTTATTGGCTACCGCATTGTAAAAAGTAAGTATCTGCAAAGGAGTTTGTTCCACCTCATAACCATACGCCATTTGAGGCAACGAAACACCCGACCATAATGTGTCGGATGGAAACTTGATGTACGGTGAGCGCTCACCTTTAATGTCAACGTTCAGGCGCTCGGTTAGCGACATTCGTTTTAATCCTTTTACAAAGCGTTCTTCGTTACCTGTGTAGTATTGTGTTATTATTTTCGACAATCCTACATTCGATGAAACTTCGAAAGCCCGTTGGACGGTTATTTTACCAAATCCCCCTTCTTTAGAATCGCGAACGTCTTTGTCGTGATAACGAACCACACCGCTTCCGGTGTCAACACTGTCGTCCAGGTCAACATAACCATCTTCAAGAGCCACCATTAACGCTGGCAGCTTAAACGTTGAACCCGGTTCAGTACGTTCACCAATGGCATAATTAAATTGTTCGGTATAAAAACCTTCTTTATCGCGTTTTAAGTTAACAATTGCTTTAACATCGCCTGTCTTTACTTCCATAAGAATGGCTACACCATGACTGGCACTATGCCTTTGCAGCTGATGATGCAAAGCTGCATGAGCAACATCCTGTAAATTTATATCGATGGTTGTGATTACATCGTATCCGTTTTGAGGCTCCACTTCGCTGCCATCGTTCACCGGCATCCAATAGTTTCCGGCTATCCGTTGTACCATGCGCACTCCTTTTTCACCACTTAAAAAATGATTGAAAGCATCTTCGAGTCCCACATCGGTTCCTCCTTTATTTTGATAACCTATAGTGCGACTGGCCAGATTAACAAAGGGTTGAATTCTTCTGTTTTCCTGAATAACTATCAGCCCGCCTTTGTATTGTCCCCGATTTAAAATGGGAAAAGTTTTAATCTCTTTTAGTTGAGTATAATCTACCCGGCGCTGCAATAAATGATATCGGGAACCTTTTGCCCGTTGGGCTATTAACTCACGTTTATATTCGTTGGCCGATTTGTCTCGAAAAAGATTTGATAAGGCCAGGGCCAAAGAATCAATGTTTTTATTAAAAACCTCATGGGTAATTCCCGGGCTTTTTAAATCGATGCGAACTTCATAATAAGGTACCGACGTGGCCAGAATTCTACCGTCGGAAGCACAAATATCGCCCCGATCGGGTTCAATAACTATATCTTTTTGACTGAACGTATTCGCGTTAATCCATTTATCGTGTTCGGCTACCTGCAAATAAACGACCTTAACAACTATCCCCAAAGCAAAAGCCACCACAGCAATGTAAACCATGCTAAGGCGAACCACAAGCTCTTTTCGTGTATTGTTTTCAGTCATTTTTAGCAACTCTTAATTTTTTGGGAGGCTCTACGGCCTCTTCCAACTCCAATCCTTTTTTATTAACCAGTTTTATTACTTCCGATTGTTTACTCATGTACATCAGTTTTGATGCGGTAGTAATACTTTCGGCCCTTAACTCTTTTAATTCAGCCTGAGTTTTGCTGGTTTCGCGCACAATTTTTTCAGAATGGTAGCGGTTGCCGATATACAAAACCGCAATAAAGGTTAAAAACAACAAATAGGGCAACTGCTCAATAACCGAATCTTTAGTAAGAATACTCCCGTCTAATACATTCTTTAGGGGCATCTTACCTTCGTTTTTACTACTGATTATTTTTCGTTTTCCAAAAATTTTCATATTGCAAATGTTGCATCTTGTTGTTTTTATATTCGTTCAGCTATTCTAAGTTTAGCACTTCGGGCTCTACTGTTTCTAAGTATCTCTTCTTCATCGGGAACAATAATCTTTCGGTTGACCGTCGCAAAGGGTACCGAAATATTTCCATACAAATCTTTTTCAGGCTCGCCCACAAACATGCCGTTTTTTATATAATTCTTCACCAGGCGGTCTTCAAGCGAATGATAGGTTATAACTACCAGCCTTCCACCCGGGTTCAGCACCAATGCTGTTTGTAGCAACATTTCTTTTAGTGCTTCCATTTCCTGATTTACTTCGATGCGCAAAGCCTGAAACACCTGTGCCAATACTTTCGATTGGGCTTTGGGAGGCAAAATAGGTTTCAGAATTTCTTTGAACTGCTCAACAGTTTCAATTTTTTGTTGTTTGCGGAAACGGTCGATAAACCCTGCAATACGTCCGCCCGTGTTCAATTCACCATAAACTTTAAAAATGGTTTTTAGCTCATCAACACTGTACTCGTTCAACACTTTTTCTGCGGTCAATTCTGCTGCCTGATTCATCCGCATGTCGAGTCCGGTATCGAAACGAAACGAAAAACCCCGGGTTTCATCGTCGAAATGATGGCTCGATACACCCAAATCGGCTAAAATACCGTCCACTTTTTCAGCATTATGGTAGCGTAAATAATTCCGCAGGTAACGAAAGTTTCCCTGCACAAGAATTAATCGGTCGTTGTTGGGTTTATTATTCCAGGCATCCTGATCCTGATCAAAAGCGATGAGTTTTCCGGTTGTCAGTTTTTCGAGTATTGCCCGCGAATGGCCGCCGCCACCAAAAGTGCAATCCACATAAGTTCCGTCGGGTTTAATGGAAAGGCCGTCGATGCTCTGCTCCAGTAATACCGGTGTATGATAGTGCTCCATTATGCCTCCTCATTGTTTGATTGTTGCATAATTTTCTCGGCCAACTGGGCAAATTCCATTTCGTCGTCGGCCAAACCATCATAAACTTGCTTATTCCAGATTTCAATCTTACTGTCTTGTCCGGCAAGCACAATATCTTTGTCAATTCCGGCCTCGTCGAGCAAGCGTTTGGGAAGCAATAGCCGGTTGTTGTTATCGAGCATAAGCTCAGCTGTTCCGCGATGAAAACCACGTAAAAAACGGTTGTGCTCTTTATTAAATGGGTTTATTTGTTTGCGGATAATCTGGTTTTGGCGTTCCCATTCATCGATGGTGTATAAAACCAGGCATTTTTCGAACAAATCTTTTTTAACCACAAAACGAACCACGCCTTCGCCCAACTGCTTTTTAAGGGCAGCGGGAAAAAGGATTCGCCCTTTTCCATCGAGCTTGCACGGATGATCGCCTATAAAATTGGTCATTAATTGTTCTGTTTTTCAGGTTGTAAAGTAAGGAATTTTTTTCCACTTTTACCCACATCAATACACTTTTTTGCACCAGCCTATCAAGCAAACAAACATAATGTGCGCTTATTAACAGCCCGACATAGAAAATTTAACGAAAATGAAAAAACCGTTAAAAGATTGGAATCGTTGCTATAGCTTTATAATATTGGACTTATGCAATTTTTAGCGACTTCGAATTAAGGTATAAAATAAGTTTATTATGTTAATTAGCGTGTTCAAAACTTTATCCTTTCATTATAGCAGAATAAAAAATATTGCACCATGTAAGTATTAAGTCGAACTGGTCAACTAATAATATTTCCTTATCATTGCAATCAAAATTGAACAAGCCATGAAAGACGCTTACAAAATAATTGGTTTTGATGCCGATGATACCCTTTGGGTAAATGAACCCTATTTTCGTGAAGCAGAAAATAGTTTTTTTCAGCTAATGGCATCTTACCTGTCAGCGGAAAAAACCAACGAGCTCTTGTATCAAATTGAAATGAAAAACCTTAGCCAGTATGGTTATGGAATAAAAAGTTTTGTATTGTCGATGATTGAAACTGCTCTCAAAATATCTAAAAACTCCATTCCTGCCGATGCCATAAACGACATTATTGAACTGGGAAAACTAATGTTAAACCGTCCGGTTGAATTGCTCGAAGGTATGGAGGAAATATTAAAACTACTGAATAATCAGGGTTATAAGCTAATTGTTGCAACCAAAGGCGATTTGCTCGACCAGGAGCGCAAACTGGCCAAATCGAATTTCGAAAAGTATTTTCACCACATTGAAATAATGAGCGACAAAAAAGAAAGCGATTACCTTAAACTACTGAAGCACCTCGATATTGAACCTGTTGATTTTTTAATGATTGGCAATTCGTATAAATCGGATATTGAACCCGTGCTGAATATTGGTGGCTCGGGCATTTACATGCCATTTCACACCACCTGGATTCACGAAACCACTGCCGAAATTAAACCTCACAAAAAGATGCATACCATTGCTAACCCCGGTGAATTAAAATGTATTTTAAACCTATGCGAATAATTGATGTGAACCAATGGAACCGAAAAGAACATTTTGAATTCTTTTCAACTTTTGACGAACCTTTTTTTGGTGTTACCAGCGAGATTGATTGCACCAAAGCCTTTAATTTCTGCAAACAAAATGGCATTTCGTTTTTTGCTTGGTACCTGCACAAATCACTAAAAGCAGCAAATACTTCAGCTAATTTTAAAATGCGAATAGTTGATGGAAAACCGGTTGTTTATGATTTTGTACACGCATCGGCAACCATTGGACGCGAAGATGGAACTTTTGGTTTTTCGTATGTGGAATACCATGCATTGTTTGAGCACTTTTTAAAAAACCTGAATGCGGAAATTGAAGCCGTACAAAAAAACCCCGGCTTACGCTTAAGCACCGATCCCAGTCAACTAAATGTAATTCACTACTCTTCGCTGCCCTGGACACACATCACATCGGTAAGCCATGCCCGTAATTACAAAGTTTCCGACAGTGCTCCTAAAATTGTTTTTGGAAAAGCACACCAAGTAAAGCATAATATGGTGATGTCGGTTTCGGTTCACGGACATCATGGTTTAATGGATGGACTACATGTATCCCAGCATTTTGAGCTTTTTCAACAATACATGAATGATTGAAGAATTTGAATGCAAACCGAACCTGATTTTTATGTTTTGGCAAATCCAAACAGCAAAAATTTGAACCCTGTAAAAAAACAATTGCAAATAAGGCCTTCTAAAAAATTTACATTTTAGTTGAATTGTTCCCATATTTGCATCCTAATTAAAATCGGATAATTATGGTTCAATTGTGTGCTCTGGCATCGGGAAGTAACGGGAATTGCTATTACGTGGGAAACGAACACGAAGCCGTGTTAATTGACATGGGTTTATCGCACAGACAATTGACACAACGCTTGCGCGATGCAGGGCTTTCTATCCGCAAAGTAAAAGCACTTTTTATTAGTCACGAACATACCGACCATATAAAAGGAATGCGTATAGTTGCCGATAAAAGTGGCATTGAAGCCTATGCCACAAAACTGACTTACGAAAAAGCACGAAAAGATTTCCGTTCCGCCAAAGTAAATTTTTTTGCAGTGGGCGAAAGCATTTCGGTTGGTTCAATAAAGGTTCATGCTTTTGGGAAGTTGCACGATGCTGCTGATCCGGTTGGTTTCCGTGTCGAAATTGAAGGCAAACACATTGCTGTAATTACCGATTTAGGAACAGCCTGCGAAAAAATTCGTGAACAATTAAAAAACTGTGAAGCTGTTTTTTTAGAAACCAATTATGAACACAATTTATTAATGGGTGGTAAATACCCCATCCACTTAAAAAAGCGCATTTCGTCTGATTACGGGCATTTAAGCAACCAGCAGGCTTTTGAGCTGGTTCAGTCGTTAAATGGGTCACCCTTAAAAACTATATTTTTGTCGCACATTTCAGCTGATAACAACAGGGTTGAACTTGCAATGAATACTTTTAAACCTTTTGAAAATTCGCACCAACTTATTGCAACTTCGCGATATGCGGCTTCTCAGGTAATTGAACTATAAAAATCAGATTTTATTAAAGGTATAATGGAACACTCGTGTTGGTAATTTTATTTCTATCGTATTTGTATTTGCTAAAACATAGGCGTTTCATATAAATTAAAATAAACACCAAATACTGAGTTTAAAATATCAAGCCCTGCTGTTCTTCCCAACAAACGAATAATATTCATTAGTTGAAAGTTTTTTCTTTCGAACTACAAATAGAATAAAAACATACGTATTACCATTACAATCTTTTTCTTAATTTCGGGGCAAAATACTTTATGATATGTCAACAGACGGAAATAAAAAAGAAGTAATTCAAATAAACGTTGAAGAACTTATTCAAAGCAAAAACCCGCGTCTGTTAAAGTTTATTCCGCGTTTCTTAATCAATAAACTCAAACGCATTGTGCATCAGGATGAATTTAACGACTATCTGAAAGCCAATGCAAAAGCCGATGCCTATACGTTTATTGAAAATGGCTTAAAAATGTTTGGTGCAAAAATAATTATTAAAGGGAAGGAGAATTTACCCGAACACAAGCGTATTATTCTGGCCGCAAATCATCCTTTAGGCGGACTTGATGGCGGGGTTTTTATAAAAGTGGTACACGACCATTACGGTGAATTGCGATTTCCGGTAAACGACTTACTTATGAGCATTCCCAATTTGCAGGAAGCCTTTTTACCCATAAATAAACACGGCAGTCACAGCCGTCAGGCATTTAAAGCCATCGACGAAGCTTACCAATCGGAATTCCCCATTTGTTATTTCCCGGCCGGACTATGCAGCCGTAAGATAAATGGCAAAATTGAGGATTTGGAATGGAAGAAAAGTATTATTACCATGGCGGTAAAACACAAACGTGATATTGTTCCGGTTCATATTAATGGAAAAAATTCAAACTTTTTTTACAATCTATCAAATGTGCGTAAAAAATTGGGTATAAAAGCGAATATTGAAATGCTTTATCTGGTCGATGAAATGTACAAACAATACGATCAGGAGGTTGTAATCAGTTTTGGCAAGCCCATTCCGTGGCAAACCTTCGATACTTCGAAAACTCCACAGGAATGGATCAATTATGTACGCCAAAAGACGTACGAAATGGAATAAATTTAACTTTTTTTACCCTTCTCTGTTTTTAGAAAGAAACATCAAAAAAAAATGATTTGTATATTGCGCAAAAATTAAGCAGCATATGGAAAAAATAATTGACGCGATCGACCTCCATTTACTGGAACAGGAATTAACCCGCGACAAACTGGTCCGAACCACTAATTTCGGAGAAAATGAAATTTATATTTTTTCGCATCACGATGCCCCCAACCTAATGAGAGAAGTAGGGCGGCTACGCGAAATAACTTTTCGGGGAGCTGGTGGAGGCACCGGAAAAGCAATTGACCTTGATGAATACGACACGGCTGAAAAACCTTACAAACAACTGATTGTTTGGGATCCCCGCGAAAAGGAAATTTTGGGCGGCTACCGCTACATCGTTTGTAGCGAGGCTCCTACCGACAGCGAAGGGAACCCTATTTTAGCTACATCAAAACTTTTTCATTATTCCGAGGAATTTAAAAAAGATTATTTGCCCTACTTAATTGAGTTGGGTCGCTCGTTTGTGGTTCCCGCCAAACAGGCCACCAACGCCGGACGTCGCGGACTTTTTGCCCTCGACAACCTCTGGGATGGTTTGGGTTCGTTGGTTGTTGATCATCCGGAAGTAAAATATTTCTTCGGAAAAGTAACCATGTATACACATTACAATCAGGAAGCGCGAAACTTAATTCTTTATTTCATGCAGCGTTATTTCGGAAATAACGAGCACCTGATTCGCTTAATTGATCCGTTGGATTTAAAATTTAACGAAAAACAACTGGCTGAAATTTTTAATGAAGATTCATACGAAGCCAATTACAAAATTCTATCAAAAAGAGTTCGTGAACTGGGTGAGAATATCCCTCCCTTAATTAATGCGTACATGAACCTATCGCCCAGCATGAAGGTGTTTGGAACAAGTATAAATCCCTATTTTGGCGATGTGGAAGAAACCGGAATATTAATTACCATTGAAGATATTTATAAAACCAAAAGCGAGCGACATGTTGAAACCTATGTACCCATAAAAGGTCGTATGAGTTGAATATAAAAAAGCTTTTAAACTAAAAAGGGGCGGCAAATACCGTCCCTTTTTTATTAATGCTGTTAAATGGGCTCAATAAGCCCGCTCATTTTTTCCTTCAATGTAATTAATAAACGATGTGGTTACCACCTTATTTCCACCGGGAGTAGGATAATTGCCAGTAAAATACCAATCGCCCAGATGCGTTGGGCAAGCCTGATGCAGATTCTCAACGGTTTGATATACAATCTTCACGTCGGCTTTTATGCTGTCTGATTTTAACAGTTGAGAAATTTTATCCGAAACCTGTTCGTGGGTAAAGGGTTTAAAAATTTGGGTCACATAATTTATTACTTCTTCTTTGGGCAAAAACTGTTGCTCTTTCGATTTTTGGTACACTTCGTCAATTATGTGTTCCATTTTATGCTCTTTTAGCAAAGCAATACCTGCCTGAAAAGCAATAAAATCGCCAAGTTTAGTCATGTCGATACCGTAACAATCGGGGTAACGAATCTGAGGTGAAGAAGAAACCACCACAATTTTTTTAGGCTCCAAACGATCCAGTATTTTTAAAATACTTTGGCGTAAGGTAGTTCCACGAACAATGGAATCGTCGATGATTACCAGGTTATCGATGCCTTTACGCACCGAACCATAAGTAATATCGTACACGTGACCTACCAAATCGTCGCGGCCGTGATCGGCTGAAATAAAGGTGCGTAATTTCACATCTTTTATGGCAACTTTTTCGGCACGTGGCCTCAACGCCAGTATTTTTTGCAGATCTTTTGGCGTCAAATCTTTTCCTTTTGCCAGAATCATGCGTTCTTTTTCCTGAGTCAACCAGTTCTCCAGTCCTTCCATCATTCCGTAAAAAGCCGATTCGGCAGTGTTTGGAATGAATGAGAATACGGTATTCTCAATATCATAATCCACTGCTTTTAGAATGTCGGGAACCATAAGTTCTCCCAGTTTTTTCCGTTCAGTATAAATGTCTTGATCGCTGCCTCGTGAAAAATAAATGCGCTCAAAAGAACAGGCTTTTAATTCCCCGGGAATGCGCACCACTTCTTCAGAAACGGTTCCGTCTTTTTTTACAATAAGCGCTGTTCCGGGCCGAATTTCCTGAACCTGATCGATGGGTATATTGAATACCGTTTGAATGGCCGAACGTTCCGATGCAGCAATTACAAAATCGTCGTCTTTATGAAAAAATGCGGGTCGAATTCCGTTGGGATCGCGCATTACAAAAGCATCGCCATGGCCAATCAGACCGGCAAGCACGTAACCGCCATCCCAGTTTTTACTGGCTTCTTCCAATATTTTGTGTACCGCTATTTTTTGCGCAATCTGCTTCGATATTTCTTTATTTGAATAACCTTCGTTTTTATATTTTCGGAACAAACGCTGGTTTTCCTCATCAAGAAAATGGCCCAGTTTCTCTAAAATGGTTACTGTGTCGGAATAATCTTTCGGATGCTGCCCCAGATTGGTTAAATGCTCAAAGAGCTCGTCAACATTGGTTAAATTAAAGTTGCCTGCTATTACCAGGTTTCGCGATTTCCAATTATTTTCACGCATTACCGGATGTACATTTTCGATATTATTCCGGCCAAAAGTTCCATAGCGCAAGTGTCCCAAAAGTATTTCTCCGGCAAAAGGCAGGTTTGTTTTGGCATATTCAGCATCTGAAGGGTCGGCATTTCCTTCCAATAATGCTTTTTCCATTCTACTGTTAATATCGGAAAACACACTTACAATGGGTGTTGCCGCGTTGGAACGCGAACGGCTCAAATACTTTGTGCCCGGCAGATTATCGAGTTTAAGAGAAACAACTCCGGCCCCATCCTGTCCACGGTTCCGTTGTTTTTCCATCATCAGGTACAACTTATTTAAGCCAAAACGCCAGGTTCCATATTTTTCCTGGTAATACGATAAAGGCTTCAACAGTCGAATCAGCACAAAGCCACACTCATGCTTAATAGGATCGCTCATGGTAAATCGAAATTAAAAAGTAAGGATTGGTTCGTTTTTTCTCTGAACCAAGGGTTATTAAAAAAGATAGGAAATTCAGGTAAGCAATTTTTTGTCTGGTGAATTGCCCTTTGCCAATAGGTTCTGTTTGAGTTATAAACTTTCGGCTTCAAGCTTTGGGTAGTTTATTCTTGTCTTAACAATATAAGAACTGGGAAATTTTTTGCGAACCGAATGATACAACTCGTAGGCTTCGTTCTTATTCCGAAAATCGCCTACCCGCAACTTAAAATAGGGAGCGGCATATTCGGTGTACACCTGATTGTAATTAAAGTCGGGGTAAAGTTCTATAAACCGCTGTTGCATCTGATTTGCTTTATCGCGGGCATCTTGTCCTGAACTTGAAAAAAGTTGTATCCGGTAACCTTCAACTCCCTGTTTTTTATTTATCCTGATGTTTCTATCGACCAGTACATGCAGCTCTGGATCCTGAAACAGCTGAATTTTTCCTCCCTGAGAATTGTCCTGTAAAACAGAGAAAATATCATGTGAAAGTTCTTCCGGCTTATTTGTTTCCTGAGCAATTACCATAGAGCCGGCCATAAAAAGAAAACTACCTGTCAATACCAGTTTATACCACATATTTTCTTTCGTTTTTGCGAGGCAAAGATACTAATTTTTGCAAAACACCCTATTTTTTAATCGCCTGCCGACTGAAAAGATAAAACCGGAACCGGAGAATGATTCACCATTTGCTGGGCATAGGGTCCCAGCCAGATATTTCGCGCTTTTTCGTTTTGTTCGTTCATTATCGATATCAAATCGGCATCCATCAATAACGCATGTTCAATAATGGAACTGGTTAAATTTTTTCCTTTAAGCGACTCGTGAACCCATTTTACCTTATGCCTTTTCAAATAAATGCCTATTTGCAACATATATTCCTCAAGTATTTTTTTTGTTGAAGATTTGTTGTTATCCCTAACGTCAACCACATGCAATTCGGCTCCAAAAATTAAGGCCAGTTCCACGGTTTTGGGAACTTTTAACCGTGTATCCTTGCTAATATCGATGGGCATTACAATTTTTTTTATGGGCCGTTTTGGGAAACTGTATCGGGTAGTAAGCACCGGGCAAATGGCATTGCTCACCACGCGAAACGCATTACTTCCCACCCATTTTTCTTCGAAACCTGAAACGCCGTGTGTTCCCATAATTATCATTTCGGCGTCGCCATATTTTGCCTGATGGCAAATCTCGGTATAGATTCGTCCTTCGCGAATGCGGTAATGAAAAGTTCCTTGTAATTGCTTTTGGTATTGATGAACTATTTGTTCAAAGTTATCGATTACCCCGGAACGTACCACCTCGTCGAAATCGTTCAGGTTAAATGAGGGATCATAATCGGCATTTTTTCGTTTTACATGAATCATCATCAGGTTCATCGACAATTTATTGGCTATCATTATGGAATGCTCCAAAGCATTAATAGAATCGCTTGAAAAATCGATGGGTACCAAAATGTGCTTCATGGAATTTTTTTTTATAAAGATAAACAAACATCTTTTAATCCGGTATGCCTCATAACCAACATTTTGTAAAAAATAAACAATTGTTGGATCAGCTATTTCAATTTTACTTTCTGGCTTGAATCAACAATAAGCTCTTTGGTAAAACTACGGTACGAAACATTTAATTTTCCTTTAAATGCTAACTCAAATGCTCCGGTTTTAAACTTGTTAATTACCTGCCTGCCTGCGGTTAAAAGGTTTGGTAAACTAATGGTCAATGAAAAATGCACATCGAACGATTGTTTTCCCGGAATTATTGTTTTTTCAGGAATCAATACTTTCCCCAGGTAAATACCTTCGGCATATACATCAATATCGGAATGGTTTAAGGTAAGGTTTACCCGGTTGGGATTAAATAACTTTAACGAGGCATTTATACTTATCCCCCGGCTTTTATCGTCGGCTACTTTAAAATCGCTAATCTCGAGAATCTCAACCGGTTTAATAAGACTACAGGCATTAAATAATAAAACTGCAATCAGCGGTAAAATTAAACTGGGAACCTGGTTTCGTGTTTTCATCGTCCTTTGGCATTTAAATAAAAAAGGCCGCATCAGCTTACTGAAGCGGCCTGTTATCTTAAACTAATCGAATTATTATTCGGCAGCTTTACGAGTAGAATAGTTGATTTTAAGCGCGCTTACTTTTCTTAATTCCTGCTTAATATCGGTTACAATACCCATTTTGGTATTTTCGTCAACCTTAAGCGATGTAGTCATCAACGGAACCTCTTTTTCGTCGCGTTTTTGCCTTTCAGTCTCAATATAGTCACCTATATCGCTCACATTGGCAAACTGATCGTTCAACTGAATCCGTGGTTCGGTTCCCAGCAATTTGGCAAACGACTTTTGTGGTTCACCCACATAAATGTAGCTTACCAGCGACTTTTTCTCTAACTTTTTAATTTCGGTAGCTTCTGGAATTTTAATCGTTACTTTCAGCGTAACCTCTTTCATGGTTGTACTAACCATAAAGAAGAAAAGCAACATAAATACAATGTCGGGCAGCGCTGAAGTATTAATTGCAGGTACTTCTTTACCACTATCTTTTCTAAATTTTCCCATTATTTGCTTCCTCCATAGTTTTTTGGTTCTGCTTCAGAAATCCGTTGGGGAAAAATAGAACGAACGGCATCTTGTTGATCAGAATCCAAATCGTCGTATTTTTTACCAAACTTGCGCATTCCCAATTCGTCGCGCAACTCGTTGTAGGCTTTTGCCAATTCGTTCTGAGCTTTTAGGTACACCCCGTATGAAGTTCCCCGGTCGTTCTGCAACGAAATAACCTGTTTCGAAATAGGAACCATTCCAAAATAAGGAATCTCTTTCGGTTCTTTTTCGGGCAGGGTTTCTAAGTCGGCCGGATTTTCAATAAACTCTTTTGCTTCTTCTTTTAAATCATCAATATTCATTGGTTGACCCTCAACCAACAACTGATCGTTTTTGTTAATCAGTACCACAAACACATTGCGTTCCTTAATTTTAACATTATCATCAATCTGATCTTTGGGCATTGGAGGAGGTAACATCCTCGAAATACCTGTGTCAGTATCCATGGTAGTAGTAACCAGGAAGAATATCAACAACATAAAAGCAATGTCGGCCAAAGATGCTGCATTATATTCTGGAAGTTTTTTTGGCATAATTACTTTTTTTTCAAATTAGTATTGCCTGTTAAGGCAACAAAACACTATTTAAAAGCTCCTCTTATTTCAGAATAAATCAAACTTAAGAACGAAGCTCCAAGTAAGATATATAATGAATACAACAACATACCTGACATTTTTGAAGTGCCGGCAGTAATGTCAAAAAGCTCACCAGCAGCATTGGTTTGGATGGTATCGTCGGCCAACGCATAAGAGATGGCGTATAGAACCACAAAGGCTCCCAGTGCAATTAAACTGTTAATAACGTTTTTCTTTGTTTTAAACATATTAACCAGTGCAAAAATTACTGCTGCACCCATTGATAACCCAACTAACACATAAGCCCAAACCAATAATGAATTCTCATTCTTGTTTATAAAGAACAATACTCCTATGAGTAAGCTCACTCCAAACAAGACATAGAGCATTATGGAAATGATTTTAATTGCTAAACTTTTCTCCATGGTTTTTATTTTTGTATGTTGAATTTGTATAAGATGTCAATTAACGAGATTGACGCATCTTCCATTTCATTTACAATAGAATCGATTTTTGCAACACAATAGTTATAAAGCACCTGAAGAATCATAGCCACAATAAGACCAGTTACTGTAGTGATAAGTGCCTGAGAAATACCACCGGCTACCAAAGCAGGAGAAATATCACCGGCTGCTTTAATTGCATCAAAAGCGGCAATCATACCAATTACAGTACCCATAAATCCTAACATAGGAGCCAGAGCGATAAATAAAGAAATCCACGAAAGGTTTTTCTCTAATAAACCGGTTTGAACACCACCATAGGCTACTACTGATTTTTCAACCATTTCAAGACCTTCATCAGCGCGATCCAATCCCTGGTAGAAAATGCTGGCAACCGGTCCGCGGGTATTACGGCAAATTTCTTTTGCTGCATCAATACCACCTTGGTTTAAAGCTTCTTCAACATCAGTTAATAATTTTTTTGTATTGGTAGTACTGAAGTTAAGGAAAAGGATTCTTTCGATAGAAATGGCCAAACCAAAAATAAGTGCCAATACTACAATACCCATAAAACCAGGACCACCTTCAATGAACTTAGCTTTTAGTACCTGATGAAGAGTTTCACCTTCAAGTTTCTCATCTTCAGCTTGGATTGCAGCTTCTTGAGTTGCCACAACAGCTGTTGAATCGGCAGCCACTTCAGTACTATCAGCTACCAAAGCGGTAGAATCAATTGCTGGTTCATCCTGTGCGTAAGTAATGTTTGATGCCATTACAAGCATCCCTATCACAGCAAATAATGCGAGTAGTTTTTTCATTGCTTTGTTTTTTTTGTTATTTACGTTATTTGTTTTCAAATTAAATATATAAAAATTAGCGGAGAAAGAGGGATTCGAACCCTCGATACCCTTGTGAGGTATACACACTTTCCAGGCGTGCGCCTTCGACCACTCGGCCATTTCTCCAACATCAATAATATTTTGAACGTTATTCAGTTTTGGGCGGCAAATTACAAAAAAAATCAAAACCGTAAATAGTAATCAGGCATTTATTTCGCCACGTAACGATTTTGATAAATATTCTTTAATTTCTTCTTTATTGTAATGCTGACCCAATAAAAACATCAATTTGGTAACCGCTGCTTCGGTTGTAATATCTTTACCACTTAATACACCGGCTTCCATAAGTCCCAGACTGGTTTCGTAAACGCCCATGTCAACGCTTCCGGCACTGCATTGTGTTACATTCAGAACAACCACGCCACGTTGAACAGCTTGTCTAATTTTTTCGATAAACCACTCATGTGTAGGTGCATTCCCCGAGCCAAAACTCTCAAGAATAATACCTTTTAAATTTTTCATATTGGTAATGGCTTCGACCACCTCAGGGGTTATACCTGGAAAAAGCTTTAAAATGGCCACATTGGGATCCAACTTGTGGTAAACCTTTAATTCGCGTTTAATAACCGGATAATGAATGGCACTGTAATTATAGGTGATGTTTATTCCTGCTTTGGCTAACTCCGGGTAATTGTATGAGCGAAAGGCATCGAAATAATCGGCATTGTGCTTGGTAGTTCGTGTTCCGCGATACAATTTGTTTTCGAAGAAAATACATACTTCGGGAACCAAGGGTTGCTGGTTTTTCCGGGCCGCTGCAATTTCAATAGCACTGATGAAGTTTTCTTTTCCATCGGTACGTAAGGTTCCTATGGGTAATTGCGAACCGGTAAAAATAACCGGTTTTCCTAAATTCTCGAGGAGAAACGACAAGGCCGAAGCTGAATACGACATGGTGTCGGTTCCATGCAGTATTACAAAACCGTCGTATTGTTCGTAGTTTTTTTCAATGAGTTCAGCCAGATGAATCCAAATTTCAGGATGCACATTCGACGAATCGACAACTTCTTCGAAAGTAATTGTAGTTAAATTAAAACCAAACTTGTTTAATTCAGGAACCTGATGTAAAATGTGATTAAAATCGAAAGGGGCTAACGAACCCGTTTCCGGATCGTTTATCATACCAATGGTACCTCCTGTATAAATTATTAGGATTGAAGTTCCCGATTCTGACATAAACTTACTTTACTTGCTTAATCAAATTATTTCTTATCCCTTTTTCCATTGAAAAACTTTTGTGGCATTAGCTGTTGTTATTCGGGCAACCTCTTCAACCGAAATCTGATATACTTCGGCCAATTTATCTGCTACCTGAATCAGGTAACTGCTTTCGTTCCGCTTACCACGAAAAGGAGTCGGCGCAAGATAGGGACTATCTGTCTCTAAAACAAGATGATTTATATCAACCTGTTTTAAAACTTCATTAAGTTTCGAATTTTTAAAGGTTAATACCCCTCCAATTCCCAGGTAAAAACCCAGGGCTATTGCTTTTTTCGCTTCTTCAACACTTCCTCCAAAGCAGTGAAAAATGCCGGTAAACCCATCTTCAACCATTGGCTCCAGCAGATTAAACGTTTCGGCAAACGAATCGCGGGTGTGGATTACAACGGGCTGTTTAAGTTGCTTCGCCCATCCTACCTGAATCTTAAAAGCATCGGATTGTTCCTTATAATGGGTTTTATCCCAATACAAATCGATCCCAATTTCTCCAATTCCATAAAACAAAGAACTTTCCGATAAATATTTTTCAACCACAGCCAGCTCCTTCTGGTAATCGTCTTTCACTGAAGTGGGGTGCAAACCCATTAAGGGAAAAAGCTCACCGGGGTATTGTTCAACCATTTTTAGCATGGCCTGATGGCTTTTACTATCGATGGCCGGAAGAACTACTTTTTTAACTCCGGCTTCGCGTGCACGCTGCATAACCTGAGTTTGGTCGCCTTCAAATTCATCGGTATATAAATGAGCATGGGTATCAATAAATTCCATAATAATTTCTTTCCTTCTGATTCTAACTATACTTTTTTTCAGCAGCATTTTACTTTTACGTCCGGTAAAACACTTTACCCGGCAGGCATTTGATGTGTCCGCCAAATTCCAGATTCAATAAAAGTGCCGATACTTTAGGCATCGACAATCCTGACAAACGGCAAATGGTGTCGATATTCATGTGATCCTGTTCGTTAAAAAGATCCATCACTACTTTTTCATCACCAACAAACTCAACAAACAGTTGTTTTTGAAACGTGTTTTGTTTTGGTTGCCAACCCATCTGATACTCCAGGTCGGCTACACTTTCGAGCAAAGCGGCACGGTTCGATTTTATAAAACTATTACAACCTGATGAATACTTATCGGTAACCCGTCCGGGAACCGCAAACACATCGCGACTGTATGAGTTTGCCATTTCAGCCGTTAATAAAGCACCTCCTTTTACATTGCTTTCAACCACAAGCACCGCATCGCTAAGGCCGGCAATTATGCGGTTACGCCGAACAAAATTATTTCTGTCGGGAAACACGCCTTTCATAAATTCGGTTATCAATCCGCCTTTTTCAAGCATTTCGGCCGCAGTTTTCCGGTGCTGCGCCGGATAAATGGAATCGAGGCCATGCGCCAGCACCCCGTAAGTTCCCATATTATTCTTCAGGGCAGCTTTGTGCGAGGCTATATCAATTCCGTAGGCCAGTCCGCTAACAATTAAAATTTCGTAACCATGCTCCGAAAGTTCGGCCACAAACTTGTTGCAAAAATCTTTACCCTGTTGAGTCGCGCTTCGTGTCCCTACCATTGCCAGGTATTTTTTATTATTGTCGATGGGAAGCCCTTTTGAAAAAAGAACCAACGGCGCATCTTCACATTGTTTTAAGCGATAAGGATAATCGGCTTCGAACAGGGTTTGAATTCTTATATGAAATTTATCGGCAAAAGCCAATTCCTCGTCGGCTTTTTGGTACGCCTTGCTTTTTGCCAAGGCATCAGCCAGTTGTGGTCCAATACCCGGAATTTTAAGCAAATGGGCTTTTTTCATATTAAAAACCGCTGCAACCGAACCCGCATATGAAATCAACTTCCGGGCAGTAACACTTCCTATTCCCGGCACCGACCATAAGGCCAGATAATCTCGTGTATTTGCCGTTGGTTTTTCCAAATCAGATTATGGGTTTCTTTTTTAAAGCAAGTATCAAATCGAGTGCTTTTTTTATTTGTGAAATCTGTTCTTCGTTCAGGGTGCTAATTCCAATGCTTGGATATTTACCCACTCCTCCGGGAGTAGTTTGATAAAGTGTGAGGGTTTTTACTAATCCGCCCAATGATGTTTTTATCTGGTAATGATGAAAATTTTCGGTTTTCATTTGCACCGAATTGTTATTTGTTTTAAAAGGCAGTAGCGATTTGTAACGAACCCTTATCTTATCGGGTCCGGCATAGAAAGCTATAAAATTCAACCGCAAAATAGCCATCACGGTAAAATAAACAATCAGCGACACTACGGCCATTAAAACGTATTTTAAATCTTTTACCTCGGTAAGCAGGTACGATAAAGCTACGGCAACCACAACCATAAGGGGGAACAACATGGCTATTACCTTAATTTTTGAAGCTCTTTTTGCATTGTCCAGATTCATGAAAACCATTTTTTAGTAAAACTTACCTGATAATACTAAGTAACAAATTGTTTTTCAAAAATAAGCTAAATCAACCGACTGGCAAAGCCAGGTGTCTTATCTTTTATTTTTAAAAAAGGTTTGCAACAACTGGCTGCACTCATGTTCCAAAATACCTCCAATTACTTCTGTTTTTGGATGCAGCAGTTGGTGTCCGGTTTTTGAAAAACCCCGTTTGGGATCGAAAGCCCCAAACACAATTTTCGATAATTGGGTCCAGTAGGCAGCTCCGGCACACATCACACAGGGTTCCAGTGTAACATATAGTGTGCAATCGCTTAAGTATTTTCCCCCAATAAAATCGGCTGCTGCTGTAAATGCCTGCATTTCGGCGTGAGCCGTAACATCGTTCAGGGTCTCGGTTAGATTATAGGCCCGCGAGATAATTTGATTACCAAAAACCACTAAAGCTCCAACCGGCACTTCATTTCTGTTAAAAGCCATCTGCGCTTGTTCCAACGCCTTTTTCATAAAATATTCGTCGGTAAATAACTTTAGTTCTGTCATCGATTTCCTTGTTTTTATTGTGTAAACCTTATCCCACCCGGGTTTCACTTTATTAGTAAAATACAGCGCTACAATAGCCGAAGCCTCTGTGTTTCCTATTTAATTGTTAGGCGTTTCCCTTCGCCAAAGCTAAAAAAATATTACTTTCGCAGAAAAATTAAATTGACGACTTTCACAAAATAAAAACAGGTAATTATGTATCGTACGCACACTTGTGGAGAATTAAGAGCTGAAAATATTGGACAGCAGGTAACTTTGAGCGGTTGGGTTCAGAAAACCCGTGAACTGGGCGGAATGACATTTGTTGATCTACGCGATCGTTATGGCCTTACCCAGTTGGTTTTCGATTTATCGAAAAACCCTGAACTTACAGAGCTTGCACGTGATTTAGGTCGTGAATACGTAATAAAAGTTACCGGTACGGTGATTGAGCGTGAAAACAAAAACAAAAAATTACCTACCGGCGAAATTGAAATTCTGGCAAGTCAGCTAAGCGTGCTTAACGCTTCGGAAACACCTCCTTTTACTATTGAAGAAGAATCGGATGGAGGCGACGAACTTCGCATGAAATACCGCTACCTCGATTTGCGCCGTTATCCCCTGCAACGTAATCTGGAACTGCGTCACCTGATGGGAATCGAAGTACGTAACTACCTGCATCAACACAAGTTTTTTGAGATTGAAACTCCTTACCTGATTAAATCGACACCCGAAGGGGCACGCGATTTTGTAGTACCCTCGCGCATGAATCCCAACCAGTTTTATGCCCTGCCCCAATCGCCGCAAACCTTTAAGCAATTGTTAATGGTAGCGGGCTACGACCGCTATTTCCAAATTGTGAAATGTTTCCGCGACGAGGATTTACGCGCCGACCGTCAACCGGAATTTACACAAATTGACTGTGAGATGGCTTTTGTGGAACGCGACGATATTCTTGATATGTTCGAAGGGATGACCAAACATTTGTTCCGGAAACTAAAAAATATTGCGTTTGATTATACTTTCCCAAGAATGCCTTACGACGAAGCCATGGAATTTTATGGAAGCGATAAACCCGACATTCGCTTCGATATGAAATTCAATGACCTTACTTCGCTGGTTCAGGGAAAAGGCTTTGTGGTTTTCGATCAGGCCGAATACATTGCCGGTATTAACGCAACAGGCTGCGCCGCTTATTCCCGTAAAGAACTCGATGCCCTTACCGATTTTGTTAAGCGTCCGCAAATAGGTGCCCAGGGATTGGTTTATGTAAAATATAACGAGGACGGTAGTTTCAAATCATCGGTCGATAAGTTTTTTGACGAAACACAACTTAAAACCTGGGCTGAAACCATGCAGGCCAAACCCGGCGATTTATTGCTGATACTTGCCGGTGCCAAAAAACAAACCCAACATGCTTTGTGCGAGTTGCGACTCGAAATGGGTGAACGCCTGGGCTTACGCGACAAAAACACCTTTGCTCCCCTGTGGGTGGTCGATTTCCCCTTGTTGGAATGGAACGATGAGAATCAGAGGTTTTACGCCATGCACCACCCCTTCACTTCACCTAAACCTGAAGACATTGCCTTGTTTGATACCGACCCCGGAAAAATAAAAGCCAATGCCTACGATCTGGTGATTAACGGTGTTGAAATCGGTGGCGGTTCCATTCGTATCCATAATCGCGAATTGCAGGAGCAAATGTTCAAGGTACTTGGATTTACTAAAGAAGAATCTGAAGCCCAATTTGGCTTCCTGTTGAATGCCTTTAAGTTTGGCGCTCCTCCTCACGGTGGAGTAGCCTTTGGTTTCGACCGCTTTGTTTCGCTCTTTGCCGGTCTCGACAGTATTCGCGACGTGATTGCTTTCCCAAAAAACAATTCCGGCCGCGATGTGATGATCGATTCCCCATCGGCCATTGCTTTAGAACAATTGCAGGAACTGTTTCTTACCCTTAAAAAACCAGAATAAACAAAAAAATACTAATGTAAAAGGCTGCCCCGGGGTGGCCTTTTTTGTTTAACTATCGGGCTAATAATTTTAGTTAATGCGCTTACCTTATTTCAATATATTTGTGGTTGCATCAAAAAGAGATTACGACACCGCTACTTTTTTGTACTTTTAGAAAAGCTAATAAAAAATTACTATGGGAAAATATATATTGGCGCTCGACCAGGGAACCAGCAGTTCACGGGCCATGCTCTTAAACGCTGATGGCGACATTCTGGCTGTGGAGCAACTAGAATTTAAGCAATATTACCCCCAACCTGGCTGGGTGGAGCAAGACCCCATGGAAATATGGGAAAGTCAGCTTAAGGTAACGCAAAAACTCTTGCAACAAAACCACATCGATGCCAGGGAAATACATGCGTTGGGTATCACCAACCAAAGGGAAACCACGCTGGTTTGGGATAAGCTTACCGGCAAACCGGTTTACAATGCTATTGTATGGCAGGACAAACGCACCACCGGGTTTTGTAACGAACTGGTTCAGGAAGGCTGGGGACCGTATGCGGCAAAAAATACGGGCCTGGTTATCGACAGCTATTTTTCAGGAACAAAAATCCACTGGATTTTAAATCATGTGGCCGGAGCCAAAGAAAAAGCGGCTAAAGGAGAATTACTTTTTGGAACCGTCGATACCTGGCTTGTGTGGAACCTTACCGGAGGAAAACTCCACGTTACCGATTACACTAACGCATCGCGTACGCTGCTTTTTAATATTACTTCGCTTGAATGGGACGAGGAATTGCTGGCGCGTTTGCAGGTTCCCCACAGTCTGTTACCTCAGGTAGTAGAATCGAGCGCGGTAATTGGGGCTACCACGGCTGCCCTTTTTGGTGCCGAGATTCCCATTGCCGGCATTGCCGGCGACCAGCAATCGGCATTGTTCGGACAGGCCGGCTTTGAACCCGGTTTGGCAAAAAACACTTACGGTACCGGATGCTTTATCCTAATGAATACCGGAAGTAAGCAGGTTATATCCGATCATGGATTGCTTACCACCCTAACCTGCGGAACAAAAGCTGACCAGCCCCGATATGCTCTTGAAGGAAGTGTTTTTATTGCAGGAGCCGCTATTAAATGGCTGCGCGACGCATTAAAGCTGGTTAAAAATGCCGGCGAAACCCAACAAATTGCCGAAGCCCTGACCGACACCCAGGGTGTATATGTAGTTCCGGCATTTACCGGATTGGGAGCACCCTATTGGAATATGAATGCAAGGGGCGGAATATTTGGTTTAACCCTGGGAATTACCGATAAGCACATTGTTAAAGCCACGCTCGAATCGCTGGCCTACCAAAGCAACGATGTACTTAAAGCCATGGAAAAAGATGCCGGAGTGCCCATTCAATCGTTAAATGTTGATGGCGGCGCCTCGGCCAATAATTACCTGATGCAGTTCCAAAGTAACTTAACCAATGCCCGGGTAATCCGTCCAAAAAATATTGAAACCACAGCATTGGGAGCTGCATTTTTAGCCGGTTTGGCAAGCGGTTTCTGGAAAGACCGGGCAGACATTGCACGCATACGTAAAATTGACCGGGAATTTGAGCCAAAAATGGAAGCAGAAACACGCGATAAACTTTGTGCAGGCTGGCAGAAAGCAGTGAAACGAACCCTCGATTGGGAAGAAGGCCTTATGGACACTAACTGATTAAATGAAAAGTCCTTTTAAATCAACGCTTTTTCTTAACTCCTGCCTTTATTTCAGATAAGAAAAATATTATGGCATGGGTGCTCCCTGCGATGCTATCAATAGGCGATACCATTGTTCGTTGTTCATATTTACATCAAATGCCTTTGCAGCTGAGCTTATCCGTTCCGTTTTTAAGGTTCCAATAACCGGAAGGGCTTTTGCCGGATGTTTAAGAATCCAGGCCAGAGCCAGTTGATCGAGTGCGATGCCACCCAACTCCTCCGAAATATCCTGCATAACTTTGCGTACCTCAATTTGCTTTGGTGAATTTCCGGTAAACAACTGACCTCCGCCCAGTGGCGACCAAATCATGGGCCGTATTCCATGCTTTAAGGCACTGTCCAAACTACCGTCGTAAACCGGCTGGTGGTGCAACACCGACCATTCAATTTGATTGGTTACCAGTGGTGTCTCCATTTGCGAACATAAAAGATCAAACTGTGAGGGGGTAAAATTCGACACCCCAAAATGCAATACTTTTCCCTGTTGTTTCAGTTTTTTAAAAGCGCTGTCAATCACCTGCGGATCCATAAGTACATCGGGGCGGTGAATCAAAAACAAATCGAGGTAATCGGTTTGTAAGTCACTTAAACATTGTTCTACCGATTGCATCAGGTGTTTTTCCGTAGTATCATAAAAACCAATTCCCGATTTTGAAAAACGTGAACCGCTAAGTACGATACCTCCTTTTGAAATAATTTGAATTTTATCGCGCAACGAGGGCTGCTCTTTAAGCGCCCTGCCCAGATAAGTCTGACTTTGGTAATTTCCGTATATATCTGCTTCGTCGATCGATGATATCCCAAGGCTCAGGGCATGGTTTATCAAATGAATCACTTCGTTGGCTTCAAGGGATTTTAAACGCCAGAACCCCAATATTAACTCCGATAATTCCAATTCACTATGCCGGGCTACTTTCACTTTTTTCATTCCTTCTGTGTTTTGATTTCCTGTTTTAATACACCTACAATATTAATTAAATAAGCGCTAATGCCATAAAAAAAGCCCGGCCTTTTTCAGAAAACCGGGCTTAATAAAACGTAAATAACTTCTTAGTAATTCGCTTTGCTCATGAGTTCGCTATGCTTAGTTCATGGCAACTTCTTCCACTTTGCCGTCGGGATAGAATACTTTAACCCATTGCTGGCTGTTGATGTTACCCTGAGCCAGTTTTACTGTTTCAACGCCATCGGTGGCATACCAGGCTGTTTCGTTGGTGTTGTAAACCAAATCAACGGTTTTTCCGGCATTTTGTCCTTCTATCTGGGTAATGCGGAATTGGTTTTGAGTAGCGGTAATTTCATAGGCATTGTCACCGGCAACCACCATTTGCGTATCGGACTCACCCGGCTTCATGGCTAAGGGATTTGAACCCGTCCAGAATTCAACGGTATTTAAAACAACGCCGTCGATAAATAAAGTGAACGAATATACCTGGAATACTGCTAATCCAAAAAACAGGATGCTTTGTACCCATTTATCACCCGAAACGCTACCGTTCCACTTGTACACTTTTTTCGTCACTGAAAAGGATCCGTAACATCCGCTGGTTGAAAACAAAACCGTAGCTGCCAATAATCCAAGTAATACCTGCTTCATTTTTTTCATAATACAAATTTTTAATTAATATAATCTATTATATTGGTTTGTCTGAGTTGACCTTTTTAACATTCACAGGTGTTCAATTGTTTTGAGAGGCATTACAATTGAGCAAGTCAAAGTTAAAATTATTCTTTGTAAGTTTGCCCCATTAATAAAAAAGTATGGCATTATTATTAAATATAGAAACAGCAACCCCTGTATGTTCCGTGTCTTTGTCAAAAGATGGTAAAATTATTGACCGTCGCGAAAGCTTCGACGACCGGTCGCATGCAAGCTTACTCACTGTATTTATTAACGAACTGCTCGATTCGAACCACCTGCAAGCCTCGCAACTCGATGCTGTCTCGATAAGTGAGGGCCCGGGTTCTTATACCGGCTTACGTATAGGGGTTTCGGTGGCCAAAGGTATTTGTTATGCTGCCGGCAAACCCCTGATTGCTGTAAACACCTTAAAAGCCATGGCTTTAATGGCTAAAGAGCAACATAATAATAAGGGCGTTGTGCTCTGCCCTCAGATAGATGCCCGACGGATGGAGGTTTATGCAGCTCTTTACGATGAGCAATTAAATTGCATCCGTCCCACACAGGCCGATATTGTAGATGAAAACACCTACCTTGAGTTTTTGAATAAGCAACCGGTGGCTTTTTTTGGTAATGGTGCCGACAAATGCCGAAACCTAATCTCTCATCCCAATGCCCTGTTTTTAGAGGACGTTTACCCGTCGGCCAGCTATACCGCAGTGCTGGCCGAAGCGCTATTTCAGGAAAAAGTGTTTAAAGACGTAGCTTATTTTGAACCTTTTTACCTGAAAGATTTTGTAGCCACTCTGCCCAAACGAAAAATATTTTAACTAATGCGCTGGTTTGCACTGGTTTGTTTCTTATGGGCAGGAAACCTGTTGGCACAAAACATTTACACCACACAAGACCGGCATAGTTACGACAGTTTATATTACGATAAGTTACCGGATGCCCTGACCCTAAAGCTGCTGTCGTTTACCAAATATTCCGATTTCAACCTGAGTGACGGAGCATTGCACCAAACCCTGAACTATGAAGCCCATCCGGGACCATCGCTGGGTATTGGCATGCATTACAAATGGCTGGGCCTCACTTTTAGTATGGGGTACAACGCCCCGGGCGATACCCTGTACCAACGTAGTCAGCGTTTCGATTTCCAGACCCACCTGTTTTTGCGCCGGCTAACCCTGCAATTTTATTCCAGTGGCTATTCGGGCTACTACCTGAACGAAACGGAAAAACACATCAGAAACTGGCCCGATGGGAAACTCTATCCGCGAAGCGATATTAAAACCCGGAATTTTGGCTTCAACGGGTTTTACATCTTTAACTCCGGGCGCTTCTCGAACCGCGCTCCGTCAATCTACAACGAATGGCAGAAAAAAAGTGCCGGCTCGCTGGTTGCCGGGGCTACCCTGCTCTACAACCAGGTAAAAGCCGATTCGGCCATTATTCCAACCAACCTGCTGGCCATCGGGTATTTTAACGATACCAACTTTACTTACTCCGACCAATTTACCGTGGGCGGACAAGTGGGCTATGCTTTCACCCTGGTACTACGACAGCATTTTTTTGTGAACTTTTCCATCCTTGGGGGATTCTCAGCAGGCAGCACCAGCATGAGCCTGAGCGATGGTGAAAGTTTAAAAGAAAACCGCCTGAACTTTGTAATGAGCAATTCCGCCGGATTTGGTTACAACAGCCGACGCTTTTATGCCGGATTTAACTACACCAACCTGGTTTCAGATGCTCCTACCCCGGTACAAAACACCTCCATCGATTATCATGCAGGCAAATTCCAGTTGGCGATAGCTTATCGTTTTACCGTGCCCAAACATAAAAGCATACTGCCTGTCTGGCTTCCGTTTGAACTTTAAAAATAACCTATGAACCCACAACCTATTATTAAAACCTTTCGTTTGGCCGGATTTAACCTGCACCACCTGTTTTTTAAGAAGCTAACCCTGGCCGATTATGAAACCGTGGCCGATACCCTTTCAGCATACCTGTATGCAAACGAGGCCAGCCTGATTCAGGTTTATATGGCGGGTTCCGAAAAAGACGAGAAAACCTGGAACAAAGCCTGCAAGCAGACTTTTGGTGAGATAAACTGGCCCCTGACCCGAATGAACCTGTCTGCAAAACAGCCTGAAAGTTCATTCTGTATTACCTGCATTAGCGGGCAAACGGTGAAAACCCTAGTAGGTGGCGGATTTATAAGTAAAATTATCGAAACACCCGACAGCCGACTGGGAATAGTAGGAGCAAGCTACCCACCGGTAAATGAGGGTTCCCCTTTGACCGAAAATCTGGTAAAAGGATTGCTCTTTACCGGATGCGATACTTCCCATTTGCTTAAAGCCTGGATTCCCACCCGGGTTCCCACTTCGGAAAATTCAACCTTAAAGCATCCCGAAACAGAAACACTACTGCCCAGCGTTGTTCTTCCCTTCGACCCCACATACAAAGGCGAGATAAACCACAGTTTATGGGCACTAAAATCGCACCATCCGGAAATAAGCATTCAAAGAAGCACAAAGCAAAATGCCTACGTAACTTTTTATTCGACGATAATAAACCATTGGGAAAGCAAGAACCTGATGCTGTCGGGAAGCTTTTCGGCCGGTGAAAACAAGCGGGAACAGGCACTCGATGCGCTGGGTGAACAACTATTGCAACAAGGTTTTGACTGGAAACACGTTGTAAGGGGCATCATTTATTGCCCCACCTCAGCCGACGAAAAAGATTTGAAGGAGCTGTTTAAAACCCGGAAAATTCCGTTGCCCTCCTGGTTGTTTGTACCCGGCCCAACAACCAGACCGGAACCGCAATTTTGGTTCGATGCCGATTTTGTTTTGGAAAAAAAGTAGACGCTAGACTAAAGACTCAAGACCAAAGACGAAAGACAAAATGGAATACGGAACGCGTAACTACCAGCTATTCAATCATTACTCTTTACTCTTCATTGTTAATTACTCATAGCGAATTGTTAATTGCTCAAATGCTGAAGACTGCAAACCGAAAACTGATGGCTGGCTTTGCCAACCTGAAGGGTTGAACAACAATAGCCGTAGGTGAAACCTACGGTTGCAATCCTATACCTGCCACGAACCCTGAAAAGGGTTCAACCGCGAACAAATTCACACGACATGAGGGCTGCCAACTGTGGACTGAAGGCTGAAGGCTGAATGCAGTTTCACCTGCAACCTGTAGCTAAAGTTCGACCCAAGGAATTAACCAACCTTCCAAACCATTTGCCTATATTTGCAAAAAATTTAACCTTATGGAATTTAGTTTAATAGAAGTATTCTCAGCGTTTATTGTTCTGTTTGCCGTAATCGACATACTGGGTTCTATTCCCATTATTCTCGATTTGAAAAAGAAAAGTGGCGACATCAATGCCATTCAGGCCACTACGGTTTCGTTTGTAATACTGATAGTATTTCTTTTTGTGGGTGAAGCCATGTTGGGTCTTTTTGGGGTCGATATTTCGTCGTTTGCCATTGCCGGTTCGTTTGTGTTGCTGTTTCTTGCCCTGGAGATGATTCTGGGCGTTGAACTGTTCAAACACGACAGTCCGGGCGGAGCCTCCATTGTTCCCATTGCTTTTCCGCTGATAGCCGGTGCCGGTTCGTTTACCACCCTGCTGTCGCTGCGGGCCGAATACCAAACCCTCAACATTATTATTGCCTTGTTTGCGAATATGGTATTTGTATATTTTGTGTTACGCTCCACCAATCTGATTGAACGGGTCATTGGCAAAGGCGGCATCTATATATTGAAGAAATTTTTTGGCATCATATTGCTGGCTATTGCCATTAAACTGTTCATGAGCAATTTTGCCCTGCTGATAACTGAATTTCTGCCCAAGCTCAAAGTATAATCCATGCATGTTAAGATAGAACAACAGTTACTGGCTGAACTGTCGCGGCGCAACATCGATTTGCTGACCCATTTTGCCGAAGCCAATCCGCCAGCCGTTGATGTGTTGGTCGGTTTGGTGCTTTCGCACCGGCCCAAACTGGCCGAACGGGCCTCGTGGGTACTCGAAAAACTGAGTGAACGGAATCCCGGCCTGCTCAACGATTCATTGCCCCGGCTCATCGATAACTTAAAACAAATACCCAGCAGCAGCACCCGGCGCACCTTAGCTAAAGTTCTGAGCCTGCATACCCTGCCCGAAGCCTGCGAAGGTCCGGTACTCGATTTCTGCCTGACCCTGCTGGAAGATCCCAAAGAGCCGGTAGCTGTTAAAGCCAACTGCATGAGTCTGGTTTTTCAGTTGCTGCCCAAATACCCCGAACTAAAGAACGAACTTTTTTTGCTTATTGAAGACCAGCTTCCCTACCAAAGTGTTGGATTCGCCTCGCGTTATAAGGTGTTGCAGAAAAAATACCGAAGTGTGCTGCGCTAGGGTATGGAATTTAGATGCTGGATGTTAGAAATTAGACTCAAGACCAAAGACGAAAGACAAAATGGAATACGGAACGCGTAAATACCAACTCTTCACTCATTACTCTTTACTCTTCATTGTTAATTACTCATTGCGAATTGTTAATTGCTCAAAGGTTGAAAGCTGCGAACCGAAAACTGATGACTGAATATAGATTTTCGATTGCAGATTTCAGATTTCAGATTACGTTCATGAAACCCATGCTATTCTTGAATTTTGACCTTAAATTTCAGGCTGAAGACTGCGGACTGAAAACTGATGGCTGGCTTTGACAACCCTAAGGGTTGAACAACAATAGCCGTAGGTGAAACCTACGGATTAACGCAAGGCCTGACCTAGAACCCTGAAAGGGTTCAATCCGAGAAAACCGTAGGGACAGTTGGCTGTAAACTGCCCACTGGGGCCGATTGCTAATTGTTCATTGAATCCTGTATTTTTTTTTGTTGACATACCTATAAAATAAAGCCGGTGGGCTTGTTGCAAAGCTGCAACAGGGTATACGGAAAACCGTGGGGCTGTTGCAAACCTGCAACAGGGTAAACGGAGAACTTTTGGGCTGTTGCAAACCTGCAACAGGGTAACCGGAAGTTCCGGATACCAACCACCGCGTAAATAATGGTCCCCCGAGGCAAAAAAAACCGGGAAGCAGGTTCCCGGTTTTATTTAACAGCAGCCCATATCTTACCGATACTTTTTAAGCACTTCCTGAACCACTATGCCTTTGTTTTTCAAGACCTCATCATCGGGATTCAACTCGATAAGCATAGCCACTACGGACAGCAACGAGCGCATACTGAGTTCAAACTCGCGGCGAATGGCGGTCATCGATTCGATAACGGCTATCGAGGCATTCTCATTTATTTGTTGCGAGCGGTAATTGTCGAAACTAGTTTGCACCTCCGATAAGGCTGTCACAAAAGGTGTAGCGTGAATCAAATTAGCCTGGGGAGCATAATCACCAGTTAAGTCAGTCAGTAGGGTTTTAACCACTGCACTTTCGGCGTCGTAGGGTAAACGATAGGTATTTTTTTCCAACTTATCGAGAACCCGCTTAAGTTCCCCGGCTGCATTCCTCAATGCCTCGTCGGGATGGTATAAATGAGCTTCAACAAGCAGGTCCAGTCCGTAAAGGTAGCCATCGCGCTGGTTGTCGTTATTTTTAAGCTGCTGACTGACCTCTCGGGCCCGGGTTTTTTCGATTACGTTATTGAGTGCTTCCTTTGCCCTGACTAATAAGGACTGAAACGGTGTCAGCACGGCCTGAATCCCTTCTATTCCTTCCACTGCCTTAGCCAGTTCTTCGCCCAGCGACACAATCAGGTTATGGGTAAGCTTACTCAAATTAATTAAAAAACTCATAATTTTCTAATTTAAGTGTATAAATGAATTATAAAAAAAGGTTTTGGCTCAAGTGCTACCCGGCTTAACGGGCTAAAGCTTAAAGCCAAAAGCAGCAAGGCTAAGCGGACACTTAGGGAGGTTGTTCGTGCAGTATGTTTTGCCGGTAGCGTGTTGTTTTGTGCTCTTTCCGGCCTTGTTGTGTTTTCATTGGTGAAGTATTTAAAACTTACTTCCTGTGTTTTTATCCCCTGATAATTCCAAAACCCATCCAATGAATACTGCTTTGCAGTGCTAAGTTAAGGCGATTTTTGGGAAATAGAAAAAAATAATTCAGGTGTCTAAAAAATTACATAAAGCTCTTTCACCGTTATTGTTAATCCAAAACAAGCATTTTTACCGATTGCACCATTTGATTGTTTACCTTTATCGTAACCAGGTAGATTCCCGGTTTTAAGGATTTCTGATTTATTTTTATGGCATTATAACCTGTTAAAAGGGTTTGTTGACTAATCAACAAGCCCATACTGTTGTGAATAAACAGTTCGGCTTCAACTGGGCAAACTACTCGTATCTCGGAATTCCCTGAAACCGGATGGGGAACTATACTTAAGCTTATTTCATCGGCTACAGGTAATGGCTCATTTCCCAGGTTATTTGTCTGGTTTTGGTTTCCGTACAAACGCACCGACTTTTTATTGTTCTCACAAACTTCACAGCGGGTTAGCAAGCTATCCATGTTTTCCTGCAAATCGGGGTCGTTATTAAACTTTGCAAAAACCTCAATCCTACAAATAGCTTGTTCCAGAGTAATTCTTTCCTCATCATTCCTGCCATTAAAAGTGCTTTGAAGGTAAGTAAGTGCCTGATCAAACTTACCGGACATTCATAGTGTTTGGGCATATTCGACAATGAAGGCTACATCAGAATGTTTCTTAGCCCGGGCATCGCTTCCCAGTTTGTGTTGAACCTTTTCCATGATGTGAATAAAAGGATACAAGTCAAAATCAGGGATGTCGTTCATTTCGATCAATTGCTGCTTCATATACTGATAACCCAAATGCAGGGAATAAGCCTCAGTTTTTGAAAGGTATTTATAATCCCTCATCAAAACGTTAGCCAGTTCTCTATAGGAAGACTTCCGTTTTTCCAGGTTAACGGAGTCATCAAGAGCAATGGCGTTTGATACCAAACGGGTAATCTGTGTATCAACATCAGGTAAGGAAACAGCTTTAAGCAACTCTTCCCCAGGGGCAATTTTTAACACATCGCAAGGACTAAAATAGCTCTCGGGCGAGGGGTCGTAAAGAAAGATGGGTTCTCCGTTGGTGCCATAAAGTGAATACTCTATTCCATTTCGCGGAGCTCCCCCGTCTAGTCGCCACCTGTTGTTGTAACTGTTGCAGGCACCCCCCGGAACAGCACCGAAATTACCCTTTAAAGCATAACTGCCATTGCTGCTAAAGTCATTGTATCCGTTGTTCAGGAAAAAATAGTTATTTGTATTGTATGAAGGATAACCGTTTCCAATAATTCCGTAATTATTCCCTGAAACAGCATTGCCACCAGCATCAATGGTTCCTGTGCTGGCCAGGTGTATCGTGGAGTTATTATACAATTCGATCCCGGAATACATATTCATAACACTGGAACATTTAAAACACAGGTACGCCTGGTTGGAGGCATAAACACCTATATTGCAGTTCTCGATTACGGTTCCGTTTACATGGATTGCCCCCATTCCTGAACTGTTTATATATAAACCTCGTGTGGCCCCGGAGAAATAGCAGTCACTTACATTAGTGGTACCCACGATACCGTAAATGGCAAGGCTATGGTTGCTGTTATTGATAAAGTCGCAATTGCTTATTTGGTAAGCACCCCCGTTGGTGTACAAACCGTAATAATTATTATTAAAGTTACAACTGACAATGGGTTTTAAAGCAGCATTAAACACACGATTAATGTATAGGCCATACAACCCATGCTCAAAAGTGGACTGGGTTACCGAAAAGTTCTCGCAGCGTATATCCATTCCCTGGTGATTATTGCGGGTTCCCGTTGAACTGGTAAGCCAAACTTTATCGACCTGTACATTGCCGATACCACTGTTAAAACACAACTCAGCACTGCTGTTGTTCATTACTATTTTGCCATTTTTTAGGATAACATTGGCAAAATCAGCATCAAAAACTACTGATTTTTGTACTTCGAGCAATTTGGTAGTACTACCAACCCCTTCGATGGTAAGTGAGGCTCCGGGTTCGGCAGTTATGGCGCCGTTGAGGACAATACGGCCTGAGCCGGAAAAAGTAAGATCTGTATTTGCTGCTAAATGTATTGTGCCATCCAAAACAATAGTACCATTATTTTGGATGGAATAGGTTCCGCTTTGGATTTCAATTTTTGAATCAGAACTCAAAGTAATTGAGCTACTATTGACACTAATGTCCGAACCATTTTCGAGCGTTAAGGTACTTTTTTCGTTTAATTGCAGCCTACCTCCATTATTTATATTCAATACTGAACCATTCTTCAATGTAAATAAAGAATAGGGATAAAATCCGAAATCAGCATCCGGATATTCTCTTGAGGGAGTCATGCTTCTATCAATGACTACATCGGCTCCATCAATAGTTATAGTTTGGTTTTCGGGTAGTTCAATATTGCCTGTCCAGCGTGTATCTTGCTCAACTTTGTTGTAATCGTATTCAACCTGAATTTGGGCATTACTAGAAGTTTGAGTTAGAACTTTTATACGCAACCCGTGTAAATGAATAGGAGAAAGTTCTTGGGTAATTTCATTATAATTTTGATGTTCTATAATAGCGGGGTTACTTCCAATTGAATAATAACTGCCCACTTTTAAGTTCATGTTTTTGCCATATGCATCATATGACATTGTTCCGTTTTTTCTTACTATAGAATGCATTTCATTGCCGTCTCCACTATTTGGAGAGTTGGTACCAGAATTATAATTAATTTTATTATTTGAATCATAATCACTTCGGATTGCAGCGACTCCATTTTGCATGGCAAAAGGATTGGCATCACCTGTGTAATAATCGTAGACGGCTGGCCACCATTCAGGAACAATTGATGATTTTGATGAGTGGTTGTATTCGTAATTTCCATCACCATGCAAATATTTTATCCCATTAGCACCTGAAGTAAAAATACCAGGATTCTCCTTATCATCTGAAATACATTCAATGTATGCTAAAACACCATCAGCATTTTCAGGAAATGGATTGCCTTGCTTATTTACAGTTAAACTTGCTCTGTTTTCAAATACTGACTGACCACTATGGAACTCGATCCATAAATACTGATCTGTGTTTGGTATCTTTAAGCGTATCATATCACCGTTTGTAATAAAGTCATACAAAGTGTATGTTGCGTTTTGCGACGCGTTATTTAAATCATAATTAATATCGTTCCAACCTAGCCACCATTGCTCCCAACCCAGGGTACAATATTTATGTCTGGCACCTGAACCCATCATACCCCATCCGCTATTGGTAAAGAAATGCTCACCAACAACACTGTTTGCTCCATTATAGTGTGGTGCACCATACATACTGTGACCAAATTCATGAAAGAAAAATTCTCTGAATCCTGTTGGGCTCATTAAACCTAAAGCTGAGGTAAAACCATTTGTTACCCTATAAGTTCCTGAACTAGTTGATAGTGTCTGACTGGCAATACTTGCCCAGCCTGTAGGTGAACCGCCCCAGGCAGCTTCATAGGTTGTTTTTAATGTTGTGTCATTACTATTTCCCCAAGGATCATAACCACCATTCCACCTGAAACTAATAACAACATAGTCGAATTCATCATCGGGCGATGAGCTTACATTGCTTGCAGTAAAGTTTGGACGGTTATCGCGTTGGTCAAATGTATTCCAATGGTAATCGGGGTAATTTGCTTCTATATAATCAAAAACCTGATTGGTAAAGTGGCTAAAACTAAAATTAGTTGTTGGAATGGGTATTTTAACTAATTCCGGGAATATTTCACCATATAACTTAAACGGATTACCTGAAAATTTACTCATCTGATAATAGTAGTTACTAATGCTTAAATCTGTATTAGTTGGATTAAAAGCACTTAAACTGGTATAAAGTATTTCACTATAATTTGGCAGCTGATCAGCAGGCCATGTTTCACTTGTAGGACTTACATTATCAACTTCGAATTGTGCAAAAACTAATAATACTTTTAGTGGTCCTTTGGGTGTATGTACCCGGCCATATTCAGAAGATAAAGGTTCATGCTTTGGCAATGAATGGTCTTCATTAGGATCGTGATAATCATAAATTTCCACATCCTGTGCATTTCCATTTAAGCTTATTCCCAGAACGAGAATTAAAAGTCAGGAATACATTTTCTTGAACTTTTGTTCATAAATACATGTTTTTTTCATAACATTTGTAAAATTTATAAAGACGGGAGCGGCACCCCAAACAGTTTCTAGGTTTTATGTTTTAGCGAACGCACCTAAAATTGTTGCTGCTCCTCGCCTTTTGTTTATAATAAATTAAATTCGGGGCTAGTTTTTTATTATTTTTTCAATTATCCTTTTGTCATTATTTATGTACTCCAATAACATTAAACCACTGGGCAAATAGTCGATACTCAGTATAGCATTGTTTACATTATTCAATTTTTTGCTGTACAGTAAATTACCTTGTGGCGAATAAATGTTTACCATGCCTGTTTGTTTATTTTTAAACGCAATATTAAGTTCTGTATTTATTGGATTGGGGTACAGCGTAAATAGTGGCAATGTCTCGTTTGATTTAACAGGTAAAGGCCATTTTCTAATTTTTGCCAGGAATAACTTATTGCAGTTATCAGGGGCATAATAGCCATCACCAAAAATTATATAGTCACCATCTTTGTTAATAAGCAACTTATTAGCAATTTGGCTGCCTGCACCATACAAATTAATGGTGCTTTTACAATTTAAATTGGCATCAAGGTGTAATATTTGCACATTATAATGTATGTCTCCCATACCTGTTCCATCGTAATAAAAATCATAAAAAACAAGTAGGCTTTTATCGGCAAGCTCTTCAATGGTTTTTGCACTGGAAATTTCTCTTTGTTTTAGTGACACATCTTGTAAATATTCTTTTTTAAGATCAAAATCTTGTGTATATTTTCTAATCCATTGGTTGGGTTCGGTATAACCACAGGCATAAATATTAGTGTTTTCAGGAAATAGGTTCCAAGCCCAATTACCGTTAATAGTATCTGTATACAAAATTTTGCCATTAAAATCAAGTTGCCAATAAGTCTCTTTTATATAAATCACATAGTGCGTTCTTGTTAAAATAGCCTTTAGAGTATAATTGCTTTCATTCTGGTAATTTAAATCAACACTACTAATATCCCATAGCTTATTACATGTACTATCATATTTTGTAATATACATGGTGTCGTTTATATTGGTTGAAAACAAAAAGTTGTTATCTTCAGCATAAAAAATAGCTACACGTTTTATTTCTGAATACTTTTTATCCACTTCTGTTTTAAGTAATTTTATCCATTGTTGCTTGCCGTTGTTATTAACTTTAATTACGCCATAATTTCGCATTTTTATTTCACCCCAGTAACCTGCTATATAATAATTATCACCAATGGTAATAAATTGGGTTGCATCAAATTCTGTAGAGTCATTAACAGCTAAGAATGTCATCCATAATTCTTGGCCATTGTCGGAATATTTTGCTATATAACTACCTCCTTTCCCTAAATAGAGTAAAATGAAACTAGTACTGTCTGATGTAAATGCGATATCTACTGCATAGCTGTTACAATTACCCAGCGCATGTTGGTATTCTATTACAAGTTCGGGATCGCCTACATTATATAAGGGGCAATCTGTTTCAATCGTCTTTTCTTGATTTGGAATGTTGATACCTGTAAACCATTGGTTTTGTGTTTTTGCTGCATGCGTAATAATTATCAGCAAAATGGAAAATGAAATTTTTAACAGGCTGGTTTTGTTCATAAGTTTCTATTTTTAATTTATAAATCGGCTAATTAATATTTTATAAATAGTTTCATCTTACTATTTTTTTATGATTAATGTTTGTGTGGACATTTGTCCATTTAAAGATTTAAACTGTATTAAATACATGCCATTTGCAATGTTTTCGAGGTCAATGCTATTTACTTGTTCTGATAGTATGGCATTCATTATTTTTTTTCCATCCAATGTGAAAAGGGAAAAAGACAAAGATTCATTGGGAGAACTAGACAGCTCAACCCTTAATTGCTTGGATACCGGATTTGGATAAACATGTACATCCATTTCATCTTTTTTGTCTGAAATACTTGTATAATCAAAATGAATGTAGCAACTGTCCTCGCTTTGGTATAACATTTCACTTTTCTGCTGAAAGCAGGTCACATACCAGGAGCAATTGGCTACATTATATGTAGTTAAAATTCCATAAGGTCCTCTATATGTACCGAATCCTTCTGAATATAAAACTAATCCCCACCAATAGACGACTTTTCTTTCTTTTCCAGCAATAAACTCAACACCAACGCTATCAATTATTAGGGAAGCATCTTCATCTGAAAAATCATATGGGTTAGGAATCCATATGGTATCATTAGCTTTTACATTAAAATCGTAAAGTACTTTTTCTATGTTGTAATCATGGATATAAACCCTGCCTGCAGAATCATCGCGCATCAAATACTCTGACCTGTACCAATTCTCAAAAACAGAATCCTTACATTCTTCTAAAAACTTATAATGATAATTGTTAATTAGAGTGTCTCCTCTAAACCTGTAACCCGTTGTAAATGCAGCAAAACGGTCTTCAACCGGCCAATCGGTATAAAACCAATATTGTACTACAGCCCATTGTTTGGTGGTATCAACAATGGTTTCGTATTCCTGGCAATAAGCCCATTTATACAAAAGCGTGAACAGACTTAAAATAATAGTTTTTTTCATTTTTTATGATTTAAATGAGTTGTAGTGATATTGGTTTACTGATTGTTTGAGGTTGCTACTAAATGTTTCAAACCCATATAATACACCATCAAACCAGCTATATCCTATATAATGAAGTTTTAGCCCCAATATCAATTTGGTTATTCTGATTATACCAAATTGTGGGCTTTTATTCAATAGTTGAATTGGATTAAACAGATTAATACCAAACAAGAAGGCCTGCATTTATGACAAAAGCAGCAAGGCTAAGTGGCTACTTAGGGAGGTTGTTCGTGCAGTATGTTTTGCCGGTAGCGGGAAGCTTTCCGCCCTTTCCGGCCTTGTTGTGTTTTCATTGGTGAAGTATTTAAATCTTACTTCCTGTGTTTTTATCCCCGGATAATTTCCAAAACCCATCCAATGAACACTGTTTTGCAGTGCTAAGTTAAGGCGATTTATTGGAAAAACGCATGCGTTTGGCCAATTATTTTAGGCTAAATACATGAAAACCCGACGGTTATTGATATACAGCAAGGTAATTATAATTGCAGTAAGCAGGGGAATCAGCCCGGGTTCTTTGCGTCTGATTTTCGGTAGTAAATATCAATAGCTACGATTAGGGCGGTGAATCCCCAAAAGGGAACCGAAGCTTTGTCGGTATCGAGAAAATTATTTAGAATGCCATGCAGGTAATAAGTTACCAGTCCAACAATAGCAGCCAGCCCCAGCATGGCCAGTTCGTTGTCGGCAGCCCGGCGTATAGCGCGGATTCCGGTAATTAAAGTAGTTACAATAATCAGTACAAAACTAAGCATGCCCATAACACCCTGTTCCGAAAGCGGCCCCAGGTATTCTGAGTGGGCATTGCCCATATCGCCCTGATTGGTGCTTATGATGGTTTTCTCATACGAAAGTTGAAAAGGTGCATAATGAAAAGTATAGGTACCTGGGCCCCAGCCAAACACTGGTTTTTCGGCAAACATGCGCAAGGCACAGTTCCAGCGGTTCAGCCGCTCCAGGTTCGAGGCATCGGTCGATACATTGGAGATGGATTGCACATGCTCGGCCAAATCGGTACTGGAATCCTGCTTGTTCGACTCCAGGCTGCGCATGATGCTATTCCCAAAAACCAGCACTACCATACCCACCAGCAGCACCCCTGAGAATACTACCCAGAATTTTATTCGCAGCTTTATCAGCACCCACACGCCAAAAGCACCCATAAGGCTTACCCAGGCTGCACGGGAGTAACTAAAAACCAATCCCACGAAAAGAATTAACGTTAGTACAGCAAAAAGATACCGGCTGCGGACCGGATATTTTTTATAAAGGCTGATACCCACCATGGGAGGAATGTAAAAAGCCAATAAGGCTCCGTACGAAGTATGATCCTTATAAAAAGGGTTGGCGCTCCAATGGGCAATTTTCTCATCGAAAATACCAAATTTTAGGTGCCGGAACATGGCGTAGCCAACTACTATTACCAGGGCAAACACATAATAGGTCATGTACTTGCGCGCGTTGGATTTGCTGCGGAATAATTGCGTGGCCAGCAGATAAAAAGCGGCAATAAACCAGAGTTTGGCAACCAGAAACTTAGCCGAAACCAAAGGCATGGTGCTGGTAATGGTGGTCACCAACATCCAAAACAGGTAGAGGTACAGGGTGAGTGTTACCGGATGGGTCAACACTTTTTTATCGAAGTTGCCACTAAAGAAAAGCTTAAGGACTACAATTAGCAATATGCCAGCCAGCAAGGGCTCGGTGGGCAAAAACATGTCGATGGGCAAATCTTTTACCAGCTCACTCAATGGAATGGATAAGGGTACCATAAACACCAGGGCCAGTAATAGTTTGTCGAGACTTAAGAAAGCGGCAACCACTAAAAGCAAAACCACCGGAAGCACACTGAACCAAAAGATTTCGTGATAAATAAAAAGTCCGTTTAGTATCACAAATAGTAATGCCCCAGCATAAACCCACCCACTGTATTTTTGTCCGTTCACCTTATGCCTTGGCTTTTTTAATTTCTTTTAAGCGTTTAAGCACGGTATCGGAAACAACCAGGAGCAACACGGTTAAAATAAAAGCCGAAAAAGTAGAAAGAACCACTATGAGCCAGCGGGTGGGATACGATTTTTTCTCGGCCTCAACGGCTTTATTAACCACAAACTTGGTAGGCAAATTCTGGGTAGCATCCACCAGGGCTTCGGCATATTTGGCTTTCAGGTTACTCAACTGTTTTTTTTCAAACTCCAGGTAATCACGAATCGACACATACGCTCCACCGTATTTGGCCAGCACATCGAGCTTGGCCTCCAGTTTTCGGGCGGCTTCGTTTTTACCCTGAATAATGGCTTGTCCATAGGCATCGGTTAGCACCTCGGCCTGCGATTCGTAATCGACCACTCCAAAACTTCGAAGCACATTGAGCGAATCTTCGAGTTGCTGAATCTGATCGCGCTGGGTAAAATACTCCTTCTCCACCAGATGAAGTGCTTCGTAAGCCCGTTCTGTCTGCATTTTGTTCCGAATGGTATCTACCAGGTTCGATATATCGTTGGCAATGCCGGCAGCCATTTTGGGATCGGTATCCATAACGGTAATGCGAACCGACATAAACTTGGTCGGAGTAAACGAAATGTTCTCAGAAAACTCCTTATGCAAGGCAGTAATGGGGTATTTCGATGTGGGATCGATCTGGTAATGGTTCATCAGATCATATTTTTCAATAATGCGATCGCGAATCTCGTCCGATTGCAATACCTGAAGCAACTGCTCCACTTCTTCGTCTTCACCCAGCCTCAGAATTTCTTTTTTCGAAATATTGCTCGACAACAAATCGTGCGACACGGAACTGGCTGCCGCCGGAAATAAAATAACTTCCGATTTGAATTTCACAGGAATTAATAAGGCCACTATTATCGAAACGATAGCTGCCACGGTAGTAATACCCATAATGGGCCATTTGCGATCCCATAAGTATAGAATTAAATCGACCGAGTCGAAACGGTATTCGTTGTTTGTTTCTGCCATAATTGTAACTTATTATAATACCTTGTATTTACTCCTATTTGAGCTATTATTTTATTTGTGCTTTTTGTTAAAAAGCCAAAAATAATAAAACTATTCCGATTTGTATTGGGTTGGTTCCAATCAAAACCGATACTTTGACGAAACGAAGTAAAACAGAAGTTATTTTGTTTTGTCTGCTGAATTTTGGATGAAAATTACCTAAATCACAAAATCCGGCATGAAACATCCATGATAAACAAGTTTAACACACACGAGCATGATTATTTTAGGAATGTTCCATCTGACTATTGGAAAATAAATATAAACAGAAAAATAACTCTTTCTTAATGAAACTCCATACCAAGAATTGAGATGTCATCAAAATAATCGTTGTCGCCCCGGAAACGGTCTAGCAGCTCAATAATCTCATCAATAACCAGATTTATGCTTTGCTCCTTTTGCATGTTTTGTTCCATCAATCCGGTACCAAACATTTCCTTTTTATTGTTTTCAAGTTCGGCTATACCATCAGTATAACAAATAAGCTTACTTCCGCGACTCACGGTAAATTGGCCCACTTTAATCCGGGGTATCTCGTCGAACATGCCTACGCCCATGCATCCCGAGGTAAGTAATTCAATCTGATTGCTTTCCTTATGAAACATCACCGGTGGATTATGCCCGGCATTTATGTATGTTAACAGACGGGTTGTGGTATTGTAGGTTCCTATAAACAGGGTAATAAATTTTTCACCATTGGCATTTTCCATCACCCGGTCGTTAAGTTTGTGTATGGTTTGATCGAGCGGCAGCTTAGCCGAAAAGAGTGCCCTGATGTTGGCCTGAAAATTTGACATTAGCAAAGCCGCCGAAATACCTTTACCAGAAACGTCGGCAATACAAAAACCATATTCCTCATGATTCAGCCGTACAAAATCGTAATAATCACCGCCTACTTCGAAGTGAGGCAGGTAAAAAGCCGACACATGAATATTTTCATTATTGGGCAAAGTTCTTGGATTGGGAATTAACATGGTTTGCATGCGCGAAGCCAGCTCCAGCTCTTTTTTAATGGCCTCTTGACGAACGCTTTGGTCGAACAGGCGTTTGTTTTCGATGGCCACCACAATAATATTTGCCAGTGTTTGAATAAAATGCAGGTGTTTAATGGTGGGGCTCATTCCGGCGCGTTCTTCGTCAATATCGCCAATAATCACATAAGCTATAGGTACCTCGTGATGGTAGACAGGTATAATTACATCGAACAACTCTAAATTTTGGTTCAAGGCTACCGACAAATTGGTTATCTGTTTGTAATACAACAGGTCGCTTTCAACTCTAATACCTTCGGCAATGGTTCGGTGAATGCCCGATGAAAGTACACATTCCCATTTTTCGTTGTAGGTGTAAATAAGAATCTTTCCAATGTTCAGTTCATCGTGCAAAATGGTTTCAAAATGCCTTAACAGGGTTTGAATGGAAACATTCTCGTTGATTAAAAGAGTGGTATGCAACAGGGCATCGAGCTTGTAGTTGCTAAACTGTAACCGTTTAAGAGATGCTTTACCAGTCATAATAGCTTGTCGTTAAATTATACCGAATGTACAAAAATTTGAATAAAAAGTAATGATTGGGTACTGAAATGGTTACAAATACTGCTGAGTTTCAAAAAAAAGGTTTCTCACTAACAAATGAGAAACCTTTTTAACTCAGTTTTGTGCGAATCACAATTTATTTTTTAACCCGCTCAGAGTAGGATTTATCGCGTGTATCGACCTTTATTAAATCGCCGGTATTTATAAACAAGGGAACCATTACCGTGGCTCCGGTCTCAACCGTTGCCGCTTTTAAGGTGTTGGTAGCGGTATCGCCTTTTATTCCCGGTTCGGTATAGGTAACTTCCATTTCAACAAATGGAGGTAAATCAACCTGCAGGGGAGTCTCCTTTTCAGCATGGTAAACAATCTCGCATTCCTGACCTTCTTTCAATAATTCAGCAGCATCAATTAAACTTTCAGGTATCGATACCTGTTCAAAGTTCTCGCTGTTCATAAAATTGTATCCGGCCTCATCTTTATAAAGATATTGATAAGGACGACGCTCAATACGAACGGTGGTAATTTTCACCCCTGAAGTAAAAGTGTTATCGATTACTTTTCCTGTTTCCAGGTTTTTTAATTTGGTACGGACAAACGCGGGTCCTTTACCTGGTTTTACGTGTTGAAACGAAACAATGGTAAACAACTTTCCATTGTATTCAATACACAATCCGTTTCTAAAATCTGAAGTATCAGCCATATGATAAAAATAATTCTGTTAACAAAATTTGCTGCAAAAATAAATCAAATGATTTAAATCGCAAGTTTAGGGTTCGATTCCTTTATAATCAATGCAATAATATACGGCAAATTTGCGTACGGTTTTGCCCCGGTGTTTAATTAATATGGGGTCAAGCTCTTGGTACGACTCAAAAAAATGATTAATTGCCGGAAGGTTTTCGCCTGCTTTTTTATCATCAGAAAAACGCTGGTGCGAATCAATAAATAATGCGTTCTTTCCTTTCAATTGGTTTAAATCGTCGCCAATATAATCGTAATGCAGGGCGTTTTTACCAATCACATTGCGCCCATATACTTTTTTGTCGGTAAAAAACATCAGTTGTGCCGTAGTTTTGTAGTTGTCTTCAGAAAACACAAAAGCATCGGGGTATTTGCTCCACAAAGCTTCGGTCTGGTTTGCAAAATCTTTCCACCCAAACCAGGTGTCGTCACTTTTAATGGGGAAGAGATAAAAAAGTACCTCAATCATCACCAGAACATGAAAAACACCACTAAAAAGCAATTGCCATTTTATCCATTTCTTGTCGAGGTAGCGGGCCAGAATTATGATTCCTGAAATGTAGGCAGGCATTAACCAGTTTAGTTTTACCCAATAAAAAAACGATATCATGTAAAAACCCATAAACATGGGCAAAAAGAACGCCAATAAAAACCACAATTCAGGATTCACCTGGTTGGGTTTAATAAAGATGCGCCGGAAATACTTGTAAGCAACCCACCATAAACCGGCAAAACCAACAGGTAAGAGTAAAAACAGTTGCGTTCCTATCAATCCGAAAAAATTATGGATGGTAATTCCAGAAATGGTGTCAGCCCGCTCTGACGACTGGAATACAAACGAAGCAAATTCGTTGTCGATGTTCCATTTAATAACCGGCCATGAAACGAGTACCACAATAATTGCTGCCAAATATGGCCAGATGGTTTGTAAATACCCACGATACCGGCCTGAAAAAATAAGAAACAGAAACAAACCAGCAGGAATTGCCAGGGCGGTGTATTTGCTGTCGAAAGCCAGGCCCATAAAAATACCTGCCCATATCCAATGCCAGTTATTCTTTCTGAAGAGAGCTACATACAGCGAGTTTAAACTCAACACCCAAAACAACAAAAGGGGCACATCGGGAGTAGTAACCATCGAAAGGCTTGAAATCATTAAGGTTGATGCCAGCAGTAACCAACTAATGTATTTGCGTTCGCTTCGCAGAATTTTTGACGAAAAAGCAAAGAAAGCCCATTGCGTGCCTACAGTAATAACAAAATCGGCCAGTTTTATGGTTATTATACTTTTACCAAAAACCAGACTAAACAAATACAACATGTAAGCCACCATGGGCGGATGGTCGAAATAGGAAAGCGAAAGGTGTTCGGAATAAAAATAATAATAGGCATCCTGGGGCATCATCCCCATAAAGGGAAGAAAAAGTAACCTTACCAGATTAAAAACTACAATTATAAGAAGTGCTTTTTTCATTGATTGAAATGCATTTTTAAAAGGCAAATATACAGATATTTTTTAGGGCTCAAACAGACACAACAGAACCCAGGCCATAAGGGGTAAAAATAAAAGCCGGAAATATTCCGACTTTTACTTTATGTTTACTTTATTTATCCTTCGAAAACATCAATTTTCTCAATAATATCACCTGCACGTATGGCATCGATAACGTCGAGTCCCTCATAAACTTTGCCAAAACAAGTGTGGTTACGGTCGAGGTGTGCTGTGTTTTCACGATTGTGGCAGATAAAAAACTGAGAACCTCCGGTATCTCTTCCGGCATGTGCCATCGATAAAACTCCACGATCGTGGTATTGATTTCCTCCGGTAAGCTCGCATTTAATCTTGTATCCCGGCCCGCCAGAACCTGTGCCATTAGGACAACCTCCCTGAATTACAAAATTAGGAATCACCCGATGAAAGGTAAGGCCATCGTAAAACCCTTTTTTAGCCAGTGTAATAAAATTATCAACGGTGTTAGGCGCATCGTTTTCAAAAAACTCCACGTTCATAACTCCTTTTGCCGTATGAATGGCTGCTTTTTTCATGCTTTTGTAAATTAAACGATTAAACTATTTTCAATTAGCCTCAAAACCAATTGATTTTAAAGCTATAACTTGTGAACAATGTAAACCCGGTTTCGTTTCAGAAAAACCCGACTTTACATTAAGGTTTTGCAAAAATACTAAAAGAATATTGGAATATTTTGTATTTTTAACCTTTCCCACAAATGCCTTAAAAAGAGATATGCAGGACACCACCAAAATAGCCAATGATAAATTACAGGAACTAGAACTACTTGCTTCTATTGCCCGCTCGGCCGACAACTCCATTCTTATTTTATCGGAAACCGGCGACATACAATGGGCTAACAAAGGCTTTAGTCACCTTTATGGTTATACAATGGATGAGTACAAGAAAAAAAAATCGGACGACAGTAGCAGCTTTATAAAAGTAATACGAGACACCGACCGTAATTTCTTTAAAAAGAATTCATCGTTCTGTTTTTTGCGGATTATTACAACACCCAACGGCCAAAAGAAGTGGATCCAATCGACCCTGACACCCGTTAAAAACCATAATGACAATGTAGAACGGTTTATTGTTATAGAGTTCGACATAACCCAGCAAAAAGAAGTTGAAGAAGAGCTGAAACAACGCTGGGAAAATACACAAACGTTAACCGAACACCTGGAATCGGTAAAAGATTATGTTGAAGAACAAATTGCAGCACTTAACGAACAAAAAAAGGCACTCGAAATTGCCAAAGAGCGTTCCGAAGAAGTTTTAAATAAGGTAATTCCTTATGAGGTTGCCATTCAATTAAAAAAGAAAGGCTATGCCGCTCCTCGTCATTATAAAAAGGTAACACTGCTACACCTCAACATCCGGAATTTTTTTAAACTCTCTGAACTTATACCCATCGAAGAACTGGTTACCCAACTGCACGAAAGCCTGGTAAAATTCGATACCATTCTGGAAAAACATTTTGTTGAGAAAATTAAAACGGTTGGTGGTATTTATCTTGGGGCCGGAGGCGTTCCCCTGCGTAATAAGAGCAACCCCATTGATGTGGTGCTGGCAGCATTGGAAATTGATGAAAAATTAAAAAGAATTAATACCCGACGCATTAAATTGAACTTGCCCATCTTTGAATATGCCATAGGCATTCATACCGGAAAAGTAATTGCCGGCGTGGTGGGAAAAAACAAATTGTCGTACGATGTTTGGGGCGATACCGTTACCCTTGCCCACGCTATTGAAGGACTCTGTGACCAAGGCAGTATTTGCCTTTCAGAAAGTACCCTGCTGGAAATTGAAAACTATTTTAAATGCACTGAAAAAGGAGCCGTATCGTTGGGGGCTAATGATGAACTAAAACTCTACGAACTTAATGGTATTGTTGACGAATATGCCAAAGATGCAAAGGGCATTCACCCTAACTCCAAATTCATGCACCTTTTGTCAAAGTTATAACCCTTATGTTTACAACATTATATAGAAAAAATATTCAAAAACTGATTTTTGTAGCGCTGATACTATTTCCGTCGCTACTGATGAGTCAAAAATGCAGCTACGAAAAAAATGAGGTAGATGCCATTACCGAATTTCAGGTTAAAATAACCCGCCCCGAATTACTCTGTCGGATTAATGGACAACCGGTTTATATAAAAACCCAATGTATTGGTCCACACAAGTACTTAAAGCTTCAATACTACAAATACAGCAACTACGTAATTCAGGAAGATAGAGAGATCGCTTTGGTAACCGAAAGTGGCGAAGAAATCATTCTTTTTCCAAGAACAATGCCAGGCGATTCAACCAAAATGGATACCTTTGACACCGGATTGGCACTGCTTATTTTTAAACTATCCGACAATCAATACCAGGCCTTAAAAAGCAGTCCGCTGATAAAATTTCGATACTATTTGGTTTCGGGATGGGTTGAGGAAGAAATAAAAGGATCAAAACAAACAAAGCTAATTGAAGCGTTAACTTGTATTGAATAATTTGCCAAAAACTGTTTTCAAATTAATATATTTGCCTCGAATTTTAGATAAAACAATAGTTATAATTAATAAATCAACATTATGAGTGAAAAAATTTTTGACAAGGTAAAACCAGGAGTTGTTACTGGTAGCGATGTGTCAGAAGTATTCCGCATTGCAAAAGCCAACGGCTTTGCTCTACCGGCAGTTAATGTAGTTGGCAACAACTCAATTAACGCCGTAATGGAGGCGGCCAAAGTAGTTAATTCGCCAATTATTATTCAATTCTCAAATGGCGGAGCCGTATTTAATGCCGGTAAAGGATTAAAACTCGAAGGACAAAAAGCCGCTATACTGGGTGCAATTGCGGGAGCCAAACATGTGCATCTGTTGTCCGAAGCTTATGGAGTTCCTGTAATCCTGCATACCGACCACGCGGCAAAAAAATTACTGCCCTGGATTGATGGTTTGCTCGATGCCGGTGAAAAACATTTTGCCGAAACCGGAAAATCGTTGTTTAGTTCACACATGTTAGACCTTTCAGAAGAACCACTGAAAGAAAACATAGAGATTTGCAAAACCTACCTGAAACGCATGAGCAAAATGGGAATGACGCTCGAGATTGAGTTAGGTATCACCGGTGGTGAAGAAGATGGAGTAGACAACTCTGATGTTGACAATGCCAAGCTTTACACCCAACCTGAAGACGTAGCTTATGCTTACGAAGAACTGAATAAAATTTCGCCAAACTTTACCATTGCGGCATCGTTTGGAAATGTACACGGTGTTTATAAACCCGGTAACGTGGTATTGACACCAAAAATTCTTGACAACTCGCAGAAATACATTCAGGAAAAATATAAAACCGGTGAAAAACCTGTAAACTTTGTATTCCATGGAGGTTCGGGTTCAAGCCAGGCCGAAATTCGCGAAGCCATCGGTTATGGGGTAATTAAAATGAATATTGATACCGATACCCAATGGGCAACCTGGGAAGGTGTAATGAACTATTATAAAAAGAATGAAGGATACCTTCAGGGACAAATTGGTAACCCCGAAGGTGACGATAAACCAAACAAGAAATACTACGATCCAAGGGTTTGGTTACGCGCTGGCGAAGAAACCATGATTGCCCGCTTAAAAACCGCATTTGAAGATTTGAATGCTATCAACAGGAATTAATGTACTTATTTTTTACTATAAAAAAGCCGGTTTGTTCCGGCTTTTTTTATTTCCATCCATACCGCTTAACGAGGTAAACGGTTATCGGTTTTTACCTTAACCTCTACATCGTTTTTATAAACCCCCTCATAAAGTACCTCACCTCTTATTTTTAAATACTTAACTGTGCCATGTTTTTTGCCTTTTTTGTAAGATATTTCACTCTGAAGCGGCCCTTCTTTATACCAGGTTTGCCACAATCCATCTTCAATGCCTTTTTTATAATTTTCAAGGCGTAGCATTTTATTGTATTCATTATAATAACGCCATGTTCCGTTTTTCTCATTCTCAAAATAGGAACCTTCAATTATTTTGGTTCCATCGAATCGCCAGGTGGCATAGGGGCCATGCAGCAATCCGTCTTTATAGTTCTCTTCTAGACGTTTATTTCCATTCCGGTACCAGTAAGTCGCAGTACCATGTTTCAGGTTTTTCCGATAAGTAAGCTGATAATTTTTGGTTCCGTCGTCGAACCAGGCTTGCCATAAACTGTCCATTTGTCCGGCATCAAAGTATCCGGTCAGCTCCAGCTTTCCATTCTCATACCAACGCTGCCAAAAACCTACTTCCTTTCCTTCAACAAAATCGCCTTCGTGAAATTTCTTTTTGTTTTCGTAATAAATTATCCAATGGCCATCGCGTAAGCCATTTTTATAATTTCCCTGTTTCCAGATTTCACCGTTGGCATACCAATAAGTCCACTGACCATGCATCTGATTGTTTTTATAGTGTCCCTGATTGCCTTTATTCCCGTCGGTACGGTAATAGGTCCACAAACCTTCCTGAGCATCGGCAATAAAATTGCCTTCCATGTCGGGTTTGGAATTTTCGTTCCACCAAATGGCCTTACCTTGCTTTTTACCATTTTCAAAATATATTTCACTGGCCTTCTGCCCCGAAGCATACCAATCGGTTTGTTTTCCCCATTTTATTCCCTGCTTGTATCCCACTTCCAACTTGGGCTTTCCATCATGATACCAATAATTCCAGATACTGTCTTTTTCTCCATTACGAAGAATCCCTTCCATTTCCTTTTGTCCATTCTGATAATACCTGATGTTGTATCCGTTTTCGTAATTAATTTCACTCAGCAAGTTGCCATCACGATAATATGAGAGCCATTTCCCAGTTTCAATTCCATCTTTGTAATGACCCGACGATATCATTTGTCCGTTTATATAATAGCGTTTCCAATATCCGTTGGGGCGGCCTTTTGTATAGGGCCCGGTTTCTTCAATCTGACCATTTTGATAATAGCTTACAAAAATACCCGAGCCGTTTTCTACCTGTTGTTTCCCGTCTTTATCCCAATAATTAAGAAGCAATACCGTATCGGCATTATATTTTTCCTGCCTTATTTTATTTCCCTGTGCTGTGTAATACGTCCAGATACTATCTTTTTGACCCTGATTATAATACCCTGTTACCCTATATTTTCCGGTTATATAGTTTTCAAAATAAAACCCGTTTAGAATTCCGTTATCAAAGGTTCCTTGATTCTCAATATTCCCGTTTCGAAAAAAATAGGTCAACTTACCCTGAACTATCCCATTATTAAATTCAGTTTCCTGCAATTTTACACCAAGGCTATCGTAATAAGTCCATAAACCCTGTTCCTTTCCCCTGTTTAAAGCTCCTTTGCTGGCAAGCGTTCCGTTTCTATGAAATGTTTGCTGACTCCAGCTCCATACACTCAAAAATAATAAGCCCGATAATAATATGGTATGTTTTTTCTGCATGGTAAATTTCATTTTAATCACAAATATATAAGTTTTTACTTTCTTTGATACTTAATACGGGTATGGCGTTTTATTTCGAAAATCACGAAAAATAAATCCCATAATTTTTCATCGTTCTTTTGCATAAATAAATTATAATTAATTATATTTGCGCACTCAAAATGGTGGATGTAGTTCAGTTGGTTAGAGCGCTGGATTGTGGTTCCAGAGGTCGCCGGTTCGAGCCCGGTCTTCCACCCAAAGCCCCGGGTTTTCCCAGGGCTTTTTTTATTGGATAAACTATGTTTTATACCTACATTCTTTACGCAGAAAAGTCCGGCTCTTTTTACATCGGCCAAACTAATAACCTGTCCGATAGACTTGAAAGACACAATGACGGTAAAAACAAATATACCCGAAACAAGGGGCCCTGGAACATTGCTGCTTTTTTTAAGTGTGAAACTCGTTCACAAGCTGTTCTGCTTGAAAAAAAACTTAAAAATTTTAAAAATGGCGAATTTGCCCTGAATTGGCTCTTGAAAAATGGCGGCTCCAATGGTCGTCCCGATTCCTGAATCGGGATCTTCCACCCAAAGCCCCGGGTTTTCCCAGGGCTTTTTTTATTGGATGAGATGGCTATTGTTGATTTTAAAGCTTTGCTTGTGATATAATAACCGTTATATTTGAACTTCACTGAACACTTAAAATACTTTGAAAACAAATATTCCCTCAGCGGTTCTCGAAAACTACAAAAAGATAATGCATAAGGTATCGCACATGCAAAACGGTGATGTTTCAAGACTCTTACAAAAAATGGGTCTAAGTTACCGCTTAAACTATGGCGTATCGATACCCCATTTGCGGCAGATAGGCTCCGAATATATACCTGATAACGAGTTGGCTTTTCTACTTTGGAAAAGAGATATCCGCGAAGCAAAAATTATTTCATCGATGCTTTTTGAAGTGGAAAAACTTACCGATGGGCAGGTTCTCGAAATTGCCTCTCAACTTAACAATCAGGAATTGATTGAACAGTTTAGTAAAAACATGCTATCGCATGTTCCTAACTTAGCTATATTTTTGGACATCTGGCTGTCAAAAAGCCTGGAAGCTTCTACGTTGGCTTTTTATACTGCCAGTTGGGCTATAAAGCAAAACCATATTCAAAAAGATACAATTGTAAATTGGGTAATTAAAAAAATTCAGGCTTTGGCTGAAACTGATAATCCTAAATTAAACCAGGCAATTCTGTTTGCTATGCAAACGGTTTTTCAAACCAGTGACCCTTACCAACAAAAAATGAAAGATTTGGCAGAAAAAATGATGCATACTGAAAATAATTCAGTTCGTCGTCTGGGTCAGGAATTTCTTTGGCTTAATGCCATTTGATTACATTCTGCTGGTAATTGTTTGGTTTTCATTCTGTTAATTTTGTATTGCCATTGTGGATGGAAAACGTAAAAAAAATATTTTCACAAAACAAGAAAATAAATGATTTGTATTTAGATTCGGTCTGATTTTTGAATTGTTTGGCAAAATTTTTCTAACTATGAAATCATCGAATCCAACATTAAACCAAAAACTCATACGTGAGTTTGCTTTTCAAAAAGAAGGTGCCGGAGTAATGACCATTCAGGGTACCATCAATAAAATTGCAATTATGCTATTGCTGGCTGTAGCAGCTGCTGCTTACACCTGGAGTAAATTTTTTGCTGCTGGTGGTATGGAAGGTGGAGCTAAGGCGGTTCAGGGATGGATGCTGTTAGGCGGTATTGGCGGCTTTGTTCTGGCCATGATAACCGTTTTTAATAAAAAACGTGCCGGAATTTTTGCTCCCATCTATGCCGTTTTCGAAGGACTTTTTCTTGGAGCTATTTCAGCGTATTTTGAAGCTATGTTTCCCGGACTGGTTTTACGTGCTGTAATGTTAACATTTGCCGTACTTTTTACGCTGCTTTTTGCTTACAAGTCGCAAATAATAAAAGTTACCGATAAATTCCGTGCCGGCGTGTTTGCAGCAACTGCAGGAATAGCCGTTGCTTACCTGGTAAGTTTTGTGCTGGGTCTGTTTGGTTTAAACATGAACTTTATGTACGGTGGAGGTACTTTTGGAATCATTATCAGCTTGGTAATTGTAGCAGTAGCAGCCTTAAATCTGGTTCTGGATTTCGATTTTATTGAAAAAGGAACAGAAGCCGGATTGCCTGCATACTTTGAGTGGTATGGTGCTTTTGGTCTTATGGTAACCTTAATCTGGCTCTATTTAGAGATTTTAAAGCTTTTGTCGATACTTGCCCGAAGGGAATAAGTTCATCGCAATATATTGATTAAAGCCGTTTTACGCGGCTTTTTTTATTGCTGGAAATCAGCGTGTATAATTACTTCGACCGAGAAATTTATTTGAATGGTTGGATACACTTCGACCAAACCAAAGAATTTTTGCGGAGGCTCCAGATCAAAATCCCGGATGTTAACCGGAAGTACACCTGAAAACGACAGGCGGTTTCCGTTTTTGCTTACTTTCACATTGGCCCAGCAATTTCGTTCTTTACCAGCAATTTTTACGAGCAGGTTTACCGGCAAAATATCTTTATTGGGTTCGTTGTTTTCTAAAGAGGTCACATCGAGGCAAAGTATCTTCCACGATATCTGAGGAAATGCTTCGTATTTAAGCAAATCGCGAAAATCATTATTAATCTGCGTGTTACCACAATCGAAATAAGAAACAGGCAAAAGCAGTTCAAAATTCTCAAAATTTAAACATCCATCTGTATCCTCTGAAACCAGCACTTCGAAGCCGTTATTGAACATGCCCATATTGAATGAACAATCGAAGTTTCCGACGTTAGTAAAACCATTAATTATAAGAAAGCTGCTGCTGCGCACACCTACCGTAACCCTGCCACCCTCAAAATCATTCGCCCAAAGCCTTTTGCTCGTTGTAAAGACTATAAAAATCAGCAAGATGTATCTCCAAAAAGCCTTCAAATCCTGTTTACTTAAAAAGGCTGTTGGCAAAACTTAACAGGTGTGTTTTACCTTAGTTTTCGCCAACAGCCTTTAGTTTATATTATTATGGTGTTAGAAGCTAATTGCTGCTTCGAGCATGACACCGTTAAATTTTCCTCCTTCAAAGGTAGTTCCGGTATAGCCATCGCCCGAATAGTTTTGTTGAACATATTCTGCTTTAGCAACAATATTTTTTGTTAAAAACCAACCGCCCCCAACATTTACACGGTTAATTGAAAGGCTTTCTGCTGCATCGGTTTGTTTACCGCTTACCTGATTATAGCGACCTCCCACATAAAACTGTTCACTTCCTCCAAAACGATACAAGGCTTCGGCTGCCAGTTGAGTGAAGCTGCCGTTGCCATCGGCTTCGCCACCCTTGGCCATTTCATAAATACCAAAAACTTCGAGCCCTTTAAATTTAATGAAGGGGTTTATCTGGATGGCTGTAATTTGCTTAAATCCGGGATTAAAACGACCGCTGGTAAACGCATCGGCTTCGCCATCGACCACCATTACTGAATAATAGCGCGCACCACTGCGATCGCCTCCGTACAAATAAGTTCCGGTTGACAACCCCTGGTTCAGGTACCATGAACCAGTTAAACGCAAACGTAAATCGTGACTAAGCTGGTTATCATAACCTAATTTTCCGTAAAACGAAAGCGCGTTATCGTGATTGTAACGGGTATTTACAGTAACATTCTGGTTCAATTTACCATTAGTAACACCAATAACACCAACAAAACCCTTGGTTAATACCGTAACTTCACCAAAGGCTTCGGTTGAGAAAGCATCCATAATATAGTTCCCTACAAAAGGATTGTAAATGGCGCGGGCATTATCGGTTCTGCGATAATGGGCATCGCCGTAATTAAATTCGTCCATACCAATACGAATGCTGGTTACATTCATCAAACCTTCCAATAATCCATCGTGTAAAAAGTTCAGATTATCCATTTGAATATAACCTCCTTTAACATATGCCTCGGTGTGATGACGTGATGACAAATAGGTTCGCAAATGCATCCGTAACCCGTCGGCCAATTGAACATCGAGATTTAAATTAGCTGTGGGCAGGTTTAAGTTCGATACCAGTTCGTACAAGGTATCGGTGCTTGCTGTGCTGTGATCTAAACCTTGGAATTGCAGCGCAAAATCGCCGCCAACACGTACTTTAAAACCATCGAATTTAACGGTGTCGCTTTTTGAATCTTCAAATACATTTAAACCGTCCTGATTGTTTGGTCTCCAGTATTGCAATGAATTTTGAGCCATCAACGGGCCACCTAAAAGAAATAGCGCTATAAAGGCAAATAAAATTTGTTTCGTTGAATTTTTCATTTTTTTTTAGTTTTATTAATTGATTAATAATTAATTATAATCTCGTAAGGAATGGTTACATCCTTACCGGTAGTTACTGAACCCATTAGAGCGGTTGGCGGGTTGATGCCAAACCGTGTCATATCAATTTTATGTACACCTTTAACCAGGAGTTCAGAATTTCCATGAAAAGAATAGCTCGCGTTAACCGGAACCAATAATGAATTACCGGCAATCTGCAGTTTTCCCTCTCCCCTAATTTTTCCATTAACCAGCTCGGCCGAAACCAGTTCAAACTTTATGTTGGGATGTTGTTTCGACTTAAGGGCATCGTAGGTTTTATCGTCCATAAGCCCTTTACCACTTTTAATGGCTTTTACCGGAATGGTAAGCGTTAACGATTCAATGGCCGATAATTTTCCATTTTCTTTTTTCCCTGTACCCGTCAACTGAATATTGGTAATATTCGACTCCCAATCGTGGAGCGTTGATGTTCCTGTTACTACCATGGTACTTTTTGCACTAAGCTTTAATGGGACTTGTGCATTCAGGTTTATTATTCCCATAAACAACAAAACCCATAATAGGCAAATATTGATGATTTTCTTTTTCATATTATTGTATGTTATAGATTGCATGTTTATTGTTTTTTTGACACCTCAACTTGTCAATTTTGAAACAAAGGTAATTTAATTTATTCGGATTTTTTGCTCTTTTTATTCTAAATAAACTGGATGAAATATTGTAAAATAAACAGATTGAATAGATATTGCTTTAATTATCTGGGCTTTAAAACCGACATGCAAATATTTACCTTTTGTATATCATGTTTTTTAGTGACTGTAGGCAGGTTTTTAAAATTGCGATCGCCTTTTGTTGCGGAGAGAGGGGGATTATTCCGCTTCGCTTCATGAAGTCTTCGCCGTTCGAACCCCGTTCTCACCCCTCAATTCATCTTGAAGAGGGTTTTAAAAAACAAAAAAGGCCTACCAATTTAATGGTAAGCCTTTTATTGCGGAGAGACCGGGATTCGAACCCGGGGTACAGTTTAACCCGTACGTCAGTTTAGCAAACTGGTGGTTTCAGCCACTCACCCACCTCTCCAATATTTCTTAGTTCTAAATTACTATTTATTTTTAATAAACAATTTCAAGTTTTTGTCAGTTTAGCATCCGCCTTGGCGAATCAGCCACTCACTCACCTCTCCTGGTTGTGCTAAATCTCTTAGAACACCCTCAAAAATTGAGGTTCACAAAAGTATAAATTTCAATATATATTGCAAATTTATTCCTAAATTTTTTATTCCTTAAAAAGGCATGTCGTCTAAATCCGTTTCCTCTGATAAAGGAGGAATGTCGGTAGGTGGCGGAGGCATTTGCTGGCTGCTGGAACTACCACTCGCCATACTTTCCATTTTCCAAACCCTGATTTCGGTGTACCAACGCCCGTTGTATTCACGACTTTCCAAATTAATGGAGGCCTGTACATCGCTTCCTATCATGGCCTGTGTTAAAACTACCTTATCGTTCCAGTTCGATAAACAAACTTTTTTTGGAAACTGTTCCTGTGTCTCAATAATAAACTCCTGCTTTTTCCAGGGTCCTTTTGCTGATTGCCCTCCAACCTCGGGCAGTATCTGAATTATCTTTCCTGCTATATCCATTTATTTTATTTTGTTGCAAAAATAACTTTTTGATTCTTGGGTCTAAACTTTTGAGGATAATTCTCACCATTAGTTTTCAACAATTGGAAATTAAAAAATCCCGGCAAAACCGGGACTTTTGTTTATTTTTTGTCTTTATCTTTTTTCGAAACCGGCGGTGTTGGCGACGCTGGCGGTGTTGCTATGCTGTCACGCATGTTGGTATCGGCTTCAATGTTCTTCATTTTATAATAGTCCATAATTCCCATGTTTCCTGAGCGGAAGGCTTCGGCCATAGCACGAGGAACCTCGGCTTCGGCTTCAATAACTTTTGCTCTCATTTCCTGAGTCAGCGCTTTATTTTCCTGCTCTAAAGCCACGGCCATAGCCCGGCGTTCTTCAGCTTTTGCCTGAGCAATGTTTTTATCGGCTTCGGCCTGATCCATTTGTAATACGGCTCCAATATTTTTACCGATATCAATATCCGCAATATCAATTGATAAAATCTCAAATGCGGTTCCTGCGTCTAACCCTTTTTCAAGAACAACGCGTGAAATGCTGTCGGGATTCTCTAAAACTGATTTATGCGATTGTGATGAACCAATAGATGATACAATCCCCTCACCTACACGGGCAAGTACGGTATCTTCGCCGGCACCTCCAACCAATTGTTTTATACTGGCACGAACCGTTACCCTTGCTTTACAAATTAACTGAATTCCATCTTTTGCAACGGCTGTAACAGGAGGTGTGTCAATAACTTTTGGGTTAACCGACATTTTTACAGCCTCCAGCACATCGCGTCCGGCAAGATCAATGGCTGTTGCCATTTTGAATGTTAAATCGATATTGGCTTTTTCGGCTGAAACCAGGGCGTGTACCACCGCTTCAACATGACCACCTGCTAAAAAATGCGCTTCTAAATCATCGCGTTTAATTCCCTGTAACCCGGCCTTATGTGCCTCAATCATGGCTTTTACAATTCTGTTTGGCGGAACTGTACGCCAGCGCATCAGAATTAACTGCAACAGCGATATTTTAACTCCTGAAATTTGTGCGGTAAACCACAACTTAATGGGGATAACGTACAAAATAAACCAAATACCAACAATAATGGCAATAATAACTACTACATTGATTCCTACTCCATCCATAATATTTTATTCTATTGGTTTAACAACAATTTGATTTCCTGAAACTTTAACTACCTCGATGGGTTTATTTTGGTCGATAAAATGGTGGCCCGATTTTCCTTCGAAAACTAAATTATTTACCATTATTTTGCCCATCGGGTTTAAACGGGTAAGGGTTAATCCTTTGTCGCCGGGCATAACCTGATCCGGCTCAACATTAACCATTTTGCCATCGATAGTTGATGTTAGCGAAAGCTTGCTCCAGGTGTTTGAACGCAGCGCTCCTGCAACACTTCCCACCATTAGCAAAATAGAACCAGCTAAAATATAATGCGCTAGCGGAGTTCCTAAATCGCGATAGCTGAAATAAACCGCACCAATTATCAGGATTATCCCGATAATTCCAGCCACATTGGTACCTGGTAAAATAAAAAACTCAACCAAAACCAACAACAACCCAACGATAATCAAAATAATAACTGCTGTCAGGCTCATTTTATTCTATAGTTACAGTAAGTCCTTTACTATCGAGCTGCTTTTTCATAAAAGATAGCTCTTCGAACAAACCGGTTTTCACATCACATTTACCTTTATAATGAGTTATAAAGGCACATTGTTCGGCTTGTTCCACCTCGTGTTTACAAATTTCAATTAAACTTTCAATAACATGATCAAAAGTGTTCACCTCGTCGTTATGCAAAACCAAATTCAATCCTTGAAGTTCGTCCGGACTGCTAAATTCATCATTTGCCGGTTTCAGTTTTTCTTGATTACCCATTTGTACTCATCTTTTTACTCTATTGACATGAACTTTTCAAAGATATTGTTTTTTTTTATTTGTGCTCCTTTTTTGCGATAAATACTTGACTTTCAAAAAAAGCGTCTTTGTATCTAAAACAAAAGAAAAACTGAAGCGTTTTGCTACAAAACCAATAAAAAAAATATTATGACAAACATAAAAGAAGGAACGAAAGCACCCGCCTTTTCAGGTAAAAATCAAATTGGTGAAATTATTAGTTTAGAACAGTTCAAGGGGAAAAAGTTGATTTTATATTTTTATCCCAAGGACAATACTCCCGGATGTACTGCTGAAGCCTGCGATTTACGTGACGGATATGAGGAATTGCTTGGAAAAGGTTTCGAAGTTGTAGGAGTTAGCCCGGACAATGAAAAATCGCATCAGAACTTTATTGAAAAGTACAGCCTGCCCTTTGATTTGATTGCAGATACCGATAAAACAATTATGAAGGCCTATGGCGCCTGGGGGCTTAAAAAAATGTATGGTAAAGAATATGAAGGTGTACTGCGAACTACTTTTATTATTGACGAAAAAGGCACTATCGAAAAAATAGTTACTAAAGTTGATACCAAAGCACACGTAAAACAAATTTTAAGTGCTTTAGAAAAGAACTAAATACAACCCGGAAAGGATCTTTTTGATAAAACTTCTTTCTGGGTTTATAGTTATATGCAAACAACTAACGCTTGCCCGCTCTCCTCAAAAAACAAAGCACAAATTAAAACAAACAATTTGGTTGATTCGTAAATTATTGCCCATAAAAGGTTATCTTTACCCTTTGCAAATACCAATTTTAAAATAGCTTAACTACCTGATAATATGAGTAAAGAACAAACGGACATTCAAAAAGAAAAACTAAAAGCATTACAGCTGACTATCGATAAAATAGAGAAGAATTTTGGCAAAGGAGCCATCATGAAAATGGGTGCCAATGCCATTGAAGATGTTCCGGCAATTAGTTCCGGTTCATTAGGGGTTGATTTAGCCTTAGGCGTTGGTGGTTTCCCCAAAGGAAGGGTAATTGAAATTTACGGACCTGAATCTTCGGGTAAAACCACCCTGGCCATTCATGCCATAGCCGAAGCTCAAAAAGCAGGAGGTATTGCTGCTTTTATTGATGCAGAACACGCTTTTGACCGATTTTATGCCGAAAAACTTGGTGTTGATATTGAAAATCTTTTGGTTTCGCAACCCGATAATGGGGAGCAGGCCCTTGAAATAGTTGATCATTTAATCCGTTCGGGAGCTATCGACATTGTTGTAATTGACTCTGTTGCTGCTCTTACACCAAAAGCTGAAATAGAAGGCGAAATGGGCGATTCACGGATGGGCTTGCAGGCGCGTTTAATGTCGCAGGCACTACGGAAATTAACTTCAAATATCAGTAAAACAAAAACCTGTTGCATTTTCATCAACCAGTTGCGCGAGAAAATTGGTGTAATGTTTGGCAACCCGGAAACCACTACTGGCGGTAATGCACTCAAATTTTACGCCTCGGTACGGGTCGATATTCGTAAAGTGGGGCAGATAAAAGACAGTGAAGACATTACTGGGAATCGCGTTCGGGTAAAAATAGTGAAAAACAAAATGGCACCACCGTTCCGTAAGGCTGAATTTGATATTATTTATGGCGAAGGCATTTCAAAAACCGGCGAAATAATTGATTTAGGCGTAGAACAAAACGTAATTAAAAAGGCCGGATCGTGGTTTAGCTATGGCGAAACCCGTCTTGGACAAGGCCGCGAAGCTGTTCGACAATTATTAATGGACAATCCGGAACTGGCAGCCGAACTTGAAAAGAAAATTATTGAAAGTTTGGCAGTTGTTCCTGCAAAATAAAAAACACCAAGCTCCGTAACCCAAAGGTTACGGAGCTTTTTTCTGCTATAAAACCTACTATTCCGGTGGCTTGTACAAAGCAAGTTGCTTATATTTGAACTTGTTAGGTGCTTACTAATTTGCACAACTGAACTTGAATAAAAAGCTAATTAAATTTTCAACTATGAAAAAACTATTTTTATGGGGATTATTGGCCGGAACGCTGATAGTAGGCTGCCAAATGAATCCTGACTCAAAAGTAACTGAACCCACTTCTGATTTCAGCGGAACACTAACCCAGGCCGAAATAGATGGAGGCAGGTTAACTCCTGAAATCTTATGGAAATTCGGGCGTATCGGCAACAGTGAAATATCGCCCGACGGAAAATGGGTGGTTTATACCGTAACCCGCTACGATGCCCAAACCCTTAAACGCACTTCAAATATTTTTGTGATTTCATCAACCGGCGGAGAACCCCTAAAACTTACTGAAGATCGCTTTATCGATGCAGCACCCACCTGGACAGCCGATGGAAATCAAATTCTTTTTTTATCGAATCGCTACGGTAACTTCCAGGTTTGGAAAATGAATAGCGACGGCTCAGCCCGCGAACCAATCAGTAACATCGATGGTGGAATCAATGCTTTTAAAGTTTCGCCCGACGGCACCAAAATTGTTTACACCCAGGATGTAAAAATGGAAACTACGGTGCTTGAAAAACATACCGATTTGCCCAAAGCAAACGCCAAAGTAATGGACGATTTAATGTATCGCCACTGGAACGACTGGAGCGATTACAGCTATTCGCATATTTTTGTGGCAAATATTGGTAAAGGCATCGTTACCAAAGGCTCCGATATAATGGAAGGTCAAATGTTTGATGCCCCGCTGGCTCCTTACTTTGATGATTCAGAAATAACCTGGAGCCCCGACAGTAAAACCATTGCATACACCTGCAAAAAACTTTACGGACGCGAAGCCGCCGTTAGTACCAACTCCGATATTTATCTTTATGAGATCGAAAACGCTACCACTACCAACATTACAGAGGCCAACAAGGGTTACGACAAATATCCGGTTTATTCGCCCGATGGAAGTAAAATTGCTTACCTGAGCATGAAAACTCCGGGATACGAATCGGACAAAGAGCGTTTGATTGTTTATGATTTGGCCAGCAGAACCCGTGAAATAATTAACGATTCGTGGGACCAAAATGCACATCAATATGTTTGGAACGCTGAGGGGACTGAGATTTTCTTTATCAGCGGTTACCATGCTACTCACCAGGTTTATAAAGTGGACCTTACCGGCAAGCAATTCACTCAAATTACTCATGGTGATCACGACTATAACAGCTTTACCTTAGCCGGAAATAGCCTGGTGGGAACAAAAACCACCCATCAAATGGCAGCCGAACTATTTTTGGTTGATGCCACTAACGGAAATGAAACACAGTTGACTTTTGAAAACAAAAACATTTACGATAACATTAAACTGGGGCATTCTGAAAAGCGTTGGGTAAAAACCACCGATGGAAAACAGGAATTGGTTTGGGTAATTTATCCTCCCGATTTTGATCCCAATAAAAAATATCCGGCTTTATTGTATTGCCAGGGAGGCCCCCAATCGGCAGTAAGTCAGTTTTTCTCGTATCGCTGGAACTTTAGCATGATGGCAGCCAACGATTATATTGTGGTAGCTCCCAATCGCCGCGGGTTGCCCTCGTTTGGTGAGGAATGGAATGCCCAGATATCGACCGATTATTACGGACAAAATATCGACGATTATATATCAGCAATTGATGCCATTAAAACCGAACCTTTTGTTGATGAAAACCGCTTGGGATGCGTGGGAGCGAGTTATGGAGGCTACTCGGTATTTTATTTGGCCGGGCATCACCAAAAACGATTTAAAACATTTATCTCTCATTGCGGTATGTACAACCTGGAAAGTTTTGCTGCAGCAACCGAAGAAACCTTCTTCCCAAATCACGATTTGGGTGGCTTACCCTGGGAAACCGACAATAAAATTGCCATGAAAGCATACGCCAACTCACCCCACCGGTTTGCGCAAAACTGGGATACCCCGATTATGATTATTACCGGTGGTAAAGATTTCAGGATTCCTTATACCGAATCGCTGCAGGCATTTAATGCTGCTCAGTTACAAGGAATTCCAAGCAGATTGTTGTACTTCCCTGAGGAAACCCATTTTGTTACTCAACCACAGAATGCCATTCTTTGGCAACGTGAGTTTTTTGAGTGGCTCGATAAATACCTGAAATAAAAAAGTAGTAAACTCCAAAAACCCCCAACAAGCAAGTTATTGGGGGTTTTTTATTTTTCAATGTTTCAAATCTTGGTAAAGCTATTCTTTAAAATTTTCTTTTAAACGCTTTCTTAATTCTTTATAGTCTTTGGTTACTTTACATGAGGTTTGCTGAATGGATAATTCTTCCAATGGCAATACTGAAAAACCTTCGGGCAGTATCTCTATAGCCGTTCGGTTTAAATTCAGGCTCAATAGGTTTTTTAGGTTTATTATGGTTTGAGGCAGCTCCGTAAGTCGGGTATTTCCTCCCAAACTCAGTAATCTCAATTCTTGTAGAGTGCCAATACTATCGGAAATAAAGGTAAGACTGTTTGAAATACTTAACTTTTTAAGTTTCGACAGGTTTTTAATTTCGTCGGGAAGGGTAGTTATACGGTTGCGGTTGAGCACCAGAAATTCAAGACAGGTGCAATTCAAAATCGGGGTAATATCGTTAATTTCGCGGTTTCCGCTAAAATTCAAATCAATTAGTCGGGGTAATTCTTCCAAACCCATATTTTCCAGCGACTTTAAACCACAATCACTGGCGTTTAAAAGTTCCAGGTTTTTTAATGAGCTCAAATTTGGAAGTCCTTCTATTGAGGAATCACTCATATCGAGTTGAATCAAATTGTGTTGCTCAAGAATTGTTGATGGAAATGTTCCAAACAGCTTCACCCTCATCTCGCGCAGGGTTTGGTTTGCTGAAAAACCCCAGGGAAAAGCGATGGGTTTATCTTCTTTGGGGAGAAGTGTTAACTCGTATAAATTCAGCCGGGTAAGTTCTTCGGGAAACGTATCGGGTTCGTAATTATACAAACGCAATAATTTTAGGTTTTTTAGCCGACTCAGGCGTTTAATTTCATCCAGGGTAAGGCCATTGCAATAGAGATCGAGCGCATAAACCTCCTGCGGGTTTTTGAGTGCTGCGTAAATATTATCGTAAAAATGATCGCGGGTATAAACCTGCACATGGCGGTAATCTTTCCACGCTTCCCATGTCATTTCTACTAATTCGGTAATTGTAGTATCGTAAGGTTTATGTACTTTAAATTCGAAATGATCGGTCAAATAAAAGGATGCTATTTTCTGTATCACCGAATCAGGTAATGGAAAATCAGCCAGTTGTTTTTTTATCAAATCTGGTTTTTGTTCCTGCCAATAAGTTACCCTATAATCGCCATAATCTTTTAAATTCAATTCTTTATAGCGAATTAGTATGGTGTCGCCCGGATTAAGTGTACGAATCATGGTGTCGGAAAATCGGCCTTCGAAAGCGGTGTTTAATGAGAGCAACTCTTCGTAACGCAGGTTTACACTCAAATCCCAGCCTTCGTTAAACGATTCCCACGAGGGGCCTCGCGAATCAAAAACAGTAAGTAAAGTATCGGTGGTATTCATTAAATAAATTTCGATGGTAATGGTTTCCGCTACGTAATATGGCTCCGTCTCTTTTATAGTGATGCTTAACTCCTGCGCAGCCAGCAGGCGCGAGTAAATAAGGATAATTATAAGGAAGTATTTCTGCATTATCATTAAACTTTTTGTTTCGAAAATTTATGTTACGCCTCACGATAATAAGCATTTTAGCGCTAAATTCCATCTTTACCACTCACAAACATAATTTTTTGAAACTACTTATTTTTTACAATCAATTTTACGAATAAAATATAAAGCCATTAAAATGATTAAAGCGTAAAGTGCGAAAAAGAAGGTAAATCCCAATTTTGCGATAACAACACCGCCAACCAACGGAAAAATTGCGGGCACAAGGTTCCCGGCTCCGGCAAAACCTGCATAAATGGCGCGATTTTCCTGACCCGAAACTTCGAGCAATAAACCATTCATGGTAATGGAATAAAGCGAATACACCAACCCGCCGATAACAAACAAATATTTTAGCATGGCGCCATCGTTAATTAAAAAAGCCATTAATGCCAGCAGCACGGAAAGACCTACGTTTGCATAAAGCATGTAATTATATTTCAGTTTTTTAACTCCAAGGACAACCAGTAAGCTGACCAGCACAATTCCAATGACTTTAAAAAGTAAAAAATTCCCTATCTGATCACTTTGTACCTGAAAATTCTGTTTGGCATACAACACAACAAAAGGGAGGAACGATATAGCAATTCCCTGCGTGTTGATAAAAACCACAAAACTTTAGCCAGATAGTTTAAAGTAATAAAAACAAAAAGAGCTGCAACCACCCAAAACATAAGAGTGTAAAAAACGGATGGTAACCAATCTAAAACATCGAATTTACTTAAGGCAATAGTTAATCCCGACAAACCCATAACCACTGAATACAAGGTTATCGGGAAATGCTTTATCTTATCTTTAAATTCCATTTGTCCTGTTTTGTGGCAAAAGTAAATTATTTTCAAGATGATTCAAACTGAAGACTAAGAACATCATTTTCGAAAAGCAAAACCATTCATTAAACCCTGACAAAAAACTAACAAACCAGAATTACAATCAACCAAATAATAATTACTAAAATTGAGATAATAAAAAACAACCAGATTTTAAAAAAACATAAAAAATCATATCCCGGTTTAAGCAAATAGCTTAAATTTAGCTTTTTGAAATTAACTCTAAATTAATTAACATGAAAAGATTTGTTTTTGGTTACCTTATTGTTCTATTACCGTTTATTGCATTTGCTCAAAAGAGTAATGTAACACAATATCAATTAGATAATGGATTGACTGTTATTCTAAATGAAGATCATTCCCAGCCAACCGTTTTTGGAAGTGTTGTTGTCCGTGCCGGTTCAAAAGACGATCCTGACGACGCAACAGGCCTGGCTCACTACATGGAACATGTCATGTTTAAAGGAACTGATGAAATGGGAACCTCCGATTGGGAAGCAGAAAAGCCTCATTATGAAAACATTATTAATCTTTACGAAGAATTAAGAAGCACTGAAGATGAGGAAAAGAAAAAGGAAATAAATAAAAAAATTAATGAAGAATCGTTGCTTGCCGGAAAGTATGCTATCCCTAACGAATTCTCCAACCTAATTCAGGCTATGGGAGGTACTGGCTTAAATGCAGGAACAAGTTATGATTTAACATTTTATCACAATTCATTTCCTCCATTCCAAATCAGTAGGTGGTTACACCTTTATGCCCACCGATTTGCGAATCCGGTATATCGGGGTTTCCAATCTGAACTTGAGACGGTTTATGAAGAAAAAAACATGTACTCTGACAATCCTTTTCGTTCCGTACAGAATGATTTTTTACTTAAAGCTTTTGGTGAGGAAAATCCTTATGGCCGTCTGATAATTGGTAAAACTGAGCACTTAAGAAATCCATCAATTAAAAGAATTATTGAATTTTACAATGCATTTTATGTGCCTTCAAATATGGCTTTAGTTCTTTCGGGAGATATTAACCCCGATGAAATAAAACCCATTATTGAAGAAACATTTGGCAAATGGGAAAAAAGAGAAGCAACAGGCAAGCATAAAAAACCTTCAAACATTCAATATACTGAAGCTATAAAATATAAAGAAAAACTTACACCTTATCCCATGGTGTTTCTAGGGTTTCCCGCTGTTCCTGTAAATGACTCGGATGAAAAGGTATATGAATTATGCATCCGTTTATTATCAAACAGCAATCGTACGGGTTTATTAGATAAACTTGTTCTTGAGGGCGATCTTTTAACGGCTCAGGCAGCTTACATTCAGCATAAATACTCAGGGCTCGCCTTAATTCAAGCCATTCCAACTTTCGATGTTAATCAAATGAAATATGTTTCATTATCGACCGTTGAAAAAATGATTAACAAAGAGGTTGAAAGTCTGCAAAAAGGAGCCTTCGAAGATTGGTTAATTGATGCAATAAAGAATGAACTGGCAAGGGAATTTGATGAGTTTTCAGAATCATCTGTCAACATGGGAATAACTTTAATGCAAAACTTTGTGTATGAAACAAGTTTTGAAGATTTCTCTAATTACAAAAATGAAATACAGAAAATTACTAAAGAAGATATAATTCGTGTTGCCAATAAATATTTTACCAAAAATCGAATAACTTATTTATCTGATATAGGCAGTCCTACAAAAGACAATCTTAAAAAACCCAGCTATGATCCAATAGATCCAACACCGGGCACAAAATCGACTTTTGCCGCTTATTTAGAAACGGTTCCATTTTCAGAGGTTAAAAGTGATTTTGTAGATTTGGATAAAGATATAAAACGAGGACAATTAGCCGATAAAGTAAAGTTGTTTTATACTGAGAATCCAAAAAATAATATTTTCTATCTAACTTTAAAATTTGGAGTTGGAACCGGTAAAATTCCCGGACTGGCCTTAGCAACACAATTAATGAACTCAGCGGGTGTAATGGCTCAATTCCAACCGCAAGAATTAAAAAATGAATACAGCAAACTGGGTTGCTCTGTCAATTTCTCAGTAAGCGAAAGTTATTTGTATATATATCTTAAAGGAGATGAAAAGAACTTAGGCGAAGCTTGTAAACTACTTTCAAAAACATTTTTGCTGCCGCAATTAGACGAGAAGCAAATGAATAATGCCATTGGTAGCGTTATTGGTTCACGTCGGGTGGAGAAGAAAGAAAAAGACATTCAGGCTGAGGCTTTATTTGATTACATGGTTTATGGAAGCAATTCTCCGGAATTAACCCGTATGTCGAACGCTGAAATTCAGGCACTTTCAATATCTGATTTAACAGGTGCATTTATTTCGGCTACCCAATACCAAGCAAGTGTACATTTTGTTGGAAAATTACCTTTTGAAAAAGCAAAAGAAGTTTTAAAAGCCAATTTGTTTTTACCTTCTAATCTTAAGCCTTCTGAATCACCCTATATCAGGCCTGTTGTCAACTCTAATACTGAAACAATTTATTTTCTAAATAATCCGGAAGCCCGCCAAAGCCAGGTTTATTTATTTATTAATGGTTCAAACTATGGCACTGAAAATCAACCAATGATAAATGCATTTAACGAATACTTCAGCGGAGGATTTAATGGAATAGTTTTGCAGGAATTAAGGGAAAAACGTTCGTTTGCCTATTCGGCCGGTGCTGCTTATCAAACGCCGCCTATTCCCAATAAAAAAACATTTTTTTATGGCGTAATTGGAACTCAATCGGATAAAACTGCGGATGCTGTTGTTGAGTTTGTAAAATTAATTAAAGAAATGCCTGAAAAACCAGAACGCATGGAAAACATAAGGCAATATCTGGTGCTTTCATCACAAGCCAGTAAACCAAACTTTAAAAACTTAAGCCAAGTAATTGAAAGTTGGGAGTTAAAAGGATATACCGATGATCCAAACAAACTGTTCATCGAAAACTATGAAAATTTAAGTTTTGAAGACATTGTTGCTTTTTACAAAAAAGAAATTGCCGGACGACCCATATCGATTGCAATTGTAGGAAACAAAAAGGAAATTGATATGACTAAATTAGAGTCTGTTGCAAAAGTAACAACCATAAATACCAGCAAAATTTTTAAGAATTAATAACAAGGGCTGCCTTAAATTTTAGGGCAGCCCTTTTTTTTGACTATCTCTTTCTCAAAACAATTTGTTATCAGGTTGTAAAAACTTTCGATTGTTATTCTTACAATTATATTCTTCTATTGTTTAACGGGATTTCCCTGTAATACCTGATAATAATATCACAAGGTTTCCATACTCAGTTTCTTGATAAAGCAGACAGACTCAACTTTACTCTGAACCACGCAAAGTAAACTGTATTTATTTCATCAGTTAATGTTTTGGCTCTATTCTATAAGAAATGAGCTTCTATGGATAATTCTATAAGTCTTTTTATCAGACAAAATATTAAGTGAGATTGATACGGTCGGTTATATCCCTTTTGCTCACATATCGGGTTGTTTAATCCTGCCGATAAGTATCTCTATCCCCAAACTATAATAAAATAGCTTGGTCAAAACTTCGTTATAATTAAAGACAATGATGCCATGAATTCACAAATGATTATATCATAAAGAAGAAGCTGCCCATAAGGACAGCCTCTTAATTCTATAAAATCTAACTTAAATTTATTTTGCAATCGTATAAAAATCATCTAACCATCCAAATGAACCGGCATCAACAGTCCATTTAGCGTTAATAGTAAACGAATTGGTAGCTTCATTATAATACGTCCAATCTGATGAAGCATCAATATGGGCTGAAAACATACCATATGTTGCGTCTATATAGCCCGATACCCATAAATAATATCCATCAGCATCTTTACCTGTAACAGGTACCAATTGTTTTCCTCCTGTCCAAACAAAGGTAAGAGGGTATCCTTCAGCATACAGATCAAAGAAACGATATTTATTGGTTCCCTCAGCTCTATAGAGTTCTTGTGGCCAACTGGCTTCAAACAATCCACTTTCATAGGTTCCATCAGAAAATTTAACCCAGTTTAAGATAGCTGCTTCACCAAAATAAGTACCAAACTCACTTTTGTAAATATTTACAAAAGATTCATCTACACTTATTCCCAACCCAAAGGTTTCACCTTTTGGTGCAGTTTCATCCATAGTTATGGTTATAGTAACCGTATCGACACCTGCAGGAAATGAAACCGTAGAAGGAACTGTGAAAACACCACCCGTATCGGTTACAGTAAGCGGGATTTCAAGGGCTGCACTGGGATTATCGCGGATAAGTTCAATATCGAATGACAAATCAGTAACTTCCAATTCAAAGATAGTCTGATTCGCCGCAACAAACCTTACAGCTGCATTATCAGCTGAAACCGTTGGACTGGGTTCCACCGTATCTTCGTATTCGCTACAAGCTACCATTATAGCTGTTAGCAGAACAAAAAATGCTATATAAAATTTACTTATTTTCATAATCTAAATAATAAAATGTTAAACATTATAAATCAGGAACTGGAGACGGAGCTGACGCTGCAGGATTATTATCTGCCTCGCTCAACATAGGATTGGCCTGAATCTCAGCTTCTGGTATACGCCATAATAAAATGTCAGCATCAGGAGGAATATTAAATATCATTGTAGCATTTGGATATCCACCACCGCGGCGATCAACACCTTTTTTCAAACGCATTACATCGTACCAGTTCAAACCTTCACCCCACAACTCAATGCGACGGTGAAAATAAACCTCCTCCTGAACACCGGCTGGAGTAGTTGCCAAACAAGTATAATTTGGATTGCGATAGGTTTTGATAAAATCTTCAAGGGTTGTTTTTCCATCACCTCCGGACATTGCTTCAGCTTCAGCTTTTATCAAATACATTTCTTCGATTCGCATTAACGGGAGGTCGTTTGCATTTGTTGCTGTTTTTACAACATTATTATAAGGCCCAAATTTAACATGTGTATAGGCTACATATCCGTAACCAGCCATAGCAGCGGCCTGTTCGGTAGTTAAGTTTGGTGACGAAAGGTTCTCATCAATCCACCATCCTTTTCGAACATCACTAACAGGAATTGATTCGAATAGCGCTTTGTTAATTTGCTTTCCACCTGAAAAATTAGCATAACCATAATTCAGTGAACCCATATGCGATATCCAGTTAACAATTCCTGATGTTACAACACGGTCGGTTTCAGCAATAATAATACCCCACATCCAGTTTTTTTCTGTAACGCTTGAAAAAGCCGGCTTGTTAACATCGGTAATACCTGCCGGAACTGCACTGGAAACTTCAATAGCTTTGGTAGCATCGGCAGCAGCCTCTGTCCATTTTTGCATGGTCAGGTTAATCCGTGCACGTAATCCATAAGCCACAGCTAAATCGATATAACGTTTGTCGGCACGAGTTATACCATTTTCATCGGCTGTTGTTAACAAGGTAATGGCTTTATCGATGTCAGAAGTTATTAAATCATATACTTCCTGAACCGTAGAGCGAGACACGCCATCAATGGCAGCTTCATTTGCATTTTCAGGTGTAATAATAGGTACACAAGGAGCTGATTCATTGCCAACATAGTTAAATTGATACAACTGTGCTAAGGTAAAATAACTGAAAGCACGGGTTGCCAATCCTTGGGCAAGATAAAACATGGTTGTTGGATCATCCGTATCTTCAGCAATGGCGCCAATCACCCTGTTGGTTGTATTAATAATGGCATACATATCGTTCCACAAAATCTGACTTTCATTCGAAGTATATACGCGGTCAGAAAATTCCAGGTTATTACCTGTCCAGTTGTAGCCATTATCTTCAGATACCACATCGTATCCATTGGCATCGGTAAACAACATTATAGAAGGGTATCCAAAATCGTTGTGACGAGAAGCTCCCAAGGCTGTTGCATTAGGCATGTACTGATTAAACTGGGCAAATATAGCATTTACTCCAGCTTCTGCTTTCTTTGGGTCTAAAGCCACAGCTTCTTCTTTTTGAGAAGTGGTAACCTCATCTCCTTCAGGTAGCGTATCCAAATCTTCGCAGGCAAAGAAAGCAAAGAAAGGTAACGCTAATAATATATATAAATATTCTCTTTTCATACGAATCATTTTTTAATCGTTAAAATGTTAAATTAATACCACCTGAAACTGTCCGGATCGGAGTATAACGAGCAGTAGTAGCAGCTGTAAAGCTTTGGCGAGGATCCAATCCTTTACGGGCAGTCCATAAGGCCACATTATCAGCTGCCAAATATATACGTACTTTTTCAATCTTCATCTTATTAATCAACTTAGATGGCAAGGAATAACCTACGCTAATATTATTTAGACTCAGGTAATTAGAGCTGACAATAAAACGGGTTGAAGTAGAGTTGGCGTATTTATCGTTGGCATTCAAACGGGGAACATCGGTATTGGGGTTTTCAGGTGTCCATGCATTGTATATATCCTTATGCCAGTTGTTTCCTGCAAAACTTCCCATACCACCATGCATAAGTCTTGAGTATCCAGAATCATATATTTTACCACCCATCTGATAAGAAAACTGTACTGAAGCATCAAAACCAAATGCTTCAACAGTAGTTCCAAAACCACCGTATACTTTTGGCAACAAGTCGTCCGTTGCAACTTTATAAGATTGGGCTTTCACATAGTCTTCAGTTTTTATTGGATTGCCTTCTTCATCCTGCGACCAGTAAAGAGCCAGACCACTCGTTGGATCAACGCCGGCATAATCTACCAAATACATTCGGTACATCGATTCACCTTCTTCAAAAATGCGTGTACCATCAATTAACTGACCATTCAAATCGGGGTGCAATTCTTTAATTTTATTTTTTACCATGGTAGCATTCGCATTAATATTCCAGGTAAAATCGTTTGTGTTAATAATATTGTATGCCACATCAATCTCAAGACCTGTATTGGTCAACGATCCAACATTCATAGGAATTTCAGTATATCCTGAACTACCAGCAACAGGCTTGTAATAAAGCATATCTGTTGAGTTACGCCCAAAGTACTCGATTGTTCCGCTCAATTGGTTGTTAAATAAACCAAAATCGGTACCAATGTTATAGGAAGTCGAAGTCTCCCAGGTTAAATCAGGATTACCTTTATACACTAAAGTTCCATCTGAAAATACACCATCCGCACCAGTAATCTTATATTGGTCCATCCAGGCATAGTAGTTTCCAATATTATCGTTTCCTTGTTGACCATACGATGCCTTCAACTTCAACATATTAACCCAGGTCAAATTGGCTAAAAAGTCTTCTTTACTAATCATCCACGCAGCACTTGCCGACCAGAAATCACCCCAGCGATTGTCCGGATGAAAACGAGAAGAAGCATCACGTCTGTACGAAACATTACCAAAATAAGTATCGTTCAGCGAATAATTGATACGACCAAAGTATCCTTTGGTTGCGTAAGTATCCAAAGCTCCACCACCTCTTTTGTTATCAATGGCATTGTTTACATAGTAACTTTCAGGATGATAAAGATTCTGACCAGCCGCATAAACATATTCTGTTTCATACGAATAGCCATCGTAACCTGCAGTAAAATCAAATTGATGAATATCCTGTAATGCATACTGGTAATTTGCTACATATTGTTGGTTTAAGCCAAGTGTACGTGTTTGTTCCTGATAGGCTGTTCCTCCGTAGGAAGCACTTTGTCCCATGTAAGCATTACCCAAATCGTTATAGCGGGTATTATCGACATTTAAACCGTATCTGGCCGTAATTTTAAGCCCTTGAAGTGGCGAAATTTCAGCAAACCATGAACTGTTCATAATATCCATAATATAATTTGTCTTGTTATACTCTAAATCACCCGCAGGGTTTGCAATTTGCATAAACGAACGTGAAAAGTTGGTACTATTACCATCGCCATAATCATACATCTTACGTCCATTATTTAGCATTATCGCTTTTGTTTCTGCATCGCGAACGAAAATAGGATAAACAGGAGCTATATAGTTGGCAATAAAGAAAGCGTTTCCACTTGAATTTGTAGTGACTTGCTCTCCGGGATAGTCAACTTTCATTTTATTATAACTTACGTTAGCTCCAACTTTTAACCATTTTTTAACTTCATTTTCTCCTTTAAAACGTCCGGAAAGACGATTAAAACCAGATCCGGTAATAATACCCCGATCATCCATATAACCAAACGACATAAAGTAATTTTGCTTTTCATTTCCACCTGAAATTGATAGGTTATAATCCTGTCTTTGGTTGTTGACAAAAGTTTCATCCGCCCAATTATCAGGAGTATAATAATAAGTACCATCACTATACCCTAAGGTCGCATTCGGATTTAACTTACCATTCAGGCCAATTAATGATTCACCATCAGGAACCGTATAAATCGTGTAGCCGGTTCCACCCTCGGTGTTGGTAACAATCCTTTGATTTGCATAAGCATTTGCTTCAAAGGGATTATATCCCAAATTATATATCCCAGCATTATAAATAGCCTGATATTCTGTTTCTGTATAATTCTGAGGACTGGTTAATACCTCATAATTTTCTACTGCACGTGAATTGGTTCCAACTTTTGCATCAAAGTTAATCCTTGCTTCTCCGGTTTTACCCTTCTTTGTGGTAATCATGATAATACCATTGGCTCCACGGGCACCATATAACGCTGTTGATGCAGCGTCCTTCAATACAGTCATGGTTTCAATGTCAGAACTGCTAATCGACGACATGTCTCCATCAAAAGGTACACCGTCAACTACATACAGCGGATTGGTACCAGCGTTAATTGAACCAACTCCACGAACACGAACTGTTGCAGATGAACCCGGTTGTCCATTATCACTCAATACCTGTACACCGGCTACAGCTCCAGATAAGGCTTGGGTAACGTTAGAAACCTGACGTTTTTCAAGTTTTTCTGATTTCACAGTTGCTGCAGAACCGGTAAAAGATCCCTTAGTAGAAGTTCCATAGGCTACAATTATTACCTCATCAACACCAATAACATCCGGTGTTAACGACACATTTATCACACTCTGGGATCCAATTTCTACCTCCTGAGTTTTCATTCCCACAAAAGAAAAAACCAAAGATTTTGCTTCTGCTGATACTCCCAGAGAAAAATTCCCATCTATATTCGTAATGGTACCAATGGTAGTACCCTTTACTGAAACGGACACACCAGGTAATGAAACACCATCCTCAGCGGAGGTTACCGTACCTGTTATGGTCCTTGGTTGCGCACTAACTAATTGTATACCCAGCAATGCCAGTAATACAAATAGCATGGTAAATTTCTTCATAAATAAACAAATTTAAATTAATAAATATCTGTTAAGTGTTGTTATGCCTAGCAAAAATGTGAATAAAAACGTAATAAAACAAACTTTTTTGTGAGCTAAATCATGTTATGCAGGATATTAATAGATGACTTTTGCTAAAAAACAATGCCTATATTAAGTTAATTACCCTATTCATACTAATAATTCATTTAAAGCACCTTAGCTTAATTCAACAGAAAAAGGAAGATACTGTTTTTATATTATAACTTCATTTAGCACTAAAAAACAAAAATTCATTTTCTTTAATAATTATACTATATTGCTGTATCATTTCCCAGAAAAACGTCAATACCCAGAATATGTTTTGGCGTTTTGAAGAAATTTTAGGAACAATAAAGCTAATTGGTACAGATCATATGTACTGTGGATTAATGCCTGAGTGGAATGGAAATAACCACCCGGGTTCCTTTACCAAATTCGCTGAATACCTGAATATTTCCATCGATAAACGATAAAAGCTCTTTGCTTAGCAATAAACCCAATCCGGTTCCTCTTTCACCTGATGTTCCTTTACTCGATTGAAAATTTTCCATTTGGAATAAACCGGCAACTTTTTCTTCAGTCATTCCCTGCCCGGTGTCATTCACTTCATATTCCAAATGGGTTTTACTTACCCTACAGCGTATAATCACTTCTCCTTTTGGATTTGAAAACTTTATGGCGTTTCCAATAATATTCCGCAATAACAATCCGAGTATATTCGCATCTGTTTCCCTACTTTCTTCTGCCATTTGTTCACTTTTCAATTTCACTAACTTCGACTGAGCAAAAGGTTGCATTTGGGTTAAAATTGTCTCTGTAAAACAGGGCAGATTTACCAGGGTGAATTTTGGCGTAATGGCATTCATTTGCGTTTTTATCCAGGTCATCAAATCTTCGAAAACGTCTACCACATCATTGGCTGAACGATAAAGCAAATCTATCATCCTTATGATTTCAACAGATTGGGTTTGGCTTGTTTGTTCCCTTAAACAATCGGAAATGGTGTACTGCACCGATATCATGTTTTTTAAATCGTGCGAAACCATACTAAACAAGCGATACTTGGATTCATTTACCCTCTTGATTTCCAATTTCGCTATAAATGATTGCTCCAAAAGATTTTCGTTGTGTTTGCCTGCTAAGGCACCAACTATGGTTACCAGAACAAACCAAACGTTTAAATCGGTTTGATTTACAGCCACATCTTCTGCAAACCCTATCATCTGATAAATGTAATTAATTGCAATTAAAAACACGGTTGAAATAAAATAGGCAAAGAGTTGCCTGATGCCAAACAAGAGGTAAAGTGCAATATTTATTAAATAGAAAGCAACAATATAGTGTGCTACCGCTTGTGGGTAACCACTAGATAATAGTGAAAGTACAAACAAAAACACGCCATAAGCCAAAATATTTACAATTAGAATTAATTGGGAAATAACTTTGGTTTTTTTAGAAAAGGAATAAATTATAAAAGGAAGCAGGATGCCGCCTACAAAAACAAACCTCACTATATTAACCGCATTTTGTGTGTTTTTATCAAAATTCAGGTAAGCGTCAAAAAAAATAAAAAAAACGGCCATTGTGAACGTTGCAATGGTTACAATTCTAAAGTTGGTCAGATTCTTCCTGTCAAGTTCCGCATAAAAAAGTTTACGTTCTTTAACGGTCAATCCCTTTTCTTTTAATGATAAACCAGGCCACTTTTTGCGTTTTTCTGCCATAATTTTTGAATCATATTAGATATGTTTACTTAAAAACCCATTCGAAAGTTACCGATGCCCAATATTTCAGTCTTCAAGTAACTATAAAATAAGTTTAAAAACGGCTATGCATTCCAATACTCCGATTGGATTTTATATGATAAATGTCAGTTTTTTGCTCAAACGTTTGCTAATACCTTCAGGCTGCAAATAACAAGTAATTAAATTAATTACAAGTATCATTTTTATTTGTTTTAATTCTAAATACTTTCATTTTATTATTATATATCGTGTTTTTATTTTTATTTTGTGTGTACAAGGCATTTTTTGCGATACTTTAACATAGGGTTAAACTCTTTGCCAAAATTCAATTGATACAGTCAGGGAATAGAACCCACTATCGATAGAAGGACTTGCCAAATAAAATAATATTAGGCTATGAAAACAAAACAAGAAAAAAAGAAATCTAAGCAGCAAGCTCAGAAAAATATGTACACCCCGCAATATGAATCCGATGCTTGCGGAATCGGGTTTATTGCACAAATTAAAGGCATTAAATCGCATCAACTGGTGATGGATGCCCTTACCATGCTCGAAAATATGGAGCATCGCGGAGCCATAGGAAGCGACCCTGAAACCGGAGATGGCGCTGGCATACTAACTCAAATGCCCGACAAATTCCTTCGGATTGAACTTAAAAAAATTGGACTTACACTTCCTGAATATGGAAAATATGGTGTTGGTATGGTTTATTTTCCGGCCAATGTAAAGCTTCGTGAGGAGTGTCGCAAAATGCTAAATATTCATGTGGCGGAGTTAGGTTTTGAATTAATTGGCTACCGCGATGTTCCCAACCTATCGTTCCATGTGGGTGATACCGCCAGACAGAGTGAACCCAAAACCGAACAGCTTTTTGTGAAACACAAATCTGGCATTACTGAAATGGATTTGGAACGCAAACTTTTTGTTTTGCGTCAGTACAGCTCCAATACCATTAACAAGCAACTACTGAACAACAGCCATGAGTTTTATTTCACTTCGTTTTCACACAAAACCATGGTTTATAAAGGACAATTTCGGACCCATCAAACCCGAAAATACTATACCGATTTAAACGACCCCAACTTTGAGTCGGCAATTGCTCTAATACACTCTCGGTTTTCGACCAATACTTTTCCCAAGTGGCGACTGGCTCAGCCTTTTCGATACATTGCCCATAACGGCGAAATTAATACCATTCGCGGGAACATGAACTGGATGAGTTCGAACGAGAAATTTTTGGAATGCACCAAATTCACCCCCGACGAAATGCTGAAACTGCGTCCGGTGATGGACGAAACCAATTCCGACTCCGGTAATCTCGATTCCATGATTGAAATGCTCGTTATGGGTGGTCGTTCACTACCTCACGCCTTAATGATGCTGGTACCCGAAGCCTGGCAGGAAACCCACAAAATGAACGACGAAAAAAAGGCATTTTACCAATACCACGCATCCATCATGGAGCCCTGGGATGGTCCGGCATCTATTTGCTTTACCGATGGAACTATTGTAGGAGCCACACTCGACAGGAATGGCCTTCGCCCCTCGCGTATGCTGATTACAAACGACGACCGCCTGATTGTTTCGTCGGAAGTAGGCGCCCTGCCAGTGCCCGCCGAAAAAATTGTAAAAAAATGGCGCGTGCAACCCGGTAAAATGATTTATGCCGACTTGTCGCAGGGACGCATTTTATACGATAAAGAAATAAAAAGTGAAATCGCCAAAAGGGCTCCTTATCGGAAATGGCTCGAGATGAACCAGCTTCATATCGACGAGATTCCGGAAGTAAGTCCTTCTTTTCCTTACGATACCGACGATTTACTTACCCGCCAACAGGCTTTTGGTTTTAGTCAGGAAGATGTGAATTTTATCGTTACTACCATGGCCGAATCAGGCAAAGAACCGCTAGGTTCCATGGGTAGCGACGTGCCTTTAGCCATACTTTCGAACCAAAGCCGGCACTTAAGCAACTATTTTAAACAACAATTTGCCCAGGTAAGTAATCCGCCCATCGATCCCATTCGTGAAAAAATAGTGATGTCGTTACGTACAGCGGTCGGAAAACTTTACAACCTGTTATCGGAAACCCCGTTGCATTGCAAACAAATTACGTTTGATCAGCCGGTATTAACCAACGAACAATTAGAAAAACTACGGAATTATCACGATACCAATTTCCGTATCAAAACCCTCGATGCCATATATCCGGCTACGGGAAAACCCGGCGAACTTGAGAAAGCCCTCGATGTTATGTGTTCGGAAGCCGATGCTGCAATAATGGAAGATGGCTACAATGTTATTCTGATATCTGATAGAAAAATTGATAAAAATTGGGCGCCCATTCCCTCTCTGCTGGCTACCGGTGCCATTCACCACCACCTGATTGAAAACGGGTTGCGCGTGCGTACCGGTATCATTGTTGAAGCAGGCGATGTGCGCGAAACCCACCATTTTGCCACTCTTATTGGTTATGGTGCCAATGCAGTAAATCCCTACATGGCTTTTGAAACCATTGTTTCACTTGAAGCCAATAAGTTATCCCCTAAAGGTATTGATAATCCAAAAGCTTTTGATAATTATGTAAAGGCAATCGGCGGGGGTTTGTTGAAAATATTTTCGAAAATGGGTATTTCAACCATTCAATCGTACCACGGAGCGCAGATTTTTGAAGCCATTGGCCTTTCTGACAGGGTAGTTGAAAAGTGTTTTAAGGGAACCGTTTCGCGATTAGGGGGAATTGATTTCGATGGAATTGCACGGGAAGTCTGTGTGCGTCATCGCCTGGCTTTCCCTCAACAAGCCGGCTTAAAACCACGTCTCGACGAAGGTGGAATTTACCAATGGAAACAAAAAGGCGAACACCATTTGTTCAATCCCAAAACCATTACCCTTTTGCAACAGGCGGCACGACAAAACGACGCAAAGGCTTATCAGGAATATGCCCGCGAAATTAACAGTCAAACTGAAAAAGCAGTTACCATTCGGAGTTTGTTGGATTTCAAAAAACGAAAGCCTGTTCCTCTCGACGAAGTGGAACCCGCATCGGCTATTTTTAAACGCTTTGCCACCGGAGCCATGTCGTTTGGTTCTATCTCGCACGAGGCACACTCCACCCTGGCCATCGCCATGAACCGTATTGGAGGAAAAAGCAATAGCGGCGAAGGAGGTGAAGACGAAATGCGTTATGAACTGCTTCTCAATGGCGATAGCATGCGCTCGGCCATAAAACAGGTGGCTTCGGGCCGATTTGGTGTAACCAGCTACTATTTAAGTCAGGCCGACGAACTACAAATTAAAATGGCGCAGGGAGCCAAGCCCGGCGAAGGAGGCCAACTACCCGGACATAAAGTAGATGACTGGATTGGGCGCGTACGCCACGCAACTCCCGGTGTAGGGCTAATTTCGCCCCCACCGCATCACGATATTTACAGTATTGAAGATTTGGCCCAGTTAATTTACGATTTAAAAAATGCCAACCGTCATGCCCGCATTAATGTAAAACTGGTGTCGAAAGCCGGAGTGGGAACTATTGCTGCCGGAGTGGCAAAAGCTCATGCCGATGTGGTACTAATCTCGGGTTTTGATGGCGGAACCGGAGCCTCGCCGGTAAGTTCTGTTCATCATGCAGGCACTCCCTGGGAGTTGGGCTTATCGGAAACGCACCAAACCCTGGTAAAAAACAACCTCAGGAACCGCATCACTTTGCAGGTTGACGGACAGATGCGTACTGGTCGTGATTTGGCTATTGCCACACTTTTAGGTGCCGAGGAATGGGGCGTTGCCACGGCTGCTCTGGTTGCTACCGGATGCATCATGATGCGCAAATGCCATTCGAACACCTGTCCAGTAGGAGTAGCCACGCAAAATAAAGAATTGCGCAAACTATTCACCGGCGACCCGCAACACGTGGTCAATTACTTTACTTTTTTAGCCGAAGATTTACGCCGGGTTATGGCTCAGCTGGGTTACCGAACGGTAAACGAAATGGTTGGACAGGTAGATACGCTGCGTGTTCGCGACACCATTGATCACTGGAAAATAAAAACCCTCGACTTATCACCCATCCTGGCAAAAGTACAGGCCGATGCTTCGGTTGGCTTATTCAAACAGGTGGAACAAGACCATGGCATTGACCAGTTTTACGACTGGAAGCTGATGGAACTGGCAAAACCAGCCCTTGAAAAAGGGAAACAGGTAAGTGGTAACTTTACTGTTGTAAACACCGATCGTTCCATTGGTACCCTGCTGTCGAACGAAATATCAAAAAAACACAAGGGCATCGGTTTGCCCGACGATACCATAAGCCTAAAATTCAGGGGATCGGCAGGCCAGAGTTTTGGCGCTTTTGCCGCCAAAGGCATTCGTTTTGAACTGGAAGGCGAAGCCAACGACTATTTTGGCAAAGGCCTCTCAGGCAGTAAGCTGATTGTTTATCCCGACAGGAAATCGACTTTTAAAGCCGAAGAAAATGTGATTATCGGTAACGTAGCCTTTTACGGAGCTACCTCGGGCGAAGCCTATATCCGGGGTATTGCCGGCGAACGTTTTTGCGTGCGTAATTCCGGAGTAACCGCTGTGGTTGAAGGTGTGGGCCGGCATGGCTGCGAGTACATGACCGGAGGAACGGCCATTATTTTAGGTAGTGTAGGATCGAACTTTGGTGCTGGAATGTCGGGAGGAATTGCCTACGTTTATGATATGGACAGCACTTTTGAAAAATACCGTAACTACGAACTTACCGACTATATGGAACTGGAATACGACGATGAGTCCACCTTACGTAAATACATTGAAAACCATTATCGTTACACCCAAAGTACACGGGCCAAAGAAATTCTTGACAACTGGGACAATGCTCTCTTAAAATTCATTAAAATTTTTCCCCAAGAATACCGGGAAGCACTGAAAAACGTGGAACTTTCAAAGGCCTCGGGTGAAAAAACCATCGAAAAGAAACCCGATGAGCGGATAAAAGAAGTGGTTTAAATAAAAAGCAGGCACGTCTTAGCGAAGCATACCAAATTAATTTAACTACAAAGAAATTGAATCATGGGAAAGCCAACCGGATTTTTAGAATATAACAGAGAATTACCCCCCAATAAAGCGGTAAACGAAAGGGTAAAGGATTACCGGGAGTTTGTGTTGCCGTTCAGCAAAATAAACGTTGAAAAGCAAGCCGCCCGATGTATGGATTGCGGAGTACCCTTTTGTCATAGTGGGTGCCCCCTGGGAAACAATATTCCCGATTTTAACGACATGGTTTACAAGGACAATTGGAAGGCTGCCTATAAAATATTGATTTCGACAAATAACTTCCCTGAATTTACCGGCCGTATTTGTCCGGCACCCTGTGAAGCAGCTTGTGTGTTGTCGATAAATAAGGAGCCAACCGCCATTGAGTTGATTGAAAAAAACATTATTGAACGGGCTTTTAAGGAAGGCTGGGTGCAAGCCAACCTGCCCCTGCTGCGCACCAACAAAAAAGTGGCTGTGGTGGGAAGCGGCCCGGCGGGGTTAGCGGCAGCAGCACAACTAAATTCAGCCGGTCACTGGGTTACTGTTTTTGAACGGGCCAATCGGCTGGGCGGCCTGCTGCGTTATGGCATTCCTGATTTTAAACTGGAAAAGTCGCTTATCGACCGCCGTCTGGCGGTTATGGAGGCCGAAGGAATTCAGTTTAAAACCAACGCTCATATTGGTAAAAATATATCGGTAAAAGAACTACAAAACGATTTTGATGCCATCCTGCTTAGCGGTGGTTCCACCGTTCCACGCGATTTATCGCTTAACGGAAGGGAACTTAAAGGCGTGCATTTTGCCATGGATTTTCTTACCCAACAAAACAAGCGCCTTGCCGGCGACCCCATTGATAAAGCGGAAGAATTGCTGGCTACCGCAAAAAATGTATTGGTAATTGGCGGTGGCGATACCGGATCGGATTGTGTGGGAACCAGTATCCGACAGGGAGCCAAAACGGTAACCCAGATAGAACTGCTGCCAAAACCCCCTGCATCGAAAAACGTCAAAACTCCATGGCCTCAGGTTCCGGCTGTACTTAAAACCAGCTCATCGCAGGAAGAAGGTTGTGTACGCCACTGGAGTGTGAATACCAAAGCATTTGTTGGCGACAGCAAAGGCCGGCTCAAAGGAGTACAACTGGTGGATGTACAATGGACCAACGGCAGTTTTAAGGAATTGCCCGAAACCGAACGGATAATTCCCTGCGAACTGGCCTTACTGGCTATTGGTTTTATGCATCCTGAACCATATGGCATGCTGAAAGATATACAGGTAGAACTCGATGCCCGGGGAAATGTTGCCACCCAAAAATTCCAAACCTCGGTACCGGGCGTATTTGCTGCCGGCGATATGCGACGCGGACAATCGCTGGTGGTACATGCCATAAGCGAAGGCCGGGAGGCTGCCTATGCCATTGACACTTACCTGACCGGCTCCTCGGTACTTGAATCGAAAAACCATTCACTGATAAGTATTATTGGGAAGTAAGCAGTAAATTACAATGAACAGTGAGTGAACAAAGGGGCAATTAACAATTGACAATGTACAATCAACAATGAGTAATAAGTAACCAGTAGATTACAGCCGGCAGTTTCCAGTCTACAATTGGCAAATAACATTGAACAAGAAAAAATTAACTCACTACAGCCTCAATCAACGGCAAAACCTGAGGGTTTTAATAACAATAGCCACGGGTTTTTAACCCATGAAACAAGGGATATAAATATAATTCGGTGATGACTAATGATGTTGAAAATCATATTTTGCACGGTACTTTATACGCCTAATTTTGCCAAAAAAGTAGCTTTTCAGACTCCAGCCAAAGGGGATCACAACCCGCAAGTATGACCTTTTTCTTGAAAAAGGCCACTTATTCCGAGGCATGATGGGGTAAATCTACAGAATTGACCCTTATTCGTTGGTAAAAGTGGTCGATTCTGGAAAATATACCCCTTGCTCCAGGTCAGTAAGCCTTTGTGCTCGCGAAAAAGTCGATACTTGCCGGTTGTGAAGTCTTTATTTTCGGGAATGAATACACTTTTCCGGCGGATAAAACCCTAAAAACTCCAGAAGTAGCCTTATTTCAGCGCTATATGTGTTTGTTTTTTTTAGGCTGATTCAACAAGGTTTCTTGTGCTGTTTGGTCGTTTAAAAATGCCGGGGTGTAGCTGTTGGGGGAGATTTTTTTTGTCTTTTGCAAATTATCGAAAGCACAAAAAGAACTCATAAAGGAAAGATGAGTGATTAATATTACTAAAACTTAAGTAAATAGGATATGGTAGGTATCATAGGTAAAAAGCTTCCATATTTAAATGACTTTGGATAATTATTACTGTAATACAGATAAACCGGATTCTTTCGATTATAAACATTAAAAATATCAATACTCCAGGTATATTGCCACCAACGATTGGTATTGTTATAATGCACCCCCAAATCGAGCCGGTGATAAACGGGTAAGGTATAATTGTTTTTTGAGGAATAATCATAAACCACTCCACCCATATCTGAATCGTTGTTATGAATTATTATACCTGCTGAATATTTTGAAACAGGCAATGTTACCGGATAACCCGAACCTAAAACCCAAAGGGCAGAAACATCCCAATGTTTCGAAATTTGATATTTCAGTGAAACAGATAGGTCGTGCAACCGATCGTATCTAAAGCGAAACGGGTTCCCATAATTTAACGAATCGTATTGACGGGTAGATTTCGATAAAGTGTAGGAAATCATCCCTTTCAAGTCACCAAATTGTTTTTCAACCAACAACTCAATCCCTTTTGATGAACCTGTTCCCTGAACAACTTTATCAAACCAGGGAGTCATATCAGATGCTATGGATGAACCATTAGCCAGATCGGTAGTATGGTGCATCCATTTTTGATAAATTTCAAACGAAAAAAAATGCTTTTTCGTTCCAATTATAAGTAAGCCCAATATTAACCTGGTCCGATTGCAATGGCTTTATACCTTTAAGCGCAGGCACCCATATATCAGTTGGCATTGAAACCCCCGATGAACTTAACAAATGCATGTACTGGTTCATGCGTGAATAACCTGTTTTTATTACCAAATCGGGTGTTAACAGGTAGTTGATACTCACCCTGGGTTCTGCATTCCATATGGCAGGTTCGCCCGATTGCATTCCTGAAAACCTAACCCCCATTTCTGAGAGCAGCTTTTGGTTCAACTTAAGATGGCCTTCGAAATAAATATAAAACTCATTGCCATACAGTATTTTGTTGGCGTATGCCGTGTCGCTAAAGCTTTTCAATTCCTCATCAGACACCCGGTAATGGTTGTTCCCCGGATTAAATTTATGATAGGTATTACCAAATCCAAACTTCAGGGTATGGTTATTCGACAGGGCATAATCAAAATCAACTTTGGCAATCAGGTCATCAATATTTGATTTGTAATTTGCAAAATAACTTCTTATGGTAGTTTCTTGCTCAGAAATTAAAAGGTTTGCAGCATTAAAATTGGTTTGTGTAAAATAATTATAGGTGCTATAAGCCAGCGTAGTATTTACAAAAAGCGAACTCCCGAATAAATGGTTCCAGCGACCCGATGCAATGGTATTTCCCCAACCTGAGGTTTGTACGTTACTTTCGGTATAATTTGAAATGCTCCCACTAAGCTCAGTGAATTCATCCTCATTTTTCATATGGTCTTTGCCCGAATAAAAGTTAAAGTAAAGCTTATCTTTCGATGAAAAGGCGTGTGCCAGCTTTACATTCATATCGTAAAAAAAATAATCGGGAAAATTTTTATTCAAAGCACCAGCATCTTTTAAGGGTTTAGCCAGCAAATCGAAATATGAACGCCTGGCTGCTACCATAAACGTTGTTTTTTCACTTAATAAAGGTCCGTGTAAGGTAATTTGCGACGAGATTAATCCAATGGATACTGATCCTTTTAGTTGCTTATTATTCCCATCGATGCTTCGTACATCAATTACCGACGAGGCACGTCCTCCATATCGGGCAGGAAAACAACCTTTTACAACCTTTAAATCTTTAACTGCCTGACTGTTAAATGCGCTAAAGAACCCGTATAAATGGCTCACGTTATAAATAGGGACATCGTCGAGCAAAAAAAGGTTTTCGCCATTACCCCCACCGCGTACAAAAATACCTGCCGAACCTTCCAAACCTCCTTTTACCCCGGGTTGGCTCTGAATCGATTTTAACACATCAGGTTCGCCCAATGATGGAGTCAGCGTTAAGCTTTTTACAGGAATTACTGTCATTCCCAGGGGCATCCATCGCTTATAAGCGTTCGATTTGGTTTCAACAATCACTTCGGTAAGCTCCCTGGTTGTATGTATCGATAGCATCACAAGCGTATCGTGTTTTACTATGAATTCAAACAAAGGTGATAATGAACCTACATACGACACTACAATTTTAACCTTTGGTCCTGAAATTTTTAAATCAAAGAAACCATAACTGTTGGTAGAGGCTCCCGTATTGGTGATTAAATCGACCACATTGGCACCAATAATGCGTTCGCCCGAAGCTGAATCGGTAACATATCCAGTTATTGAATAGGTTTGAGCTTGTAAATGAATAGCTGTAAAAAGTATAATTGAAAATAGGTGAAACTTTAGCATATAAAACCTTAGAAATTAATATTTGAACACCAACGAATCGCTTGAAACCGCTGCTCCGGAAAAAAAACCATACCCGCCTGCTACATTTGATCGTACTTGCGTGGGTTCTGCCAGCGGGTTGCGGTAGTTTTTATAAAAGAGATTGAGTTCCTGTATATAGGTAAAATACTCTTTATTAATGGAATATAATCTAAAATGCAGCACAGTTCGACGAATGGTGTCATAAGGGGCAGGTTCCCATGGTAATAAAGGAATCCCAATTTCCTGAAATTTCAAGCTCAATGTAAGTTTGTAAGCCATTCCATTGATACTTTTATCGGAAAAGGCCACACTATATATACCAGAACCACTTTTTAACTCTTCCTCAACAATAGCATCGTCACAAGTAAAAAGCATGTAATCTCCATGCCATATTCCATCGCTATTCATATCATGCGATCTTGATTTTATAATACCTATCAGATAATAATTTTCCTCATCGGGTGGGTCGGTAAACGAAATTTGGCATAAAAACCCTTCATCACTTACATATTCATTAACAAATGGTAACTTAATCCGGGTGGTATCCAGCTTTTCAATGGTTACTTTATCAGGGATGGTGGTTTTAGCATAAACCGTTTTCATGCCGGGGTATTTTATCTCTATTTCATATTCTTTTCCGGCTTCAGGAACAATATGCATTGCAAAATAGTTTTTTGCGTTATAATAATAATAACTACGCTCACTCATTTCCTTATCACTCCTATTTGTCAGGGTATCGAGAGTCCGGTTGTTTTGATAAATGGTGCCCGAAGCATTTTGCAGAAACTCGTTTCCGTGTTCCGGGTCAGTTACAAGCGTGCTCTGAGTTATGGTTACCCCAAATAAACTGTCGGTGGTAATTAATCCGTTCAATACAATTTTTTCAGAAGTGGCATCAAGAAACGGCTCTTTGGGTTAGCAACCGTATGATAAAGTCAACACAATTGCTGATAAGGATAAAAATTTATTCAACTTATATATTTTTAAATGAGGCTGTTTAATTTAAAGAATGCAAGTTGTTTTTTTGAACAAATTTTCCGTTTACAATTGAATCCCCTCTAAAGTATTTGGGTAATGAGCCGAATTGATTGATTTAGCTTTTTCCTTTCAATACTTGTAGGGCCTGATAACGGATTTGTTAGTCGGTTTAACCCATCGCCAGTACTTTTACTCATATACATAGTGATTTGGTTAGATCGTTTTCAATACCAAAAATATAATAAAATTTATTATGATTGTATTTAAAAACAACTATATGCGGTGAAATAACCCGTAAAAAATGTTATTGACGGTTATTTGCGTTTTTAAATTGGCTAAAATCCTTTTCTTTCAGTCGCAGGTCTGGTTTCTAAGCTCTAATGTCAAAATTTCAATTTCCAGCCACCAGTCTGATTTTCAACAACTACAACTTTGTGGTAAAAAAGCCTTAATCCCATCCGGCAACACCGCCCGAAACAGTAAACTTCATAACATCGGCAGCAGGTATGTCAACGGGCGTAACCTGATTGGAAGGCACTATAAACATCTCGCCCGAAAAATTATAGGAATGTGGAAAATATACGGTTACAAAATCGGTAAGACCCAGTCGCGACATATCGGTTTCGGTAACAAAACCCAGCTTGTGGAGCTCCGAAATATGGTTTACCTTAACCAATACCGGACGGTTAAATTTCTTCTCTTTTCCGGCAAAGGCCGAAAACAAATCGTTAAAAGCCGAATAAATAACCTTTAAAATGGGAACTCTTTCGAGTAATTGTTTAAAAAGGTTTTTTATGGGGCGGGCTATAATGGTTTGCCCAATGTAACCTAAAAAGGTTAATAAAATAAAGAGCACAACGATACCCAGGCCGGGAATCCGGATGCCCATAAACGCTTCGAGGAACTGTTGAATGCTGCCGTCGACCACATTAAAAACCCGGTAAACTATGTAAATGGTAACAGCAATGGGGGCAATATAAACCAGGCCCTGCAAAAAATAGGCGACTAATCGTTTCATGGTAAAAGTTTTTAAAATTCACGCTAAGTTATACAAATAAACCCACATAGGGGTTTATGGTTTAATAAAAAAGCACTGATAAAGTCCGGTTTCTAAATTCCTACGTTGCCGGCTATTTGTCAGGAAACATTAAAGAAGGAGGCCGCGAAATTTTCTAAGGCAGTGTTAATGAGGTCAGCAGTGTTTTTACATTTAAGTCGATGCCGTTTACAATAACACAGGCTCTGCGATAATAGGGTTCGCGCACCAGCAGGGCTTCTTCGATAAAAGCCATTTGTTCTGCTTCGCTCTTGTCTTTAAGTAAAGGGCGCTTTGTTGCAGCATTTTTTAGCCGATCGGCTAAAACCTTCGCCGGAAGTTCTATATACACCGTTACCCCGTTGGCCCGCATTTTATCCATATTGTCGGCATAACAAGCAGTTCCACCACCTGTTGCAATTACGGCATCTTCAAGCTTAAAGGTGAGGTGTAAGGCTTGCTGCTCAATTTTTCTGAAAATGGCTTCACCATCCTGTTCAAAAATATCAACAATTGTTTTTCCGGACTGCTGTTCAATTTGATCATCAAGGTCAACAAAAGGAATGCCCAAGGTTTTGGCCAGTTTTTTTCCAATGGTCGACTTTCCACACCCCATATATCCCAGCAGATAAATACGCATTTGCTTTCTTTTTTAATTCCGCTCTCAAAGACAGATTTGCCGTATTCCTTTAATTAATCGAAACCCAACGACATTTGTTCTCCATCGCCTTCGGGCAATTCAGAATCTATTTCGTCAGACATATCCTCAACTCCGGCATCCTCAATCTCAGGTTCCGGTTCCAGAGCTTCTTTTTGCAAGGGTTCAATTTCAACCACTTTCTTAATCTCGTAAGTCGAAAGCCTCTTACCGCGGGCTTTATAGCTTTTAACAGCAATAAAATCATCCACATCAATTACATCTTCGGGGCGGCCTTCGTTTTTACCTCCATAAGTTAAACGAACCTGCGGCCAACGCTCGTCGGTAAGTAATACCAGTTTTGAATCTTTATGCTCACCAATAAACGAAGTGTATTTGTTGGTGTCTTCAAAATCAAAGCGTTTCAGGTAATAAAACCCTTGTTCCCCATCGTAAAATACGGCTGAAAATACTTTACCGCCTTTGTATTTTTCGATGCGCAAAATATCATCGGGGTAATGGTTGCTGATATCGAAATTGGTCATGTGGTACTGGCCGTCTTTGGTAACCACCAAAATTTTATCGTTTCCTTTAAACTCGCCCAGGTATTGGCCGCGTTCGTCGGTGTTTAACCGGAAAACCACATCGTCGAACCATATTTTTAACCCGCCTAAGGTTGATACTCCCGATTCTTTAAGTACAATGCGGTGCACCTGATGACGTGTCAGTATGTTCCCCATACTTTGGCGTCCTTTTATGGCCAGATCGCTAAAATTAAGTTCAAAGATTAATTTTTTAAGCTTGGGCCTGGGTTTCAGGTAAATTTTAATGGTTTCGGCCTCACCGTTGGGATTGGCGCTAAAATACAGCATGCGCGATCCTTCGGTACCTTTGGTTACATCGTATTCTTTGTCGCGGGTAATTCCTTTAACCGGAAAACGCTTCATGTATGTCTGGCCGTATTTTCCGTCGCGATAAATCACATTGTAAATGGTGCGATCGTCGTTGCGTTTAAACACACCGACGTATTGTATGTCTTTGCCCACAAACACCTTATCGGATGCTTTTGTAATGATGTATTTTCCATCTTTACGGAAAACAATAATATCGTCGATGTCGGAGCATTCACACACGTATTCTTCTTTACGCATGGAAGCACCAATTCCAATAAAACCTTCCTGGTAGTTGCAATACAGTTTTTCGTTGGCAACCACTACTTTGGCAGCTTCAATATTTTCGAAACTACGCAGTTCGGTTTTACGTTCACGACCCTTACCATATTTTTTCTTTATCTGGCGGAAATAGTTGATGGCATATTCCACTATATTATTAAGGTGGTTTTTAACCTCAGTCATTTCCTCTTCGAGACGGAGCAATAAATCTTCGGCTTCTTTGGTCGAGAATTTCAGGATGCGGCGCATTTTTATCTCGAAAAGTTTTTTCACATCCTCGTCGGTGATTTCTCGTACAAATTGTTTTTTAAAGGGCTCAAAACGTTTGTGAATGTGAGCAATAACCGATTCGTAGTCGGTGCCGTCTTCGTATGCTTTATCTTTGTAAATACGCTCTTCAATAAAGAGTTTTTCGAGCGAGGCCATGTGCCACTGTTCTTCGAGTTCGCCCAGACGAATCAGTAATTCCTGTCGCAGAAACTCTTTGGTAGAATCAGCATTGTGTCGCAGAATTTCGCTAACTCCGATAAAGCAGGGTTTATCATATTCAATTACACAACTATTGGGTGATATGGATAATTCGCAATCGGTAAAAGCATAAAGGGCATCAATGGTTTTGTCGGGCGATACGCCGGGTGTTAGATGCACCAAAATTTCGACGTTTGCTGCGGTATTATCGTCAATTTTTTTGATTTTTATTTTTCCCTTTTCATTGGCTTTTAAGATAGATTCGATTAGGGTTCCACTGTTTTTTCCAAAGGGAATGTCTTTAATTACCAGGGTTTTTTTGTCGAGTTTTTCGATGCGTGAACGTATCCGCACATTTCCTCCGCGCAAGCCGTCGTTGTATTTTGAGCAGTCGGCCAGGCCGCCGGTTGGGAAATCAGGCAAAAGTTCGAAGGTTTTGCCTTGCAAATGAGCAATACAGGCGTCAATCAGCTCATTGAAATTATGCGGAAGAATTTTTGATGCCAGTCCAACGGCAATCCCCTCAACACCCTGAGCCAACAATAGAGGAAATTTAACGGGCAAAGTTACTGGTTCCTGATTTCTTCCGTCGTACGACGATTTCCATTCGGTAATTTTAGGGCTAAACACCACATCGAGGGCAAATTTTGTCAGGCGAGCCTCAATATAACGTGGAGCCGCGGCTCCATCGCCGGTATGAATATTTCCCCAGTTTCCCTGACAATCGATGAGCATGTCTTTTTGTCCGAGCTGAACCAAAGCGTCGCCAATGGAAGCATCACCATGAGGATGAAACTGCATGGTGTTTCCAATGATGTTGGCCACCTTGTTGTACCGCCCATCATCGAGTCGTTTCATGGAGTGTAAAATACGGCGTTGCACGGGTTTTAAACCGTCGTTAATGTGTGGCACAGCACGCTCCAGTATAACGTACGATGCATAATCGAGAAACCAGCTTTGATACATGCCGCTTATGTGCGAAATGTGTTGCAGGTTATCGGTTTTAACATCTTCAGGCGAATGCGATTGCCCGTTTCCCGGCTTTGCTCCTTGTTGTTCTAATTCTTCGGACATATTTGTATTTCTAACTTCGTTCTTTTTTTGAGTTACAGAATATTGGTAATTCCGTTTTTAAAGTTCCTCTTCAATACGCAGGTTTTCAATAATAAACTGCTGCCTGTCGGGAGTGTTTTTTCCCATATAAAACTCCAACAGTTCATTAATAGAGTCCCCCTTTTTAATGTTTACCGGATCGAGGCGGATATCTTTCCCGATAAAATGAACAAACTCATCGGGCGATATTTCTCCCAAACCTTTAAATCGGGTAATTTCAGGATTTGTTCCCAGTTCTTTCATGGCCGCTTCGCGTTCCTCTTCGGAATAGCAATAAATGGTTTTCTTTTTATTTCGCACTCTGAAAAGTGGGGTTTGGAGAATATAAAGGTGTTTGTTTTTAATTAAATCGGGGAAAAACTGCAGAAAGAAAGTAATTATCAGCAGGCGAATGTGCATTCCATCCACGTCAGCATCGGTAGCAATAATTACGTTGTTGTAACGCAATTCTTCCATGTCTTCTTCAATGTTAAGCGCCGCCTGCAGTAAGTTAAACTCCTCGTTCTCGTAAACAATTTTTTTGGTCAAGCCGTAGCAATTCAGTGGTTTTCCCTTTAGGCTAAAAACAGCCTGAGTGTCCACGTCGCGGCTTTTTGTAATGGAACCACTGGCCGAGTCGCCCTCGGTAATAAAAATGGAGGTCTCCAGCTTGCGGTCGTGGCTCGAGTTGTAATGAATCCGGCAGTCACGCAATTTTTTATTGTGCAAATTCGATTTTTTTGCCCGTTCACGGGCCAACTTCTGAATTCCTGATATGGCTTTACGCTCTTTTTCTGAATCCTGAATACGGTGTAACAGAATCTCGGCAACATCGGCGTTTTTGTGCAGGTAATCGTCGAGGTGTTTTTTCAGGAAATCGGTAATAAACTGACGCACCGAGGGGCCATTGGGGCCAATATCTTTTGAACCCAGCTTGGTTTTGGTTTGTGATTCAAAAACCGGTTCCTCAACCTTTATGCTTATAGCCGCTGAAATAGCGGAACGAATGTCGGAAGGATCGAAATCTTTTTTATAAAACTCGCGAATGGTTTTAACATAGGCTTCGCGAAAAGCTACCAGATGGGTTCCTCCCTGGGTAGTGTGCTGCCCATTCACAAACGAATAATATTCTTCGCCATACTGGCGTCCGTGGGTCACGGCCAGTTCAATATCTTCATCTTTTAAATGAATTATCGGGTACAGCCCCGGAGCGCTCATGTACTCATCGAGTAAGTCGACGAGGCCATTGCGGGAAATGTATTTTTCGCCATTCAGGGTAATGGTTAGTCCCGAATTCAGAAAGGTATAATTACGCAGGAGTGTAATTACGTACTCGGCAATATAGCGGTAGTTACCAAACAATTCCTCGTCGGGATAAAAGGTGGTTAAAACTCCGTTGGGCTCGGTGGTTGGTTCAATGGGAAAATCGGTGATAATTTCTCCCCGAGAAAAATCAACGGCCTTAACCTGACCATCACGAAACGATTTAATGTTGAAGCGACTCGAAAGAGCGTTTACGGCTTTAATACCCACACCATTTAAACCTACCGACTTTTTAAAGACTTTGGAATCGTATTTGGCTCCCGTGTTCATTTTTGAAGCTACATCTACCAGTTTTCCCAAAGGAATTCCACGTCCGTGGTCGCGAACCGAGACTTCGTTTTCGTTAATGGTAATTTCAATTTGCCTTCCATTCCCCATCATAAATTCGTCGATGGAGTTATCGAGCACCTCTTTCAACAAAATATAAATACCATCGTCGCGCGACGAACCATCGCCCAGCTTACCAATGTACATACCCGGACGGCGCCGGATGTGTTCTTTCCAATCGAGCGTTTTTATCGCGTCTTCTGAATAAATAGCAGACATATCCTAAATTTTGGACAAATATAGTTATTTGAACCTGCGAATTAAATACGATTTATCAACAGCCTGTTAATAAGCCACACAAAATAACATATTTCAACTTTCTGATTTATTGCATATTAATCAACATATAGAAAGATTGAAAATTTCAAAAATTAATATTTTTACAACCCTTATCGGGGTGTGTATGTTAATGCTATCTTTACGCCCTAAAAATTAGATACCAATGACTGTTTACGATTTGTCGAAAAAAAGCTGGCAGTGGGTAACCCTGCTGACCCTAGCACTAATATGGGGTTCCTCATTTATTTTAATGAAAAAGGGACTCCGCTCGTTCGATTACATGCAGGTTGCAGCTTTTCGGATTTTTTTCGGGTTTATGATTCTGGCTCCAACTTTTTTCAGGTTCTACAAAAAGATTACCCGAACCAACTGGATTCACATTTTAATTACGGGATATGCCGGAATCTTTTTCCCGGCTTTTTTATTTACCAAGGCACAAACCCAGATTAATAGTTCACTTGCAGGCATGATAAACAGCTTGGCTCCATTTTTTGCTTTGATTACCGGAATACTTATCTATAAAAACCGCCCCGGACGTTGGCAAATCATGGGAATTCTTTTGGGGCTTGTAGGAGCTGTGGGCCTAATAAGCCAGGGAAATATGCTTGAAACGATACAAAACATAAACGGCTATGCGCTTTATGTGGTAATTGCCACCATTGGATATGGTATTAATGCCAATGAAATACGCTTTAAACTGAAAGATTTATCGGGTGTTGAAATTACCTCGCTGGCTTTTTTGTTTGTGGGCCCACCAGCTGGAATTTACCTGCTCTTTTCTGATTTAAGTCCTGCTTTTGCAACCGAGCAATGGGCGCTGAATCTGGGATTTATTTTTATTTTGTCATTATTTGGTTCGGTTCTTTCATTGTTCTTTTTTAATAGTCTGGTTCATTATACTTCGGCACTTTTTGCTACTTCAGTAACCTATATAATTCCATTCTTTGCTATTCTTTGGGGAATATTTGATGGAGAAACCATTACCTGGCTCCAGTTTGGCAGCATTTGCCTGGCATTGGTTGGTGTATGGCTGGTAAATAAAAAGAAAAAGCTTAAAACATGATTTGCAATTTGCCGAAAATACCAAAGTTCTTTATGTCAGTTTTGTCTTTGTAGGTTAGACGCCAAACGGCATCAATTCGGATAAATTTAAACAGGTTTTCGATTCCGGCACTGGCTTCCATATAAGGTTTGCTTAAAACATCGAGGTTTTCGGGAAACATAATGGAACCAGGAATACGTTCCGACAAATCGCCTCCCAATATTTTTAATCCGGTTACCTCGCGTAGTTTTAAACGGCGGAACAAGGGAACGCGATTCAGAAAAAACCCGTTAAAATGGTGTTCTAACATAAGGCTCAAGTACTGATTACTTACAAATTCGTAATAATTCATCAGGTTAAAAGCATAATCGTCGTAAGCGTAGGTTTGGTTGCCTTCGTGAAGTTGCAGAAAGGGATAGGGTGCACTGCCAAATATTTTTCCTGCATCAATTACGTATTTAAAATCGCCAAAAGGGCTGATGGGAAATTTGTGCTCAATGCTAAAATTTAGCTTGTAATATTCGTAATCGCTCTCAAAGATTCCCTGCACACCAGCAGTAAAATTCAGGTTTAAAATGGGGTAGCGTGTTCCCAGGCTCATGCGTTCAAACTCGCCGTAAACAAACTTTTCGTTAAAAGCCAGCCGGGCATTTAATTTAATTTCGCTGGTAACTAAACTATTGAACGAGAGGGTGTCATTCAGTTCATTCACATGCATAAAAGGCACATTAACAGACGAAAATATCCGTTTGTTTCGCAGGGTTATAGTGTTTGAAAAGCCTTGAAACCACTCGTGTTCATAGTAGGTTGATATATCGTTTACTTCGGTTAGCTTGTCGTTAATTTCGCGGCTAAATATTGAAGCTAAAAAATTATCGCTTAAAAAGGCGTTTTCTGTTACGCCCAATTGCTCGTAGTCGAGCTTGTATTGCAAACCTACCCGTCGGCGCGGGTTTTTATTAAAGTCGTAAAGTACGCCGGCTCCGTATTTTAATTTGTTATCGCGGGTTCCGTAGGCCAGGTGGCCATTGTACATTACTTTGGTGCTAAAACTATTACTGGTTCGGAAACCGAATTTAAACCGTTGCCCCTCGATGGGGTTAAAACTGTAAAGTGTATAATACGGGCCAATCTCAATGGGGCCTTTCACCCAATAGCCTGTAATAACGGTATTAATAACATCGATAATGGAATTAAACAGGGGAACTTCCTTAATGGAATCGACCATCTGGTAAATGTCCTGTTCCCGCTGCGAAAGCTCCTCCGGACGTAACTTTTGCCATTGCTCAATATTGTAATCAAGTGCGTTTTCCTTTATTATAGTTTCCTCGGCCAATTGTTTCGAGAAAAACTTCTCATTGAGCCTGGGGTAAAGTTTAATATTTTGAAACGAAGTGGTTTTACGCCCGAAGAATCCGTAATCCTTATTTGTTACCGCAAAATCGATAAACAGTTCCTGTTTCATCGGGAACCAAACAGAATCTTCAACCAGTGTGTAAGTTTGTTCTGCCACAAAATCGTCAACAAAGTTGATGTTTACATCGTCGGCCAACCTGATTTTATAATTCTGGATAGCAAACGTAGTGTCCTGCACCCAGAAATAACCATTAAAGGTAGGCTCCATCTTGCGTTTAGGACGGAAAGAAATCTGATAACACCAGTGATTGTCGCGGAAAGCGCTGTCGATTAAATAGTATTTATAGTAAATCAAACCAAAATTGGCAATTGGACTTACCATTTCGAGTCCCATAATGGGCACAAAATTGTCGTAAATATTAAAGTCGAGATACATTTGTCCGGTAAATTCCGAAACCTTATCGCTATCGATTCCGCTGATATTATTTGCCTTAATTACTTCCTTTTTTTTGGGTGGATCTTTTTGATAGTAATAATCACTCAGTGTTTCCACGATAAAAACCGGCAAAAAGGTTTTTCCGGTTATGGCCGAAGTGTCTATGTAATCGAAAATAAACTGAAACTGCCTGAAAACCCGCTGGTTTTTATACTCCTCGGTCAGGTTGTTTATGTCGAGTTCCATTTTATTGTAAATTTCGTATTGATAGCTTCCAATTCGGGCTGGGTCGTTTTGTTTTTTGTTATCGATTATCTTTCTTAATATGCGATGTGCCGGATTCTCGCCCGGAGTAACCACAATTTCGTCGAGTTCAATATTTTCTGCCTCGAGCCGGATTTCAATTTCCTGAAAAGTACCTGGAGTAACCGGAATACGCTGCATGTGGTAGCCAATGTATGAGGCAACAATGCTATTGGGTTGTAAGCGGGTTTCCAGAAAAAAATCGCCGTTAAAATCGGTAATGGTTCCAAGGGTCGTTCCCTCGATGCTGATATTAACAAAAGGCAAGGGTTCACTGGTTTGTTGGTCGAGCACTTTGCCCCGTATGCGTGTAACCTGTGCATTAAGCATTGCCTGCAATCCAAAGGTTAAGCCAACAATTAGTAAAATACTCTGGTACGCGGAACGTTTTTTCATCGGTTCATTGAATGGAACACCCAACACTATATTAAAAAATTATCTATATGAAACCGGACAAACCGGTTTCAATTTTTTTTAAGCCTATTAAACGATGAAGAGTAATACGCAGAAGTGGTTCATGACTTTAAGTAAAACATAACTTCATTAGTAAACTCCACTAAATTTCAGTTAAGCAAATATAATAAACAGTTCAAATGCGCAATTCAAAATTTTTGCCCAAATATACTTTTCTTACCTGCTCGTCTTCAGATAATTCATGAGCAGTACCTGCCTTCAGAATTTTTCCTTCGAACAAAAGGTAAGCCCTGTCGGTAATGGAAAGGGTTTCGTGCACATTATGATCGGTAATTAAAATACCAATGTTTTTTTCCTTTAGTTTTCGAACTATTCCCTGAATGTCTTCAACAGCAATAGGGTCAACACCGGCAAAAGGTTCATCGAGCAAAATAAAATTCGGATCAATGGCCAGTGCACGGGCAATTTCGGTACGGCGTCGTTCACCTCCCGAGAGTTGAATTCCCAGACTTTTACGGATGTGTTGCAAGCCAAATTCGTTTAAAAGTGATTCCAGCTTATCCGATTGTTCTTGTTTAGTCAGGGGGGTCATTTCAAGAATCGTTTTGATATTATCTTCAACACTCAGTTTTCTGAAAACGGAAGCTTCCTGTGCAAGGTAACCAATTCCCCGCTTTGCCCTTTTGTAAATGGGTTCGCTGGTGATATCCAAATCGTCAAGAAATATTTTTCCTTCGTTGGGAGTAATTAATCCCACTATCATATAAAACGATGTGGTTTTCCCGGCACCATTAGGCCCAAGCAAACCAACAATTTCTCCTTTTTCAACTTCGAATGAAACGCCTTTAACCACCGTACGTGAACCGTATTTTTTTATAAGATGCTCTGTTCTTAACTTCATGATTTACCTATTTGTCAGAAAAATTGCTGCAATTTACGCTTTAAAATGCCTTGTTGCTAGCAAACGATAAAAATAGTGGAATCTTATAAAATTCGTGCCAAAATAAATTAAGTTTGTTCTGATATATAACACAACTTTTACAACTAACTTTCATAAACATCCTGTATGCAACTACCCAGCCTACAAAACATAAAAACGGCACACGCTTTAATTAAACCGTTTATTCACGAAACTCCCGTGATGCATTCTGAACTGCTAAACCTTAAAATGGGCTGCCAGCTGCTATTCAAATGCGAGAATTTTCAGAAGGTAGGCGCTTTCAAATTCCGCGGTGCAAGCCACGCGGTATTGCAGCTTAGCGCTGAAGAAAAAAAACGGGGTGTTGCCACACATTCTTCGGGGAATCATGCAGCTGCACTGGCCAAAGCAGCAACCATGAATGGAATTAAAGCGCATATTGTAATGCCCGTAAACGCTCCCGGGGTGAAAATTGAAGCCGTAAAAGCGTATGGCGGACAGATTACTTTTTGTGAGCCAACCCTGGATGCACGCGAAACCACGCTGCAAAAAGTTATGGACGCTACCCGGGCTGTTTTGGTTCATCCGTACGATAATTTTAATGTTATTTGTGGCCAGGGGACCGCTTGCCTTGAGCTGGTTTCACAAATTCCGGAACCCGATGTGGTGATGGCACCCATTGGTGGCGGTGGTTTAATGAGCGGAACTTGTATTGCCGCAAAAAACAGCTGGAAAAAGACCCGAATTATTGGTGCCGAACCCGCACAAGCCAACGATGCCTTTTTGTCGTTTCAGGCCAATAAATTAATTCCGGCCAACAACCCCAAAACCATTGCCGATGGTTTGCGCACATCGCTGTCGCCACTAACTTTCGAAATTATTAACAGCCATCTGGACGAATTGCTTACCTGTTCTGAAAATGCTATTGTAGAAGCCATGGAACTGGTTTATAAATACCTGAAAATTGTTATTGAACCCTCGTCGGCAGTTCCGCTGGCTGTGATGCTGGAACATCGGGAAAAGTTTACCGGAAAAACCGTAGCTATAATTCTCTCGGGCGGAAATGTTGATTTAAAAAACCTGCCCTTTTAACATTCATCTTTCAAATAATGAGGTCGGAAGGTGAAAGAATGAGGTCAGCAGATGAAATAATAAGGTCCGATGTTCGCGAAACAAGGTCCGACCTTTGCGAAAAGAGATTCGCGGTTCACAGAAAGAGGTACGATGCCTCCGGAATGAGGTTCGACGGTTCCAAAAAAAGGTCTGATACCTCCAGAATAAGGTTCGAACATTGAAAAAAATGGTATGACTTTCTAAAAACAAACCTTAACTTTCAAATAATACACGTTGAATTTGAAATAATAGGGTATCCCGTTGAAATAATATAGTTTGAAAAGGAAAAAACAACGGATGATTTTAAGAAATGAACAACAGCAAGCTTCTGTTTACACCGCTCTTTTTCCCGGCAAACTTTCGAACCACGATAAATCGGGCTCCGAAGGCCTGAATGCATTGGGGTTTACTATTTTCCCATCGGGACCAATAATTATAAAATGCGGAATGGTTTTAATCACATAATCACTTAAAAACTGTTTTGCATCTACCGCCCAAAATTGCGGAAGTTTGGTGGGACGTACCGTTAAATATTCTCGCCAGTCGTCTTGTTTTTCATCGACTGAGATGGCAATAAATGTGATGTTTTTGTGCACGTATTTTTGTCGTAAGTCTTCAAAATAGGGCGCTTCTTTTTTACAAGGCAGGCACCAGGTAGCCCAAACATCGATGTAAATATAACTACCGGCAAAATCGGCCAATGTATATTGTTTGCCCTGCGAGTTAATAAGTTTTACATCGGGAGCGTCGGCATGTTGCTTTAAAGCCAGGTAATTTTGGTAAGGTGCCAATACTTCCTGTTTTAGCAGTTCGTCGCTGCAATTCATTTCAAAAATTTTAAACAGGTTCTCCGTATTTTTATAGCCAAAATAATTCACCTGTTCCTTTATTACCGATGCCAGCAGGTAATCTTTAACCCTGGAGTCTGTAATCAGTCGGTTAATCTGCTGCATCCGGATGAGCGAAACTTCGTGGGTTTCGAGGTTCCATTTTCCGGCAGCCTGCATTTGCTGATGGGTATAATGCGCAATGTAGGCATTTAAAAACATGCGGTATTCGTAAATGTCGAGATAGCGGGGCTCGTTTACCGATATTTTGTTCAAAAATTTAAAATATTGATCTTTGTCGATGGTAGCATTTACCTGGTTTAAGCGGGGATATTCCATGAGTTTACTGGCCCAATCGTATAAAAGGGCAGCTTGTTCCCGCTCAACAAAATCGGGACATATACCAGGATTTTGCTCAACAAAACCGGCTAAATAAAGTTTTTCCACCACGTAAAGCGAATCAACCAAATAACGAAATGCTTTGGGTTGAATTTCATAGGCGTGCGACCCACTAAAAGTGTGCTCCAAAAGGAGTTGGTATTTTTTCTTCAGGAAGGTGTTTTCAAGGCTTCCGGCTCCCTCAAGGGTTAACGATTCATAAACATCGCCTGCATCGAAGGTAAGTTCAAGCTTATTGCCCGGGCTTAAATATACGCGCAGGTTTTTACCGCTGTTGTGAATTACAAAATAACCACCCCGGTTAAGGCTTAACACAAATTCAAACTGATTTTTACTGTTGGCTTCCACGGTGTCTGAAATACCCGGAGCAGAAACAACAACCATTGGATCGGTGGAATTGAACAAGGTTCCCTTTAGCCGGGTTTCAACAAAAGGTTTCCTGGAGTCTTCGTTTTCCGAATCTGCGTAAGCATTTTCTTGTTTCTTTGTTGCGTTTTGGCAGGCCTGAATAGTAATAACTAACAAGGCTATCAATGCTACGCTGGAAATTAGCCGGGCAATTTGCTTTATCATGATAAATTTGTTTATCGATTAGTTCTGTTGTAATTATCTGTCAGATGTCAACATCAGGCATAAAGTTGCCTTTTACACCGACACAAAACAACAACAAAACGATTGAAGCAGCTCAAATGTTGTTCAACGTTTTATTCGGGAAGCAATTGAAAAGTTATTATTTTCGGTAATGGTGTTAGTTTTCGTGATGCCGGGTGAGGTAAAGGATGGTTTCGTTGTCAAAAACATCGACGGCTTTAACCGTAATGCTGTCGATGGGTAAACCGGTAAGCTGGATAGAAAACCCGGGGTTTAAGACCGATTTATTAAAAGCTACACTACGATCATTTATCCAAATTTCTTTTATTCGACTCGAATCAATTATCCATCCTTCAATTTTTAGTTCATTGGCCTGATTGTCCACGTGGAAAATTCCCCGGGCATCTATTTCAGGATAACGGATTTTAACTTTGGGTGTGTCTTTTTCCATTAAAATTAAATCGTAACTAAGCTCTGTTCGATTGTTGTAGACATCTTCAGCAATAAATTCGATTTTTGAAAGTTCTTTTGGTGAAAGCTTACAAACAAACTGAGAGCCTGACAGTAGCTTAACCTGCTGCTTGTTTATAAAAAGCTGCTTTAAACCACTTTTATCAGCCAATTGACCGCGTAACTCAATACTATCGGTAAAGTTCTCCAGTGCCAGTTTGTTTCCATCAATAATAAGCGGATATTCAATGGAAATCTGAGGAGCCTCGGTTTCACGGTTCAATACAAAAAGCCGTTCTTGTGCATCGTAATACCAGACATTTTTACTTGACGAACCGGTGTTTAAGAACTGCTCATAATCAGCACGTGCCAAATCCAGTTCCATCAATTCCTCGTTGGAACGACCCCGCCAATACAAAGCACTGCTGTGTTCGGGGTTTTTGTGCAGTATTTGGCTAAAATCAGATTTAGCATTTTGAAACTGCTCAAACTCAAAATAGTATTTTCCGCGGGTACATAAAATGAGAACCAAATCGTTGGTCTGGGTTTCCAGTTTCGACAAATCGTTAATGGCCTGAAACAATTCCCTGCGCTGGTAGTAAACCAAACTACGAATTTTATAGGCTTCGGCTTCGTAGGGAAAAAGTTGAGTAGCCTGTTGAGCAAAAATCAGGGCCTCGTCTAACTGCTTGTTTTTAAGCAACGAGCGTATCAAGTCGTAATAAATACTTGCTTGGCCCGAATTTAAATCAAGAGCCTGTCGGTAACTCTCAATGGCTTGCGGATATTTTTTCAGACTGTCGTAAGTCAGCGCACGAACATAATAATGCTCATACGATACTTCGTTGCGCAAAGCGGTTTCAATTGCAATTAGTGCTTTGGCAAATTCTTTGTTTGCCAGATAAGCTTTTGCTTTAAAAAGCAGAAGCTCAGGGTACTTAGCATCAAGAGTTGAAGCGTGATTCAGAAAAATAATAGCCCGTTGATTATTTTCGGATAGATAATATAGCCTTCCGGTTTGAAAAAAAAAGGCTGCCTGATCGGAATTTAACGAAGCAACTTTTTCATAATCGGCTGCTGCCTGTTCAAAGTTTCCAAGCAATTCAAATGCATCAGCCCGCAAAATATAAGCCTCTTTAAATGTTTTGTTTAATTCAATAGCCTGGTTTAATCTGTTAATACCCGCCTGATATTGACCTGATTCAATTAATTTTTTTGCCGTCCGAAATTGTTTTTTTGCATTTTGTGCACTTAGTGCAAAAATCAGTAATAAATAAACTGTTGTAAGTAAAACCCTTCTCATCGTGTATTTCTCTCAATATGCTTCTTCAGAATTCTTAACCCTCTAATTTTGAGTGCGCAAAGATAAAAATTATATGTAAGATTGAAAATTTTATACCTTGTTTATAATAAAAAATTATGACTATCGGGAATCATTAATATTAATTTTGTAATTTTCACTTACACAGGCTACTAAAAGGCGGTCGAACATG
>PHDD01000008.1:144802-149669 GCA_002840905.1 Bacteroidetes bacterium HGW-Bacteroidetes-4 | reverse complement strand
TTCTCCAAAACCCATACAGTACCCAGAATTATAATAGGTATAGCTATGTAATGAACAACCCACTAAAATATACTGACCCCAGTGGGTACCAGATGAGTTATCAGGACTTTGTGACCAGTGAAACGGTAGGTTCCGGGGGAAGCTTACCCAGTTGGTATGCCGGTGATGATTTTTTTGGAGGTTGGATGCCTTATCAAGAATCAATGCAATATGTAATTGATCAGCAAAATGCTGGAAACAGCTGGGTTTCGGATGGAAATGGAGGAGGTGTCTGGGCAAGTAGTGATGAATACATTACCGGAAATGCTGCAATTGGTGAGGCCATGGATATGGGTGTTGATATTGTTTCAAATAATAAAGGCATTACTATCCATGGAATGATGCCTAATGGTTTGGTCACAGGCGATATTTATGGAACCTGGGAAAATGGATCCACTTTTCTTTATTCAAAGGGTTCGGCCGCAAACGGAGGGGGTAATATTTTAACACCCCAACAAACAGGTTTAGCTTATGGTGTTGAATTCCTTGATATGAAAGCAGGTACCGTATTATTTACCAGTACGGAGCGGGGAATTAAAATTGTAAATTTTGATGGTTCTAAAAAGGTGTTTGATAAGGATTATGTGATTAATAGAGATGTAGTTACATTTAATAGAAAACTTCATTTATTATCAAAAAGAGATGGGGATTATATGTTTAATAATGGCATATATGATCCCAATAAACTCTATATAAGGTTTAATATAATGGGGCCTGGTGGGTTTATTATAGATCAAGGCTACGGATACATTTATCGAATTTATAACAATGAAGTAAGCCCTCGTTATGGCAAGAATCTTCATTGGGATGGTTTGAGTTATGAGAATGAAAAATGGTGGTAATTATGAGAAAAACACTTTTTATTTCCATTTCTTTTTTTGCTGCACAATTTAATTTATTTGCGCAAATTGTGTCAAATGTTGAGGTGGTAAAGCCACAAAACATTTACTCAATATTTAACGATACAAGCAATTCTTCAATTCATAATTTTTCAGGTACTGATACCATTGACTGTGAATATAGAGGTGAAAGTATTCTGGTCTTAATCCAATATATAAATGGAAAAAGAGCAAAAGTTACAGGATATTATGATAATGGGGAAAAATATAGAGAAATATGCTATAAGGATCAAGAGAAAGATGGTTATTCTATTATTTATTACAAAAGTGGAACAATTGAATGGTTATCATACTATAAAAATGGAAAAAAAATAGCTCCTACTTTTGAGTTTTATGAAAGTGGTAGTTTAAAATCTCATTTAGATTATAAGAGTAGTTTCTCTAGAGGCTGGTATGAAAATGGTAAACTGGAAGGTGAATCTATACCAATTGACACCATTTTTGAAGATGCCATTTTAACCAAATATTATTATGAAAATGGAAACCTCAAAAGGATAGTCCACCATAATGTAGAAAAAGGTTTAGCAACAGACTATTACGAAAATGGTCAAAAATGGAGAGAAGGTCATATATTTAATCTTGAGCTTTACCAAGTTGGCAAATGGCAAGAATGGTACAAAAATGGTGTTAAAAGCCGTGAATATTTCTTTGAAGAAAACCAACCCAATGTAAAAACAGACACATGGAGTTGGTGGGATGAAGATGGAAACCTTATAAAACAGGAAATTTACAAGAATAACAAACTTCTTAAAGAGAAGAAGTTTGTTCCAATTAGCAAAAAGACAGATTAGGAATAAATCTTTTTGAAGCAGGTAAAACACGATGGTACCTACAAAGAATATAACTATATTAGTGCTTCTAAAGGTTTGGCGGCAGTAAATATTAAAGAATCAAATGGTAGTGAAAACCTGTATTACATACATGCCGATTATTTGAGTTCCATTATGGTATTTACATTTGGAAACAGCAGGGAGCTTGTCCCGAAGAGCAAAGCGAAATTGGGATGCGACCCCCTAAAATATACCGACCCTAGCGGTTCCCTTTTCTATTATAAAGGAGCCTGGCTTTCGGATTACAAGGATTGGGTAAGTAATCCCTTTGGAAGAGGTGGATGTTTCGAAAGCCCGGCTACCGGAGGACGAAGCCAGCGGGGTGACCCCCGCCTGAATGCTTATAGTGCTTTTGTAAAATCGTTAGGTACAGGAGGAATTGAGCTGGTTATAACTTATACCGATTGGTATCAAAATAAGGGGCCAAATGGGGAATTTGTAAAGACCAATACTTCTGTAAAAATTACTATTACAAATAGAGGGGTTGGAAATGGGTTATTAGAAACAGCAGGAGCATCGGCATATTGGGCTGGAACGATTAATACACTTTATGGGCTTAACGCGGAAATGAACCTTGCGGAAGATTTACATAGAGCAAAAGCTTATAAGCAAGTTACAGGTAAGGTGCCGAAAAGTTTAAAAACGTCTGTAAATTATGGTAAAGCTGCAACAGCACTTACAAAAGGAGTAAGTAGAAGCCTGTTTGGTGTTGGAGTTGTATTAAGTTCAGTGGATGTTTATCAGGATCCATCAATGAGTAATATTGCATGGAACTCGGCTGATGTGTTAATGGGGGCAGCGGCATTTATTCCTGGAATGCAAATACCTGCATTGATTTATTTTACGGCAAGAACTGCATATGAAGTTTATGATGCGTATAACGAACCTTAATATTTAAAAAAGAATGAATTATTATATATGGTATCTTTTTTATAGTGCATATTGGAGTGCGTTTGAATTAGGAGAAAAAGATTCACCACAAGGAAATGCAAATTATCTGTTAACTATTGTATTTGGTATTAACTTATTTACAATATGCCAATTACTTAGTTTGTTTGGTATTAAGTTTCCAATATTTTATTTGGTCATAATTTGTGCAGGTATTCCAATTTTTACAAATAGGTATTATTTTCTGAGGAAAAAAAGATTTAAAGAAAAATACAATGATTTCAAATTTTTAAGAACTCCAGCATATAAAAAGCGGAGATATTTACTACTTGTGTTTATAGTTTTATGCTCTGTATTACTATTAGTATTGGCGGGAATAATAAGAATGAGCTATTAATAACAGATAGCCTGCCATTAGTTTTTTCTTAAAATTTGACTTATGTTCTTTGAAATAAGTAGCCACAGTAAATAGAAGCAATTACTGATATGTACTGCCTGTCCCGCTTAGCAAAGCAACATCGGGAAACAACCCCTTAAAATATACCGACCCCAGCGGCTACCTTTTTTATAATGAGGGAGTATGGTACTCAGATCATCAAGCATTCGAAAATGCTGCTTTTGGAAATGACGGATGTTTCGAAAGTCCGGGATCCGGAGGAGGAAGTGGAAGAAGGTATGATTATAACGATACGCATTATTGGAGCGTGGAAATGTGGGGAACCAAAAACGGATTTAAATCGATACAGGAAAGTCAGGATAATCATTTAGCGGAAGCCTTGGGAATGGATGCTTATTATACCATCTTAAAAGGAGAATTGGAACGCGGATACAGAGGGCAATATTCCGGGAAGGATGTTAACAGTTTTGGAACCATAATTGGTTATAATAAAACCAGGTTTCAGAAGTTAAGAAATCTTGGTTTTAAATACGTTTACGAGGCAATTTATAACAATTTTAGCATGAGTAATGCTATGGAATATTCTGCCTCAGGTGTTGAGGGTGGACTAGTAAGAATTGATTGGGAGGATCACATTGCAGTATATCATGGGACAAAAGAATGGGCTCGAGCCATAAATCAGGGGAGTAAACCAATTGGCACAAAATTATGGAATGTTAACGACATTTATTCTAATATTGAGCCTGAGTGGTGGAGAGGTTGGGCCATGAATGGGGCAATACATAGAGGTTATACTTATAAATCTGGTCTGCAAATACGTATTACAGAAACAAGATTAGAAAACTATAGACAAAATTATATTGGGGGGATAACTGCTGATAAAGAATTGTTAAGGATATACTTTGTATCTCCTTATGAACCAGTGAAAAATGTAATCTCTATTAGTTTTTCAAATGAAGCATTGTTTAATGAGTGGTATAATTATATATTTTAAAAAATGAGGAGTTTAATTGTAATTATTATTTACATTACTTTCTTTGGATGTATTAATAATAAGGTAAATAAAGAATTCGCAACACTATATCCTAATTATATTTTAAAGCAGTTTTCAAATTCAGAATATAATAGAGGAGAATGGTGGATTGATTATTTTTATTATAATATTGATACAAGTGAATATCTAACATTTGCAGTGTGTGTACAAGCTACAGAAAATCATAATGAGGGCGATGTAATTTTTAATGAATATGTTATTAAAGAGAAAATTTGTGATACAATTTATATTCAATCCTTTGATGAAAATAAAAACCTTCTGTATTCATATAAAAGATTAAATGACGAATATTATTTTATTTCAGGTAAGTATTTTTTTTATTATAAATATAAACATGGTGAATTAAGTAAAAATCAACGAGAATATTTTGAAAGAAATGAGGATTCAATAGTTAGTAATATAGTTAATGAAATACCTCTCGATGATGCCATTTTAAGAAAAAACATTAAATAATTAATAATAAAGTTTTAACCCGGAAAACCCAATGGCACCTACAAAGAATATACCTATATTAGTGCTCCAACCGGACTGGCTGCCGTTCACATTAAAGAAAATACAGGCAGTTCCGGTATTTATTACATACATACCGACTATTTGGGTTCAATAATGGCATTAACAAATACAAACGGCGCGGTGGTTGAGAAATATTCGTACGATGCGTGTTGCGTGAAACCCGGAAGTTTACAAGTTTGCGCAGTAAATTCCGCTGGTGGAACCAATCCCGTGAGCACAGCGAAACGGGAGGGAAATCGGAGAAACC